>DLNC01000027.1 GCA_002478265.1 Syntrophaceae bacterium UBA7520
GGACAAATCATTTGCTGCTTACATTCCGGTATTTTATCTTGGAAGAAAAGTATTTGTGTCTTACAATAGTTCTGTATCAGCGCCATCTAAAGGAGGATCATATATGAAAATTGAATTTTATTGCTGGAGCAGGTGAAGCACCTGCCGCCAGGCCAGAGAGTTTCTCTTGCGCAAGAAAGTTGAATTTGCCGAGCGGGATTTTTTCAAAGAGCCGTTCAGCCGCGCGGAAATCGAAAAATTACTGCAAGGCGGCAAGCCCTCTGAGATGTTCAATTTCCGCAGCCCCAGTTTTAAAAATATGAAAGTGGAACAAGATAAACTAACCGACGCGCAGTTGATTGATCTGATGTTTAAAGAGCCACGCCTGATCCGCCGCCCGGTCGTGAAGCTCGGCAAAAAAGTTTATTTCGGCGCGGATGCCAAAACGCTGGCGGCGATAATGAAATAGCACAGATTTTTCGCGTGGTTTTCAAATACTTGCGGGGAAATATTTTGCGCTTTAAATTCATTTGTGATACATCTCTACATCTTTAACTGATTAAAATCAGGGAGGTTACGCATGCCGAAAAAGACAGGTGTTGTCCAGGACCCGCGTTATTTGCAGCATTCGGCCGGTTCCTATCACCCGGAAAGCCCCGAGCGGCTGGCGGCGGTTTACGCGATGCTTAGCCGGCCGGACATGGCCGCAAAATTTACGGCCATTGCCGCGCGGGAAGCCACCCACAAAGAAATTCAAATGGTTCATGCGCCTTCCTACGTGGAATATATCGCCAGTACCGCGGGCCAAGACAGTGTTTACCTCGATCCGGACACGGCCACCAGCCCGGAAAGCTACGAGATAGCCAAGCTGGCTGTGGGAGGTCTGCTTAACGCCATCGACAGCGTTATGGATAGAAAGGTGGACAACGCTTTCGCGCTGGTCCGCCCGCCCGGACATCACGCGGAATATGACCGCGCGGCGGGCTTTTGCATTTTTAATAATGTGGCTGTAGGAGCGCTGCACGCCATTGATAAACATAATCTAAAAAAAATTCTGATTGTCGATTGGGATCTGCACCACGGCAACGGCACGCAGCACAGTTTTGAGGACGACCCACGGATTTTGTATTTTTCCACGCACCAGTATCCTTATTATCCGGGCACGGGAAGCCTCCAGGAAATCGGTCGGGGCAAAGGAGCGGGTTACACGATTAATGTCCCTCTGAACACGGGGATGGGGGACGCTGATTTTGTGAAAATTTTTAGAAAAATTCTGCAGCCCGCGGCTATGCAATACAAGCCCGATTTTGTGTTGCTTTCCGCCGGTTTCGATACCTACTTTCAGGATCCGCTGGGCGGCATGCGCGTCACCCCCACAGGATTCGCGGCTATGACCAGAATCCTGCTCGATATCGCTGATCGCTGCTGCGCGGGACGTTTTGTGGCGGTGCTGGAAGGCGGCTATCATGTGGCGGGGCTAACTGATTCGGTTAAGGCGGTCCTGGAAGAGATGCGCGGCGATACCCAATGCACGGAAGAACAGCTGGCCCAGCTGGAAGACCAGGCCGGCGCCGACAATATCATTAAACAGGTAACGGCGAAAATAAGTCCTTACTGGACGATAGAGGAGAGAAAAGCTTGAAATTAACCGCTCAGGAAGTTGAATATGTCGCGCATCTGGCGCGCCTGGAAATAACGCCGCAGGAAAAAGAAAAATTCACCGCGCAGCTAAACGATATTCTGCTCTACATCGATAAGCTCAACGAACTGGACACCAAGGGTGTCGAGCCGATGAGCCATGCCATCGGCGTAACCAACGCTTTCCGCGAAGATAATGTTGTCGAATCGATCGGCACGGAAAAAACGTTGGCAAACGCGCCCGACGCGCGCGGGGAGTTTTTCCGCGTACCGAAGGTCATTGAGTAAAGGATCATATGGAACTATATCAGTCAACCATTCACGAACTGCAAGATAAAATCAAAGAAGGAAAAACGACGGCCACGGAAATCACGTGCTCCGTTTTGCAGAGAATTGACGCGGTGGAGGAAAAAGTTCATTCCTACATCCGCGTGCTCAAGGAAGAAGCCCTTGCCGCCGCCACTGATGCCGATAAAGAAATTAAAAAGGGCAACATCAAGCCGCTTTCCGGCATTCCCGTCGCGCTCAAAGACATTGTCTGCACCAAAGGCCTGCCTACCACCTGCGGCTCGCATATTCTGCATAATTTTGTTCCGCCTTATGACGCCACGGTGGTGGAAAAACTGCGCGCCGCCGGCGCGATATTTATCGGTAAAGCCAACATGGACGAGTTCGCTATGGGGTCATCCACGGAAACGTCTTATTTCGGCCCCACGCGCAACCCGTGGGATTTGGAGAGAATCCCCGGCGGCTCCAGCGGCGGCTCCGCGGCGGCGGTGGCCGCGGATGAATGTATCGCCTCTATTGGCTCCGACACAGGCGGCTCCATCCGTCAGCCGGCAGCTTTATGCGGAATTGTGGGGATGAAACCGACATACGGCCGCGTATCGCGTTTCGGGCTGATTGCTTTTGCTTCATCTTTGGATCAGATCGGCCCTTTCACCAAAGACGTGGAAGACTGCGCGATTATGATGAACGTGCTGGCGGGGTATGATCCTAAAGAGTCCACCTCGGTTAATGTCGAAGTTCCGGATTACCGCCAGTTTGTCGGCAAAGATATTCAGGGATGGAAAGTCGGCATTCCTAAAGAATATTTTGTGGAGGGCATCGATCCGGAAGTTAAAGCAGCTATCGAAGCGGCGATAAAAACAATGGAGAAATGCGGCGCCCAGAGCGTGGAAATATCGCTGCCGCACACGCAATATTGCCTGGCGGTTTATTACATCATCGCGCCGGCGGAGGCGTCCTCCAACCTGGCGCGCTACGACGGCGTCAAATATGGATTTCGCGCGGCGGGCGGTGATTTGCTGGATATGTATAGAAAGACGCGGATGCGGGGATTTGGCGCGGAGGTAAAGCGCCGCATCATGATCGGCACTTACGCTCTTTCCGCGGGCTACTATGACGCTTACTACAAAAAAGCGTCGCAGGTGCGCGCGCTGATTAAACGCGATTTTGAAGATGCCTTCAAAAAGTGCGACGTGATTCTGACGCCCACCACGCCCACTCCGGCTTTCAAAATCGGCGAGAAAACCGACAACCCTTTGCAGATGTATCTTTCCGACATTTTCACCATCTCCACAAACCTCGCCGGGATTCCCGGCATTTCCCTGCCCTGCGGCTTTACCAAATCCGGCCTGCCCATCGGCGTGCAGTTTTTGGCCGGGCATTTTCAGGAAGGAAAACTGATCCAGGTTGCTTCAGCCTACGAACGAAAAGCGCAAGTCGAAAAAAGGAGGCCTGGGCTGTAATGGAGTTTGAAGCGGTCATCGGGCTGGAAGTTCACGCCCAAATGTTAACGGACACAAAAATATTCTGCAACTGCTCCACCAAGTTCGGCGCCGCGCCCAACAGCCACACCTGCCCGGTCTGTCTGGGCATGCCGGGCGTTTTGCCGGTGCTCAATAAAAAAGTGGTCGAATACGCCATGAAGATGGCGCTGGCGACGAACTGCAAAATTAATCCCACCTGTGAGTTCGCGCGAAAAAATTATTTTTATCCCGACTTGCCCAAAGGGTATCAGATTTCACAATACGCCTATCCACTGGCCGAACATGGTTATGTAGAGCTGGAAGTCAACGGCGGCAAGAAAAAAATCGGCATCACCAGAATTCACATGGAGGAAGATGCGGGAAAGCTCTTGCATGACGAGCACAATCCGGTCAGCTACGTGGATTTGAACCGCACCGGCGTGCCGTTGATTGAAATCGTCAGCGAACCGGATATCCGCTCTTCCGAGGAGGCGGCGGATTATCTCAAACGCCTGCACGAGATTCTGGTTTATCTGGAAATCTGCGACGGCAACATGGAGGAAGGCTCTTTCCGCTGCGACGCGAACGTTTCTATCCGCCCCAAAGGACAAAAGGAATTCGGCACGCGCACGGAGCTCAAAAACATGAATTCCTTCCGCAATGTCCAGCGCGCTCTGGAGTATGAAATAAAACGGCAGCAATATATCGTGGAAAACGGCGGCGCGATTGTGCAGGAAACACGGCTTTGGGATGACGCGCAGGGCGCGACCAATTCGATGCGCGGCAAGGAAGAAGCGCACGACTACCGTTATTTTCCCGACCCTGATCTGGTGCCGGTTATCGTTGACGCGGCCTGGATCGATAAAATCCGCGTGGATATGCCGGAGCTGCCACAGGCCAAGCGCGAAAGATTCATCAGCGAGTATCAGATTTCCGCCTACGATGCGGGCGTGCTTACGGCCGATAAAGCGCTGGCGCAGTATTATGAGGAAGTGGTGGCAATCTGCGCCAAGCCCAAGCAGGCCGCGAACTGGCTGATGGGCGATGTGATGAAGTTTCTTAACGAAGATAAAAAAACAATCCGTGACTGCCCGATTGCCGCCGCGTCTCTCGCGGAAATGATTAATCTGATTGACGCCGGCACGATTAGCGGGAAAATGGCCAAGGACATTGCGGAAGAGATGTATAGAAGCGGGAAGAAGCCGCAGGAGGTCATCGCCGAAAAGGGAATGGTGCAGATCACCGATGAAGCGGCGCTGGCGAAAACCATCTCCTCGATTATTGACGCCAATCCGCAGCAGCTTGCCGACTACCGCGCGGGAAAGGAAAAGCTCTTCGGTTATTTTGTCGGCCAGGCGATGAAGGCCACGCAGGGCAAGGCCAATCCCCAGATTGTCAACGACCTGCTCAAAAAAATGCTTGCCGGAAAATGATTAAAACCATCAGCTGGAAAAACAATAAAGTAGTTTTCCTTGATCAAAGAGCCCTGCCTACCGCGGAAAAGTATGTTGCCTGTGAATCATACAAGCAGGTGATTACGGCGATAAAAAACCTTACAGTGCGCGGCGCCCCCGCCATCGGCGTGGCGGCCGCGTTTGCTGTGGCGCTTGGCGCTCTAAAACTTGGCGATTTGACGCCTGATAAATTCCGGAAGAAATTTTTATCCATCTGCGACGAAATAAACCGGGCGCGACCGACAGCGAGAAGTCTCGCCTGGGCGCTCGAGCGGATGAAAAGACGCTTCGCGCTTGTCCGGTATTTGCCGCCGCGCAAGATAACCATGGCATTAATCAACGAGGCAAAACGAATTTATATTGAAGATATCGCAATCAACCGCAGGATCGGCAAAAACGGCGCGCGCCTGATTGCGCGGCATGATAATATTCTCACGCACTGCAACGCCGGCGCGCTGGCCACCGCCGGATACGGCACGGCGCTGGGGGTAATGCGCGCGGCAAAGGCGCAGGGGAAAAGCATTCAAGTTTATGTGGATGAAACCCGCCCCGTCCTGCAGGGGGCGCGCCTCACGGCCTGGGAGCTGAAAAAAGAAAAAATACCCTTTACGCTGATTACGGACAATATGGCTGGTTTTCTGATGAGCCAGGGCAAAATTGATAAAATAATCGTCGGCGCGGACAGAATTGCCGCCAACGGCGATACGGCCAACAAAATAGGGACATATTCACTGGCTATTTTGGCAAAGGAACACGGCATTCCTTTTTACGTGGCCGCGCCTGTTTCCACTATTGATGTTTCGCTCAAGACGGGAAAGGCGATCCCTATTGAAGAAAGAGATGCTGCGGAAGTAACTATCTGCTCAGGTAAGCGCATCGCGCCTCGCGGCACGAAAGTTTATAACCCCGCGTTTGATGTTACACCCGCAAAACTTATTACGGCAATAATCACGGAGCGCGGCATTTTGAGAAAACCTTATGCAACGGCTATAAAACGGGTGCACAAAGGAGTAAGTATTTAATGAAGTTGTTTCTTTTTGATTTTGACGGCGTTTTGGTTGATTCGCTGGATGTTTATGAAAAAACGGTCACGGATTGCCTGATAAAAATTAATCAGCCCCTTACCCGCGGACGCGAGGAGTTTCTGGAACTATTCGAGGGAAATTTTTATGAATCGCTGGTGCAAAAAGGCGTGGATCTGGAAGCGTTTATGAAAGCGTCTGTTGATATTCTCGCGCAGGTGAAGATTGACGATATTAAACCGATGGCGGATGTTTTGCCGGTGGTCGAGAAAATGCACAAAAAGCATTGCCTGGTTGTTGTTTCATCCAATGACACGGCGTCAATCAGAGAAGCGCTCCAATTATTCGGTTATGATGACTATTTTAAAGAAATTTTAGGCTCCGATTTTATGCTGAGCAAAAAAGATAAAATTCTCTACGCGATAAAAAAATATCAGCTTCTCCCGGGCGATATTTACTATATCGGCGATACAACCGGTGATATTAAAGAAGGAAAGCAGGCGGGGGTCAAAACCGTAGGCGTCACCTGGGGCTGGCATGGCAAAGAAAAAATGGCCGTGGCGGGTCCTGATTATCTTTTTGACAAACCTGTTGAATTATTGCAGCTAAATTAGCTGTGGAAAACTTATGGCGGAAATCATCGAATATATAAAATCATGGTCGGCGCTAAAATGGGTGATCCTGGTGCTTATTGCCGGATTTATCGGCCAGTTCGGCCGGATGACGGCGGAAGCCATCGTCAAAAAAATCGCGGCACGCCGCGCCAAAAAGGAAAAAACATCCGTCCCTGATGCCCCGCAAGCCGCCGCAACTTTGGCTGATACGAGCAACCAGACCATAACGGATAAGTTGGAAAAAAAGCGCCTCAAGACACTGGCCAAAGCCGCGAAAAAGGCGGGCAAAAAGAAATAAAGTTATCAGTTGGTAAATTTTTTCAGATGAGTTTCAATCAAACGATCTTCATTGAAATTTTTGAGCTTCAGGTAAGCGGGCGTAGCGCCGGCAAAAGCGCAGGCGGGCGCGAGGCCAATTAGTTCTGATTCTAGTATCCCCACGTGGTTTTTATCAGCCAGTTTTTTTACTTCATCATAAACATTTCTTAATGGTGTTTCACGGCAGTTGGTAAGATTAATGGAGACCTGCGCGAGATTGCGGCTTTTGAGCTGCACGCCGATGGCGCGGACGTTTTTTAAGCCGGCGTTTTTTTCCCTGATTTGCGCGGCGATTTTTTGCGCCAGCGGCAAATCGCCGCCGTCCAAATTTATATTGTAGGCAACGAGTATTTCTCTGGCCCCGACAATTGTCGCGCCGGCGCGTTCGTTAATTTTCGCTCCGATGTCCGGCACCGTGTCGGCGCAATTGATTTTCTCCGTTAATGCTTCGTATCCGCCGCGCCGCACGTCCGGCAGGTCAACGAAATTGGATTTTAGCGCCGCCGCGCCGTAAAAATAAACCGGCACGCCGAATTTTTCAAAAAACATCCGGCCAAATTCGCGCGCGGTGGCAACCGCGTCTTTCATGACCGCTTGCGCCAGCGGAATAAAAGGAACAACGTCCACTGCGCCCAGTCGGGGATGCGCTCCTTCCTGTCCGCGCATATCGATGAGTTCTAAAGCCTCGCCTGCCGCCGCCAGCGCCGCGTCACGCACATCATCAGGCTCCCCCAAAAAAGTAAAAACACTGCGGTTGTGATCGGGGTCACTGCTGTAATCGGCCAGGCGCACACCGGGATGCGCCGCAAAAACACGCGCGATCCGTTCTATAGCTATTTTGTTTTTTCCCTCGCTGAAATTAGGCACGCATTCAATAATTTTCATTTTCAAGCCTGATATAATTTTAGCGCCGGAAGTTCCACGCAGGTCAATTTTCCGCCGTACACGGCTCCGGTGTCAATGCCGATTTTATTTTTTCTCATCAAGGGGCGTCCGACAGGTGTGTGACCGAAGACAACAATTTTGCCGAAATCATAATCAGCGTCGATAAATTCGCGGCGCACCCAGATTAAATCATCAATTTTTTGTTTGCCAAGCTCTACACCGGGCAACAGTCCCGCGTGGACAAAAAGGTAGTTTTCGGTTTCGTAATAGGGCAAAAGCGATTGATAAAAACGCATATGCGCGGCGGGGATTTTCTTTTTTCTTTCCGCGGGGGAATCGGTCATGGCGATGCCGTAATCACGCAGCGTGCACCTGCCGCCGTTGCATAAATAAAGCTCCTCCTCAAGGCCTTCCAGAAAATTCAGAAACATGCGCTCATGATTGCCCATAAGATAAACAATGCTTCGGAAATTTTCGTTCAGGGCGATGACAAAATCCACGACTTTCCGGCTGTCTTGGCCCCGATCGATATAATCACCGAGAAAGACGAGCAAATCCTTGTCGCGGTCTACCGGAATTTTGCCCATCAGCTCTTCGAGCTTATTCATGCAGCCGTGGATATCGCCGATGGCAAATATTTTTTCCATCATAAATGCCGGCTTATCGGAAGTTTAATCGACAATCGCCTTGATAAAATCTTCGCTTACAAATTCGCGCAAATCTTCGATGCCCTCTCCCACGCCGATGTAGCGCACGGGCAGCGCGAGGTCATGGACAATGCGCACGACCACGGCGCCCTTGGACGTGCCGTCAAGTTTTGTCAGAACAATGCCGTTGACGCCGATTTCCTCCTTAAACATCTTTGCCTGCGCCAGCGCGTTCTGGCCTGTTGTGGCGTCCAGAACCAGTAATGTTTCCTGCGGCGCGCCGGGCAACTTGCCGCTGATGACTCTTTTTATTTTTTTGAGTTCTTCCATCAAATTAATTTTGGTATGCAATCTGCCCGCCGTATCGATAATCATTATTCCGTTATACCCACCGCTGATTTTCGCCAAAGCGTCAAAAACAACCGCGGCGGGGTCGGCGTTCATTTTCTGCCGGATGACGGGCGCGCCCACGCGCTTACCCCAGATTTCCAGCTGCTCGATAGCCGCCGCGCGAAAAGTGTCCGCCGCCACCAGCATTACTTCATGATCTTCGCTCCGTAGGAGGTGCGCCATTTTCCCGATGGTCGTAGTCTTGCCGCTGCCGTTGACCCCCACCACCATAATGACATGCGGTTTATCACGGCGGATTTCCGGTAAGGGAGGCGCGCCGGCTAAAATGGCCAGCATACGTTCACGCAGAATTTTTTTGACTTCTTGAACGTTGTCAAGCTCGCGGCGTTTGATTTTGTCCTGCACCTCGTCGAGCAGGTCCCGCGTGAACCGCGGACCAAGATCAGCGCTGATGAGAAGGTCTTCCAGTTGTTCGAAAAGATCCACATCCAGTATTTTTTTCCCAAAAAGCAGCGCGTCGAGGTTTTGGGACAGCGCGTCGCGCGTCCGGGATAAACCGCCTTTTAACTTTGCAAAAAAACCATTCTTTTCCATGGCCAAAATTCTTCGCCTTTTATTGTTCTTCAATAACGGCTTTTTACGCGGATGTAAAGAAAGGATTAATTAAGATTGACCGAAACCAGCGATGAAATGCCGTTTTTCTGCATGGTGACGCCGAACAGAGTGTCCGCGACTTCCATGGTTGTTTTGTTGTGTGTAATCATGACCACTTGGGATTTCTGGGAGACATCCTTGATCAGGTTGTTGAACAGGTTGGTGTTGGCGTCATCGAGAGCGGCATCAACTTCATCCAAAACCAAAAAAGGCGAGGGACGATACATTAAAATGGCGAAAATCAGCGCGACCGCCGCGAGTGATTTTTCTCCGCCGGAAAGCAGGCTGACGCTTTGCGCTTTTTTGCCGGGCACCTGGATGTCGATATCCACGCCCGTTTCCAGCAGATCGCTCTCGTCGGTCAAAAGCAGTTGGCCGCGGCCGCCGGGGAAAATATGAGCGAAAACTTCCTTGAAACACTCGTTAATGGCCGCGAACGTCTCGGCAAATCTCGTGCGGGAAATTTTGTTGATGCGCATTATTGTCCGCTGCAGCGTGTTGAGCGACGAGTTCAAATCCGCGATTTGTGTGGTAAGAAACTGATAGCGCGTGTCCAGTTCTTCGTATTCACTGATGGCTAAAAGATTTACTTCACCGAAATTATTTACCGCCTGCTTGTCTTTTTCCAGAGATTCGGTAAGCGCGGCGATTTTTTCGTCGTCTAACCTGCTAAAGGAAGAGAACATCGCCTCCCAGTCGACATCGTATTTTTCCTTGATGGAGCGGACTAAATTTTCACTATTGAGTGTTGTTTCGCGGTATGTAATTTCCAGCTCGTTGATTTTCTGGCGCAGCTCGTCGAGTTTTCTTTTCACTTCCTTGATTTCATTTTCTCTAGCCCTGAGGTCTTCGTCAATGCTGCTCTGGCCAGCTTTTTGCTCGTTTAAGGAATTTTCCAACTGCTCCATGCCGGTGTAAAGACTCTTGAGGGCGCTTTGTTCCTCCTCGACGCTCAGAGATAATTGAGCAAGCTGGCTGTCACAGGAGATAATCTCTTCCTCTTTTGCCTTGATTTCATTTTCTATGTTTGTCAGATCGCTTTGCAGGCGGGATATCGCCCTTAAATCCGCCTCCTTTTTTTCTTCGAGCGCGGCCATTTCTATTTTCTTTGTGGTCAGATAGCGTTCCTGCTCTTCAATCGCCACCCGCGACTGATCGCGTTTGGCGTTGAATTCGGCAATAATTAGATTTATCTGCTTTTCTTCTTCTTCCTTTTTGATTATCTCCGCGTTGGTCAGCTGTGTCTTTTCCGCCGCTTCCGCCTCTTCGGATTTTATGGTCTGAAGGTTGAATTCCAGCGCCGTAAGACGCTGTTTCAGGGCGCTTATTTCGTCGGCAAAACGCTCCTCGTCTTTTTTTCTGCTGTTGATAGCTATTTCCAGCGCGTGAATGGCCGCTTTGATGCGCCCGCTTTCTTCTTCCCACCGCGTCAGCTGCGTGACCAGATTTTCTTTTTGCGCTGTTTGCTCCTGAAGTCTGGCGTTGAGTGAGGCTATTTCGGTTTCCAGTTCGCCGATTTCGCGCTTTGTGGAAAGGATGCTTTTTTCCACCGCCGCGCCGCTACCGCCGCTGATGACGCCCTGCGGGTTGATGAGGTCCCCCTGGCGCGTGACCAGCGTGCCGTGGAAACCGTTTTTCTTCCAGATGCTTATGCCGCTTTCAATCGAAGGAACCAGAAAGGCATCGCCCAAAAGGCAGTCGGCAATCTGCTGAAAATCCTGTTTTACTTTAACTTTTTCCAGAAGCGGCTGTGCTTCCTGCGGCCTGATCCCGTAATTGGTGTTGTTATTGTTTCGCAGGTTTTGCGGCATGAAACTGCCCCGGCCGAGCTGATGATTCTTCAGATAATCGATAGCCCAGACGCCGTCTTCCTGATTTTTCACGATTACATAATGGAGCTTTTCGCCCAGAACGGCTTCGACTGCTGTTTCATATTCGCGCGGCACGCTGATGTGATCGGCGACTACGCCAGAGAACTTATCGCGGCCTTCCTGCGCCTCGATGACCGAGCGGACGCCCTCGTTGCCCCATTTGAAAGATTCTTGAAATTCTTTAAGCGAAACGAGGCGCGAAACTTTGGCGCCGATATCTTCCTTAAGCTGACGAAGTTCCTCCTCGCATTTTTGCAGATCTTCCTTGGTCTGCTCCAGATAGCTGGACGCGTTCTGGCCTTTTTCTTCCAGCGCGGTGAGTTCCTGGGAATTGCTTTCCAGGGCTTCAGTCACCTCTTTTAATTTTTCCGTCAGAGAGCCAAGTTTTATCCTGTCTTCTTCAATTTCCCGCGCTTCGCGTTCCGCGCGCCTTTTGAGGTCATCTATGCTTTTGGCTAAAACGGATAACAGATTTTTTAGCTTGTTCTTTTCCGTGACGATATCATAATAGTGAATTTTCTTTTCTTCGAGACTGGCATTGATTGTCTTATCCGTCTCGACCAGCGCCTGCGCTTTTTGCCGGCCCTCTTCCTGTTCCTTTTTCAGCGCCAGTACTCTTTCTTCTGTTTCGCCGACTTTTTCCCTCGTGTCTTTGATTTCCGCTTCCAGATCCGCTTTGCGGGTGTTCAGTGTTTCGATTTCCGCCAGGTCTTTTTTCTTGCGCTCAGCGCAATCGACGATTTGTTTTTGGGCGAATTCGATATTTTTTTCCTTGATGCTGATGGTGTTTTTTGCTTCGTAAAGCTCCAGCTGCTTTTTGGCGATTAACTCCTCGCTTTCCATGATTTTTGTTTTGATTTCTTCGAGCGCCGACTCGCGAGCTTCGATAGAGGCGCACAGAGCGCCTTCCTGCTCCTGCAGGTTGCCGCGTTCGGTCCGCAGCGCATTGCTTTTGGCAAAAAGATCGCTGAAGTTCTGCATGGCCAGCGTCAATTCTGTTTCCTTGAGGCGCGCCTTGATTTCTTTGTATTGTTCGGCTCGCTTGGCCTGCCGGGTGATGGCGTTGAGCTGGGATTTCACTTCTTTGGTGATATCGTTAAGGCGCAGCAGATTTTGCTTGGTGGCTTCCATTTTGCGCACCGCGGCCTCTTTGCGGCTCTTGTATTTGGAGACACCCGCGGCATCTTCGATGAACATCCTTCTGTCTTCGGGCTTGGCCTCCACGAGGTTCGAGATGCTGCCCTGTTCGATGAGAGAATAAGTCCTGGCGCCCACTCCTGTTCCCATGAAGAATTCCCGGACATCCAGCAGACGGCACGGCACCTGATTGATATAATATTCGCTTTCACCCTCACGGACAATTTTGCGCGAAATTGAAATCTCGCTCATATCGGCGTAGGCGCCAGGAAAGTTATGGCCGTTGGCGATGAGCGTCATGGTCACTTCCGCCATCCCCACCCCTTCGGAGTCCTGGCTTCCGTTGAAAATGACGTCATCCATCTTTTTTCCGCGCAGGGTTTTTACGCGCTGTTCGCCCATGACCCAGCGTATGGCATCAACGACATTGGATTTACCGCAGCCGTTGGGGCCGACAATCGCCGTAATGCCCTGAGAAAAATCCAGCACGGCTTTGTCCCGAAATGATTTAAATCCTGATATTTCCAGCCTTTTTAAATTCATAAATAAGTCTCGAATAAGTGCGCAAAAATTTTTGAAAGTCTAACAAAAGAAAAATCCTTTGTAAAGAAAAAATACCACAAAATGTGGTACTGTTGCCTTAAAACCACTATATGTAGTGTTTTGATTTTTTTTAGTTTTTCCTTCTTTTTTTATGGTGGGGGGCGCCGCGGCAAACGAACCCTTCAATTATATATAGCCACCATCTCCTCAGAATCTCTAATGACAACGTTATTGAACTGTCATTAAGTTTTAACAGACAAAAGATATAAAGACTTTACATAGAAAATTCTTTTCACTCGAAAGTTCATGTTTTTCAGTAGAGGGAAGAAGACAAGCATGGCAATTATTAGTATAAATAAAGGGAGAACCAAGATGCTAACAGCTTTACAGCTTCAGGAAACACAAAAGTTTGAACAGGGAAAAATTGTCGGTAACATTCTTTTTACTTCTTATCGTCACATTTTTAACGTATTTGAGCCTAAAATAATTATTAATATTCAAAAAGGAGATTATATTATCAAAACGGCCGAAAACGGAGATGAGTTGGAAGAAACGCTGCGCCTGAGACATGATGTATTTTATCGTGAGATCATAGGAAAAAAGCGCTCTTTTAATTTGGATATGGATGAGCATGATGCCTACTGCGACCATCTCGTTATAATTGACCGTAGAAATGACCAAATTGTCGGCACTTATCGGTTAATAGCCGATTCTTTTTATGATAAGTTTTATTCCGAGTGCGAATTTGATATCCAGAATATAAAAAAACTTGATGGTATTAAGCTGGAATTAGGCAGGGCGTGCATAGCCAAAAACTATCGCAACGGCAAAACCATTCTTTTGCTGTGGCAGGGATTGCATGAATATATATTGAAAAGTGGCGCGCGCTATCTATTTGGCTGTGCGAGTATAAACACTACTGATGTAATGAAAATTGCTATTCTGGAAAGCTACCTGCGGCAGAACTTCTACGCCGCGCAGGATATGCGTGTAACTCCGAAAAACAGCTACCACATTAAGGAACTTGCCTCTATCGTAAATGTCCTCGATGCTTACACGACAAACAAGCCCAAAGTAGCCAGGCTCATTCCAAGTCTTTTGAATTCATATTTGTCATTAGGCGCAAAAGTGTGTGGAGAACCGGCATATGATTCCGAGTTCAAATGCATGGATTATTTAACCATTCTTGATCTCGCTGCACTGAATAAAAACTATATGGATAAAGTTCTTGCTGAAAGTTAATTGGTGAGATTTATTTTGGAAAACACGCTAACGAGAAAATGTCGCATTTAATTAGAGCGTTACTTTTTATCATCAACTGCAAGTATCCTGTTTGCAAAAACATTGAGGTATCTAGTATTGAACTGCCTTTAGGCAAAACTGTGATTGAATCCTTTGTTTATAGGAAAAAAAGAGACTCATCGCGCGGGACGATTCTGGCCATACACGGGATGACGCCCAAAGGCAATCTTGATCCGCGTATGGATAATGTCTGCAGGGCACTGGCAGGTATCGGGTATATTGTTATTTCACCTTTGTATAAGGATATTCAGGAATTGCGGATAAAAGAGGAAATCGTTGATGACATCGCCGACACGATTATTGCTATCACGGCGGATAAGTCCTTATCTCCGTGCGGGCATCTTTCCATTTTTTCAGCATCATTTTCCGCCGGGATGGCGTTAATTGCCGCAACCTCTCCTCATACGCGAAATTTAGTTAAATCGATTTGCGCTATTGGGTCATACTCCGATGCGGCTTCATCAATAAAATATTTATTGTCCAACAAAGATAATGACGAATACGGAACATTTATCATGCTCAATAATTATTTGCCTTATTCGATCGGTTACGACAAAGATATCTCCGCGGCGTTACACACCGCTATCTGTGACAACGGATATTGCCGGGAACAGCCGGAGCTTCCCGATTTTCTTAATACATTGCCAAAAGATAAGCAGGAAATATTCAACCGTTTGCGCGCGGATGCCTCTTTTCGTCTGCATCACTGGAGGCAGGCTTGTTCACAGTCAAATTATTTTAGCGGCATAATCAAAAAGCTATCGGTGATTCAGCGGATTTCTTCATTAAGCGCGGCTGTAGCAATAATTCATGGAGCAGAAGATCGGGTAATTCCATCTGTCGAATCAATGAAATTATATCGCCGGCTTCAGCAATATAAAATACAATCACGCCTTTGCATAACCAATGCCATTTCGCATGGTGATACAACTATGAATCCGGGTATACTACCTGAGCTGGTGAATTTGTTGTTTACTTTTTCCTTCTTTTTTTCCCACGCTGAAAAAGGCTTCAAGTCAAATAAGCAGATAGATGAAAGATTATGTCATTTGTTCCAGACAGGTAGTCAAAAAATTACAACGTAATTAATTTTAAAAAAGCTAATAATTATATAAATTTTTGAAAGGCAGAGAAAAAAAGCGCGTAGCCTCTTTGCTCTAATTCCATTCTGCCGTGCCTGTAACCGTCAACCGATTCCGTTTGGACTTCGTAAACATAGATATTTGCCTTGAGACGAGGTGCCCGCATAGCGCAAATTCCTAAATTTCTGCTAAAGAAAGTAACATCAGCAACAACTACTACCGCCCGGGAAAAAGCTTCTTGTTTTATCGCTGGTAATTGAGAGAGATGTTGACGAATCCAGTTTTTGCTTTTTCCATATCGACAAGATAATTGCTCAAGACTTTGTCTCTTGTATACGTATTCATTCCAAATGATTTTTTCTATTCGCTCCTTACGTTGACTGTTTTGAAATTGCTTAAATCATATTATTCATCGGTGTCGTTGCCGACCTTTATAAAAACCTTTTTTCCGTGTACGTTTCGAGTCACAATAAGGACAATTTTTTGCCCATTTTAAAACCCTTTCTATTTCTTCGTTAACGTAACTATAACATTTTCTGCATCTTGTAGTCCCTAGAATTTGATATTAAGTCGCCTCTAATGTTTAAAAGACAGGGCGTAATCCATAGGCAAGACGAAGAAAAATTAATTTCTCCCAGAAAATATCCAACGCTAATCCGGAACAAAGACATATTTAGGTATAACTATGCAAGCTAGGGAGAAAATTTACCCCCAGGTAGGTAAAGAGGACACAGGCAAAGCCGACAATAGCCAGTACAGCCAGGCGCCGGCCGCGCCAGCCGCGGACGTAGCGGGCGTGCAGCAAAATAGCGTAAACCAGCCAGGTGATCAAAGACCAGGTTTCTTTCGGATCCCAGCTCCAGTAGGAGCCCCAGGCGTAGTGCGCCCAGACCGAGCCGGTGATGATGCCGATGGCCAGAAAAACAAAACCAAGCGCGGCGCTCTGATAAATCAGCGCATCGAGCACCGTCAGCGAAGGAAGTTTCTGCGTCACCGCCGATTTTTCTTCCCTTGCAGATCTTTCCTTTTTGTCTTTCCACAGGTAAAGCAGGGCGCAGCCGAAAGCGACGGTAAAAGCGGCGTAGCCCATAAAGCAGGTCAGTACATGCGTGGTGAGCCAGTTGCTCTGCAGGGCCGGGATGAGCGGCTCAATGCGGGTATTCATGCCTGGAGCGATGGACGCGTAAGCCATGAGGAGAAAAGCCACGGGTACGACAAAGACACCGAGACTCTTGTTTTTAATGCGCCATTCCACCGCCAGATAAAGAAAAGCTATCGACCAGGCAAAAAAGATGAGAGATTCGTAAAGATTGGTCAAGGGCGCGTGCCCGAATCCCATGTCGTGGGATGCTTTCCATCTTAAGATAAAAGCCAAGGTGTGCGCCAAAAAACCCAGCCAGGTCGCCAGGGAAGCCAGTCGGCCCCAGGCGTCCTTTTGCAAAATCATTTTGAAAAGATAAAAAACAAAAGCTATAAAATAGATAAAGGTGACATAGCTTAAAATCAGCGTATGGGTCATATCGCCAACTCCTTGCTTAAGTTTTGGCAGAGGCGCTCCAGCCGCCGTTCTAGCACGGCCTGGTTTCTGCTCGCGCGTCCGGTCACGGAGATTTTTATTCCTTCCGGTTGTCTCTCCAGGAGCAGCCAAATTCGTTCATGCGCGGTGAAAAAAATAATAATCAGTCCGCAAAGCAAGAGAATACCCCCGCTTAAGACAAAAGGAACACCCGGATCGCGCACGACCCTCAGGCCGGTAAAGTATCGGTTATCCAGCCGCTCCAGAGAAAAGACCAGCGGCGCAAAAAGTCCGGGATTGAAAAGCGGCACTTCGGCAAACAGGTCGGGATTGGCGCGGGCAATTTCATCAATGTGCTGAAAAACCCAGAACTGGATATTTCTTTTTCCCGTATCAATGTCGAGCTTTACCGCTGGTCCGAGCCCCATGATGTTCTCCTCGACGCGTAAAACGGTGGCGCGGGCTTTTTGGCGCGGTAGGTCAAAAGTATCCCCTTCTTTTGCCGTTATTTTGGCGGATTCTTTTCCCGCTGAGTTGTAAACTATGAGAGCCCTGTTGTCGTCGGCTTTGCCGTAACTGGCCTGGTAAAAGCGCACGCCTTCAAAGGTGAAGGGGTGATTGACCAGCACCGATCCGGTTTGCTTGAGTTCGCCATTTTTAAAGAAGCTCAGATCGGAGCGGTATGTTTTAGGCGCGCCGGTGTCGTAAAATTCGACAGAAAAATTATCGCAGCGCACGGAAAAGGGAAGCTGATGAACGCCCCGTCCCTTATCCAGCCGGATCAGGCTGGACGTTTCTCCTTCGCGCAGATTCATGCTGCCCTCCAGGCCGAAAACAGAACCGATCAACGCGCCCGCGATGATAATCAGCACGCTTAAATGAACGAGATAAACGCCGAAGAGAGAAAATCTTCCCCGCTCGCGGCAAAAAAGCAGGCCATTTTTCCATTCTGATTTTTTTGGAGAAGAAAATTTTGCAGACAGAAATTTTTTAACAATCGCCTCGCCCGCCGTCATGTCTTTATCAGACAAGACAATTCTCTCCCGCTCCTGGTTGTCGAAAATTCCCGCGGGAGGAGGAAAGCACGGCGCGTTCAATTGCCTGACGGCAACAGGCAGGCGGTTCAGAGAGCAGATGATTAGATTAAGCGAAAAAAGCGTCGCGAGAACGTAAAAGAGCGGTGAGTGATAAAGATCGTTGAACCAATTTATTTCTTGTGCATCACTTGGCGGCGGCAGAAAGGTGGCGACGATAAAAAGCAAGACCATTAAAAAAAGCAGAACAACGGTCAGTTTAACTGAAGAAAAAAAAGACCAGAATAAATTTTTGCTTTTCGCCAAGAAAATCTCCCTCATCTGTTGTTGAATAACGGTCACGAATTTATCATCGGCACCTCATTTTGTCAAAGATTACAAAAAGAACCCCGGACAATTTTCTTGACAAGCTCCGGGTTTTCGTCTATATACCCCCCTAGGGTATATATGACTCCGGAAAGAAAAAAGGTTTATGACCGCCTGAAAAGAATTGAAGGGCAGATTCGCGGGCTGCAGCGCCTGATCGAAAAGGACGCTCCCTGCATCGATATTCTCACTCAGGTGGCCGCGGTTACTTCCGCAATGAAAAAAACGGGCAGCGCGGTTCTTTCCAATTACATGAAAACATGTATAGAAGAATCCGGAGGAAACGCGAAGAGGCTGCACGCGGATCTGCATGCGGCTCTGTCCCGGGTTATTGATTTTTCCTGAAAGTTTTGTTTCGTAGTTGCTTTATCGTTTATCGGTTCGCTTTTTCGGGCGAAGAGGTAAAAAATGGCATTAATCAGCAAGGCCCTGATGAGCCCAGCGATCAAAGCCGCGTATGACCGTGTCGCTTCCGGCGGCAGGTTATATATCGCCTCTCTCATTTTTTTTGGCGTGTTGCTGCTTGTCGGCCTCGCGGCGGGCGTCAACGCTTTGTTCATTACCGGCACCCGCCATGTCTATGCCACCTACCGTGAAATTCCCGTAGCGCTGCTTATCTCCACATATGTTTTCTTTGTTGTCGCCTCGACTGGAATTTGTCTGGTCTCTTCCCTGGGGCATGTTTTCGGGGTGAAAAATTTCGTTCCTCTGGCAAAACGCAGTGTTTACCTGGCGATTGTCACGATCCTGGCCGGATTTCTGGTTATCGGACTGGAAATCGAACATCCTTTCCGCATGGCGCTATACAATATTATTTCTCCCAATTTCAGTTCCAATATCTGGTGGATGGGCACGCTGTACAGTTTCGCCGTTGTTTTTCTCACGGTTGAATTTATTTTTCTTTTAACCGAAGGCAGGCATCGGCAGGCGGTTATTGCCGGTTTTCTGGGAGTGGTTACGGAAGTTGCCGCCAACAGCAACCTGGGCGGCGTTTTTGCCATGATGCACGGCCGCCCCTTCTGGTATGGCTCCTACTTCCCCGTATATTTCATTTTGTCCGCGCTGATTACGGGATGCGCTTTTATTATCTTTTTTGTTTTTCTGGCCCAGAAAATTCACCAAAAGCCCATGGATAGCGCCACCGCCAGAGCGCTGGAATCCGTGGCCAGGCTGGCCATGCTTTTACTGGCCGTGATGACGGTTTTTACCGTATGGAAAATATTGACCACCTCGGTAGGCAGCCCCTCTGCGGCTACGGCCATGAACGCGCTTTTGATCGGTCCTTACGCTTTCAATTTTTGGGTTCTGGAAATTTCGGGGGGGATCATCATTCCTTTTATTTTATTTCTCGTAGCGAAGGGAAAGAACATGGTCATGATGTTTGTCGCTTCGACCATCATGATTTTCAGCATTTTTTTCATGCGCCTCGATATGGTTGTGGTGGGACAAATCGTGCCGCTTTATTGGGATCTGGGCGTGGTAGAAGCTTCAGAATTGCATAGATATATGCCGAGTATCTCTGAAATCCTGGTGGTGTTGGGCGGCATCGGTTTTTGCGCGCTGGCGTTTCTGTTGGGAGAAAAGGTATTTGACGGATTCAAAAAATGAAAGATATTTTTGACCGCGGCGAAAATAGGAAAAAAGACTTTTCCGAAGTTCCTTCCGACCGGGAAAGAAGGGAATTTCTGAAAATGGGCTTGGTTGTCACCGGCGTTTTGGCTGGAGGCGGCATCTTGTCGCTGGTTTCTAACGTAAAAAAAGCGTATTCACTGGACGCTTACCGCGATGAATATCCCTATAAACCCCATTACGCCATGGTGCTCAGACAGGATCGCTGTATTGACTGTGGCCGCTGTATGGAAGCCTGTGTGAAGACCAACAGCGTGCCGGACTATGGCTGGCGGACAATGATTCTCAAAAGGAAAAATCCCCGATCCGTTGACCAGATTATGGAATTCATTCCTATCTTATGCAACCAGTGCAATAACCCGCCCTGCGTGCGTACCTGTCCGACGCGCGCGACTTACAAAGATAAGATTCACGGCATCGTGATGATGGATAACAAGAAATGCATCGGCTGCAAATCGTGCATGATGGCTTGTCCCTATAACGCGCGCTATTACAATGAAACAAGAAAAGCGATTGATAAATGTGATTTCTGTTTTGAGACGAAGCTTTCGCAGGGAATGAACAATGTCGCCTGCGCCGAGGCTTGCCCGGCCGATGTGCGCGTGTTCGGGGATTTGTCCGATCCGGAAAGCCGTGTCTTTCGGATGGTTCATCAACTGCAAAAACCCGTGTGGGTTTTGCGGCCGGAATTAAACGCGAAACCGAATATTTTTTATACGAAGGGCTGATAAATTTACATGAAGAAAAGTCGCGCCTTAATCATCGTTTTGCTGGCCTTTTTCTGCGTCGGTAACATCAGCGTCTCCGGCAAAGGATCTTTTTCGGACGGCGGCGGGATTTTGTACACGCAGCCGGTCAAATCAGTCATCTTCCGCCATCAGTATCACGTGGATGTCAAGAAAATAAGCTGTGAAAAATGCCACAGCGGCCTGTTTGAAATGGACGCGCTCAGCGCGCAAGAGAAAAAAGATTTTATCATGGAATCCTTCTATCGCGGCAGATACTGCGGGGCGTGCCACAACGGCAAAGACGCTTTTGCCGCCGATACCCAGTGCGCCCGCTGCCATATACGCATCAGCGAAGATGAAGTGGGGCACGTGAAAGGCAGGCCCAGGCCTTATAAAACCCCTGTTTACAACACCGCTAAAGTTTTCGGCAAAGATGATATGCGGGTTTTGTTTAAGCACGAAAACCATACACCGCCGCTCAATTGCCGCGAATGCCATCTGAAATATTTTCAGATCAAACAGGGGGCGAATGTTATTGGCGTTGCCGATCATGAGCCGGGAAAGTTCTGTTTCGGTTGCCATGACGGAAGAAAAACCTTTTCCTGGTACAACTGCAATACCTGCCATAAGAATTGGAAAGAGATCGCTCAGGTGGGCACGCTGCGGCCCGGGGTGGGCAGGGGTACTTGCTATGAATGTCATTCTAACGAAAGTAAAATGAAGGAGCTGGTCAAGCCGCCGGAAATGCACGGCGAGGCCGAGGGGTGAGCAGGCGCTCCTCCCCCGGTCCGGGCGGAAGAATATTACAAAGGTTATCTGGTCAATCCGGCGAATCTGCGCGCCGATTTTCATTTATCGATGGAATGTGTTTTCTGCCATCGTGGAGATGACCAGGCGGACACAAAAGAGAAAGCTCACGCCGGCCGCCTGGCAAGACCGTCCGATGAATTGAAAACCTGCGCCATCTGCCACAAAAAGACCACCGCGAATTATTCCAAGTCCCTGCACTACACGGCGCTGGGCCTGCGTGAAGGCGTGAAACCCAGGTTTTCCCTCGAGGAGCTCAAGACATTCGATGAAAAGGTCTTTGAAAAATCATGCCGCACCTGCCATGCCTCCTGTGGCAGCTGTCATGTGAAATCTCCGCCGGTGGGCGGCATTACCACCGGGCTTTTGCAGGGGCATAAATTTGTGAAAAAAAATGAAGGAAGAACCTGCGCCTCCTGCCACGGCGGACGCGTTTATCCGGAATTCACCGGCGAATACGGCGGTTCTCCTGATGTTCATTACCAGAAAGGCATGATGTGCGTGGATTGCCACACAAAGCGGGAAATGCACGGCGACGGCACCCTGTATAAGTCAAAGCAGGAAGTTAAAGATCGGCCCAGGTGCCAGTCCTGCCACACGGATCAAAAATTCCAACTGGCGCACGAAGTGCACAAGGAGAAAGTCAGCTGTCAGGCCTGTCACGCTTCGGGAGAATACCGGAATTGTTACAGTTGTCACACAGCCACCGGCGCGACCTCCAAGCCCGGATTCATTTTGGGGCTGAATCCGCGCGATCGCAAGACCTTAACAACGCTTAGGCTCGTTCCTACCATAAGAACTACTTTTCTTGATGCGGGAATAAAAATGGAGAATTTTGATGCGTTGCCTAACTACTGGAATTCGCCAGTTCATAATATACGGAAGCGCACGGAGCGGACGCGCTCCTGCGATTCCTGTCATATCGCGAAGGCAGGCTTTCTGACGCGCGAGACCCTTTTGCCTGAGGGCTCGAAAGCGAATGAAGCGTTAATTTATAACTTTAAACAAATGACCAAGTAATTGGAGGAGAAAGAGTATGAAAAAAATAAGAATTTTGAAAGCGGTATTGATAGCTATCGCGCTGTTGCTGCCGCTGAGCGCCTTGGCCAGAGGCATCGATCCTATTGTATCCACGGACTGGCTGCAGAAAAATCTCAAAAAAGGAAACCTGGTGATTGTGGATCTGCGCAAGGTTGAGGATTATCAGGCCGGTCATATCCCCGGCTCCGTGAACGTTTTTTACGGTTCCTGGGCCATCAAAAAGGGCGATCTGCTCAATGAGCTGCCCCTGGTGGAAGATCTGGCGGATGTCATCGGCGGCGCGGGCATTGATAAAAATACGCTGGTCGTGCTGGTCGGCAAAACGGAAAAAATTCCCGAGCAGTTTGACATGACGCGGGTTGCCTGGACGCTGAAATACATGGGCGTGCCCAACGTGGCGATTCTCAGCGGTGGCATTACCCAGTGGGTTAAAGAAGGCAAACCGGTTTCCTCGGAAGCGGTGAGACCGAAAGCCAAACCTTTCAAGGCGACAGTCAATCAGAATCTGTTCATCGACAAGGCCGCTTTAGCGGGAAAAATCGGCACGGCCATCATTGTGGATACGCGCGCGCCGGCCTTCTATGAAGGAAAGGAAAAACTGGAATTCGTGCCCAAAACCGGGCGCATCAAGGGCGCGGTTAATCTGCCGGTAGGACAACTTTTCACGCCGGAAGGTCTGTATAAATCCAAGGCCGAACTAGCGGCACTGGCCGAAAAAGCGGTAGGTAAAGATTTAGCCAAAGAGATAATTCTTTATTGCGATACCGGTAAAACCTGCACGGGCTGGGCGTTCATTATGACCGACATGCTCGGCTACAAAGACGTGAAAGTGTATGACGGCTCGTTCATGGAATGGGCGGCGGACGCCAGCGCGCCGGTGGAATAAAAGCGCTATAAACGCCCCTTTATTATAATCAAAGCCCGATGGAATCAGATTCCATCGGGCTTTTTTAGGCAGTTAAAAAATGCCGTCCAAGACCGTGCCGCAATTGGCGCATTTGTTACCTTTTAAGTCTTTCTTCATTATTTTGAATCCGAAGCGCTCAATCAAAATATTTTTGCAGTTAAAGCAATAGGTGTTTTCTCCCTGATCGCCCGGCACATTACCGCTGTAGACGTATTTAAGACCCGCCTCCCTGCCAATTTCCACCGCCTTGTGCAGGGAAGAAATTGACGTGGGCGGCAAATCTCGCCTTTTGAATTGTGGGTGGAAACGGCTGACATGCCAGGGCGTTTCCCTGCCCAGTGCGACGATGAATTGGGCGATGTCCTGGAGTTCCTGTTCATCGTCGTTGAGCGTGGGAATCAACAGCGTGGTGATTTCCACCCAAATGCCTTTTTCCTTCATCTTTTTCAAACTCTCCAGCACCGGCGCCAGTTTCGCCCCGCAGTGTTTTTTATAGAAGTCTTCACGGAATGATTTTAAATCAACATTGGCGGCGGCTAAATAAGGGGAAATCATTTCGATGGCTTCCGTTGTCATAAATCCGTTAGTGACAAAGACGTTTTTTAAGCCGTTGACCGCGGCAATTTTCGCGGTATCGATGGCCAGTTCAAAATAAATTGTCGGTTCGGTATATGTGTAGGCGATGGTTTTGCAGCCGCTGGCCGCCGCGTCTTTAACTATCGCTTGCGGGCTGACTTCATTTCCCGCGATCATGATAGAAGTGCTGGGCATCTGGGATATTTCATGGTTCTGACAGAATGAGCAGCGGAAGTTGCACCCAACTGTCGCGATGGAGTAAGAGAGAGAACCGGGCAGCACATGAAAAAAAGGTTTTTTTTCGATGGGATCGATATTTTCAGCGATGAGCGTTGCATACACAAGGGAATACAGAAGCCCGTCTCTGTTTTCCCGCACGCCGCAAATGCCGCGACGGTTTGGGTTGATCGCGCAGCGATGCGCGCATAAATTGCAGCGGACGCGTTGGTCGTCAAGTTTATCATAAAGCAGTGCCTGGCGAATCATTTTGGTGTCTCACGGAGCATGTCGGAAGCGGTGCCCGGAGCTGTCCGGCGTGCGTTGCCATTGATGCCAAACGTGTTCAATAAAGGATTTTGCGCAGTGCGATAAGTGTATTGGACAGGAAAGACGAGGCCGGTAAATGCGCCGAAAGGATTGTTTCTAAGCGGCAGCGCCTCTTCCAGTTCTTCAAAGAAACTGTAAACAAATTCCGGAAAATAAATGACGCTTCCCCAGGTTATCTCCGGAGCGCCAATAACGCGCCCGACCATGCTTTTGATCTCAGCCAGGCGATAAAAATGAATATCCTTGGTAAGCGGAAACCCGAAAATTTCCTTTAGTTTTTGCTTTGTGCCCGCGAATGAAAAATTATTTAAAAACCCGATAAAGACTCGTCCCCGGCATACGCGAATAGCTTCTCTGATCACCTGATTGGGATTGCGCGACGCCTCCAAAAAGGTGATTAAAGTGACAATATCGAATTCGTCGTCGGAAAAAGGCAAGTCTTCGGCCTGTCCCCAAACCAAATCGCCTTTTTCCGCCAGGTTGTTTCTGGCTATTTTCAGGGCTTCGGCTGAAGAATCTAATCCGGTCACCGAGCACCATTTATCTCTGAACAGGCGCAGATAATCACCCTTGCCGCAGCCGATATCAAGCACCCGCTCTCCGGCATGCGGCGCAACCAGTTCGAGAATCAATTCTGTTTGGCGATGAAAAAGAAACCGCTCAAAATCCGACTGCTGCTTATTGCTGGATAAATTAACTGCTTCCTGCGTAAAAGGCATAAGTGATTCTCCCCTGGCATCAAGTGAACGAAAAATCACAAAAAGATGTTGTTTATATACCAAATTATGGACGTTTTTTAAATGCCATATAATAGCAATTCTTCAGCCGCCGATGGCCGACATGTCACGCTGGCATTTTCTTAGATGGTCGACGGTGCATGCGATTTCATGTCCGTCCGATTTTAGTGATACCGCCTGGCGGATTAAAGATTCAAGCTCGGCATCGGAGCAATTTTCGCGTAGGCTGCTTTTTAAATCAACTTCATCGTCCCTCAACAGGCAGGAGCGAAGCTTTCCGTCGGCGGTCAGGCGCAGGCGGTTGCAGGTGGAGCAAAAATGCACGCTGACCGGGCTGATCAGCCCGATTTCTCCCGCGCCGCCCTCTAGTTTGAATATCTGGGCAGGCCCGTCAGTAGGCGCTTTCTTCCGCTCCGTTTTAATCAGTGTGAATTTTTCCGCAATTTTGTCCAGTAACTGATTTGCGGGCAGGTAATTTTCACTGTGCTTCGTATGGGCCTGACCTATCGGCATCAATTCGATAAAGCGTATTTGAAATGGTCTTTGATAGGCGAGCCGCGCAAAATCCATGATCTCATTGTCATTGAATCCCCTGATGGCTACGGTATTAATTTTAATCGGAGAAAAACCGATTTTTTCCGCCCGCTTGATTCCGCGCAAGACGGCATCCAAATCGCCGCCACCGGTGATGCGGGCATATTTTTCTTTGTTTAGCGAATCAAGGCTGATGTTTATTCTCCTGATGCCCGCGCTGAATATATTCTGGGCAAAATCTTCCAGAAGAATGCCGTTAGTGGTAATGCTTATATCCTGCAACGCGGAAATCATTTTTAAAGAGGCGATAAATTCGAGAAAGCCGCGGCGCACCAATGGTTCCCCACCCGTGACGCGCACTTTAATCAGCCCCATCCGGACGGCGACATTGACAATGCGAATAATTTCCTCATAGCGCAGGATATCATCATGTCCCTTGAGCGAAATCCCGTCTTTCGGGCGGCAATAGGTGCAGTGAAGATTACAGCGGTCGGTAATGGAAACACGTAAATAATTGATTTCTCGTTTAAAGCTGTCGCGCACGTGAATATTAAAACTCCTCAGCAGACATATGTCTGAAATAGCATAATTGATAAAACAATACAACTTTCCCGTGCGCTGGAAAATTAATCTGTTTCTTGCCATAAAAAGCGGCTAGAAAATTTCGAAGTATTTCATCATAGGTAAACGCGCATATTTCAGATATTTGCTTACAGCGAATGTTCTTGACACGATGGACGTTCTTTATTAAACGAAAAAGAATAAATTCAGGCGCGAATAAATATTTTTCGCATCATCCAGAAAACACCCCGGGGTTAAAATGCAAAAGATACCCATTACCAAAGAGGGCTTTGCGAAGCTAAAAAAAGAGTTGGAAACTTTGAAGAACGTTTCCATTCCCGAAAACATACGCGATATTGAAGTGGCGCGCGCGCACGGAGATCTTTCCGAAAACGCCGAATACACGGCGGCGAAAGAAAGGCAATCTTACCTGCACGGTAAACTACAGGAATTGGAAAACAATCTGGCGATGTCCAACGTCATCAGCCTGCAAAATTTGACCACAGATAAGGTTGTTTTCGGCTGTTTTGTTACCATTGCCGACAGCGACACGGGCGATGAAATACGCTATCAGCTGGTCGGGCCGCTGGAATCGGATATCGCAGAAAATAAAATATCCGTGACCTCACCCATCGGCAAAGCGCTGATCGGTAAAGTTGTCGGCGACGAAATCAAGGTGAAAACGCCGGGTGGTGACCGCAGTTTTGAAGTTATGGATATAGCGGCGCAGGAATAGTAAAAATTCCGCACTTTTTAGCTCACCAGAGGGAATATCTTCTAATCAAGAACTATGGTCGCGTCCACGGCGATCACGCCACCGTAAGCGATGATCAGCGGATTGATGTCTATCTCTTTTATTCGCGGATGAGCAAGGCTTATTTCCCCCAGCGTCACAAGCAGTTGGGCCAATTTGTTTTTGTCCACAGGAAGATTGCCGCGAAAACCGGTCAAAAGTTTTCGCGCGGGAAATCTGTTGATTAGCTCGATGGCTTCCGCCCTGGTTAAAGGAGCGATGCCGAAGACGCTCTGCTGGAATATTTCCGTCATGACGCCGCCGACTCCCAGCATCACTGCCGGACCGAAATGGGCGTCTCTCGTCATGCCCATGATTATTTCCGCATAGCCCGTAATCTGTTTTTGCAGCAAAACGAATCCTTTGCCGCGCATTTTTTTTGTCAAACGAAGATAAATTTTTTGCGCTTCATTTAGGGTTTTTATATCTTTATAAATCAGACCCTTTTCTGTTTTGTGCATCACAGACGGCATGATTCCTTTCATCACCAGCGGATAGCCCAAAGCCGCGGCGGCTTTTTTACATTCCTTCAGGCTGGTCGCCATTTTTTCCTTTACTGTCGGGAAACCGCACGCCCGCAGAATTTTTTTGGAAAGATATTCATCTAATATTCCGCGCGTGCTTTCTAAAATGCCCTGCAAATTACCTGCGCGCCTGGGCCGCGCAGGCCGTTGAGCCGCGGTTTTCGCAAAATCCTTTTTATTTTTTTGATGAAGAACGGCGGCGAGACACTCGCTGGCGCGCTGGAGTTCCTGAAAGATCATCACGCCATGCTCTCTGGCCTGTGTTTGCGCGGCAAAGGCGGCGTCGCGCAGGCCAAAAAGCCAAATGAAGATAGGCTTTCCGGATTGGCGGGATTTTTCGGCAATGTCCGCCATATTGAAGGAGACGCTGGAATTACCGGCAAAGCCGCAAATTAAAACCGCGTCAACGCCCTTATCGGCTAAAAGAGCGCGCAGCGACTCGCGGTAAACATCTAGTCCTTTTCCCATGCTGTTTTCGATGGCGGGCCAGATATCCACCGGATTATTTACCGGCATCCAGTGGGGAAAAAGTTTTTCCAGCGCGCTCTTTGTCGCGTGTGTGAACTTAGCCAAAGAAAGATTATATTCCTCGATAAAATCACTGGCCACGATTCCCGCCCCGCCGCTGGCGGTCAGTATGGCCACGCGCCCGACACCTTTGGGACGTCGTGAATATACCGCCAGTGAGCGGCAGAGATCGACGAGCTGTTTAAAATCTTGGGCTTCGATAACACCCGCTTGTTGCAGCGCGTCTTCAATGACGCGGTGATTCCCCGCGAGGGCCGCCGTGTGACTCCTGGCGGCCTGGGCGCCGCTGGCGCTTTTTCCGCCTTTCAAAACAACAATTGGTTTGGAACTTTTTTTGCAAAGCTCCAGGAAATGGCGTCCATCCACGATTGATTCCAGATACAGGCCGATTACTTTCGTCTGTGGGTCTTTTTCAAAATATTCCAGCAAGTCGCATTCATCAACGTCAATTTTATTTCCCACGGAACAAACTTTATTGATTCCCGTGATGCGGTTGCTAACGATGTCCATGAGAAAACCGCCGGAAAGCATGCCGCTTTGCACGATGAGCGAAACATGACCCGGAATTAAACCGCTCTTGACGGCTTCCGGAGCCATGAAGGAAAAAACGTGCCCTTGCACGCCATCTACCATACCCATGCAGTTTGGTCCCCACAGGCGGATACCGGTTTGTTTTTTGATATCCAGAAGCTCGTTTTGTAATTTGTCTCCCTCCGCGCCGATTTCCGCAAAGCCCGCGGATTCAATGATCACTCCCGGGATTTTTTTATCCGCGCAGTCGCGGACGGCCTGTGGCACTTCCCTGGCGGGAACAAAAATAATAGCCATGTCCACCGCGTCCGGTATTTCCCGAACAGCGGGGTAGCAGGGTAGTCCTTCGATGGTCTTATATTTGGGATTAACCGGATAAATATTTCCCCGGAAGGTGGCAATTAGGTTTTTCAGGATAAAGTTGCCTCCTTTGAAAGGGTTGGGTGAGGCGCCGATAAGGGCAATACTTTTGGGAGAAAAGAAAAAATCCATTTTCAGAGGCTCCGTATATTATATGATTTTTCATAAAAAATAAGGCAGCGCTTTATTTACGCGCTGCCTTGAAAACTATTCTTACAGATTATCTTGAAAATTTTATCGCGAAGGTTCTTTTTCCGCGGTGCTTATCCTGGCGATGGCTCTGGCTAGGGCGGCGCGCATTTTTTCGAAATCCTCGTTATCCCTGGTGATTTTTGCGAGGCGCGCTTCCGCGTTATCCTTGGCTTTTCTGGCTCTGGTAATATCGATCTGATCAGATCTTTCCGCTGTTTCGATCAGGATGGTGACTTTATTTGATGTCACTTCCGCGTAGCCCGTGTTTACGGCAAAATACACTTTTTTATTGTTTCTGGTGAAATTCAACTGTCCGATATCCACCGCGCTGAGCATAGCTTCGTGGCCGCGCAGCACGCCGAATTCGCCTTCCACGCCAGGTATGGTAACTTCTTCCACGTAGCCTGAAAAAGCCATCTTTTCCGGGGTGACAATTTCGAGCATCAATTCATCCGCCATGGTTTTCCTCCCCCTGCAAAATTATTGGCTGATCTTCTTGGCTTTTTCCACCGCTTCTTCGATGCCGCCAACCATCCAGAAGGCCTGTTCCGGCAGTTCATCATGTTTCCCTTCGAGAATTTCCTTGAAGCCGCGTACGGTGTCCGCCACGGAAACAAATTTTCCTTCCGTGCCGGTAAACTGCGCCGCGACAAAGAACGGCTGGGAAAGGAATCGCTGAATTTTTCTGGCCCTGCTGACGGTGAGTTTGTCCGCTTCGGAAAGTTCGTCCATACCCAGAATGGCGATGATATCCTGCAAGTCCTTATATTTCTGCAGCGTGACCTGCACCTGGCGCGCCACCTGATAATGCTCGTCTCCTAAAACCAGCGGGTCAAGGATGCGCGAAGTGGAATCCAGCGGATCCACAGCGGGATAAATTCCCAGCTCGGCGATGGGGCGCGACAAAACGACGGTTCCGTCCAGATGCGCGAAAGTCGTGGCCGGCGCGGGGTCGGTCAAATCGTCCGCCGGCACGTACACGCACTGCACGGCCGTGATGGAGCCTTTGGTTGTCGAGGTAATGCGCTCCTGCAGTTCGCCCAAATCCGTGGCGAGTGTCGGCTGGTAACCGACGGCGGAGGGCATGCGTCCCAGCAGCGCGGAGACTTCGGAGCCGGCCTGTGTGAAACGGAAAATATTATCGATAAATAAAAGCACGTCCTGTCCTTCCTCATCACGGAAATATTCCGCCGCCGTGAGGCCCGTTAACGCCACTCTGGCTCTGGCTCCGGGGGGTTCCGTCATCTGGCCGTAAATCAAAGCGGCTTGCTTGATAACGCCCGATTCCAGCATTTCTCGGTAGAGGTCGTTTCCTTCACGGGTTCTTTCACCCACGCCCGCGAAGACGGAAATGCCGCCGTGGTGCATGGCGATATTGTGAATCATTTCCATCATAACAACGGTCTTGCCGACGCCGGCGCCGCCGAACATGCCCATTTTACCGCCGCGGGGGAAGGGAACCAAAAGGTCGATAACCTTAACGCCCGTTTCCAGAACGTGAACGGTGGTGTCCTGCTCCAGAAAAGAAGGGGATTCTCTGTGAATGGCAGAATAATTTTTAGCTTCAATGGGACCCAGACCATCAACGGGACGCCCAACGACATTCATGATTCTTCCCAGGCATTCTTTGCCCACGGGCACCTTGATGGGCGCGCCGGTATCCTTTGCCGGCATTCCGCGCACCAGACCGTCGGTAATATCCATGGCGATGCAGCGCACAACGTTGTCACCAAGATGCTGCGCCACTTCAATAATCAGGTTATCCGGCTTATCGTCGATAGCGGGGTTGGTAATCGTAAGCGCGTTTAAGATGCTGGGGAGCTTTCCCTCTTCGAAGGCCACGTCAACGACTGGACCAATGACTTGCACAATCTTTCCAATATTCATAACTATCTCCTTAACAATAGTCGTATTTGTAATATTTCATCGCGGCATTGAGCCGCGTATCTTTTATCCTTTGGCCAGCGCTTCCGTGCCGCCGACGATATCCATAAGTTCCGCCGTGATGGCCGCCTGCCTGGCCTTGTTCATTTTCAACGTCAGCGAACGGATTAACTCTTCGCAGTTACTTGTCGCGTTGTCCATCGCCGCCATTCTCGCGCCGTTTTCCCCCGCGGATGTTTCCAAAAGCGCACGGTAAACCAGCACATGCACGTACATCGGCAGAAGTTTCTGCAGGAGGGCTTCTTCCGAAGGTTCATAAAGGTAATCAAGGCGTTTGTCGGATTCCGCGTCCACGTCCTGTCCGATGGAAGGAAGGGGGAAGAGCCGCACCACCGTGGGTTTCTGCACGGAGACATTCACAAACTGATTGTAAATCAGATAAAGCTCATCGTATTCCTCTTTGATAAAAGGCGTGATTACTTCATTGGAAATGGCAACCGCCAACGTCATATCAAATTTGCCAAAGACATCCACGTACTGGTTAATGACGTTCGCCTTTTTGCGGAAGAAATCGCGGGATTTTCTGCCCACCGTGATTAACGAAACATCTTTGCCGTCCTGAGTCTTTTCGCGCAGAAATCGTTCCGTGGCTTTGATCAGGTTCGAGTTGAAGCCGCCGCAAAGCCCGCGGTCGGCCGTCATGCAGATAACGCGGATTCTTTTCGGTTCGCGCACCGCCAGGAGAGGATGCGAGATGCTTTCCACGCGCAGGGCCAGAGAATTGAGCACATCCATGAATTTGCCGGCGTAAGGGCGGAAATTATCCATCCGCATCTGCGCTGCTTTAAATTTGGATGCCGCGACCATATTCATCGCGCGCGTAATCTGCTTTGTTTTCTGAACGGCGCCTACTTTTCTTTTTATATCTTTAAGAGATGCCACTTACATTCTCCTCAAATGCTTAAGTTAATGAATAAGTTAATCGGCGACAAAGGCGGAATCGAACGCCGTAAGCATTTCCTTGAGTTTCTTTTCTAGTTCAGGCGAAATAACTTTCTGGTCTTCAATTTCCTGCAAAAGTTGCGGATATTTGCTCTCCACGAAACTCAGGAGTTGCTGTTCGTAAGCGCGGACTTTTTCCACTTCGTATTTGTCAATGAAGCCCCTGGTTCCGGCGAAAAGCACCACCACTTCCTTGGCGAGCGACATTGGCGCGAATTGCGGCTGCTTGAGCAATTCAACCAGGCGCACGCCACGGTCCAGCTGTGCCTGCGTGGATTTGTCTAGATCGGAACCGAACTGAGCGAAAGCCGCCAGTTCCCGATACTGGGCCAGGTCCAGTTTTAAAGTTCCGGCCACCTGCTTCATGGCTTTTACCTGCGCGGCGCCGCCGACGCGGGAAACCGAAAGACCGACGTTAATGGCCGGACGGATACCGGAGAAAAACAGGCTCGGCTCGAGATACACCTGTCCGTCGGTGATCGAAATAACGTTGGTCGGGATATACGCGGAAACGTCACCCGCCTGTGTCTCAATAACCGGCAGCGCGGTGAGAGATCCCCCGCCGAGTTCGGCGCTGACACGCGCGGCGCGCTCCAGCAGACGGGAATGGTTATAAAAAATATCACCGGGGAAAGCTTCGCGTCCGGGAGGACGGCGCAAAAGCAGAGAAATCTGCCGGTAGGCCACCGCCTGTTTGGAGAGGTCATCATAAATAATCAGCGCGTCCTGGCCATTGTCGCGGAAGTATTCGCCAATGCTGCAGCCGGCGTAGGCAGCGATATACTGCAGCGTAGCCGGGTCGGAAGCGCAACCGGCGACAACGCAGGTGTAGGACAGGGCATCATGTTTTTTTAGGTTTTCCACCACCTGGGCCACTGTTGATTTTTTCTGGCCGATGGCCACGTAAATACATTTTATGCCCGTGTCTTTCTGCCGGATGATCGCGTCAACGCAGATAGCTGTTTTGCCGATCTGACGGTCACCAATAATCAGTTCACGCTGACCGCGTCCGATGGGAGTCATCGCGTCGATGGCTTTCAGCCCCGTGTACATAGGTTCATTGACCGGCTGACGCTGAATAACGCCGGGGGCGACCATTTCGATACGGCGATACTCCTTCGTTTCGATGGGGCCTTTTCCGTCCAGCGGCTTTCCCGTCGCATCAATGATGCGCCCCAAAAGAGCTTCTCCAACCGGCACCTGCGCGATTTTTCCCGTTCTTTTTACGATATCGCCTTCCTTGATGTGGGTGACTTCGCCCAGAACGGCCACGCCGACGTTGTCCGCTTCCAGATTGAGGACCATGCCCAAAATGCCGCCGGGGAACTCCAGAAGCTCCATCGCCATGGCGTTTTGCACGCCGTAAACTCTGGCAATGCCGTCACCCACGGACAGAACGGTTCCTGTCTCGCTTATATCCAGCTTCTTTTCGTAGCTTTTGATTTGTTCAGAAATAATTTGACTGATTTCTTCTGCTTTAATTGTTTCCATGCCTTATCTTGCCTCCCCTAAGAGATTTCTCATATTGTTCAACTGGCTTTTTACGCTGCCGTCGTAAAGAGTGTCGCCGACATTGATAATAACGCCGCCTAAAAGTTCAGGATTGGTTTCAATAGTGATATCCGCTTTGCGCCCGGTAATTTTTTCCATGTTGGCCATGATATATTCCTTCATTTTGTCCGAAAGCGGAAAAGCGGTTTTTACGTTTATCCGCACCTTTTTGAGCGCTTCATCCATTAACTGACGGTAACACAGTTCAATATCCGGCAGGGTTTCAATCCTCTTTTTATCCACCAGCAGTTTCAAAAAGTTAACCGTCATGCCGGAAAAATTCAACTGGGAAATGATTTTTTCCACCACTGCCTTCTTATTATCCTGTTCGATAATCGGATTGGCTAAAAAATCTTTAAGCGCTTTGTTTTGCGAAATGATGGAGGAAAATTTACTTAGTTCGGAATGATATTGCTCGATCTTTTTTTCTTGGGCCGCGATTTCAAAAAAAGCGCGGGCGTATCTTTTGGAAATATTGCTGATCAATTTTTGCTCACCACCTTATCCATGTATTCCTTGATCATCGCTTCATGATCTTTTTCGGTAATGTTTCTTTTCAGGATTTCTTCCGCCATGTTCACGGAAAGTTGCACCGCCTCGAGGCGCAGCTGCGCGGCAGCTTTTTGCAGTTCCTGTTCGATGCGCGCCTGGGCGTCTTCCTTCATCTTCTGGGCTACTTTCTGGGCGTCATCGATAATTTTCTGCTTCTCGGCAACCCCCTGCGCCTTGATCATTTCGAAGATGGAATCAATTTCTTCGGAAGCCTTGTCGATTTTTTCCGAGTATTGGCGGTATTTTACTTCCGCCTCTGTTTTCTGTTTTGTCGCGTTTTCTATGTTATCTTTTATTTCCTTGCGCCGGTCGATGAAGAAATCTTTTATTTTTGCTGCCAGCAGCCAGTAGAGAAAGCCCATTAAGATGATAAAATTGAATGTTTTCCACGCAAGTTCAATCCATTCTTCCTTGCTGTGCCCGCCTTCACCGCCTTCCGCGTAAGCCAGGCCAGCAAAACAGATTACAAAACAGATCAGCGCAAAAGTGTAAAACCATTTTGATCGGCCTAAGTTTTTCATCGGACACTCCTTCCCAGGACCTTCGTGGCAATATCCACGGACAATGTTTTGGATTGATTTTGCAAAACCTGTCTTGCCGCGGAAACTTCCCTTTCCATCTTAGACTGAAATTCCTGAATCAGAGAGGGAATTTCATTGCGCACGGCATCGACAATCTTGCGCGCCTGCTCATTGCCTTCCTGGATAATTTCTTTTTTCAGATCGGAACCCTTGGTCTTGGCCTGCCTGAGCTTGTCTTCATACTCAGATGCTTTTTTGTCCACGGCGTCATTGAAAAGTTTTATTTCGTTTTCCAGCTCTTCCAGCTGTTTTTTGCGCCGGTCGATGATGCTCAACACGGGTTTGTAAAGCAGGAAATTCAGCACGAAAACAAGGCCCAGGAAAATCGCCATCTGGACCAGAAGTGTTATATCGGGAAGAACAGTAACCATTTTTTACCTCTTAATTTGCGGCATAAAAAAAGCCGTCCCATGAACATTTTATTTGTTCACAAAACGGCTTTCATCACTTAGCATTACCTCAAACGTGGAAATTATGTTGTTTAAGCTACAGATGTTTTGAATATTTTGTAAAGGTAGCGCTGGGGAACCTTACTAAACGATACCCAAAACTCGTGATGTTAATAAACATAAGCATGACCGGTTGTCAAGCTTTTTTCTGACCGGCAGTCTAATTTTTTAGAGATAAATGTAGGGCGGTGAGCGCAACGCGGCTAAGCGCTTATGTGCCTGATATTATTTATTAATTACTTGCGGGCCTACCGTTTAGCTTTCCTGTTACAATTTACAATTTATTCCGCGGTCTTCTTCTGTCCGGACGAGCTCATCTGCGATTTTCCGTCAAAAAAAGCCCCTTCTTCCATGATAAAAACCGGCGTATTTACATCGCCTAAAAATTTTCCGGTGGAATGAATATGCACTTTGTCCTTTACGTTCATGTTACCCTGCACTTCACCGCTGATGTAGATGCTTTTGACAGAAATAGTGGCTTTGACCAGCGCGCCCTCTCCGACAACCAGGGAGCCCTGCCCGTTAATTTCACCCTGGAAATCTCCGTCAATGCGCACGGAACCGTTGAAAATCAGCTTGCCGGTGAATTCGGCGCCTTTGCCCAAAATTGCCTTGATGTCATCGCTTTCCTGTTTTTTCTCCCACATTTTGTTTCCTCCCGGTGTATTTCAAAATCAGTGGTGATAATTTTTCGATATGTCCAATATATCATTAATCGCTACTCATGCAAAATAAATCTTCGCGCGTTTATGTTCATCAATAAACCCGTGGCGGCCATAAAAGAAATCATAGCGGAACCGCCGTAACTTAAAAACGGCAGCGGAATGCCCACCACCGGCAGAACTCCCAGCACCATGCCGATGTTGATAAATATCTGCCAGGAAAAAAGAGCAACGATACCGAACGCGATAACAGTGCCGGATAAATCTCTGGCGTGCAGGGCGATTTTCAGGCACCAAAAAATAAGGATCATTAAAAGAAGAATCAGGATAAACCCGCCGACAAAACCCCATTCCTCGGCAAAAACGGAAAAAACAAAATCCGTCTGCTGTTCGGGCAAAAACTTCAACTGTGTCTGCGTACCGTTTAAAAAACCTTTGCCGAAAAGGCCGCCCGAACCCACGGCAATCATTGACTGAATTATATGATAACCGGCGCCGAGCGGGTCGCGCTCCGGGTTGAAAAAGATAATCAACCTCTCTTTTTGGTAATCTTTCAGAAAATGCCACACCACGGGAACGGACAGCAAAAAACCGGAAAAAGCGATGATAAAAGATTTCCAGTTGACGCCCAGAAAAAAAATGACTGAGGCGGAGACGAGAATCAGAATCATCGCCGTTCCCAAATCCGGCTGCTTTAAAATAAGAGCGAAAGGAACAAGGACAAAGAACAGCGGCACAACGAGTTCGCGCAACTTGTATGGTTTTACGGATTTGTGGTCTTCGAAATAACGGGCCAGAAAAAGAATAAGCGCCAGCTTCATCGGTTCCGATGGTTGAAAGGCAAAACCGCCGAGCGAAAGCCATCTTTGTGAGCCATGCATTGTGTAGCCGACGAAATAAACCAGCAGCAAAAACGCGACGCAAATGCCATAAATAACGTAGGCCCCTTTGACAATGAATCTGTAATCGATAAAGTATGTTATCGTCATGGCAATCATGCCCAGCAGCACCCATTGTATTTGCTTAATATAAAAAGGAAGCTGCTTTTCCGCGGCGGAGAAAGTGTAGCCGGCGGAATAAATATTGATAATGCCGATGACGCAGATGGAAAGAACAATTGCCAAAAGCGCCCAGTCAATACTATGAAGATTACTGCGTTCAGTTTTCGAGACAAGCATAAAATTTCCTGATTATGGATTGGTTATCTCTTGCCGCGGTCTTTGCGCCATGATTGCGGCTTCCTCTTTGGGTTTGCCATTACGGAAATACTCCTCCAGTATCTGTCGGGCGATCGGCGCGGCTACCGCGCCGCCGCCGCCCGCGTTCTCCACCACCACGGCGATGACTATTTCCGGATTTTTTGCCGGAGCATAAGCGACAAAAAGCGCGTGGTCTTTATGAATATCCAAAATTCTTTTATCGCGGCGCGCTCTGGGATCCTGCGGCAGGCCAATGACCTGTGAAGTGCCCGTTTTGCCGCAGACGTCCACTTTCGGCACGCGGGCCGCGCGCCCCGTGCCGGTTTCTTCATTTACCACGCCCCAGAGGGCGCTGCTCAAAAGATCAAAGGTATTTTTACTCAAAGGCAATGCGCCTTTCTTCGCCGGCCTGAATTCTTTGAACGGCTTATGATCAATTGTTTCAATACGCTGTATCAAATAAGGCTGCCATAATGTGCCGCCGTTGGCAAAAGCGGCATAAGCATTTGCCAACTGCAGGGGCGTAAGCAAATTGTAACCCTGGCCGATGGCGATGGAGATGGTTTCTCCAGGCAGCCAGGGTTGTTTCATGCGGGCCATTTTCCATTGCTCGGAAGGAACGATGCCGTTTTTTTCATTGGGAAAATCAATGCCGGTCAGCTGTCCCAAACCGAAAAGACGCGCGTATTTGGCGATTTTATCAGGCCCCAATAAGCGTCCGACATTGTAAAAATAAACGTCGCAGGATTCGACGAGCGCCCGGTGCAATTCGACGTGGCCGTGACCGCCTTTTTTCCAGCAGCGGAAAGTTCTGCTGCCCAGGGTGAAAGTTCCGTCGCAGAAGAATTTTGTCTGAGGGGTAATAATGCCTTCTTCCAGGCCGGCCGCGGCCACAATCAGTTTATAGGTGGAGCCGGGGGGGTATTGTCCGGAAACGACCCGGTTGGTCATCGGTGAAAGAGGATTGTTGATTAATTTATTCCACTCATCACCGGCTATTCCCAAATTGAATAAATGCGGGTCGAAGGATGGCGTGCTGACCATCGCCAGCACGGCTCCATCGCGCGGATCGAGAGCGACCACCGCGCCCGCTTTTCCGGCTAAGCCCTGCCAGGCGGCCTTTTGGAGCGCGGCGTCAATGGTCATGATTACATTATAGCCGGGCAAAGGATCGATACGTCCCAGGTTTTTAATTTCTTTTTCATGCACGTTCACTTCCAGCAACTCGGCGCCGTTGCGGCCGCGCAGGTAAGAATCCAGCACCTGCTCCACGCCGTATTTGCCGGCGATATCTCCCAAAGCGTAATCGGCGCGCCCGCTTTCCAGGTCGTCTTTACAAACTTCGCCTGTGTATCCGATGAGGGAAGCGGTTATTTCGCCCTGGGGATAAAGGCGCACGGGAAAAACATCGATAAACAAACCCGGCAAATCCACGGAGTTCGCTTCCACCACGGCGATTTTTTCCATGCCGACATTTTTCTCCAGGCGTACCGGCAGGTAAGGGCGCACGTCTTTGGGAATCTGCCGATTTAAATCTATCTGCAGATTTTTCCGCTGGTACATAATCTGCAGCCGTTCCAGCATTCTTTCATGGTCTTTGGCGGCGGAGGGCATATAAACAACGTCAAAAGAGGGAAGATTATCGGCCAGAACCACGCCGTTGCGGTCCGTAATCACGCCGCGCAACGCCTCAATTTTGCGGAAGCGCACGGAATTGCTTTCCGATCTCTCTTTCATCTCCTGCGCTTTGATTACCTGCAAATACCAAAGCCTGATCAAAAGCAGGGAAAAGATAATCAGCAATACGGCGAAAACAATTTTAAATTTCTGCCGAAATTCGGGAGTCTCCGCCGCGTTCAAGACGGTGAAGCGGTTTTCCATAAATATAAACCTCTAACCGGCGCATCAGATAAAAAAACACCGGCGTGAACAGGCCGATTACCATGGCCTGCGGTAAAAAAACAAAAGGGATGCTGGCCATCGCGTCAAAGCGCAAGATTAAATTATAAAATAAAATGACCAACGCCTCTTCCACCAAAGCAAAAACAAAGCCCCACAAGGCGACCAGGCGTAGTTTTTGTGTGTCCGTGATCAAAGAAACGGCGTATGAGGCGACGAAAATAATCAGATAAATCAGCGTAAATAGTCCGATAACCGAACTCACCAGGCAATCAAACACAAAACCAAAAACAAAGGCCAAGATAGAACCTTTGAACAAATCCAGGCGAAAGCCGGCGTAAATTACGGCGATCAACGATATCTCAATAACCAGGCGCCCGGAAAAAATGATATCCGCGATTGTGGTCTGCAGCGCGACAACCAAAATGGATAATACAGGCAGCAGTAAATAATAAGCCATCTTTACTTACGCCTCTTTTCTTCAGCAACGAGCACCAGAACTTCTTCCAGTTTGGAAAAATCAACATAGGGGGCAACCCTGATTCTTAGAAAAAGTTCCGTGTCCAATTTTTCCACAAAGCTGACCCGGCCGATCATCAATCCTTTGGGAAAAACGCCGCCCATTCCCGATGAAATTACCTCATCTCCTTCGGCAATGTCCTGATTTTTGGTAATGTATTTTAAAACGCCGCCGCGATAACCCATGCCGCTGAAAATTCCCTGCGCCCTTGTCCGTTGCAGCATGACGTCAACATTGCTGTTCTCGTCGATAATCAGAAGAACTTTTGCCACATTCCAGGAAACATCAATAAGCCTGCCGACCAGTCCCGCGGACGACACGACGGGCATGCCGATCCGCAAGCCATCGAAGGAACCTTTGTCGATGATGACAATTTTAGAAAGAGCCGCCTGCTCTTTGGCGATAACGCGCGCGGCGATAAAATCATAAGGCAGGGACTCCTTGAAGGCAAGAATTTTGGCCAGGCGCTGCGCTTCCAGATGTCCTTCTTTGTATCGAAGAAGCTCCGCTTCGAGTTCGCCGACGGTTTTTTCCAGTTTTTTATTTTCTTCAACAACTCCGACCAGGTAGACGTATTTTTCCCATGAATCGCTAATGCTGGTTGAGCTTATATGCATAAGCTTCTGGAACGGCGCGGCTGCTTCCAGCACTAATTTGCGGAAAAAACCGTCTGTCTGGCTATCTGCCCGACGATGGCGGGTGTTGTAGGAGAGCATTATAATGGCGATAACAAAGAGAATAGCTATCAGAACAAGAGATTTATAATGTCTGAAAATAAACATTTTTCCCCGGTATGATAAATATTTACAAAATTGCCGCGAAAGCTATTCCTTGGGAAGGACTGATTTGTGTATTCCGCCTGCTGTCTTTATACCTGAACGGCGATTTCCTTAAGTACATCCAGCTGGTCAAGCGCCATGCCCGCGCCGCGCGCGACGGCGGAGAGCGGATCATCGGTAATCGTTATCGGCAAGCCGGTTTCCTCTCTGAGCAAAACATCGATATTTTGCAAGAGCGCTCCGCCGCCGGTGAGCACAATGCCACGGTCGACAATGTCTCCGGCCAATTCCGGCGGGGAATTTTCCAGGGCGTCTTTGATGGCGTCGACAATCAGCGTAAGGGGCTCGTTAATCGCTTCTCTGATCTCTTCGGAATTGCTTTCGATGATCTTGGGAATGCCGGCAATCAGATCCCTTCCCTTAACATCGCCAACTTTAATTTCATCAAGAGGATAGGCACAGCCAAGGTCGAATTTTATTTGTTCCGCGCTTCTTTCGCCAATGAGCAGATTATATTTTCTTTTCATGTACTGAACGATGGCTTCGTCGATTTTGTCGCCAGCTACTTTCACGGATTTGGAATAGACAATGCCCGCCAGGGAAATGACGGCGACTTCCGTTGTTCCGCCGCCGATATCGACGACCATGGAGCTGGTCGGATCGGCGATAGGCAGTCCGGCGCCGATGGCCGCGGCCATCGGTTCTTCAATGATATAGATTTCGCGCGCGCCCGCGGACTCGACCGTTTCGCGCACGGCGCGTCTTTCCACCTGCGTTATTCCGGAAGGCACGGCCACGATAATGCGCGGATGCACCAGCGCTTTGCGGTTATGCACGGAAAGAATAAAATGTTTGAGCATGGCTTCGGTGACGTCAAAATCGGCGATTACTCCGTCGCGCATCGGCCGGATAGCCATGATATTGCCCGGTGTGCGCCCCAGCATAATTTTTGCCTCGTTGCCCACGGCTAGCACTTTTTTGACGCCGCGCGCGTCCTGGTGCACGGCGACAACGGAAGGTTCATTAAGAACGATTCCTTTGCCCTTAACATAGACAAGCGTGTTGGCCGTTCCCAGATCGATGGCGAGGTCGTTGGAAAATCGCCCCAAAATATAATCGAAAAGCATTGCTCCCCCAGTATTTCTTACTTTGAATTATTGCCGTTGCGCCAAGCAGGTGTTTTCTATATCGTATTTCCGGCACCTTATCAACGCCTTTTTAAATTATATTTGCATTTTAGACATGACTGTAATAGGAAAACAAACTCTGGACAACCACTGATCGCGTTAATTATTTTTGAGGAGATTTTATGCTTAAATTTTTCCGGAAGCACGCCCGCGGCTGGTTCATGCTTGCCGTGATTGCCATCATTATTATCGTGTTTGTTCTTTATTTCGGCTCCGATCGAGGCGCCCAACACGCTGCGGTGATCGCCATTGTTGACGGTAGAACCGTCAGTATGGCTGATTTTCACGCGGAATATGAACGGACGCTGGACATGGTCCGGCAGCGCTATGGCGCTAATCTGACTGCGGAAATGCTTAAACAGCTGAATCTCAAGCAGAAAACATACGATGATTTGATTAACCGGCATGTGATTATTTCCAAGGCGGAAGACCTGAAGGTTAAGATTTCCGATGAGGAGCTGCGCGCCATGATCATGTCCATTCCCGCCCTGCAGACCAACGGCATGTTTGACGAACGCAAGTACCGCCAGATGCTGCGTTACAACAAGGCATCCGCCGAAGATTTTGAGGCCCTGCAGCGGGTAAACCTTATGGCTGCCAGAATTGAATCTATGGTGCGCGAGGGCATAAAGGTTTCCGAGGCCGAAGCGCTGGATCTCTTTGTTTTACAAAACCAGAAAATCAATCTGGCCTTTGTCCGGGTATCAGGCCAGGATATCAGGCAGAATATCAATCCCACGAAAGAGCAGCTGGAGAGTTATTTAAGCGCCAACAGCGCCGCTTTTCGCCGCCCGGAACAAGTCAAAATAAAATATTTCCATTTTCCCGCCGAAGCTTACGCGCCGGCGGCGATCAGCGATTCCGAACTGCGCGATTATTACAATTTGCATAAGGACAGCTATCGCGGCAAAGACGGAAAGCAGATGTCTTTTGCTGAAGCTCGAGGTTTAATTTTTAAAGAGTTGCGCGCATCGCGCGGGACGCACAGGGCGCAGGCCGAGGCAAAGAAAGCGCGAGATGTAATTTATCAGGAAAATAACTTTGCAGAATACGCCAGAAAAAACAACTTGCCCATGCGCCAGACCGGGTTTTTCCCCATTGATAACCCTCCTCGGGAATTTTTAACCGTCAACCGATTTGCGGCGGAGCTAATGGAATTAAAAGCGGGAGAGGTGAGCAGGATTTTATCAGCCGATAATGGTTATTATCTTGTGGAGATGGTCGAAAAGAAACCTGCCTATCTGCCGCCGTTCAAGGAAATTGAAAGCGAAGTAAGAAAGCATTTCGTATTTTTTGAAAGAAACCGCCTGGCCGCGCAGGAAGCGCGCCTGATTTTGGATAGAATAAAAGCCGGTGAACCACTGGAGAAGGTTGCTCGCGCCAAGGGGCTGTCGGTGCACGAGACGGGCTTTTTCCGGCCCGGGGAACCCATTCCCAAACTGGGCGCCAACCAGGGCGACGCCGACACACTGTATCAGTTGTCCCTGGCCAGCCCTTATCCGGACAATCCGCTTTTCATCAATAACGCGTACATCGTGTTTAAGCTCAAGGATTTGAGCAAAGTGGATATGAAGGATTTCGCGGCTAAAAAAGAAGTTTATGAAAGGATGCTTTTGACCGTCAAGCAGGAAGAAGCTATGCGTTCCTGGCTGGCGGGAAACAAAGAGGCGCTGATCAGAGAAAAAAGAATCAACATTAAAAAACAGGCGCAGGATTTATAAAAAAAAGGAAGCAACAAACAGTTTGAGCTGCTTCCTTTATATCCTTGGTGGAGCTGAGGGGGATCGAACCCCTGACCTCTTGAATGCCATTCAAGCGCTCTCCCAGCTGAGCTACAACCCCTTAAGAGTGCTGAAAAAAATGTGCAGCCCAATTAACACAGGCACAAAACACTGTCAACTTGATTTTAGCTTGACTTTATCGGACTCACTTATATAATCGCAACCCGTGCCGGAGTGGTGAAACTGGTAGACGCAGGGGACTCAAAATCCCCCGCTCCTCGCGAGCATGTCGGTTCGACTCCGACCTCCGGCACCAAACAAAAAATCTGAAGATTACGCCCTCTTAAAAAAATTTATCTGTTTTGTTTCCAGTTTAATAAACTCAGAAAAGCATCTTTGCGCGATACCGTTTGATTCTCCGGATCGTATTCCTGCGGATTTTCTTCCCTTAGTATGCTTAGTGCGCTGTAAAGGTGCTGTAAAATGTCTTTGTCGATTTTACCCGCTTTGGCCAAATTGCCCATTTCTTTTTTTGCCGCTGTGTGATTCATGCGTAACCTGTAGGGCCGCTGCATCAGCAGGATATCGTAGAGGTTGGCAACGGCGAGAATTTTTGTAATGAGCGTGGTGTCTTTGCCCTGAAGCCCGTCCGGATAACCGCTGCCGTCGAGCAGTTCGTGGTGATGGCGTATGGGTTCCCGAAGATGCTCGTATGATTTTAGAGTCGAGACCATCATTTCGCTGATCACCGGATGATTTCTGATGAGCTGGAGTTCATCTTGTTCCAACTTTCCTGATTTGAATAAAATACCGTATTTTAAACCTTTTTTGCCGGCGTCATGCAGCAATGAAGAATCACGCAGCGCTTCAAGGTCCATCTTTTTCAACCCCATTAATTCGCCGATTTTCTGCGTGTAATTGCTGACGCGCGCCGCGTGGCCTCTTGAATAAGGATCCCTTGCTTCCACGGCTTGCGCCAGCGCCACCATCGCCTCGAAAATAGTTTTATCCCAATTATCTTCAGTCTGCGCGCAGGCATAAGAAACGGACAGTTGCTTGCTTACATTCAGGATTACCGAAAGATGTTCGTTCGAAAAATTATCCATATTTTTCCAGTAGATATTGCCGCTTAAAAGAATCACGCCCAGGAATGTTTTGTCGTTAATTAAGGGCGCGCAGGCCAGAGGGGGAGAAAATAGCGAGGCGGGATTTTCGTTTTCCGCCTCTTCCTGTGGGAGAAAAATAAGCTTTTCCCTGTCTATTTTGTCCAGGTACATTTCCGCCGCCGGAAATATCTGCTCCTGTGTGACATTATCTCTGCTCATCCACGCTTTTAGTTTGAAGTTTTCATTTTCGCTGACAAATAAAGCGCCATGACGCGCGCCGACGGCGTCAATCAAATTTTCGATGACTTCCTGCAATAAATTGTCATAATTTACCATCGGAACAACATTGCTTCTTTTTGGTTTGCCTTGGGGCAAAACAGGTTCCGGAATTTCATCATCCTTATTTTGGTGTTTGCCGCTTGCCGGAGCGTTTTGTTTTACAATATTTAAAAAAGATTTTGCCAGATCCGATATTTCGCCTTCTTCCTCCTCGGCCAGTTTGCGGATAACCCTTTCTTCTTCTGCGCTTATCGAAGCGTTTGCTGATTTCTGCATGGCGTTGTTCAGCAGCGCTATTTTCTTAAACGTCATCCTTATGAAAAAAAACCGACAAGCAAAAGTATGCCGCTGATAATTAATATGAAGCTGAAGTTAATGCTGAAGAGGCCGGCCAGTTTTTCGTTACTGCCAAATTGAGTGTAAATATAATATAGAATAATAAAGGGCACCAACGCGGCGCCCGCGAAAATTATCGATAGCTTGCGTATTAATGATTTTGATTTTATAGATAGCACAAAACACCTTATTGATTATTAATGTTTACAAAATATTATTATGCCGAAAAATCTATTATTTGGTTCCCTGACTTGTCGATAAACTTAAAGAGCGTCTGGTTTCATAGCATAAAATTAATTTTTTAAAAGAATAAATTTATACCGAACAAAAGGTTTCGCCCAATTTTTTACAAATATACCAAAATCAAAGATTAAATCACACCGCTATTATAACTATTGAGAAAATTCAGAAAATTTTTATGAATCTGGCGTAAATCGAAATTATATCGGTATGTTAAGTAGAAGTTTCTTTCCATGCGGCAACCCAGGATGGTAATTTCCGCCAGCAGCCCCTGCGCAAGCTCGCGCGCCGCGGCGTGGCTGGAAATTATCGAAACACCCAGGCCGGCGATCACGGATTCCTTTACCGCTTCGGAGCTGCCCATTTCCGCGCAGACGTTGAATTGCGAAAGATTCACGGATTTTTCCTCTTTGAGGTAGTTCTCGAGAAAATCGCGTGTTGCTGAGCCTTTTTCTCTTAGAATAAACGGTTCGTTCAGCAGATCTTTCATCAAGACCGATTTCTTTGTGCTCCAGGGGTGCGTTTGGGAAACAACCAAAATCAGAGTATCTTTCCAAAGCTTTTTCGAGAAAAGTTTTTTATTTGCCGGTTTTTTTCCGATGACGCCCATTTCCACCTCTCCCGCCAAGACCATGTTCATGACATCTTCGCTATCCGCTTGCTTGATGTTTAAGGTAATCTCCGGATTTTTTTGGCGCAGGGCGGCCAGCGCGCGCGGCAGGAGATAGGTGGCCGGAATGGTGCTGGCGCCGACATAGATAGTGCCGCCGGTGTCCGCGCTCAGGGAAGAGATTTTTTCTTTTGCTTCCTCGCGCAGTTTAATCATGCGCCGCGCGTAGTCATAAAGTATTTTTCCTTCCGGCGTGAGCGATATTCCCGCGCTGCTTCTGTTGACTAGAGGCGCGCCGAGATAGTCTTCCGCGTTTCTGATATTTTTGGTCAGCGCCGGCTGGGTGAGGTGCATTTTTCTGGCGGCCAGGCTGAAACTTCCTTGCTCGACCAGAGAAATCAATGCCTCCATCTGTTGAAAAGTTATATTTTTAAAATGGTCTGTGTTCATGGACGCCTCTTATCACAAAGGATTGTTTTTTGCCACGCGGAATATAACTTTACGGAATATCAATCATTACCAATAGTGCAAACAGAATCAGCGCTATTACTAAATATTATAAATAATATCAGCATATTACTTTTATGAATTTGCCTTTTTGTCATCCCGCTGTTAAAAACAGCGCAAATCTTAAACGGAGGTTTCTTTATGAAAAATATTTTTTCTTCTCGCGCCGGGATCATCGCTGTCGGCGCGATAATCGGCGTCGGCGCGGCACTCTTGCAGTATCTGGGCAATCCCGGCAACATGGGTATTTGTGTCGCCTGTTTTGAACGCGACATCGCCGGCGCGCTGGGACTGCACCGGGCAAGCGTTGTGCAGTATCTGCGCCCGGAAATCATGGGATTTGTCCTGGGCGCTTTTGCCGCGGCATTGCTTGCCGGTGAATATAAACCGCGTGGCGGGTCCGCTCCGTTAATCCGCTTCTTTTTAGGGATTTTTGCCATGATCGGCGCCTTGGTCTTTTTGGGCTGCCCCTGGCGTATGCTTTTAAGATTGGCGGGTGGCGACGGCAATGCTATTTTAGGCATCTTAGGTCTGGTCTTCGGTGTCTTTATCGGCGTGCAGTTTTTGAAACGCGGCTTCACGTTAGGGCGCTCTTACACGCAGGCCAAAGCCAGTGGCTGGATAATGCCCGGTTTCATGGTTGCCTTATTTTTGCTTTTGGTTTTCAATGTTCAGTTTGCCGAAGGCGGCCCGATTTTTTCCAGCGTGGAAGGGCCCGGCTCCAAACACGCGCCGATTTTTGTGAGCATTATTGCCGGATTGATTATCGGCACGCTGGCGCAGCGCAGCCGTTTTTGCACGATGGGCGCGTTTCGTGATGCCATGATGACCAAAGATTTTCACCTGATTAGCGGTGTGGGCGCGCTGCTTTTATTCGCTTTCTTGGCCAACCTGATTTTTGGGCAGTTTAATCCCGGCTTTGAGGGTCAGCCGATTGCCCATACAAATTATGTATGGAATTTTTTAGGCATGACATTGGCGGGACTTGCTTTTGCGTTGGCGGGCGGCTGTCCCGGCAGGCAGCTTTTTATGTCCGGTGAAGGCGATTTGGACGCGGGCGTTTTTGTCATCGGCATGATTGTCGGCGCGGGCTTTGCGCACAACTTTTCCCTGACCAGCTCTCCCAAAGGTGTTGCCGCTTTTGGGCCTGCAGCCGTAATTATTGGTTTGGTTTTCTGTCTGGTAATCGGCTTTACGATGCTGCAGAAGGCAAAATAATTTTTGACCGGCTGAGTTGGCTGGTGCCGGCCGCGGGCTTCAAACCCGTTGGGCAAACAATGCAATGTTTGCTGTTCAGTTCGATTCTGAAGCCGGTCTGAAAGAAGAGCTTTTACAAAAGTGATGTTTTTTAAAAAGACAAAAAGGCAGGCCCGTTTCGCCGGAGGCGGGCTTGTTTTATTTCAAAGTGTGGAAGAGGCAATTGCGGCGGAAAAAACGCTGCGGGCGCACGGTTATGAGGTAAAACTGGTCGCGCCGCCGCCCAAGCTGCGCAAAGGCTGCGATCTGGCGGTGGAGATTAATATTGTGGAAAAAGCGGGCGTGGAGCGCCTCCTGCGTCAGCAGGATGCCCACTTTTTAGAAATTCTGCCGCTCAAAGGCGTGGGTGAGCTTCTGGATATTGTCAAGGTTGTAAATTTTGACAATGCCTGCATGGTCAAAGCCGGCAACATGAAACTGACCTTTGATATAAATACCGGCGTGATTTTGAATATTTCCGGAGGCGGTTGTCCCGACATTCCCTTTTTGCATCTCGCCATGGTGGATAAAAAAATCACCGAAGTGGCGCGCCCTAAGGAAAACGGCCATACCCTCTGCGCGTTGATGCTGGATCGGGCTTTTGTGGAAGCCGCGGAAATCTTCAATAAGGAGGAAATCTGAGATGCTCCTAATTTGCGGAACAATTCCTCAGGCAGGTGCCTCTTTGGTGATGGGCGAAGTCAGCTTCGACGGCAGCAGATTGGCCGTCGGCAATACGGAAATACCCTGCACGCAGGGCACAGCGGCGCTCGCCAGCGCGGCTTGTGTTGTCGCAAAGCACTGCGGGAGCGCCGCGCCGCACGCGGTTTTTGCCGGCGATACAGGCAGCGGCAAGGGTAGCCGCCTGCTTTACGATTATTTGAGCAACAATCTGCCACAACTAAGCCCCGATATTCTGCTGATGCATTACATCCTGCCCGTGATGGGATTGATGAAGCAGGTTTGCGCGGCCGCGGACAAATGCGGCAAAAAACCGGTGATGATGGCGGATGCCTCTTCTATGTATGCCGCCAAAGCCGCCGGGTTGGCGGGCCAGTTCGATATCTTTACGCCTGATCTTTCCGAGATGGAATTTCTGGCCGATCCTGACGCGATTCATCCGGCCTACATCAGCCGTCATTTATTCCGGGCGGATATCGCTTGTGCCGATGACTTGATCGCGGCGGCTTTCCGGCAGAAAAGCATGGCGAAAACCGTGGTAATAAAAGGCGCGACGGACCATGTCATCCAGGAAGGAAAAGTGAAATTTACGCTTTCCGAGCCGGATTTGCCCGCGCTCGAAGCTATCGGCGGCACGGGCGACACAATCAGCGGCATGATCGGCGCTTTCGTTGATGCCGGCCTGACGCATCTTGACGCGGCTATGAAGGCGCTGAAAGCCAACAGAAAAGCGGGACAACTCGTGCAGGCAAAGCCGGCGACAAAAGTGCGGGAAATCATCGCGGCAATTCCGCGAGCGCTGAATCATAATTAAAAAAAAAAAGGAAAAGATCATGATTGAAGTGGATGTGCGAGGCCTTGGTTGCCCTGTGCCGGTAATCAGGACAAAAGAGGCGATGGAAAAAAATCCAAAGGAAACAATCAATGTATTGCTCGACAGCGAAGCGGCCCGGGAAAACGTATCGAGAATGGCGCAGTCGAAAAAATATGAAGTGAAAACTGAGCAAGGTCAGGACGAGGAATACAAACTTGTTTTAACGCCCGCTAAATAGCGGCTACCGGCAAATATTATATTTAAGGCGCGGCATCTTACCGGCGGTGAGAGGCGCGCCTTTTATTTTCTTTTCTTTTCAGGGAAATTATTGCTATAAGAGTGATCGCTGATTTTGGAAACGCAAATGTATTCGACAGGAGACAAGACAGTATTTAAAAGCGCGGCCACGGTGATTTTGGTGCGGCCCTCCGAAAGCGCCGGCTGGAAACTGTTTCTGGCGCGTCGCCACCATAAGCAGTCCTTTATGGCGGGCGCCTATGTTTTTCCCGGCGGCCAGGTGGAAAACCATGATAAATCACCTGAAATGAAAAGTTATCTTAAAAAGGGCCCCGGGTTTAATCCCTCCGGAATTTTGCAGGAAGATAATCTGTCCGAGGCAGAAGCGCTAGGTTTTTTCGTCGCCGCTATACGGGAAACTTTCGAAGAAGTGGGAATTCTTTTGGGCGGCAGCGCCTCCGGTGAATTTGTTTCTTTCCATGATAAAAACATAAGAGCGCGATATACTGAGCATCGCCGTCGGCTCTACGCTTCTGAAATAACGCTTGTTGATATTGCCCGCGAAGAGGGCATTTTATTTTTTCCCGAGGTTCTTTTGCCTTACGCGCACTGGATTACGCCGGATTTTGAAAAAATGAGATTCGACACGCGTTTTTTTCTGGCTAAGCTCCCGCCCGAACAAAGGCCCGTGGCGGACGCGACGGAACTTACCGAATCGCTGTGGGTTGCGCCCAAAAAAGCTCTGGAAATGCACAGCAAAAAAGAAATTGTGCTGATGCCGCCCACGCTAAAAACAATTGAGGAGCTGTCCGCGTTTGAAAGCATTGACAAGCTTTTTGCGGCGACAGCAAAGAAGGATATTTACCCGATCCTGCCGCAACTCGCCGGCAAGTATTTATTGCTGCCTCACGACCCCGAATACAACATTGCCGATTACAAAAGGCCTGGCGACACAAAAAACCCTTCGCGTATCACCAGCGAAAACGGTGTTTGGCAGACCGCGTATTACGAAAATGAATGTTAATTTGTCATGGCGAAGCGCGTACAATGCGACAAGTTGATTTCAAGATAAAAAAGAGATTGCTTCGTCACTTCGTTTCTCGCAATGACAAAAAGGTCTGTCATCGCGAGCTAAGCGAAGCGATCGCAGAGATTGTTTCACTTCGATAAAGCGAAGTTCGCAATGACAGTAAAAAAATGATCGGATTTGTTATATATAGAGAGAGATAAACAGCCTAGGACTTAGTTATTAAAGCCCTAGGCTGTTTATTTGTGGAAATATTTATCGTTTAAAATTTTACCTGCGGCGGGCCGGTTTGCGCTTCCTTTACTGCTTCAAAGAATGGTTCTTCCTTAAAGCCTTCGCGTTTAGCAATAATGGAACCAGGAACCACGGCGATAGCCTTATTGTATGCCTCCACTTTCTGGTTATACCTCATCCTTTCCACGGCAATTCTGTTTTCCGTGCCGGCCAGTTCATCCTGCAGGCGCAGAAAATTCTCGTTTGATTTCAGCTCCGGATATTTCTCAATAACCACCAGCAGTCTGCTCAAGGCGCTGGATAAATCATTGTTGGCGGCGATTTTTTCGGGCACGCTGCCCGCGCCGCCCACTCTGGCGCGCGCTTTCGTAACTTCAATGAGCACTTCCCGCTCCTGCTTGGCGTAGCCTTTTACCGTTTCCACCAGATTGGGAATCAAATCGTAGCGGCGCTGGAGCTGATTTTCCACCTGCGCCCAGGCGCTTTTGATTTCGATGCTCGCCCTTTTGAACTGATTGTACTTGGAATAGTAGTAAACCACCGCGATCAAAGCCAGCAATATTATAGCGGCAATAACGATGATTAAGCCTCTTTTTTTCGGATCCATATAAAACCTCCCCGGGTTTGTCGGTAATTTCCGTAAAACGCGATTGTTGTTCTTCTGACGCCAGGACTATTGCGTAAAGACCGGCGGCTGTCAAGAAGCTAAATTTAATCAAAAAATAATCTTGTCTCAGCCCTGATAAAATAATAAACGGTTTAATAGATAGGATAAATGAGCATGTCGGAAAATCCCAAAGTTGTTTTAATCAATCCTCCGGTAGTGAAACCTTCCGAGCCGCCCGCGGGTATTGCCAAGCTCGCCGGTTGTTTGAAAGCCAACAATATCAGCTATCAGGTAATCGACGCCAATGCCGAAGGGATACATTTTTTGCTGGGTCAAACCGAGGTTGAGAATGAATGGCCGGACAAATGGAGCAGGCGAGTGTGTGAAAATCTGGAAACGAACATTGCCGCACTACGGAATATCGAAACTTATAAAAACAAAAGCCGGTATTCGCGAGCCGCGCAGGATGTAAATCGTGTTCTGCAATTGGCCGGCAAACCCTATGGCGTAAATCTCACGCTTTCCGATTTTACCAATAACATGCTGACGCCGGTGAAAAGCGCCGATTTGCTGCGCGCGGCGCAGATGCCGGACAACAACCCCTTTTATCCTTATTTTTCCGCGCGTCTTTTAGGGCTTTTTCAGGAAGATCCTGATTATATCGGTTTTTCCGTGAATTATTTGAGCCAGGCGCTTTGCGCTTTCGCCATGATCGGTTTTATCAAGAATTTCAATCCGCGGCTGAAAATCGTCCTGGGCGGCTCGCTTGTTACTTCGTGGGCGGCGTTTGGCATGCGTAAAGATAAATTTGCGGGCTTAGTTGATGAAATGATTGCCGGAGCGGGTGAAGAAAAATTGTTGGAGCTCTTGGGTGTCGAAAATAAAAAAATTAATTGCGCCCCTGACTATGATGATTTTTCCGCGCGACTTTATCTTTCCCCAGGCTTTATCCTGCCATACAGCGCCTCGCGCGGCTGCTACTGGCGCGGCTGCGCCTTTTGCCCGGAGCGCGCGGAAGTTAATCCGTATCTGCCCTTATCATTAGCGCAGGTAAATCAGGAATTGGCGCAACTTCTCGAAAAATATCAGCCGGTTCTGGTGCATTTTCTGGATAACGCGCTTTCGCCCGCTATGTTGAAAAACCTCGCGCAGTATCCGCCGGGCGCGCCATGGTATGGTTTCGCGCGCATAAGCAATGAGCTTGCCGATGAAGATTTTTGCCTGGCGCTCAAAAAAAGCGGCTGCGTGATGCTTAAACTGGGCATTGAATCGGGCGATCAGGACGTTTTGGATAAATTAAATAAAGGAATAAATTTAACGGATGCGTCAGCTGCTCTGCTTTCGCTCAAAAAAGCGGGCATTGCCGTATATGTTTATCTGCTTTTCGGCACGCCACAGGAATTTGAAGCAAGCGCGCGAAAAACCATGGATTTTACCGTCGCGCACAGCGACTGCATTGCTTTTTTGAATCTGGCAATTTTTAACCTGCCCATCGCCAGCGCCGAGGCGCAAAATCTGCAAACGGATAAATTTTATGAAGGAGATTTGTCTTTATACAGCAGTTTTCACCATCCCGCGGGCTGGGATCGCCAGGCTGCGCGCAATTTTCTGGAGAAGACTTTCAAAAAGCATCCGGCCGTGGCGCCGATTATCAGGCGTATGCCGGAGTTTTTCACATCCAACCACGCGCCTTTTTTCTCCATGCAGAGTTGACAACTTTTGATTATTTTTAAATTATAAGTTGTCTACAAGCTGTAAACAGATCATGTATTTATTAGAGATTTACTATCAGAACATATTTAGAGTCTTCTCGGTTCGGAGACTTTTTGCGCCACGAGCATCAGCTCTATCTCGTCGAGATCTATATTTCTTCGACCCCAGTTTCCCGCGGTGCCGCCCCAGATGTTGAGCACGTTTAGTCCCGCGAGGCGGCATAACAAGGTAAGTTCCGTGGGGACAAAAGCGCGTTCGCGCATTTTTATAGGAGGCATTCCTTCACGTGGCGGTAATTCCGATGATTCCTCCATCGTCAGCGGATTGAAGCGGCCTTCGGCCACGTCCTGATTGGTAAACCTGCGGATCATAAAAGTGGCGTTGAGCACGGTTAAAATGACTTTTGCCATTTTTTTGAGACTTTTGGAAATATTGGAAAGAATGGCCAGCGGCTGGTTGATGGGGTCATCACGATGGCCCAGAAGGCCGAATGATCCTTCGCATAGGCAAATCGCCGCGTCGAATTTGGCGGGCAAGGTAAAATCAGTCGCGTCGGCGCGGATGAAATTTACTTCAACGCCCGCGGATTTGGCTTTTTCCCGCGCTTCTTTGAGCATGGCGGCGGATAAGTCAATGCCCGTGACGTTGTAGCCGCGTTTGGCCAGTTCTACGGCATGCCTTCCTGTGCCGCAGCCGACATCTAGAATTGCCGCGCCGGGTTTGAGCGCCAGTTCATCAATGAGAAAATCGACTTCTTTTAAAGTATTTTTGGTGAAGACGTTTTCATCATAAATCGGCGCGTGTGCGTCAAAAAACGTTTCCCAAATCTTTTTTTCTGCCATAAATTATTTTTTATTAACGCAATGTTTCAGCGACCATGCCTTGCTTGGTTTGCCGTAGCCGTGTGACAGATATCTTGTAATTCGTATTTGCTTAGTAAATTTGCAAGTTTAAAGACGAATGCATGTCATCATGTTTTATGCTACTCGAAAATAACATTTTCAAGCGGACGTCGCAAAGAGCGCGGCATTTCCGGCCCGCGGCCGAAGCGAATCACAAGATCCGGCCTTTTGCCTTTCATGCCTAAAAAACTAGCAAACTCTGGGCGGATAGATGCCACTTCAACTGGCTGATTCAAGTGCGCATGCCGAATTCCGAGCGCCGTGGCTTGTAGGGCAAATTTCTGAAAGGATCGGCCTGTTTCGACCCAATGGGCTTTATTATCCTGCTCCGAAATAAACACCGCGATTCCCGCGGAGCTACGGATATGTTTTGCATATTTATCGTTTTCAGCCTCTTCCGTGAAAAACAGATCAAACATCAGCTTGCCGAGCCATGTCGGAACAGAAGGATTCCCGGAAGAACCCGAGAATAGACCATCTCCCGTTCTTGCGGCATGAGACCCATTGAAGCGAATCCAATCCTTGAGTTCCTTGACAAAAGCTTGGTCTCGCATCTGTGAGGTATTCCCCTGAATCACAAAATCAATTACTTTCTCCATTGCTTTTCGGTCAGTCAGCAGAAGAACATTGATACCATTGCCGGAGCCGGCTTTTTCCAGAAGTTTAAGCTCTGTTGAAGATATCTGCCGCCCATCATATTCGCTACGTGTTGATTGCCTCAAGGGGATAGCTTCGAACAATGGAGAAACAATAGGTTTAGTAGGTTTCAGAGCTATTATAACTGATTCATCTCCATGAGTGTTGAAAACCGATTTTCCTTGAAACCCGTTTGCCGCCGCCGCCTGGACCAAATTTTCCGTGGCGCAACCGAGGCTCACGAAAAGGTGATGGTCGTCAGGATCAACAACCGGGCAACGACGCTGGAAATCGGGAAAAATAGCAATCGAATCCTTTCCGACTCTGAATTTCCAGCACTGCGTGTTGTGGCTAGAGGGCGCGAGCGTCGCATAGCGAACAAACTCGAGCATTCGCGCAGGGTCGGTGCTCAAATCGCCTTTAGAGTGGTGCCAAGTGCGTTGCACCAAAGTCTCATATTCTGCACGCGCATTTCGTGCATTGAGCGTGTACCCGGCAAACGCAACACCTGCGCTTCCAAGAGCTGTCATTACAAGGAATCTTCTTCTTGATATCATAGTCAAACTCCTCTTCTAATGTCTAAATTTTAATATAATTAATTAGTGTTGAGGACTATTTAAACAGCATCTTGTAGATTTCCATGTAGATGTAAAATGCCGTTCCACCATCGTCATATAAAAACAAAAAATAGATGGTAATTATTGAAAGTATTAATATGACAAGAGGAGCGGCTGTGACCGCTTTTCCTTCATAGAGATTACGCTTTTTATAATATTTTCTGCACAACATCTCGCTTACGGCTAAAAGCCCGGCCTGCCACACAAAAAGCCCGAGCACAGGGTAGGTCAAAAGACAATAAAAAAATGATTCCCCGATGGTGAAAAACTCGCTGACGCGGATGATTTCCTTGATAGCGTAAGTGACGGGAGTAAGATAAGAACCGGCAACGCGTTCTGCCAGGCCTGCCCCTTTCATGAACATAGCCCGGTAGACAAAAAATCCGTTAAAGAGCAGGTAGAAAAAAAGAACCAGATGAACCACATTCATGGCAGCTTTGTATATCAGGCGATTTTCAATCCACCCCAAATGCCCGCTGATAAAATGCAAAACAAGCCATCCCAGAAGGGCCGTTCCGGCGGGTATGAAAAATCTTTTGAGAAAGGTAGTTTTTTCGATGCCCCGATAATTATTTTCCATGGCCGGCACCTCCTAAATGTTGAGCAAGCAGCCGTTTCATCTCCGGAAGCATGCTTTTCCCTTGAGGTGTGTCGATGAGATTATTTTTGTAACCGGGGTCTTTGTTCACGTCAAAAATCGCGTCTTTTCTGCGTCCCCAGTAGGTCATGTAAATGTGGCTTTCCGTACGGACGCCGAATTGTTCCGGAACATTGTAGGGGTAATCTTTGAAGTATTCATACAGAAAGGATTCACGAACCTTTTCCTTCCGGTTTAGCAATACCGGCTTTAGGGAAATACCGTCACTGTCTTTTTTAGGCGCGGCTCCGGCGAGATCAAGTAAAGTGGGCGCAAGGTCGATATTCAGGGCCATGCCTTCGGACCTTCTGCCGGGGTTCACGATTCCCTTAGGATAACGGACAAGGAAAGGTATGCGGAGATTAACCTCTGATGCTTCCCTTTTGCCCACGTCCATGTGTTCTCCCCAGGAATAGCCGTTGTCGCTGGCCAGCACTACCGCCGTGTTTTGCGTGATGCCCAGTCTGTCCAGCTCGTCAAGAAGCCGCACCAGCTCGCGGTCAAAAGCGGTCAGGCTTTCGCAATACCTGAGATAATTGCGCTCGGTAGTTTTAAAAGGCGGCGCCCCTTCTATGGCCTTGCCGCTCAGCAGGCTGATAAAAGAGAAAGTTTCCTTCGGTAGAAAGGACAGATCTTCATTTTTATAGATGCCATCCAGATCCTTCGGTGGTCTCCAGGGCGAATGCACCGCTTTGTGGGAAAGATACAGGCAAAATGGTTTGGGGCTTTTTTCTTTGATGAACTCGATGGCATAGTCGGTCAGGTCTGTTGTGATATATTTGCCGGGCCTTTCCGTCCGCACCCCATCGATGATGAGCGGACAGTTGTAATAGTAGCCCTGGCCGCCGCTCGCGTCAAAGGTGATGAAACGGTCAAGACTTTTTATTTTAGGCATTTTCCCCGGCATGTGCCATTTTCCGATGAAAGCGTTTCTGTATCCCGCCTCTTTGAGGTTATCAAAGAATGTCCGGTTCTTCTCATCGTCCCACGCGCTTAGGTTGTCTTTCACGCCGTGATTGTGCGCGTATTGCCCGGTAAGAAAACTGGCGCGGGAAGGACTGCACAGCGACGTGGTGCAAAAGGCGTTGGTGAAATGAACACCTTCCCTGGCTAGCCTGTCCATACCCGGGGTTTTCAAAAACGGATGGCCCATGCAACCCAGATGATCCCACCTCTGGTCATCGGTGAGGATGAAGATAATGTTAGGTTGTTGCTCCTTGGCAAGCAGGGATTGTGGTACGATTCCCGCCACTGCGGACCCCAAAGCCAGCTTTCCCGTCATGGAGAGAAGTTCTCTTCTCGTCATGTTTTTCATGCAAACACCTATTTCCCGTTTTTATGTTTGTTCCGGACATCCATGTTGTGAATCGGACAATGTCGCACTGTGTATAAAAAATTAATAGACGCCGGGTATTATTATCAGCTTATAAGCTGATTTTACTTGATCTCGCGATAAATCAAAAGGAAAATACTCTACTTTATTTGAACAAAGCTTTATTTTCCAACATACGCGTGTTCAGCATTTCAAGATTTGCCCATAAACTTTCTTCAGCAGCTTCCTGTAATTTATCCAAACCCGCCTGACGCGCGTAGGTTCCCCATATTCCGCCAATTAATATGCCGCCACCGGCAAGAATACCTTTAATGTTGGTTCGCGAAGCCGCGGAATCGAATGTCTCTTCCCATAGTAATTTCCCGGATGCGCTAAAAAGCTTGCAACGCATGTAGAGATTGACTGTTTTTTCCGAAAAGGCAAATATTCCGATGTCGAAATTAGTACGATCATCAATATCAATCTGTATTACATGAGAATACTTGCTTTTATCATCATTAGCAAGCGGCACAACATCTAAGAATATTTTGCCCAGAGAATTTTTTGCGTTGGCTTCAAAATTTCGGCCAAAATCCAGAGTAAAGACAAGTCCGTCTTTCGACATCCCGGCGTCTTTGCGCACAAACTGCTTGGCTACATATGTTTTTGCTTTTTCCGGTATGTAAAGGCCGATTATTTTTGGTATTTTATGCCCTCTATCTGAGATAGGAATTTTGTCGCTAACCGTGGCACTGGTAGGAATTGACGCACACCCCGCGAAGAGAAAGATGAAAAGCAAGAGAAATAATCCTTTATTCATATATGACCTCCTCGAAAATAATGCGTGTTATTAAATAATTATATCTTTCAGCAATTGATCAGCCATATTATATGACATGATTTATTAATTAGATCATAAAATATTTAATAAAGTTAGTTTCTACTCGCTTAATAAGCGCTTGTCTTTATTATCCTTTCGTCCAATATCGTCCAGATTTTATCCCGCGCGACCTGTGGCGGGCGGTTTTCTTTTAGTTCCAGAATGCCGCGGTGTGATAGATCATTTATAACATCATTTATTTCTTCCGGTAGTTTTTTAGCAATTTCAGCCAGTTTCGGCAGCGCGTCATTCAGAGATGTTGCGGGATTTTCCATGAAGTATAAAATAACGATCAGGCGAATCCAAAGATTGGTCATTTCTTCCAGGGATTCATTGGTGTTTTTCAGACGCTGGGAAAATTCCTTCAGCATGAAAATGCCGGTCTGATGGCTTTCTTTGAGCAACGTGCTGAAAGTGTTACTGTCGATAACCGCGAGGTTGCTGTCTTCTAGAGCTTGGGCCGAAGCGGTGCGCGGCGCGTCAATTAATGTGGCCATTTCACCAAAATACTGGCCTTGTCCCATTTCCATAAGCGTTTTTTTCACCTGGCCTGCATTTTTTTCCAGGCGGACGCGTCCGGAAAGAATGTAGAACATTTCATTGCCTTTATCGCCTTCGTTAAAAATAATTTTGCCCCGCGGATAGGCGCGCCCGAATTTTTTGAAAAGCCGCTCATCAATCTTTAGATGAATCTTGTGCGGTTTGAGCATCGCGCGCTCCAAAAGCAGCATGTCGCGGCGCTGATAAGAAGCCATCAGCTCCGCGCAGAACAGGAATATCAGCGCCGCGTAAAAAACCCAGAGCGCCAGAATGACAATAGGCTCGAGCGTGCCGAAAATCAGCCCGTAGCGCGAATAATTGGCGATATACCAGGCAAATAACTGCTTGGCTATTTCCATCAGGAAGGCAAAAAGGGCGCTGCCGCCCAAAAGAACCAGCGGGCGGATTTTGGCCGTGGGTATTATCCAGTAAAGAAAGAAGAAAAAAATAACGGTGGCGATATAAGGAAGCACATAGCGCAGAAAAAACCCTCCCGCCGCGGTTAGGGATATTTCTACGCCTCCGGGCAGAATAAACGGCTGGGCCGTAAGGAAGGCGGCAACGGAGCTGACAATCAGACTCGCCGCGCCCAGCGTCCAGCCCAGCGGAATCATGGAGATGGCCAGAAGTTTTGAGGCGAAGTAATTGCGCTTTTTTGTGGAACGAAAAGTGATGTTGAGCGCCGTTTCCATGACGCCGAAAATAGCGGCGGCCAGCCACAGCAAACCCAAAAGACCCAAAGAGCCCAGCAGGTTTTTTTTGTTTTCGATATGGCCCAATTGCTCCATGAGCTTTTCGGAAAAATAAGGATTGAAGCCCTGGATCGCGTCCATGATGTCGAACTGGATTTCCGGATGAGAAGCGAAAATATTTCCCGCGACGATAATCGTCAGAATAAAAAGAGGGATGGCGGAAAGAATCGTATATAGCGAAACGGCGGCGGCCTGATTGGTGTCTCCGTTGGCGCTGAAATTTCGCACGGCGTCGGCCATCACATCCCATGCGCCGGCAATCTTCATTTTCAATGATTCCAGAATGGGTTTAGCCCGCGCGGCATCGCCTGATTGTTTTGCGCCCATAAACGCTGCCCGTGTTTTTACTTAGCCGCATCTTACAATCATAATTTTTATATTGCAATGGCGTAAATGCTAAGCTAATTAAAGTCAATGTGTCTATGGCGAATCATATTTTTAATATTAGTAGCGCTTCTCCTGAGCGCTTGCGGCCGGGAGGCGGCTGATGTTGAAATAAGCGCGCGCGCGGATAAGCCCCCCGCTTACGGCGATATTATCGTCCGCGGCGATATCGGCGACGCGAGCAATCTGATTCCGCTTCTTGCTTCCGATTCTCCCTCGCACACCATCGCCGGCCTGATTTACAACGGTCTGGTCAAATACGATAAAAATATGAACATCATCGGCGATCTGGCCGAATCCTGGAATATATCGCCTAATGGCCTGGTAATAACTTTTCATCTGCGCCAGGGCGTCAAATGGCATGACGGCAAGCCTTTCACCGCGCGCGATGTCCTTTATACCTACAAGGTTACGGTTGACCCCAAAACTCCCACCGCTTACGCCGGCGATTTTCTCAAGGTGAAAAAAGCAGAAGTTCTTGACGATTACACCTTCCGCGTTATTTACGACAAGCCTTTCGCTCCGGCTTTAATCAGCTGGTCAATGTCCGTTTTGCCGCGGCATCTGCTGGAAGGAAAAGACATCACCAAAAGCGAACTTTCGCGCCGGCCCGTCGGCACCGGGCCGTATATCTTCAAGGAATGGGTGGCGGGGCAGAAAATCGTGCTGGTGGCTAATCCCGATTATTTTGAAGGACGTCCCTACATAGATGGTCGGGTCACGCGCATTATTCCCGACACGGCCACAATGTTTCTGGAGCTGCGCGCGCGCAATATCGACATGATGGGGCTCACGCCGCTGCAATACACCCGCCAAACAGAAAATAATTTGTTCCGGCAAAATTTCGACAAGTACCGCTATCTGGCCTTTGCCTACACGTATCTGGGCTACAACTTGAAGCATCCGTTTTTTGCCGACAAGCGCGTGCGCCAGGCCATTTCCTACGCCATCAACAAGGAAGAAATCATCAGCGGCGTTTTGCTTGGTTTGGGCAAGCCGGCTACCGGCCCCTACAAACCGGGCACCTGGGCGTATAATGAAAATGTCAAAAAATATGACTACAACCCGCAGAAAGCCCGTGAACTTCTGCGCGCCGCCGGCTGGACAAAAACAAACAAAGACGGAATTCTGGAAAAAGACGGACGCCCCTTTACCTTTGAACTGATAACGAATCAGGGCAATGAAACGCGCCAGAAATGCGCGGAAATCATTCAGCGCCAACTCAAGGAAGTGGGCATTGACGTGAAGATCCGCATTCTGGAATGGGCGGCATTTATCAATGATTTTATCAATAAGCGCCGTTTCGAGGCGATCATCCTCGGCTGGACGATTCCGCTGGATCCGGACGCGTTTGATGTCTGGCATTCGAGCAAAACAGCGCCGCAGGAGTTAAATTTCATTTCCTATAAAAATCCGGAAGTGGATGCGCTTCTGGAAAAGGCCCGCTCGACCTTTGACCAGAAACAGAGAAAAAAATATTACAATCGTTTTCAGGAAATACTCGCGGAAGATCAACCCTACACTTTCCTTTACGTGCCTGATGAACTGATTATCATCAGCAAACGCATCCGCAACATCGAGCCCGCGCCTATCGGCCTGGGGCATAATTTCATCAGATGGTTTGTTCCCAAAGACGAGCAGAAATACACCATGTCCCGCTGACGGCGGTTATCTGCGCCGCGTAAAAAAATCTTATATTTTTGCCTTAAAACTTTTGACGCCGGCGGTGGCTTCTTTGGCCTGTTCGGGCACGGTGAGCAGGCAGGATTTTATTTTGTTGATTTTTTTGGCGTCCTGCGCGAGGTAATCATAAAAGCCACGGGCTGTCGCCTGAGCCACATCGGCCAGCGGCAGGTTGACGCGGTTCGGGCCCGGAAGCTCCAGAGAAAAGTCATCAAGCAGTAATTTATCGACCGATTCAATAGTGAGGTAAGCGAAACGCTCCATTTGTTCCGTGGTGAATTTTGACGCGTTGCCCATGCCGCAAATCATCAGCAGCTCCGCGTTGAGACGGGGCGGCGCGGGAATGAGTATTTTTTCCGCGAGTTTGCCGCTGATGTTGCCCTGTTTAATTTCGCGGGAAATATAGCCGTTGAGCCGCCAGTCGATAAATCCGCAGATGCCGCGCGGGGGTTTTTCGTCGGCGAAAACGCCCAACACGAGGCACTTTTGTTTAATGGTGTCGGCCGGTTCTGTGGATAATTGCAATTTCATTTTTTGTTTAATTTCAGGTTAATCGCGTCCAGAATGCCGTTGATGAACGAGCCGGAATTTTCCGAACCGAAAGTTTTGCCCAGATCTATCGCTTCGTTTATGGTAACTTTGGGCGGTATATCATCGCAATACAGAAACTCAAAAGACGCCATCCGCAGAATGCTGATATCGACCTTGGACATGCGCCCCAAAGACCAGTTGTCGGAGCATCCGGCAATAAGTTTATCCAGCTCCTCCTTGTGCTCCCAGGTGCCGTGCACCAGCGTTGCGGCGAAATCTTTGGCTGTTTTGGGGGCGGCGAAATTTCCCCAGAAAAGTTCGAGCGCCTTGTCGACGTCGATATTGACGAAATTCAGACTGTAAAGAACCTGCAAGGCGATTTCCCGCGCCTTTCTTCTGCCGCGCATTTAAAAGTACCGCACCTCTGCAATTGTCAAAATGTCGTCCTGTTCGAAAAAATCCAATTACTGACCGCAAGGCGGCTTAAATATTTTTGTAAAGATCAACTATTTCGATGGCCGTCATGGCCGCGTCCGCGCCCTTGTTGCCCGCCTTGGTGCCGGCGCGTTCGATGGCCTGCTCGATAGAATCGGTGGTTAAAACGCCGTAGACCACCGGCACTTCCGTTTCCAAACCGACATTGGCGATGCCCTTGGAAACTTCGGCGGCGATATATTCAAAATGCGGGGTGGCGCCGCGGATAATCGCGCCCAGGCAGATTACAGCGTCGTAGCGTTTGGACTTGGCCAGCTTTTTTGCGGTCAGCGGCAGCTCAAATGCCCCGGGAACCTTGTATATCGCGATGTCTTTTTCTTCCGCGCCCGCCCTGGTTAGAGCGTCCAGCGCCCCGTCGATCAGTCTGGCGCAGATGAAATCGTTGAAACGGCTGGCCACGATGCCAAACTTCATTCCCTTGGCGACAATTTTTCCTTCAATTATTTTCGGCATGATCAGTTACCATCCTTTTTTATATTTTCAAAAGATGTCCCATTTTATCCTGTTTGGTTTTCATGTACTTTATGTTGTTTTCGTTCGGATGAATCTCCAGCGGAACTCTTTGTGTTATTTCGATTCCGTACCCTTCCAACCCGACAATTTTCTTGGGATTGTTCGTCATCAATCGCATTTTATGCACGCCCAGGTCAACAAGAATCTGCGCGCCGATGCCGTAATCGCGCAAATCCGGCTTAAAGCCCAGGGCGATGTTCGCTTCCACCGTGTCATGGCCGCATTCCTGCAGGGCGTAAGCCTTGATTTTGTTGACTAGTCCGATGCCGCGTCCTTCCTGCCGCATGTAGACGATGACTCCTTTTCCTTCCTTTTGCACCATTTCCATGGCGCGATGGAGCTGATCGCCGCAGTCGCAGCGGGCGGAGGCGAAGACGTCTCCGGTCAGGCATTCCGAATGCACGCGCACCAGCACTTCATCGTCTTTTTTGATTTCTCCCTTGACCAGGGCGATATGCTGCAGGTCATCGACGTCGTTTTCGTAGACGATGATTTTGAAATCGCCGCCGTAAGAAGTAGGAATGGTTGCTTCGGCGACTCTGCGGATGAGAGATTCATGTTGCAGGCGATAATCAATCAAGTCGGCGATGGTGACGATTTTCAGCTTATGTTCGCGCGCGAAAACCTCCAGATCCGGCATGCGCGCCATTGTTCCGTCGTCTTTCATTATCTCGCAGATGACGCCCGCGGGGGTCAATCCGGCAAGGCGGCACAAATCTACGGAACCTTCCGTTTGTCCGGTGCGCACCAGCACACCACCGCGGCGCGCGCGGATAGGGAAAACGTGCCCTGGGCTGACCAGATCTTCGGCTTTGGCTTGGGGATTCACCGCGGCCTTGATGGTTGTGGCGCGGTCGGCGGCGGAAATTCCTGTGGTTACTCCTTCGCGCGCCTCGATGGAAACGGTGAAGGCCGTGCCGAAACGCGCCTTGTTGTCCTGAACCATCGGCTTCAGGTTCAGTTTATCCGCGATATCTTCGCTGAGCGTCAGGCAGATAAGACCCCGCCCGTAACGCGCCATAAAATTAATCGTTTCCGCCGAAGCGAACTGCGCGGCCATGCACAGATCGCCTTCGTTTTCGCGGTCTTCATCGTCCACGAGAATAATCATTTTCCCGTTGCGGATATCCTCAATTGCTTCCGTAATTTTGCTGATTGCCATTTTTTTGCCTTATTTTATTTGAAGCCGTGCTTCTCCAGAAAATTATTATCTATTCCTCGCGGTGATTGCAACAGTTTTTCCACGTATTTGCCCAAAATGTCCGTTTCAATATTGACCAGATCCCCCTCCTTTTTGGTAAGCAACGTGGTTTTTTCCGCAGTGTGAGGAATTATATTAACATAAAATTTGCCCTTTTCAACTTTGTTTACGGTGAGGCTGATCCCGTCAATGGCGATCGAACCTTTTTCCACGATATAACGCGCGAGGGTTTCGTCTGCCGAAACGGCAAAAATGACCGAGCCGGACTTCTGCGTTTTGGCAAGAATGCGGCCCGTTTTGTCCACGTGCCCAAGCACAAAATGACCGCCTAAATACCCCCCGGCGCGCAGCGATTTTTCCAGGTTAACCTGCTCGCCCGGATGCAGGTGTTTCAGCGTGGTTTTATCCAGTGTTTCGGCGGAAACATCGGCGTGAAAAACATTCTGCTTTTTTGCGGTGACGGTAAGACACGCCCCGTTGACGGCAATGCTGTCGCCCAAGGCCACATCGGACATGTCAATTGCGGCATCGATTTCCAAAACAGCATCCGCGCCTTTTCTGGCCAGGCTTTTTATTTTTCCCAAGCCCTCAATGATTCCTGTAAACATAATCACTTTTTCTCTTTGTTTAACAAATCTTTCAGTTCCGTCATAAATTCCCCCACATCGCGGAACTGCCGGTAGACCGAGGCAAATCTCACGTAAGCCACACCGTCGAGTTTCTTCAATTCCGCCATGACTTTTTCGCCGATGACGGTGGAGGGGATTTCTTCGCCCTGAAATTCCTGGCAAGTCTGCTCGACGACATCCACTATTTTTTCCATCGCTTCCATGCTGATGGGGCGCTTCTCGCAGGCTTTCATCACGCCGTTGCGGATTTTCATCCGGTCAAAGGGTTCGCGCCGCCCGTCTTTTTTCACCACCATGGGCAGAATATCTTCCACGTATTCGTAGGTGGTAAAGCGTTTTTCGCACGCCAGGCACTCCCGTCGCCTGCGGATGGCTTTGCCGTCCTTGCTGATGCGCGAATCGATAACTTTATTTTCTCCGTGACCGCAAAATGGACACTTCATGTTTTGATGCCTTTTAAAAAATCAAAGTTGCGTAACTTCTATTCCCGCTTCCTTGAGCATCTGCGCCGCCAGTTCATCGCGGTAGCCGTCACTGACGACGATGCGCGTCACGCCGGCGTTGATGATCATCTTCGCGCAAATCACGCACGGATGGTTGGTGCAATACAGCGTCGAGCCGCTGGCGCTCACCCCGTGAAAAGCGGCCTGAATGATGGCGTTTTGTTCCGCGTGCAGGCCGCGGCACAATTCGTGACGCTCGCCGGAAGGCACATTGAGCTTTTCGCGCAGGCAGCCGATTTCCAGACAATGCTTGAGCTTGGAAGGCGCGCCGTTATAGCCGGTGGCCAAAATTCTTTTATCGCGCACCAGCGCGGCTCCCACCGCGCGGCGCAGGCAGGTGCTGCGGCGGGAAACCAGCTCCACGATATCAAGGAAGTAGGTGTCCCAATCCGGTCTTGTCCTGATTTTTTTTTCCGAATCTTCTGCGGGTGTTTTTTTTACGGCCATCGCTGCCACGCTCTTTCGGGGCTGAATAAATCCGGGCCTTATATTCTATGCTGGTAAAGAGGAAACCGCGAGCAGATGCCATTTACTTTTTCGGCGACCGCCTTGATTTTCGCTTCGTTATTAATATTCTTGATTACTTCGGCGATTAAAGAAGCGATTTCGCGCATTTCTTTTTCTTTCATTCCTCTTGTCGTCACCGCGGGCGTGCCGATGCGGATGCCGCTGGTTATCTGCGGGCCCTTGGTGTCGAAAGGAATGCCGTTTTTATTGACGGTGATGTGCGCGCGGTCGAGCGCGTCCTGCGCTTCCTTGCCCGTGACGCCCGTGGTGGTGAGATCCACCAGCATCAGGTGATTGTCCGTCCCGCCGGAGACAAGACGCAAGCCCTGATTCTTCAGTTCGTCCGCCATAGCCTGGGCGTTTTTAATAATCTGTTTTTGGTATTCCTTGAATTCCGGCCTGAGCGCTTCCTGAAACGCCACAGCCTTTGCCGCGATTATATGCATGAGCGGACCGCCCTGTGAACCTGGAAAAACACGGCTGTTGAGCGTCTTGGCGTAATCCTGCTTGCACATAATAATGCCGCCGCGCGGCCCGCGCAGCGTTTTGTGCGTGGTCGAAGTCACGTATTCGCAGACGGGAATGGGTGAAGGATGAAGGCCTGCCGCCACCAGTCCCGCGATATGCGCGATATCCGCCATGATTACCGCGCCAACTTCATCGGCTACTTTGCGGAATTTTTCAAAATCGATTGTCCGCGGGTAGGCGCTCGCGCCCACCACGATGAGCTTGGGTTTATGCTCCTGCGCCACTTTTTTTACTTCATCATAGTCAATGGTTTCCGTCTCGCGGTTCACGCCATAGGCGACGATTTTGTAAAATTTTCCGGAAAAATTGGCGGGGCTGCCGTGCGAGAGATGGCCGCCGTGCGAAAGATTCATTCCCAGCACTGTGTCGCCCGGCTGCACGGCGGCGAAATACACGGCCATGTTCGCCTGCGTGCCGGAATGAGGCTGGACGTTTGCGTGATCCGCGCCAAAAAGTTTTTTGCAGCGCTCAATAGCCAGATTCTCCGCCACATCCACGAATTCGCAGCCGCCGTAATAACGGTTGCCGGGATATCCTTCGGCATATTTATTCGTCATGATACAGCCTTGCGCTTCCAGCACTGCTTCACTGACGAAATTTTCCGAGGCGATAAGCTCAATGTTCTGGGCCTGACGGCGCGTTTCCGCTTTGATGGCCCGATTAATATCCGGGTCCGTTTTTTCTAAAAAAGACATGATGAAAATTTATCCTCTCTTCGCGCTGAAGAATTTCAGGGGGAATATTTCTTAAATACGGCAACGGCATTAACGCCGCCGAAACCGAAACTATTGGACATGGCTGTGTTGATCTGCGCCTGCCGCGCGGTGTTGGGAACATAGTCCAGATTGCATTCCTCATCTGGATTTTCGAGATTTATCGTCGGGGGAATGACCCCGTTTTTTATGGCTAATACGGAAAAAATAGCTTCGACTCCGCCCGTGCCGCCCAGCATGTGTCCGGTCATTGATTTGGTGGAGCTGACCATCAGTTTTTTTACATGCTCGCCAAATAATGTTTTGATGGCTTGGGTTTCGTATAAATCATTGAGCGGCGTCGATGTTCCGTGCGCGTTGATATAGTCAATGTCGGATGGTTTCATGCCCGCGTCTTTGAGCGCGGCCTGCATGCTGCGCACGGCTCCTTCATGGCCGGGCGGCGGCGCGGCCATGTGGAAGGCGTCGGAAGAACAGCCATAGCCGCCAACTTCCGCATAAATGCGCGCTCCCCTTTTTTGCGCGAAGGATAATTCTTCCAGAATGATTATCCCCGCCCCTTCGCCGATGACAAAGCCGTCGCGATCTTTATCAAACGGGCGGCTCGCCTTTTGCGGCTCATCGTTTCTGGTCGAAAGCGCGCGCATGGCGCCAAAACCGCCGACTCCCAGAGGAGTGATTGCCGCGTCGACCCCGCCGGTAATCATGACGTCCGCGTCCCCGTAGGCAATGGTTTTATAGGCGTCGCCGATGGCTGACGTGCCTGCGGCGCAGGCGGTAACCGTACAATTGATCGGGCCTTTGGCGCCGAAGCGAATCGACACGTGGCCTGAGCCTAAATTGGCGATAATCGCGGGAATGGCAAAAGGAGAAATCTTGCGCGGGCCCGAGTTAAACAATACTCTTGTTTCGCTCTCCATTGTGGAAATGCCGCCGATACCGGAGCCGATAATCACCCCGGCGCGTTCGGCAAATTCCGGGCTTATTTTAAGGGCGGCGTCTTGCATCGCCATTTCGGATGCGGCCAGGGCGTATAAAATAAAGTCGTCGTAGCGTCGGACTTCCTGTTTATCCACGTACTGCAATGGGTCGAAATTCTTGATTTCACCCGCGATGCGCGATTTATAGGCGGCGCTGTCGAATTTGGTTATCGGCCCGATGCCCGATTTTCCGGCAATTGCCGCCTCCCATGTTTCGCTCACGGAATTGCCCAGCGGCGTCAGCGCGCCCATGCCCGTGACTACAACACGCCTTTTCATCAACTGCCACCCTAAATTTGCTTAGTTAACGTTTTTGCTTTTCAAGAAGTCGATGACATCTTTAATGGTGCGGATTTTTTCCAGTTCTTCGTCCGCGATTTCAATGCCGAACGCTTCTTCCATTTCCATAATCAGTTCGACAAGGTCAAGCGAATCCGCTCCGAGATCATCGATAAAAGAAGCTTCCGGAACGCATTCCTCCTTGGTAACATCCAACTGCTCCATTACCAGTTTGATAACTCGTTCTTCTAAAGTCATGTAAGAATCCTCCTCCGTTCTATTATATTACTGAAAAAATTATACAGATATTGATTGTCTTTACCTGTTTTTGCGCGAATTTTCCTTAACTTTTTGCCGCGGCCTTTTCCGGTTTCTTGTAATCCCGTCCGCGGTAGATGCCGCAGGTCGGGCAAACGCGATGCGGCAGTTTGGGCTGGCTGCACTGCGGGCAGACGGAAAGATTATCCGGCGTTAAAAAGTCGTGCGCTCTTCTGGTATTGCGCCTGGTTTTGGAATGTCGTTTTACTGGATTTGGCATTTTATTTATCCTCTTTTGTTAATTATTTATTTTAAAATTTTTCAATACGGCCATGCGGCTGTCCATGCAGCTACTGGGGCAAGCGCATTTGTCATAATTCAGGTTCGTGCCGCATTGCGGGCACAATCCTTTGCACTGTTCACTGCAGAGCGCCTTGATCGGTATTTGCAGGATTATCTGCTCGCAGATAATCGGCGTCAGATCGATGAAATCACCATGATAATGACTGATTTCCAGCTCTTCTTGCGTGAGTTCCATGTCTTCTTTAAGCTCAGGTTTATCCGGAATCAACGTGTAGGTGAAATCAGCGGCAAGCGGCAGCTTTGCTTCCTCGAGGCACCGGCTGCAATTGATGTTAATTATGGCGTCAATTTTTCCCCTGATGAAAACAGTGCCTGATGTCTTGGTGATTAGGCAGCTCACATCGGCCTTTTGCACCTCAAAATCGGGGTTTTCGCCTTCCTGAAAGCATTGCCTGAACCAGTCCTTGCCTTCCGCAAAGACAAAGTTCAGCCCCTCGTCAGGAATCGTAACTACATTAATTTTCAAAGAGTTAGTCGTCGAAATCATTGTGATTTGTCAAACTTTTGCCTTAAGCGTATTAAGCGCGAAACTTAATTATAAAACCCCCATATTGTCAAGAATAATTTACGGTTTTAAGCCAATTGTCCCCTTGACAAACGCTGGCGGGCAATCTTATAAACCATCAGTAAATATGGGAAATAACTCAATGATAAATGTTCGCACGCGCTTCGCGCCTTCACCCACGGGCTTTCTGCACATCGGCGGGGCGCGCACCGCTCTTTTTAACTGGCTTTTTACGCGCCATCAGGGCGGCAAGTTTGTTTTACGCGTTGAAGACACGGATCAGGCGCGCTCCACCGAGGAATCCACCAAGGCGATTTTAGATGCCATGACCTGGCTGGGCTTAAACTGGGACGAAGGGCCATATTTTCAAGCCGAACGGGTTAGCTTGCACCGGGAGATGGTGCAGAAGCTCATCCAAGAGGGCAAGGCCTACTACTGCACCTGCACGCCGGAAGCACTGGAAGAAAAAAGAAAGCAGGCCCTCGCCGCGGGTAAAAAGCCCAAATATGACGGAACCTGCCGCGAAAAGAATCTGGGGAAAACCGCCGGTTCTGTGGTGCGCTTCCGCGGCGCGCAAACCGGCGTGACGATAGTGGAAGACCTGATCAAGGGCAATATCAGCTTCAACAATGAAGAGCTCGATGATCTGATTATCGAGCGTGCCGACGGCTACCCGACCTACAATTTTGCCGTGGTGGTCGATGACGCCCTGATGAACATCACGCATGTCATCCGTGGCGATGACCATGTCAACAACACGCCGCGCCAAATCCTGCTTTATCAGGCGCTGGGGTTTGACGTGCCGAAATTCGCGCACGTGCCGATGATTCTGGGCGCGGATAAGACAAGGCTCAGCAAACGCCACGGGGCGACTTCCGTCATGGCGTATAAGGAAATGGGTTATCTGCCGGAGGCGCTGGTCAATTATCTGGTGCGCTTGGGGTGGGCGCACGGCGATCAGGAAATTTTTTCTCTGCAGGAATTGGTAGATGTTTTTTCGCTGGAAGCGGTGGGCAAATCACCCGCCGTTTTTAATCCGGAAAAACTGCTTTGGCTCAATGCCCATTATATCCGGCAGTCCGCGCCGGAAAAACTCCTCGATCTAATGAAGGATTTTTGGCCTGCTCCTGCTGTAGGAAAGGACGCGGAATTTGTAAAAAAGGTCATCCTTGATTTGCGGACGAGATCGAGAACGTTGGCGGAAATGGCCGCCGCCGCTGATTTTTATTTTGCCGATAAACTTGATTACGAGCCGGAGGCGGCGCAGAAGTTTCTGCTGCCGGAGGCGGCTGTCTACCTAAAGGAAATCGCCCAAAAGATTCCCGCCGTGGAAAATTTTACTAGGGAAGGAATTGAAGAATTTCTTAAAGAGTACGCGCAGGAAAAAGGAATAAAACTAAAAATTATCGCCCAGCCGCTGCGCGTGGCGCTCACCGGCAAAGCGGTCAGCCCCGGCATTGATGAAGTGATGGTCACGCTGGGCAAAGAACGCGTCGTCAAAAGAATCAGGGATGCCGCCGCCTGGATTACGGCAAATAAATGATGCGCGTAAACAAAGAGCAAAGCGGTTTTGCTTGACTTTTCGCCGGGGATTAAATAGTCATACCGAACATTTTTTCCACATGGTCCCATCGTCTAGTGGTTAGGACGCTGGCCTCTCACGCCGGAAACCGGGGTTCAAGTCCCCGTGGGACTAATGAATTATGGTACATAAAACAAGTGGAAGAAGAATGACCGCTTCATGAAGAAGAGATCTACCGCTACTGATAGCCATGACAAGAGTAGCAACGATCACAGGTTGCATCCGAGCGCGAGCGGATTATCCGCGGACTCGCCCGACCTTCAGCGGTCGATTCTATCCCTCGCCTCTCTTTTTGAAGGGCCTTTCAATGTCGATTGGCTCCAGGAGATCTCCGGCGCAAAAACCTCGCAGGTGTTTACCGCCCTAGAATTCGGTGTTCAAAATAAATGGCTGGCCGGTAAGGAGGGGCACTTTTATTTTTTAAGCGACTTGGAACGCAACCGGCTTCGCGAATCCTTTTCACCCGGTGAAATGCGTTTGCTCCAAAAAAAGATCGTGAGTATCCTCCGTCGTGAATCTTCCGATGATCCCGGGCTGATCAAGAGTGTAGCCACTTATCTTCTTTATTTAACCAATGACTTGGAAGGCTGCCGTCTCCTGATTCAGCAAGGGAATCTGAACCGCAATGCCTCCCTGCACAAGGAGGCCGGCCGCTGCTACGAGAAAGCCCTTGAAGATCTCGGAAGGTTTCATGATGAAGAGGCTGACCGTCTTTTTGTCGAAGCCGTGCTGCAATACCTTAAAGTCTATACCGACGACCCTGTTTCGGATCAGATTAGGTCCTTCATCCGCGAGGCCACGGATCGCGCTTTGGCACGGGGCTTCAGGAGTTCTCTCGCCTTGCTGGAATTGAACATGGCGCGAAGCGAGTGGCTGCAGTCGAGCTACCAAACCGCGACAAAACACTTCAATAGGGGATGGGCGCTGGCGGAAGCAAGCGGTGACTCGGAGACACAAAAGGCGGCGATGGTCTTCAAACAGCATTTTAATTACTTTCTGGGGCACTATCAAGAAGTGATCAGGATTTACGAGAGGCTCGTGCCCGATGTGGAAAATTTTCCCAAAAAAAATTTCCCCCTCTTAACCGCTCTTATAGCCGGTACCTGTTACGTTTATACGGGTCAGATCACCCAAGGGTTGGGAATGCTGGATGCTCTGAGGGCGCATAGTCGAAAGCAGAGCAATCTCTATATTGCCAGTCATGCCGGGGTAACGCTCGGCCATCTCTTTTATGAATTGCAAAGGATTGACGATGCCAGGCGGTATCTGGAGATAGGACTGAAAGAATCGCAAAGCAGTAGAAATCTCTATGCCCGCCTGTCCGGGCTTGCGAGCCTCAGCCTTGTCTTCCAACAGCTCAATGACGTTGAGAAGACCACGTCACTCTTGCGGGAATTCATGCATCTTTGCGAACGCTCCCGGATGTCGATGAGGCATTCATCTTTTCTGCTGGATGTTTGCTGGGACATGGAGCAAGGAAGATTACCGAAACTGGAAGGATTCTCATTAGAACAGGAGATTCAGTTGGCCATAACTGGAGGAAACATATTTGCAAAAGGTGTCGCATACCGCTATGGGGCGCTTTTGCGCGGGCCCAAGGACAAAACGGAGCGGGATGTTATACCCGATCTCCAAAGATCCATTCGGTTCCTTGACGAATCTGGTCACCAGCTTGAACTGGCCAAATCAAAACTCGAATTAGCACGCTTGTATTTCCGTTTGGGAGAAAATAGCAGGGCGAAATCTATGGCGGAGCCGGCGTTGAGGACGCTGCAAAGCTATGGCGATGCTCTGGTTCCTGACGATATGGTACCGCTAATAAAAGATTTCCGTAGCGCAGATACTCTTCTGCGTGAGATCCTCAGCTTGGGGCAGGAACTCGTGACCATCCGGGATAACAGAGAACTTCTCCGGCGCATCATCTACGCAGGCAACCGCATTACGGGGGCCGAACGCGGGGCCATCTTCCTCGCGAGTGGAGAAGAAACGGATGGTTTGTACCTCCGCGCCGCAAAAAATTTGACCTCGGAAGACATCGGAACGTCCGAATTCAAGCCGATTATGCAATTGATTGAGGAAACGTGCAGGACCGGACAGGGACGAATTGTGGACGTGGGCGGCCGGGACGTTTCGCCGCCGGGAAGCTCCGAAATGCGCTCGTGCATCTTCGTGCCGATGACGATGCATGGAAAAGTCATCGGAATCCTCTACCACGATAATCGACTCCTGCGCAGCGCTTTCCGGGCGCCTGATCTTGAAATTTTGAATTACTTTGCCAGTCAGGCCGCAATCGCACTGGACAATGCCCTCGCATGGGAAACGCTGCAGGGCCTCTATGAAAAGCAGCAAAGTGAAAAACAATACTACAAAGAGCAGTATCTTAAGAGCGAACGGTTCGAAAACTTTGTCGGTCAAAGTTCCGGGATTACCCATGTTTTCCGCCAGATCGAGGAAGTCGCCGCCACGGACGCCACGGTCCTGATCACGGGAGAGACAGGCGTCGGAAAGGAGTTGGTCGCCTGGAGCATTCACAATAACAGCCATCGGCAAAATCATCCTTTTATTCGCGTCAATTGCGGCGCCCTGTCGGAAAGCCTGATCTGCAGCGAGCTTTTCGGGCATGAGAAAGGAGCTTTCACCGGCGCCGTTTCCAAGCGGATAGGCCGGTTCGAGCTGGCCGACGGGGGGACGCTTTTTCTCGATGAGATCAGCGAGATTTCCATGGAGGTGCAGGTGAGGCTTCTGCGCGTTTTACAGAGCAGGGAGTTCGAGCGCGTGGGAGGACAGGAAGTGCATCGTTCCGACTTCAGGCTCCTGGTTGCTACAAACCGTGATTTGCGCAAAGAAGTTCAGACCGGACGTTTTCGCGAGGACCTTTATTACAGAATAAACGTCTTTCCGATAAAGGTGCCGCCCCTGCGTGAACGCAAAGAAGACATTCCTCTTCTGGCGCATCATTTCCTGCGGATCTATGCCGAGAAGTTCAACAAGGTCGTGGACAGGATCGCCGTGCGGGAAATGGAAAAATTGGTTGCCTACAGCTGGCCCGGTAATGTCAGGGAACTGGAAAATGTCATTGAGCGCGGCGTCATCCTGAGCAAGGGGCCGGATTACTGTGTTCCCGAACTGGGGCAAATCCTTTCCGAGCAAAATGCCGCGCCTGTCTCGGCCAGCCTGAAAGAAAATGAACGTAACCATATTCTGTCCATCTTGAAAATGACCCGGGGAAAGGTCAACGGACCGGGAGGTGCGGCGGAGATTCTAAAAATCCATCCGAACACGCTCCATTCGCGCATGAAAAAGCTCGGAATTCAGACCAGAAAAACAAACGATATTTCGTAATTTACGATATATCGTTGTTATTAACCCCCCCTAATTCCTTCCCTTTGTTTCTATGTATTTAAAATATAACATGATTATTCTTTAATCCTGCTTGGTATGAAAAGTGCTTACTCTGTTGATCTAAATATGATTCGGAGGAAGCATTGTGATGACAGACAACCCTAACCGATTATTTTCTATTCAACCTACAACGCGATTTGAGAGGCTTCGGAACCAATATATGGCGTTTTCGAGCCGACCTTTACCTTTATACAGTATCGACGTAGATCGGATTATTGCCCGGGTCATGCGGGACACCGAAGGAGAGGCGATGATCTTGCGTCGGTCAAAGGCATTTGCCGCCGTGGTTTCCGAAGTGCCCATCGAGATCTTTCCTGATGAACCGTTTGTGGGATGGATATCCGGTCGACCTGATGCGACCCTTCTATGCGCGGAACAAAAAGCGGGTTTCCTCGAAAAGGAACTGGAAGCTATCACCACGATGAGCCCTGAAGACAAGAGGATCGTCCGGGAAGAAATCATTCCATACTGGCGTGGGGACGGCGGCTATCGAAGGAGCCGGATCCGCCAGGCCTATGAGAAATATCCCCCTGAATTACGCAAGCTGCTTTACGAGATTGAAGACCCGTCGGGTGAATTGTCCGAAGCCATCACAAAGATGCGGGTCCCGGGAATTCCTTTCGTAAAAGTCGATGGCACCGCAGAGATCTCGCCCGTGGGCGTCATCGGGGAGCTGATGAGCCATCATCACATCGGGCACTGTTGCCATGGGTATGAGAAAATTTTGCAGAAAGGCTTTCTGGGAATCAAAGAGGACGCAGAGAAACGGTTGGCGAGGATCGATCCATTAAACCCGGAGGATTTGAGAATTCAATCGTTTCTGGAAGCAGTCATCATAGCGATGGAGGCGGCAGCCGGGATCGGGCTTCGATTTGCGGCGTTGGCGCGGAAAAAAGCCGTTGAAGAAAAGAACGTCGAACGGCAGGCGGAACTCAACGAGATCGCAGCCGCCTGTGATCAGGTTCCGGCTTTGCCCGCCCGTACGTTCCGGGAGGCGCTGCAGTCGGTTTGGTTTGCTCACATCCTGCACTGGTGGGAAACACCGCTGTGCAGGGCTGTCGCTCCGGGAAGGGTCGATCAATATCTATTCCCCTTCTTCAAAAACGATATCGATTCAGGACGGCTGGCCGTTCAGAAAGCGCAGGACCTGATCGACTGCTGGCTTTTGCGGATGACTCAGGATGCGGCTCCTTATGTGGCGGAAAGCGGTGAGGCCCACCATATCGATCTGGGTGGGTACAAGGCGGACGGTAGCGATGCCGTCAACGATCTTTCGTATATGTTTCTCGAGGGAATGATGCACACGAGATTGAATGAACCAAATCTCGGAGTTCTCGTTCACGGTAAAACGCCGGATAAATTCCTCATCAGGGCATGCGAGCTGGCGTCGCTCGGGTTCGGCCAACCGATGTTTTTGAATGCGGACGTTTTCGTCGAGAATATCCTCGCTCGAGGGACGCTGGGCGGGCCTCCGGTACCGCTTGAACTGGCGCGCCTGAGCGGTGCCATCGGATGCAACGAACCGCACGTCACCAATTACGAATCGGAATATCAAACGGGAGGAACCCTGAGGATGCCTGCCGTTCTCACACTGGCGCTTTCCGACGGTTGGGATTCGAATAAGCAGCTGCAAATAGGGCTTAAAACAGGAGATCCACGGACATTCGCCTCCTTTGAAGAACTCCAGGAAGCGTTCCGGAAACAGCTGTCCTACCTGGTGAAAATGTGCGCGGTTGTCATCAATATCAATGAACTGGTCCTGGCCGACGTCTATCCCACAGCTTACGTGTCTGCCCTTATTGAGGATTGCATTGAGAAAGGCATCCCCCGGGAGGAGGGAGGGGCTCGCTTCAACTTCGGCCCCTGCATTGCGACCAGCGGTGCGGTGGATGTGGCAAACTCGCTGGCGGCCATAAAGAAACTCGTTTTTGAAGAAAAATCTGTCGCCATGGAGCGGCTTCTTGTCAGCCTGGCGGAAAATTTCAAAAATGACGACCTGCTCCGGCAAAAACTGCTGGCGGTGCCCAAATTCGGGAACAACAATGATTACGTCGATGACATCGCCGTCTGGGTCATGAAGATCTTCTGTGAAGAAGTCGCTTCGCAGAAGAATACGCGTGGCGGATATATGATGCCTTATCAGAATCCGCTGGGATTATACGTTCCCTATGGATCGATGACGCCGGCGTTGCCATCGGGGCGAAAGGCAGGAGAGCCTCTTTCCGACGGCATTTCTCCCACCATCGGCAGCGATGTCAGCGGTCCGACGGCGGTGATCCAATCGGTCGGAAAGATTGATTCAATCAAGCTTTGCCACGGACAGTCCCTGAACATGCGGCTGGATAGCAGTGTTTTCCGAGAGAGGGACGGTATTGGCAGGTTCGTTGCGCTCATCAGAACTTTCCTCGATCAGAAAATCCATCATATCCAGTTCAACCTCGTCTCGAATGAAATTCTGAAAGCAGCTCAGGAAAAACCTGAAGATTACCGGGACCTGATCGTCCGGGTTGCCGGGTATTGCGCCTATTTTGTGCAACTTCGGAAAAAAATTCAGGACAGCATTATTGCCCGGACGGTCCATGGAAAGTGAGAACGTAGCAAGTCGGGAAAAAATGGAGTCATTGTGCGGACTCGTAGCAAACATTGAACCATTCGCGATTCACGATGGCCCCGGCATCCGTACGGTCGTTTTCATGAAGGGTTGTCCTCTGAAGTGTATCTGGTGCTCTTCGCCACATACCCAGAACAAGATCATGGAGGTCATCAACGATACGGATAAATGCGGGAAATGCGGCGCCTGCATCGAGGCATGTCCGAAGAAAGCTGTTCAACGGTCGGAGGAAGAGGAAATTCGGATTGACCGAAACCATTGTGACGGTTGCGGGGTGTGCGCGGAAACTTGCGCATATCAGGCATTGGAAATGTCGGGAAAACGCTACACGGTGGATGGGCTTTTCCATGAGATTGAAAAGGACATTCCCTTCTACAGGCGGTCCAACGGCGGAGTGACCGTCGGAGGAGGCGAACCTACCATGCAGCCGGATTTCGTTACGGCATTTTTGACACGGTGCAAGGAGCAGCATATCCATACAGCCATGGAAAGCTGCGGCCTTGCCACCCAGAAGATATGGACTTCGATCATGGATCATCTGGATCTCCTTTATGTTGACATAAAACATATGCAGGAAGATATCCACCAAAGAATAACCGGCGCCTCGAATCGCCAGATACTGGCCAACGTGCAAATGGCGACTGAAAGAGTCCCGACCATTCTTCGAATTCCGGTAATACCGGGTCTGAACGACGATCAGGACAATTTAGCCCGAACGGCACAATTTGCTAGCAATTTAGGACGTAATTTTGTGCGCATTGAGCTACTGCCGCTTCATCATCTGGGAGAAGATCTTTATCGGAAACTCGGCAGAGAATATCCACTTTCAGATGTCCATCCCCCGACAGAGGAAAGGATGTTGGATTTGAAGATATACATGAAGAACTTTGGCTTGAACGTACAGATCGGAGGCTGAAACGATACAGTGGAAGAGACAAGAGAATAAATCTATTTTGCACGGCTTTACCGATAAAACAGACATTGATTTTCCCACAAAATATTGAACACCCTACTAATTACACCCCATTGCTTTCATTTTCAACAGGCGAGCAGTAATTCAAAGCTGAGTGTTGTTCTAACACTATTATAAAATAATTCAATTCACGCCGGAAACCGTGGTTCAAGTCCCCGTGGGACTACCAAAAGCCACCTTCTTGAACGCTACAGATTAAAATTTTCACAAAAAGCAAATACTTAACAGCGCTTTTATTTTAGTTTCGTCTTTGATTGACACATGGTCGCGTTTTGCTTATAATCACCGAAAAATTACTGTTTTTCGGCGATGGCCATGATTGATTTAAATGCGATTCAAACACGGATTTCGTTTTTGTCGAAATGCCTGGCGGATAAAGCTGCGGAAAAATGGAACTCGCAGCAGCTTGCCCGGGAAAATAAACTGCTGCTGGCGCTTTATCAGATATACAAGTACGTAATCTTTTTTCCCATCCTGGTTTCTTCCACCGTTGTGTTGGGCACGGCCGCCACGTTACTGGCCATTCTTGTGGACAAAAAAATCGCTTCCGTGTGCGGGATTATCTGGGCGCGTTTCAACAGCTACATCACGCCGATGCTGGTGACAGTGATCGGAAAAGAAAAAATTCAAAAAGACAAATCCTATGTGATCGTGGCTAATCATCAAAGCCAGTATGATATTTTTGTGATTTACGGCTGGATGCCCGTGGACTTCCGCTGGGTCATGAAGATGCAGCTCAGGGGCGTTCCTTTCTTGGGTTATGCCTGTTATAAAATCGGCCATATTTTTATTGACCGTTCCCATCCCGACGCGGCCAAAGCGTCAATCAATGCCGCCCGCGACAGAATAAAAGGCGGAACATCCATCATGTTCTTCCCCGAAGGGACGAGAAGCGAGGATGGGAGATTAAAAGAGTTCAAAAAAGGGGCCTTTAAATTTGCCCTGGATATGGGCCTGCCCATTTTGCCGGTAACGATAATCAATACAAGAAATGTGCTGCCGGCAAAATCCCTGAAGCTTTTTCCCGGAAAGGCAAAAATGGTGATTCACGATCCTATCGATATTGCCGGATACGGCGAAGAGAGCATGGGAAAAATCATGGATCTGGCCAAGAAAAGCATCCAGCAGGGATTGGATCAGCATTCCTGACGGATTTTTTGCCGGATATCACCAGTCGAAAAAAAGCGTTCTCAGCCCGAAAGCGGCAAATCCCACAACAAGAAAATTTTAAAAATTTGCCACGGCCTTTATTTCCTGTGGCGGATATATCTGGCCCGGCTTGGGCGGCATCGGGTTATACACCCAGTTGATGTCGACTACTCCCAGGTTAATCCCGCGATGTTTTTCAAAGCCGGTGAATTTTCCCCGGACGAGAACATCTTCCATATCGAGCGTCAGGCCGAATACGGCAACGTGGGAATTTTTGCGCAGGTCCGACAGTTCTTCCTGATACGCCAGCGGGGAAAAAACCAGCCGGGTGCTGTCCGCCGCCTGGCACTGAATGAGCGGGATGATGGCCGGGAAACCGTCGTGATCGATAAAGGAAATAAATTTGATGGAATTAAGAAGATTGAATAAATTTTCAGCCCACGGCTTCAGAATTTTTACCGCGCTGTTTTTTGGCTTTGCCGCGGGCTTGGCGATCTTTGTCAGTATCGCGCCGAGACCGATACGCAAAAGTGGCAGCGTTTCCCGCCCGTAAGTTTCCACCAGATCCATATAGTGCACAGTATGAATGCCGAAATAGGCGTTGTAACGGAACATCGGCTTATTGTTGAACATGTCATAATCCGCGCCGTGCGTGGCTTCTTCGCGCCACAGGGCTTTGCCCCGCCACAGGCTTTTATCCAGCGTCATAATCAGAAATCCGGTTTTATTGTTTCTTCGCACATTTTGCTTGCTTTGCCCTTCGGAGAACTGCCCCCAGATAAGCTCGCGGGGAGTTTTCGCCTGCAGGGCGGTAATCAGCGTGATATGCGGCAAGCCTCCCTGGTTAATGGAGGCAAGCAAACCGATTTTCGCTTCCGGCTCAAAAAATTTCAGATCCTGTTCATCAAATTTGGTTAATTTCTCGCGCATATTGACAACTCCTTATTTTCCGGCGGCCAGCGCCGCTGATTTTTTGTTCATCACTTCTTTGGCTGTCTGTTCCCCGGCAAATTTTAAAGGCCCGCTCAAATGAATGATCTCCGGATTCGCGCCTGAACGCCGCGCCGCGTCGGCCAGGGCTTGAGCTTCCGCCGCGGAAAGAAGCGGCGCTTTTTTGAATTTCCAGTCGAGCCCCAGCCCTTCATATTTGTGTAGGCAAAGATTATTAAAGGTGCAAAGCTCCCACCTTGCTATGGCCGAGTTCAGATTTTTCCCGATAAACGCGCCGATGTTTTTGATATTTTTTTCCGTGGCTGTGCAGCCGGGGATCAGCGGCGTGCGTATCCAGAGTTGAAAGGACGGTTTTTGCAATTGCGCGTGCCGGGCAAGCCGCAGCAGGTTTTCCAGGATTTTTTTATTATTCGCGCCGGTGAATTTTTTGTGTTTGACCTTATCCATTTCCTTGAGGTCAAACATTACCAGATCCGTGTGGGGCAGAAGCGCCTCCAATGTCTGCCAGGAGCACTGCCCGCAGGTATCCAACGCAGTATGCACACCGGTGGTTTTTAAAAGTTCAAGCAGTTCCCGGCAGAAGTTTGCCTGCAGTGTGGGTTCGCCGCCGGACAACGTGACGCCGCCGCCTGATTTTTCAAAAAACACCTTGTCTTTAAGGACTTCGGCGGCTAGCTTTTCGACTTTGTAATATTCGCCGTAAATATCCAGGGCGGTGGAAGGGCAGGCGCTGAGGCACGCGCCGCAGACATCGCATCTTCTCTCATCGATAATCATTCCCTTGCCGGTCATCTGCAGCGCGTTTTTTGGGCAGGCGTCAATACAGGTCAGACAGCCGAGGCATTTGATTTTCGTCCAGTGGAGTTGCCGCTCGACGGCGATGCTTTCCGGATTGTGACACCACGCGCAGGAAAGCGGGCAACCCTTGAAAAAAATGGTGCTGCGCAGCCCCGGGCCGTCCTCGGTGGACATGCGCTGAATGCGCAAAATGGTTCCCTGATTGTTTTTTGCTGTTTTTTGCATACAGCCCAAGCTAGATTGAGGTATGGCTGATCCGCGCGATTACTTCATCTTGCAGTTCACGGCCGATGCTGGTGAAATAAGCGTTGTAACCGGTGATGCGCACAAGCAGGGAACGATACTCTTCCGGTCGCTTCTGCGCGTCGCGCAGCATATCCGCGTCCAGCATGTTAATCTGCAGCGCGCTGCCGCCGTTTTCCACGTAGCCGCGCAGAAACGCCTTGAATTTGGCGCGATGTTCCGGACTTTTTAAAAGCGACGGATTGATGGTAATGGTATGACTCGCGCCGTTGGGCAAACAATTGAGATATTCCCGAAAATCTCCCCGGCCATTAGCATCTTTGCCGCCCAGCACTTTGCCGACGGAATTCACATTTGCAGTGGGCCCGTTGATATCCGCGCCGTTGGAGGGGCAGATAGCATTGGATAAAAATCTGCCTTTCGGGCGTCCGTCGGGGCTTGCCGGAAGAATAAAACCGTCCCCGACCCAGTAATTCCAGCTGAGCATGCCCGGGCGGAATTGGCGGTTTGTGGAAATTGTTTTGTATTTCCATGTTTCATTACACCATAAATCCATCACCGCTTTGGCTAGCTTGTCCGCCTCGTCATCGTCACGGCCGTATTTGGGTGCCTTAAAACGGGCTTTAGCCTGCAGTTTTTCGTGCCCTTCCCAGTTGTCTTTTAGCGCGGTAATAAGTTCAGGCATAGAGCAATCATTGTTATCAAAAACCAGATGCTTTACGGCCAACAGGGAATCCACGGTTGTGGCGTAAGCTATCGCCTCCAATGTGGTAAAAGAAAGTTCCGCCCCGCCTGCGGTGATATCCTGCGCTTTTTCGGCGCAGCCCTTGACCAGGCAGGATAAATAAGGCGTGGGGCAGAAGCGCGCGCGGATGGATTCCGTCTGTTCATATAAATCCACGCAGCGTTTGATGATATAGCGGGTCTGCTCGGCGTAAGCGGCCCAGAATTCATCCCAGGCGCGGAATTTTTCCGGATTGCCGGTTTTGGGCCCGTCCTGCCTGATTTTTTCTTTTTTGCCGGTGATCGGATCGACAAAGACGTGAAAATCCCTGCCGTTGTTCAGGGCAAGCTCCACGGCCTTGAGCAGGTTGAGATTGTTGTCCACCGTGCCGGAGCGGTCGTTTCCCTGCATCGTGTTTTCCAGGCAGCCCACCGGCGCGTAATCATGCACATTGTCTTCATTTATCAGATGAGTAACGCCGGCCTTTTTGGCTTCGCGAAGCATCCCGGCCATCGAACGCTCGTCAAAGTTGAGCAAAAAAGGAGCGCCCTGACTTACTGAAATCATCTCCACTATTTTATCCAGCAATTCATCCGGGGAATTGCCATGCAGGCGCACGTTGGGTTTCGGCTCCAGAATGGGCGTCATTTCGTCGATGACTTCGAGCATGGCGTAGGTCAGGTCATTGGTCATGTCCCGACCAGCCTGCCCCATGCCGGAGAGGGTGATAAGCTGGCCGTAGCCGGAAGTAATCCCCTGATTGCCGATGCGAATCATCGCGTCGTAGACGGTGTTGGCGTGAATCCAGAAACATTTGAGCAGTTCCTTGCCGAACTCCCTGTCCATGCCGTTTTTCAGTGAATATTCCCAGTAGGGAAGAAGATACTGGTCTATCCTGCCGAAAGAAACGCCCGGCCCGGGATAGTTTTCGTCGCTCATCACCAGCATATGCGTCAACCACAGCGCCTGCAGCGCCTCCCAGAAAGTCTGCGCCGGTTCCCAGGGAACTTTCCGCAGATTTTCTTCCATTTGCGAAAGTTCCCGCAGGCGTGTTTGGTCTTTTTCTGCGGCGGCAAGTTTCGCGCAAAGATTTGCGTATTTTTCCGCCAGTTCCCGCGGCATTGTGGCCGCCGTCATCATCGCGCGCAGTTGGGCGCCGTTTTTGCCCTTTTTTTCTTTTTCGCCGAGCGCGGCGTATTTGTCTTGCAGATCCTGATAAATTCCCTTCCAGCCGATCTTGAGCGCCCTTTCATATCCGGGAATAAGATGCCCGCTGGTCGCGCCGGCATTGCCGTAACCGTGATCATGAAACCATTTCATTTTCGCGCGCGCGCCTGCTTTGCCGTAAATCAGCTTATCCCTTTCTTGTGCCTCTTTCTTTGTCCAGCACATCGATGTCTGAATATTGAAACGTCCGCCGGCGAGGAGATCTCCTGGCAGAATTTCCTGCGGCACGTAATTAACCATGACTTCTTTCACGAACCAGGCCTTGCGCTCCGGCAGGCTCCACGACCAGAAATCCCGGTGCAGTTTTACGGGCCTGGCGCTTTGCTGCATCGAAATGCGGAAGGGCTGTAAAAAAGGATAGGTTTCCGGCACGATGTAGAAAGTCATCTCATCAAATTGTATGTCCCAGGGAGTTCCGGTGGTCCAGGCGGTAAACTCGTTATTCCAGGCGCGTTTCGCCCCCTGAAAATAGTAATTTCGCAGCCAGTTTATTCGCGCCGAGAGGTTTTTTGGTTCTTTGATTTTTTGTGATTGTTGTAGTGCCGTGGATATGCTCATGTTTTTTCTCCTTCGCGCCAGTCAGAAAAAGTTCGGGCGCTTTGCTTTCGGGCTAAAATATACAACTAAAAACAAGACGGCACAAGCCAAAAAGGAATGGCCGATTTTTGCCCGCAAAATATTCGGCTGCCGATTAATTCTTTGACGAAAACGGCAGATCATGTTAGGTTGCGCCCCGCGTAAAGCGTTTGGAAAGAGGAAAGATCATGCTTCATTTTTTACCGGATAAAACCAAAGGAATAATATCCTCGCTGCTTTTGGGGCTTAATGTTATTTTTTGGGTTACCATTTTATTCATTCTTTCACTGCTCAAGTTTCTGTTACCCGCGCCGCCTGCGCGCCGCTTCTTTGACCGTGTTTTAACGAAAATCGCCGAAAACTGGATATCCGGCAACAGCGGCTGGATGAAGCTGACGCAAAAAACAAAATGGGATGTGCAGGGGCTGGAAAACCTCAGTTACAATAAATGGTATCTTGTCGTGGGCAATCACCAGTCCTGGGCGGATATTTTTGTCATGCAGCATCTGCTGAACCGCCGCATTCGTCTGCTGAAATTTTTTCTCAAGCGCCAGCTTATCTGGGTGCCGCTGATAGGTCTTGCCTGGTGGGCGCTGGATTTCCCGTTTTTACGCCGCTACAGCAAGGAATATTTAAAAAGACATCCTCGTAAAAAAGGCAAAGACCTGGAAACAACGCGCCGCGCCTGTGAAAAATTCGCGCGTATTCCCACCAGCGTGATGAATTTTCTGGAAGGCACGCGTTTTTCGCTCTGCAAGCACCTGCGGCAGAAATCTCCCTATAGGCATCTGCTGCGTCCGAAAGCGGGCGGTATTGCGCTGGCGATGAGCGTGCTCGGGGAAAAATTCCATTCCCTGCTGGATGTCACGATAGTGTATCCCGACGGCGCCCCGACTTTCTGGAGATTTCTCTGCGGCAGGGTGAAAAAGGTAATTGTGCGTTTTCAGACAATAGAAATTCCCAAACAACTGCTCGGCGGTGATTACGATGGCGATCATGCCTTCCGCGAGATGTTTCAAAAATGGGTGCACGAACTGTGGCAGGCAAAAGACCGGCAGATTCAGATGCTCCTTGGCGAAGCAGGCGAGTGCTTTTTGACCGAAAGGGCGGCCGCTTAATTTCCCGCGCGCGCCTCAGCGCGCAGCAGTTTCTTATCGATTTTTCCCACGCTGGTCAGGGGCAGCTCCTTCCGGAATTCAATTATTTTAGGAACGTCATAACGAGAAAGCTTCTGCGCGGCCATTTTTAGTATATCCGCCTTGAGCGCTTCCTCGTCTTGCTGTTCGTAACCGGGGGCGAGCATGATGTATGCTTTGACCAGTTCGGAACCAGGGCGTTGCGGGTCGGGTATGCCCACCAGCGCGGCGCTTTCGACAGCTGGATGCCTCGTCAGCACGTCTTCCACTTTCTTCGAGAATACCTTAAAACCGCTCACAATAATCATGTCTTTGCTGCGGTCAACCAGCCTAAGATAGCCTTCTTCATCCTGAATGGCGATGTCGCCGGTATGAAGATAGCCGTCTTCATCGATCACATTTTTCGTTTCTTCCGGCTTCTTATAATATCCCACCATCACCTGCGGGCCTTTGACGCAGATTTCTCCCGGCTCGCCGACCGGCACCTCCTTGCCGGTGAGCGGATCCACCAGCTTGATTTCCGTGTTGATAATCGGCAGGCCAATGCTGCCGAGCTTTCTTTTTCCTCTAAGCGGATTCATGGTAATAATCGGCGATGTTTCCGTCATGCCGTAGACTTCCAAAAGCTTTCCCTTCCCCACGATTTTTTCCAGTTCCAGCTGGGATTCTTCTGGGAAGGGTGCCGCGCCGGAGACGCAATCTTGCAGGCGCGAGTGATCAAGTTTTTTAAATCGCGGATTGGCAATGAGCATCTGAAACAGCGAGGGAACATTGATCAGGTGCGTGGGTTTAAATTTTTTTATTTCCTTGCAGATATGCCGGGTGTCCCGGGGATTTGGAATGAGCACCTGCGGCCAGCCCAAGTAAATGGCGTTGGCGGCAAAAAAAGTTCCGGCCAGATGAAAAAAAGGAAATCCGGAAAGCGCCAGGCCGATCCCTTTTTTCCATTCCCCCCATCTTTGCACCATGAAAAGATTGGCCACACAATTGCGGTGTGAAATCATCGCGCCTTTGGGCAGCCCTGTCGTCCCGCCGGTGTATTGCAGATAGGCGATGTCATCCGGAGTTACTTTTACCGGCGGCGGATCCGCCGGATATTTTTGGGGAGAAATTGTCTCCTTGAAGGACAGAACATATTTGCCGGCAAGGTCAGTTACTTTGCCCCGGGGGATTTTCTTGAGAAGTTTCCCCAGCGTGCGCTTGAGGTAAGGCATAAAATCACCCACATTGGCGGCGATGACCAGTTTCAATTCATTTAGTCCTTCCGCGATGTGCACCAGCCGCCCGGCAAAAATCGCATCCAAAGTCACCAGCGCCCGCGCGTCGGAATCTTTTAGCTGATGCTCCATTTCTTCCGTGGAAAGCAAAGGAGAAACGCCTGAAGCCACGCATCCCGCCTTCAGTGTGCCCAGCCACGAAATGATGTATTCGGGAATGTTGGGAAGATTTATTCCGACAACATCGCCTTTCTTCAATCCGTGGGAAAGAAGCATGTTGGCGAAGCGGTTGGCATGCCGTTCCAGTTGGGCGAGCGTCATCTTTGTGCCCATAAAGCTTAAAGCCATCTGGTGCGAATATTTTTCAAAGGTATCCTTTATCGCGTCCACATAGCTGATATCCCACCGGCTGGGATCAAGGTCGGTGACGCCGGCATCATAAGAGAGGCGCCAGAATTGGTTACGGCTCATTTTTTACTCCTTTTACTAGAAGGAAAGGATAAAAAAACTAAGCTTTCCAGCATTTTTATAATGATTTACGTATGTGAAAATTTGTATAGCCAATAAATTTCATAAACTCAACAAGTATTGCAAAGATATTTTGATGTGTTAGAATAAAAATTACCGGAAAATTCACAGTATTATTCGGGATGAAATTTGTATTATCGGTGATATCGGAGATGCTTTGCCATACAGATAAATAGGGGAGAGGATTTTGCCGGAACACAGCTTTACTCTATTCCACACGGTTGCGCTTTTTGCCGCTTATTCTTTTTTGGGCTGGTTGATTGAAGTTGTTTACCGTTCGATTAGCCAGCGCAAATTCGTCAATGCCGGCTTTCTTTACGGCCCATTTATTCCCATTTACGGCATGGGTGCGTTTTGCATCCTGGCGCTTGACTTTTTATTGCGCGACTGGCCGTTTATCGCCAGGACTGTTTTTTTCGGCGTGGCGCTCACTTTGCTTGAATATATCATCGGTTACCTTACCGAAAAAATATTTGATTTAAGATTGTGGGATTATTCCAAAACCAGGTTTAACCTGCACGGCAGAGTATCTTTGCCTTTTTCCCTGGGCTGGATGGCGCTGGCGGTGATTTTCCTGGTCTTTATTCACCCCGCGGTTTCCGGTTATTTGTTCAAATACGATTATTCGCAGATGCGGTTTTTTGCCGTCGCGTTTCTTGTTTATTTTTTGACGGATTTTATCTTTTCCGTGGTGTCACTGGAGCAGTTCCGCAGGAAAATTGCTTACCTCTACGCGGAATATTTTAATCTGGCCAATATCGAGGTGGAAAAGATTTTTGATTCTTTGCGGCGGCTGCGCAGCGCCTTCCCGGATCTCAACCTTTATATCAATGATAAGATTGAGAGCAAAATCAAAGGCGGCATCGGCAATTTTTTGAAATCTGTTCAGGATAGAGTATTTCTGGAAATTGACGGGCGCAAGCCTTTCGAAGAGGAATTTTACGAATCCGTCGCAGATATATACGCGCATGAAGAATTTGAACGTCTCAAAGATTATTTTCATCACAACTCGTCCATTTACGAACATGTCCGGGAAGTCGCTTATCTTTCCTATCGGCTATGCAAATATTTAAAGCTTGATTACCGCTCCGCCGCGCGCGGCGCGCTGCTGCATGATTACTTTTTCTACGACTGGCGCAATCATGACGAGCCCCACCTTCACCGGAATAAAAATCACGGGATTGAGCATCCGAAAATCGCTTTAGCCAACGCGAAAAAATCATTCGCGCTCAACAAAGTTGAAGAAGATATTATAAGAAAGCACATGTGGCCGCTCACGCCCGTGCCGCCGCGTTATAAAGAAGCGTTTATCGTATCCTTTGTGGATAAATATCTTGCTTCCAGAGAATTTCTCGATGAGTTCAAAAAAAGAATCAATAAGAAACTGCCCAAAAAAATCAAGCCACGCCGTAAGCAGCGGCGCCGCAAATCAAATGCCCAGCCAACGCACTAGCTGATACGCCGCCATACCGCCCAGATAAGAAACAATCAGCGTCGTAAGCACGGCGGAAATGAACCATTTGTTATCGTTCATTTCGGTGCGCAAAACCGCGATGGTGGCGGCGCAGGGAATAAAAAGCATCATGACCACCAGAAAAGCGGCGGCGGAGGCATGGCTCATGATGCCGGGGAGAATCGCCGTCAGCCTGTCTTCGCCCACAGAATAAAGGACGCCGAGCGTGGCGACCACATTTTCCTTGGCGACCAGTCCGGTGATTAAGGCGGTAATCATTTTCCAATCCAACCCCAGCGGCGCGCCCAGCGGCGCGATAGCGCGGCCAAAGAAAGCAAGCCAGCTTTCTTCCACCTCGCCTGCGGGCAGATAAGACAAAAGCCAGATGACAATGGAGACAGCCAGAATAATCGTGCCCGCTTTACGGATGAACGCCAGCAGTCTCGACCATATTACCATCAATATCGTGCGCAGATCAGGCCGGTGATAAATCGGCAGTTCCATGATGAAGGGCGCGTCCTGTCGACGGAGAATTTTGTTGACAAAAATTCCGGCCAGTCCCAGCACGGCGATATTGAGCGCCAGAATACTCCAGGAAACATAAGCCGCTTTCGTCCCGAAAATCGCCGCAGAAACAAGCGTCAAAACAGCCAGACGCGCGGTGCAGGGCACAAAGGGAATCAAAAATAAAGTAATGAGCCTTGCTTTTCTTGTTTCAATTATCCTCGCGCCCAGAACCGCCGGCACGTTACAGCCGAAGCCCAGACACATGGGAATAAAACTTTTGCCGTGCAGGCCGACCAGATGCATGATGCGATCCATGACGAAAGCCGCGCGCGCCATATAGCCCACGTCTTCCAGAAAAGCCATGATAGCAAAGAAAATAAGCAGAATCGGAAAAAATGTGAGAACAGATCCCACGCCGCCGATTATGCCGTCGATGATTAATCCCTGCGACCATGTCGGCACTCCGGCCAAGGCCGGCGCGAGCCACCGGCTTAAAGTTGCAATGCCTTCCGCCATCCAGTTTTGCAGCGGTACGCCCACGCTATAGGTCAGAAAGAAAACCGCCGCCATGACCGCCAGCAGTATGGGGATGCCGAAAATCGGACGGGTCAGGACATGATCGATGCGGTCGGTCAGCACCACCTCGCCCATCTTAAAGCGTGAAACAGCCGCGCGGGTGATTTTTTCTATCCAGTCGTAGCGGCCGTTGACCACCGCGTGCAGCGCGTCTTCGTGCTTAATCAGAATGTTCTGGATCTTTTCCCAGGCCGGTTTATCAAGTGCCGCCTCCACCATGGACGAAACTTCCGGATCGCCCTCCATTAGTTTCACCGTTACCCATTCGGGGGCGTAAGGCTCTTTTATGTGCGGGGAAATTTGCGCGATGATGTCGCGGTAAATATGCTCGTGATCAACGGATACCGCCGGCAGGCACGGCGGCGCTTTTTTTGTGTCCAGCCCCTGGGAGGTGATTTGTTCCACCAGCTCCCTGATGCCGGTATTGCGCCGGGCGACCATGGGAATTACCGGCAGGCGTAAAGCTTCGCGTAGCGCCGATATGTCTATTTGCGTGCCTTGATCGGAGGCGACGTCCATCATGTTGATGGCAACAATCACCGGACGGCCCAGCAGTAAAATCTCGGCCAGAAGATAAAAACTGCGTTCGAGCGCCGCCGCGTTCAAAACCAGGACAACCACATCCGGTTTTTCCCTGATGATGAAATCGCGGGTGATTCTTTCCTCATCGGAAAAAGCAGTCAGGCTGTAGGTTCCCGGCAGGTCGACAATGCGCAAAAGCATTTTGTCGGCGCGGTGGACGCCTTCTTTTTTCTCCACTGTTTTTCCCGGCCAGTTTCCCACATGCTGCGAAAGGCCGGTAAGAATATTGAAGATGGTGGATTTCCCGACATTCGGCTGGCCGACCAGCGCCACGGAAATTTCTTTTTCCACCGGCAGCTCACAGATGGGCTCCGACGGATCAACTTTTAAAACCGTTATTTTGGATGCCTCGCCGCGCCCGAGCGCGATTCTGGTGTCCGCTACAAGCACGACGATCAAGCCGCCGCTTACCTGCGCGATGCGGAAGCGCGCGCCCGCGGCAAGACCCATGCCGGCCAGGCGGCTGGTCAGAGCCGCGCCGCCGGCTATGGAATGGATAATACCCTGATCTCCTTCGCGCAGTTCGGTTATGGTAACCGGTTTACCCATGAATAAATTCCCCAATTAAGCCTTGCGGCTGACGCGGTATTTTTTTAAAAGCTTCTCCGGACTGTAAGACATTTTTGTCCGGCGAAGATTTTTATTGCCCATGTCTTCTTCCAGGTTCAGATATTTATATTCGGCCATTAGCTTTTTTGCCGTGTCGTTGAACATGAATTCATAAATACCGTGATACTTTGTGGACGCTTTGGCAAAATGCAGCACAAAAGTATCTGTGTTCAGCGGCTCACCGATGATAAATCCCGCCGGTTTGTCTTCTATGTAATATATTGTGCCCCACAGCGCAAGCTCGGAAAATTTATTGAGCGCTTCTTCGCACTGGGCAAAGTCGGTTTTTTCGCGCGCTGTCATTGATTCATCCTGCCAGTGCTGTAGAATCCGCAGCCCATCGTAATGATTATCCGCGCAGAGAGGGCGGCCCTGCGGTTCATACAAAGAAAAAAACTGGTTGAGATGGTTGCGGTGGCGCGAGAACTTTCTTCCCTTGAGCGCGGCCATGCTCTCGGCGAGGTAGATGTAGTCCGATTCATCATCATCGCTTGTGACGATAAATTTGTCCGGCGGGAAAAAAGAAAGCCATTCTTCTGGAATGGGGAAAAAAAAGCCGTATTTGCTTAGCACTTCTTCGAATATTTGCATGTCGCAGGAACGCAAATCATTGAGCGGCATGACGTAGGGCTGCCCCCGCTTGTTGCTGCCGCAGATGAACAGGCCGCAATCGGTCTGCAGAAATTTATAGCGGCTGATAGCGCGAAACAGGTAAATATTGGCAAAAGTATAATCAGATATCGGCAGATCCAGAATTTTAAATCTTTCCCTGATAAGATCGCGGTGCTGAAAATCAACCGTTTCTAATTTTTCCATAAATTTATCTTTCCTGGCGTCATTAAAATAAGGAATCTTCCGAGCGTTTTCTGAGGTTGCGTTGACGCATTTTATAATCGGGCATGGCCTCTGCCACCAGTTTCCAGAAACGTCGGGAGTGGCTTTTTTCCTTTATGTGCATCAGTTCATGCACAATCACATAATCGATTACGTCGGGCGGCATCATCATCAGGCGAAAACTGAACGCCAGTTTGTTCTCCGGCGAGCAGGAGCCCCAACGCTGCCGCGCGGAAGATATCCGCACGCCCCGCGGGTTTATGTTCATCTTGCGGGAAAAAAAGTCGACACGCGCGCCGATATGCTCGGCCGCCTTTAGTTTATACCAGGCGACAAACAGATTTTTCTTTGCTTCAATATCTTCCGGTGAATTAAGATAGAAGCGGCGTTTCCACAATAAAAGCCCTGGTTTTTCCTGCGGCTCGCAAAAAACCTCCAGCAGATAGCTTTCGCCCAGATAAGGGAATCTTTCTCCGGTGACAAATTCTTTTTTCCTGCGCGCAAGACGCGCGCGGGCCTGCTTTTTTATTGCTTTTTCTATCCAGTCCTGCTTTTCTTGAATAAAGCTGTTTATCTCGCGCACGGGCGTGAAATAAGGCGCGGCGACGATTATTTCATTGGCTTCGCTGATGTTTAAAGAAATGGTTTTTCTTCTTTTCCTGCTGCGCCGGAGTGTGTAGTTAATCTTCATGTATAATGAGCTACTTTCGGTTGTCATGCCGGCGCAGGCCGGCATCCAGATAGATAAAACAATATATCCTTTCTTATTATTGATTTTCAATTATCATAAAACATAGCCTAAAGCGAGCATGTAAAGCGCCCAATATCGCCTTTTCATTGACTAAATTTTATGTTACTTAAATTTCCGGTGAAGGCGATGCAAGAAGACAACAAGCGTCCCTGGGGATATTACGAAGTCTTGTCCGACGCGCCGGATCACAAGGTGAAAAGAATTGTTGTGAATCCCGGCGGTATTCTGAGCCTCCAGCGCCACAAAAAGCGCGCGGAGCACTGGTTTATTGTCTCCGGCAATGGCATGGTGACACTGGAGAAAAAGAAACATTTAGTAAAGCCCGGCAGTGTTATTGATATACCAGCGGGCGCGGCGCACCGCATGGAAAACACATCTTCCAAAGAGTTGGTGCTTATCGAAATCCAGACCGGCACATATTTCGGCGAGGATGATATTGAACGGTTGGAAGATAAGTATGGGAGGGTATAGGGATCAAGGCCAAAGGTCTAAGACTAAGGGCTGAAGCGTAAAAGAGCAAAAACAAAAATAAAAACACACAGTAACTATCTATCTTTATTTATTTTTCATTCATTGTTATTAAGAATAGTGGTGCTTTAATTGCGGGTATTTCTATGTCTATAAAGACCCTTTGTCCATACCTGTACTTTTAGACAGTTGTTTTCGTGCATAAAAAATATAAAAATTATACAAACTTTTTTAATTATAAAAATGGTAAAAAATTGTTTAGGAAATATGATTGATTTTCATTTTTGGCCAATGAATTGTTTAATTTTTGAACAGGGAAATAATTCATAAAGTTTGTTCCAGTTCAGACTAAACAGATAATATATTTTTATAGGAGGAGGCAAAATGAAGAACATTATTATTTTTGTATCAGTACTAATTCTGTGCGGTTGTGCAAGTTCAACGGTTATTAAAACTATACCGGATGGAGTAAGGGTCAAACAAGGTAACGAGCTAATAGGAATTACACCTTATGAACATTGGGACAGAGAAGAGCTATAGTCAATAGTTGTGT
>DLNC01000019.1 GCA_002478265.1 Syntrophaceae bacterium UBA7520
ACATATTTAGGGGGAAGGTCAATATTATAGAATTCGCAAAAACGTCTATTCCAAAAGTCAAAAATCAGCCCCGTTAAATAAATACAGGAATATTATTGAGCTTTATTGATCGGCAATGATTGTTTTCAGCGCCGCCTCAATTTCCGGATAACGAAATTCAAAATTTGCCTCCAGAAGGCGCCGCGGCAGCACCCGCTGGCCTTTGAGCAAGACCGACCCGAATTCACCCAAAATAAGCCGAATCATAAAACCCGGTGCGGGCATAAAAGACGGCCGATGCAGCACCTTGCCCAGCGCTTTGCCCAAATCTTTATTGCGCACCGGCTGAGGCGAGCAGACATTGACCGGGCCGGAAATTTCTTTGTGCGCCAGCAAAAATAAAAATGCCGCGGCCAGGTCTTCCATGTGCACCCAGGAAAACCACTGTCTGCCGTTTCCCAGCGGGCCGCCCAGGAAATATTTAAAAAGCGGTATCATTTGCCCCAAGGCACCGCCGTTTTTACCCAACACTATGCCGAAGCGTGTGATCACGACACGCGCTTTCTTCACCGCGGCGCGCATTGCTTCCCGCTCCCAATCCAAGGCCAGCCGCGCCAGAAAATCATCACCGGCCGGCGATGCTTCGGTTAATTCTTCATCTTCATGGAAACCATAGTAGCCTACCGCGGACGTGCTGAAAAAAGTAATGTGGCTCGCGTTGGCCGGCAGAGCTTCAACAAGATTGCGCGTCGTGCTGATGCGGCTTTCACGCAGAATTTTCTTTTGCGTCGGTGTCCAGCGGCTGAAAATTGAGGCGCCGGCAAGATTAATGATCACATCATGTCTGCTGACAGATTCCTGCCAGCCGCCTTTAATGGTCGGATTGCCCGCGATATAGAATACTTGCGGCAGTCTTGCCTCCGAATCATCCGGATTAGGCGTAAGAATGGAAACCTGATGCCCTTCACGAAGCAGGCGCTGCGCCAGATAAGTGCCGACAAACCCCGTACCACCCGTCATGAAAACTTTCATTTTCCACCTCCGAACCAGAGACAAAATTTTTATTCCCCGATGAGCGGGAGAACCTTATCCAGCTTAAAATAAATCAGGTATTTGGGGCCGGCATTGTATTTGCCTTCCACTTCCTTGTACTTCTTGCGGCGTATTTCATCTATCAGCGGAGAGTCTTTCTCTTCGCGAATTTTTGTCAGATACAGGCGCTTGCCTTCATATTTATCCGCTTCCTTAAAGAGATAAACCGCATGGGGGTTGGAGAGCAAATTGGCGTGGGTGAGCCTCTCCGCCGCGATAAAGGCCACCGTGTCCTCGCCAAAAAAATGCGGTCGTCCGTAAACGGCGGCATTCACGTTACCGCTTTTATCCGCGGTAGCCAGGATGCCAACTCCTTTGGCTTCCTCGAAATATCGGTCAATCTTCATTTTCTTCTCCTTGCCTATGTTCTTCAATATAAGTTTTTACTCCCCTTTTGTAAAGCAACAAAACAGTTACAGACAACATCTTTATCTATAGCTTTATTTTATAAGTATTGACACAACTAAAAAAAGTATGCTCTCCTTTCAGGCGAATCTTGAGGTGTTCAGTTTTGAAAAAAGCAAAAACCAGTTTTTTCTGCCAGCACTGCGGTTATATGTCGCCCAAATGGCTGGGCAAGTGTCCTTCCTGCGAAGGATGGAACTGCTTTGCCGAGGAACTGGTCACGCCCGCCGATTCAGGGATTCGCGCCGAAATCAGATTTGACGGCAAACCCCTGCCGATCGAAGAAATACCCGTCGCCGAAGGCCGGCGCCTGGCCACCGGAATCGCCGAAATCGACCGCGTTTTGGGCGGTGGCGTTGTCGGCGGCTCGGCCGTATTAATCGGCGGAGAACCGGGCATCGGCAAATCCACGCTGATGCTGCAGATGATGCACAACCTAGCCCAATCCGGGCAGAAAGTCCTTTACATCTCCGGCGAGGAATCGTCCAGCCAGATTAAAATGCGCGGCCAGCGCATCGGCGCCTCCGCCAGGGAGTTGTTGGTGCTGGTGGAAGTATCGCTGGAGAAAATTTTGGAAGAGATAAAAAATATTTCTCCCGCGATTGTCGTAATTGACTCTATTCAGACCCTTTATTCATCAGAGCTGATGTCCGCGCCCGGCAGCGTCGGCCAGGTGCGCGAGGCGTCATCCCGACTGATTTTGTTTGCCAAAAAATTCGGCATTCCGGTTTTCCTGGTCGGCCACGTCACCAAAGACGGCTCCATCGCCGGTCCCAAAGTTTTGGAGCACATGGTGGACACGGTTCTTTACTTTGAAGGAGATTCCGGCCACGCCTACCGGATTATTCGCGGCATCAAAAACCGTTTCGGGCCGGCCAACGAAATCGGCGTTTTTGAAATGCAGGAAAAAGGCCTGAAAGAGGTCCCCAATCCTTCCGCTTTTTTTCTGGCGGAGCGTCCGCAAAACGTGTCCGGCTCGGTGGTCATCTGCAGTATGGAAGGCACCAGGCCAATACTTGTCGAAATTCAGGCGCTGGTTTCTCCCACCAATCTGGGCATGCCGCGACGCACGGCGATCGGCGTGGATCACAACCGCGTGTCACTTCTGGTTGCCGTACTGGACAAAATCTGCGGTCTGCACCTGGGCGCGTCCGACATTTTCATCAACGTTGCCGGGGGCATCAAACTGACGGAACCAGCGGTTGATTTGGGCGTGGTCGCTGCTATGGCTTCGAGCTTTCTGGATAAACCTATCGACGGGCGCACGGTCGTTTTCGGCGAAGTGGGGCTTACCGGCGAGGTGCGCGCCGTCTCTCAAATAGATTCGAGAATAAAAGAAGCAACGCGCCTGGGTTTCGCCCGCTGCCTGGTGCCTAAATCCGCCGCGACTCAATCGGCAAAATCTGCAAAAATTGAATTAAAAACAGTTTCTTCGCTACAGGAAATGCTGGATAATTTATTTTAAGTCCACTCGCCAATATAATCATTAAAATTCCTAAAAAAACCTTCTAAGTATTGACATCAAAGGAAAAATGTTTAAGTTAGCGCCGCTGCTGAAGCATTTATACGGATTATTATATTAAAACAGGAAAGGAGATAAAAAAGCATGAAAATCAGACCCTTACAAGATAGAATTATCGTAAAACGTCTGGAAGAGGAGCAAAAAACCAAGGGCGGAATCATTATCCCCGACACCGCCAAAGAAAAACCCATTGAAGGCAAAGTAGTAGCCGTAGGCAAGGGCAAAATAGCCGATGACGGCAAGCTTATCCCCATCGAAGTCAAAGTGGGCGACAAAGTCCTTTTCAGCAAATACGGCGGCACCGAGGTGAAAATCGATGGCGAAGAGTATTTGATCATGAGAGAAGACGACATTTTAGGCATTATCGAAAAATAAGAATAATTTAAGGAGGAATATATAAAATGGGAGCAAAGATACTTCTTTACGATGAAGAGGCGAGGAAATCGATCCTCAAAGGGGTGAACACCCTGGCCGACGCTGTAAAGGTAACCCTCGGACCCAAAGGCCGCAATGTCATTATCGACAAAAGTTTCGGTTCGCCCACGGTAACCAAAGACGGCGTAACCGTTGCCAAAGAAATTGAACTCGAAGACAAATTTGAAAACATGGGCGCGCAGATGGTTAAAGAAGTCGCCAGCAAAACCAGCGATGTCGCCGGTGACGGCACAACCACCGCCACGATTCTGGCGCAGGCAATCTATCGCGAAGGCGTAAAAGCCGTCGCCGCGGGCTCCAACCCGATGGATATCAAAAGAGGCATCGACAAAGCCGTGGAAACGGTTGTCAAAGAATTAAACAAGATTAGCAAACCCACCAAAGATCAGAAAGAAATAGCGCAGGTCGGAACAATCTCCGCCAACAACGATGAAACAATCGGCAACATCATTGCCGAAGCCATGGGCAAGGTCGGCAAGGAAGGCGTGATCACCGTAGAAGAGGCCAAGGGGCTCGAAACGGAACTGGAAATCGTGGAAGGCATGCAGTTCGACCGCGGTTATCTCTCTCCTTACTTCGTCACCAACGCGGATAAAATGCTGGTTAACCTCGAAGACGCGTTGATTTTAATCTATGAAAAGAAAATCAGCGGCATGAAAGACCTGCTTCCCATTCTGGAACAGATTGCCAAAATGGGCAAGCCTCTGCTTATCATCGCGGAAGATATTGAAGGTGAAGCGCTGGCTACGCTGGTCGTCAACAAAATCCGCGGCACACTGCACGTGGCCGCCGTTAAAGCTCCCGGCTTTGGCGATCGCCGCAAAGCCATGCTGGAAGACATCGCCATCCTCACCGGCGGAAAGATGATTTCCGAAGACATGGGCTGGAAGCTGGAAAACGTGAAACTGGAGGATCTGGGCAAAGCCAAGAAAATCATCATTGATAAAGACAACACGACCATCGTCGACGGCGCTGGCAAGAGATCCGAACTGGAAGGCCGCGTGAAACAGATCCGCGCCCAGATTGAAGAGACCACTTCCGATTACGATAAAGAAAAACTGCAGGAAAGACTGGCTAAACTGGTGGGCGGCGTGGCCGTAATTAAAGTAGGCGCGGCAACAGAAACCGAAATGAAGGAAAAGAAAGCCCGCGTGGAAGACGCGCTGCACGCGACCCGCGCCGCGGTGGAAGAAGGCATCGTCCCCGGCGGCGGCGTTGCTTATCTGCGCGCCTTGCCTGCCCTGGGCAAACTCAATGTTGATGGTGACGAACAGATCGGCGTAAATATCATCAAGAAGGCGATTGAAGAACCTATTAAAATGATCGCCGCCAACGCGGGATTTGAAGGCAGTATTGTCGCGCAAAAGGTAAAAGATGAAGCCAAGGAAAAAGGCACGGATTACGGGTTCAACGCGCGCACCGACAAGTATGAAGGCATGCTCAAAGCCGGCGTCATTGACCCGACTAAAGTTACGCGCTTTGCCCTGCAAAACGCGGCCAGTGTCGCGTCGCTTCTGCTAACCACGCAGTGTATGGTTGCCGATAAGCCCGAAGAAAAAGGCGCCGGCGGCATGCCCGGCATGCCTCCCGGAGGCGGATATCCCGGCATGGGAATGTAAGGAATAGCTTGAAGACTTAAGACCAAAGGCTAAAGTTATAAAACAAAAAAGCCCCTTGTCCCTTGGACAAGGGGCTTTTTTGTTACCACGATAACATTGACACTTAGCCCTGGTAAGAAGTATATAACCTGAGGAAGGCGCTCTGGAAAATCTGATGATAACCATTAAGGCAGCCAAACAAACTGATGCAATGGAAATAAGATCGCTGCTTTGTAAAGTCTGGCAAGATACTTTTGAGGGCGTTTTGCCGGAAAAAACCGTCACCGAAGTTCCGCTGAAGGCATATGATTACAAGCTGTTGAAATCGCAACTTGAGGACCCGGCTGTTAAATTTCTTGTTGCGAAAGACTCCACCGGAAAAATTATCGGCGTCACCAACGCGAAACAGCAAAACGAGGTTATATACATTAACCGCTTATACATTGACCGCGCCTACCAGCGAATGGGTCTGGGCAACGCGTTCATAAATGAACTGATCAAACAATTTCCTTTAGCAGAGAAAGTTGTTCTTGAAGTTGTGGAAAAGAATGCAAAAGGTATTAGCTTTTATTTAAAGAATGGGTTTATGGTTACCGGCAAAAATAAAAGTAAAATCGGCGACCATGTTTTGGATGTATTGGTTTTGCAAAAAAACCTGGAACAAGGCTCTTTTTAAAGCCCTCCGTCTTCCAGTTTTACGAAATTAAACCCCTTCCTGCGCAGTGCGGTAACAATACTGGGCAACGCCTCGCCGGTGCTGTAACCCCTGCCGTTGATATGAAAGATAAGAATGCTCCCCGGTTTTGTCTTGAAAACGACCCATTGTTTAAGTTTTTCCGGGGTAATATTTTGATCCGGGTCACCGCTGGGAAAAGTCCAGTGCACTACCTTATAATGCATTCTTTCAAGCCGTTCCACGCTTTTTTCATCACAATCTCCTTCTGGGAAACGGAAATATTTAGCTTTTCTGCCGGTTATGCTTTTTATTAATTGATCGGCCACCATCACTTCGCGCCTGAGCTTTTCCTCAGGCAAAAGTTCCATATGCGAGTAATGACTCAATGAATGATTTTCTATTTCAACAAATGGCAACTTCGCGATCTCACGCAGGCGCTCTTTGTTCCTGCGCGCGAATTTCCCCGTCACAAAAACAGTAAAAGGTATCTTCTCCCTGATAAGATACGAAAGAATTGTTTCCTCAAAATACACTGGGACCGAAGATTCGCAGGCATCAAAGGTCAGGGCCACACTCTTAATATTTAACTTCTCAATAACGTTTGCGTGGACCGGAATAGCTAAAACAAAACTTAAAACGATAAAAGCGATTATGATTAAAGCAGAAATGTTTTTTCGCGCCATGATAAAAATAACGATATTTTTTAACAAATTTTTATAAAATTTAATGAATCCGAATCTATCACTGATTCTCCTTTTTTAACCCTTTGTAAAGCATATAGCCAAAGAAAATAATACCGCAGACAAAAAAGAAAATCGAAATGTCCGTGTAATATTCTTCCAAAAGTTCTTTCTGCGTGTAGAGAAAAAATCCCAGCAAAACGAGTATGATATTCCAGAGGCCGGAACCCAGCGCGGTGAAGAGTAAAAACCGCTTGAAATTCATTTTGGCAAATCCCGCCGGAAGCGAGATGAGCTGGCGTATCGCCGGAATCAGCCGCCCGATAAAAGTGGAGCTGCGGCCGTACTTTATAAAATAACTTTCCGCCTTTTCAAGTGTATGTCTGGTAATCAGCAGAAAATGAGCGATGCGGGTATCCGCCAGTCGATAAAGCACTTTTCTGCCCAAAAAAAACGCGAAAAAGTAATTAAACGTGGCGCCGATGAGCGCGCCCGCCGTGGCGGCAAAAAACACGCCGAAAGCATTGAGCGAACCTTGCGCAGCTTTATAAGCGGCAGGAGGCACGACAATTTCTGAAGGAAAGGGAATAAATGAACTTTCGATGCTCATCAGCAGAATAACAGTGCCGTAATTGATGTGTTCCAGATACCAGGAAGTAATGGAAGAAAATATTTCCGTAATCATAATAAAAAGCACCCTTGTAAAATTGACAAGACACAACTCAAAAAACGCCGGCCTACGGCTCAGTTCAGCAACAGGTTTGGCTTACATATTTTATTTTAAAAGGATTAGCAACTTATTTCAGAAAATAAAATCGACCGGTTATCCCCCGGCGGATATTTTCTCGGGTTTTATTTTTTTCGTAACCGTTACTAAAAGATAAGCCAAACATAAAAAAATGACGGCACCCAGCAAATTTAAAATTACTACCAAAGCAATATGGTGTCGCATCCACGGCCAGACATGAACAATAGCAAGCTGTTCAAGATCATCTTCAAAATCAGCGGTATGGGGCACGGATAGAATGCGCATACCCACAGAATCGGGCGTAACGTGAAGAATTGCCGCGTGGTAGAATTGGTTGTTTGGCTTATGTCGAAGCGACGCTCCACCACCTCCTGTAACTATATAGGTTGTTTTCTTTCGCTTACATTGGCCAAAGCCGTGGAAATCGCCATTAATAGCATATTCAATGCCTAGCTCATCAATCAGCCTAAGTAGTGCTTTCTCTTCAACAAATTGTTTTCCATAAAAATATGTAGAAATCGATGAGGGAGGTACATGAAAAAAGACAAATGTATGAAGATACCGGCTAAGGTCAATGTTGCGAAACTTCTCGAGGAAGGCTAAACTTTCTTTATTGTTGAACCGGCTAGAATCTAAAATACGCAAAACAATAAAAAGGCATTTCCGATACTCAAAACTGAAAATACTCGAACCATATATTTTCTCAAAACGCTCAATTGGAAAGCTTTGAGGATCTACGTCATGATTCCCCACAACATAAAACATGGGGCAGGGAAGAACATACTCATTCATTTCGGCATGTAGGTACCGGTGATGTTCTTCGTTATTATCACCAGATAAATCACCTAGCAAAACCACAAAATCCAGGGGCTCCTTATGCATCTCAGAGACAATTCGTTCGAAAATACCGCTACTCCTGGCATCACCAACCGCAGCAAATGAAAAATTACCTGCTTCTTTTACTTGTTCGAGTGCTTTTCTGTTGGCCGGAAAATTACCGAACGTTGGCGGCAAAGGCATATCACCCTCATCTTTAACTATTACCGTATATACTTCTAAGGCGAAGGCCAATAACAGAGTGACCATGAGTATGGTGAGAATAATAATGGCGAAAATATTACGATACCGATGTCCTGTCTTCCCCATGCCTTTTCTCCTGAATTTAAACGTCTCCCCACCTTGTATCAAAGAAAAATTATTTGCTAAACTTAGTCATATTTCTCAGAATCTCGAATAATTCCCGCCTCTGATCTTGATAAAATTTTTCCGGATTTTTAACAGGCATGTCATCTTTTGTCGTTACTTTTTGAGTGGAAATACCGTTATAGTTAAACGCCGCCTTATACGCATCATCAACATAGACGAGCGTATACCAGTCCGAAAGAACCGTAAATTGACGATTTTTCGCACCCAGAAGATTGATTCCCAGGGTATATTTTTCCGCCGGCGTCGTTATCCCCAAAAGAGGCAACAACGTCGCTGGAATATCCAAATGAGCTGTTATATTATTTACTTCACGGGGAGCCATACCGGGCACCCAAAGCACCATCGGCACACGTGTCTGCTCTTCGACAAACGCGGAGCCGTGGCCCCAATGACCTTTTTCCATAAATTCTTCTCCATGGTCGCCGGTCAAGATTACTATTGTTGAATCCAAAAGCCCATGTGTCTTCAGGTATTCAAGAATACGACCGTACTGACTATCCAGGTGATGGCAGGAGTTGATATACCGGTTTTTGATCAGACCAATGTCGCTTTTTAGATCCATGGTCGCGTAATTGAAAACTTCCAGATACGGTTTTCTGATAACGCTTTCATCAGGAAAATAATAACGCGCGTGGGGCGATTCGAAAAACATGAAAGTCATAAAAGGGCGGCCCGGCTGCCGTTTATCAAGAAAATCGACCATGCGTGTTACGTTTTCCCGATCATGCTGCCAGCCCGCACCTGCCGCCAACTCATTCTTATCGTGGAGCAATTTACGCGGAATATGAGCAAAAATGGTTTGAGCAAACTCCGGGTAATTGAAATCAGCACTGGTAAAAATATCTATCTGGTATCCTTCCCGCATCAGAACATCCATGATTATCGGTCCTTTGTGTTCGTTAAGAAAACTGAACCAGTAATTTCCATAAAGGCCATAAAACATGGAGAACAAACCGTAACGGGTTGTATTGGAGCTGCCGTAATGATTCATGAAGCGCACAGCTTTTTTGGAGAAAGCCCAAGTTTGGGGCATGATCTCAGGATCAAGCATGTCCGCGCGCAGAGATTCTCCTACCAGCCAGACAATATTATATTTACGGTGTTTTGGTGTTTCCGTAAGTTGGGCAAGCGGATAACGAAGCTGAATGTTCTTCGTTTCCATTTGGAAGCCCGCCTGTTCCTTTGCTTCAAGCCCTATGGATCTAGCCAGATCGTTAAACACAATCGGCACATACAAAGGAAAAGCATCAGCTGTGGTCAGCACAGGAGTATAGGCATAAAATTTACTCAAACCGTAGGTAAAACCCTGCAAGATTATAAGAATTAAAAAAGCAATCCCCGAAAGAGCAAGCCTTTTACTATTGAAAAAGTTAAAACAAAAAATTCGAATTGATTTGATCTTCAACAGAACGGCGAGTAAAAAAATTTGCAAGACCAGAAACGCAAAGAAAATAGCGCCAAATGTCAAAAAGGAAGCGATATTGCCGCCCATGGATTCGATACCGCCCGGGGTAAAAACAAGATTCAAGACAAAACCGTTTATATGGAAACCATAAAAACGGAAAATAAAACCGTCCGTAAAGATCAAAACCTGCAGAAACCAGGTCAAAAGCACCGCGGGGATATACAAAAACCAGTTAGGATCAACATGCCTACTGGTTAATTGCTTATTTATCAAAGGCCTTGCTAAAATAAGTTTCAGGCCTTCCAAAACCAAGATAATCGGCAGGAGATAAAGAAAATTATAGCTCAGATATACCGCTATCGTAAATAAAACTTGTATGAAACTAATACTTTCGATTTGACGAAGAAAAACAAAACCGTTCAACAACAAAAAGAAATACGTAAGCGCCAAATATGAATGTATCAGCTTTGAATCAATGTTTTTGTTTTGCACGTCTGTATTAAAATCCCGTTCTCATTTCTAAAGCGTAACGTATAATTGAATTCAGTCTTAGAATATTTTTATTTCATCAATACGCAGTGTCTTTTCCCATTCGTTTTAAAAATATTAATCCAACTCAATAAACCACGTTCTGCTAAGCATCATTCATGCCAAGACAAAAATTACATTTAACCTGCTGATATGACGATGCTTATTATTTTATTTTGTTGCGAAAAAATAACGGAAAATGTCGAATTTTCTGATGTCAAATATAGGCGTTTACTTTAATACATTAAAAAACAAGAATTTACATATTCGACAAATTTGTCGACCGTTTTTCCTTTTATTGATTTTATCTGCCAGAAGATTAAAATTTTAATTTTAATGGTGTTTGTTTATAATTTCCTTCGGTAATCAAATCATTTCTGTAAAGACAACATGACCGCGTATCTTAATAATCGCTTGCTTTTACGAATCGCAAATTCAGCTTTAACTTCATATTTCTTGCTCTTCTTTACAAAAAAAATAAGCCAGCTTTGGATAGAACAGCAAAGCTGGCTTAGACTAATTATATTCAATTTTGGCATTTTACCGGTAAGTGGATTTTTTCAGCGCCTCGATGCGGTCATCCAGCGGCGGATGACTCATGAATAAAATGGCCAGGCCGCGTTTGGACTTGCCGGAGATGCCGAATGCCGACATCTGATCCGGCAGCGGCTGCGTAACACTCGCTTTTAATTTTTCCAGCGCGGCAATCATGCCGGGCGTGCCCGCGAGCTTGGCGCCGCCCGCGTCCGCGCGGTATTCACGGTGCCTGCTAAACCACATAACAATGATGCTGGCAAGGATGCCGAAAACAATCTGCGCGATAATCGTCGTCAGAAAAAATCCCAACCCGTGTCCTCTTTCGTTTTTCAGAATGACTCTGTCCACAAAATGCCCGACCAAGCGGGAGAAGAAAATAACAAAAGTGTTAACCACGCCCTGAATCAGCGTGAGCGTGATCATATCCCCGTTGGATACGTGACTTATTTCATGGCCCAAAACCGCTTCCACTTCTTCTCTGTTCATCACGCGCAGCAAGCCGGAACTTACCGCCACCAAAGCATTATTTCTGTTCATACCGGTGGCAAACGCATTGGGAGCGGGAGAATCAAAAATTGCCACTTCCGGCATGCCGATGCCCGCTGCGGCCGCCTGTTTTTTTACCGTATCCACCAGCCAGATTTCCGTGGAGCTTCTGGGATTGGTAATCACCTGCGCGCCGGTTAAACGTTTGGCCGTCCATTTGGATATCATCAGCGAAATCAACGCGCCGCCCATGCCGAAAACCGCGGCAAAAATAAGCAGATTATACATATTCAAGTTTGTGCCGCTTTCATCGAGGATGCGATCAACGCCCAAAAGACGCAAAACGATGCTCAAAATGAAAATTACGGCGATATTGGTCAGAAGAAACAGCAAAATTCTTTTCATTTTTATTCCAAGCCTCCAATTTTATTTAAATTGCGGATATTTATAAAAAATTACTTTACACGCATCCTAATTGTAATGCCGTGTCACAGAAAGTCAAGTGTCGTAGACCTTTTCCGATAGATACGGCGGCCGGGGCAAATTTGTCAAGAAATTATTGATGTTAAGTGATATAGAGATTGCTTGAAAGTGGTATCATTGTGTGATAGTGCACTGCCTCGTAAAAAAGCTTTTAATTTTCGCGGCATGACCGCTATTTTTTTTGAGATGAAGGAGCAATAGGTAAATGGATTACAAGCAAAGCCTGAATCTGCCGCAAACCGATTTTCCGATGAAGGCGAATCTGGCCCAACGTGAGCCGGAAATGCTCAAACGCTGGGAAGAAACAGGCATTTATAAGATGATCAGGAAAAAACTCAAGGGAGCCAAACCTTTCATTCTGCACGACGGCCCCCCTTACGCCAATGGCAACATTCATCTGGGCACTGCGCTCAATAAAATTTTGAAAGATATCGTGGTAAAAGCGAAAAACATGAGTGGCTTTGACGGCGTTTATGTGCCGGGCTGGGACTGCCACGGACTACCGATTGAACATCAGGTGGACAAGGAACTGGGGGCTAAGAAAGCAACCATGTCTCAGGCGGACAAACGCCGCGCCTGCCGCGCTTACGCCGAAAAATATGTGGGTATTCAGCGGGAGCAGTTTAAAAGACTGGGTGTTTTTGGTGAGTGGGATAACCCTTACCTGACCATGGCCTACCCATACGAGGCAGCAACGATTGCCGAATTCGGCAAGCTTTATCTCAACGGCAGCGTTTATAAAGGTAAAAAACCTGTTTACTGGTGCGCATCATGTAAAACGGCACTGGCGGAAGCGGAAGTTGAATACGCGGATCATCACACGCCGTCTATTTATGTCAAATTTGCCGTGACTTCCGATATCGCCAAAGTTTTGCCGAAACTGGCCGGACAAAAAGTCAGCGTCGTTATCTGGACAACGACCCCCTGGACGATTCCCGCCAACCTGGCCATCGCGCTCAAAGATGACTTTATTTATGCCGCGGTGAAAATTGACGGCGAGGTTTTAATTGTCGCCAAAGACATGCTCGATTACTGCCTGGAGGCGTTCGGCTATAAAAATAAGAATTATGAAATTCTGGATGAATTCAAAGGCGCGGTTCTGGAAGGGCAAAAATGCGTTCATCCGCTGGTGAAAAGAGAAAGTGTTTTGATTCTGGCGCCTTTTGTCACGCTGGAAGCGGGCACCGGCTGCGTGCATATCGCCCCCGGCCACGGCCAGGAAGACTACGAGATCGGCCTCAAATACGGCCTGGAAAATTACGCGCCGGTGGATGACGCGGGAAAATTTACCCAAGATGTCGAGCATTTCGCCGGGCAGTTTGTCTTCGATGCCAATGACAACGTCATCAAAAAACTGAAAGAAGCAGGCGCCCTTTTAGGGCATTTTCCCATGCAGCATTCCTATCCGCACTGTTGGCGCTGCAAGCAGCCCATTATTTTCCGCTCCACCGAGCAGTGGTTTATCTCGATGGAAAAAAACGATTTGCGCAAGAAGGCGCTTGCCGCCATCAATCAGGTGCAGTGGATTCCCGCCTGGGGGCGCGACCGCATCTATGGCATGGTGGAAAATCGGCCTGACTGGTGCATTTCGCGCCAGCGCCTCTGGGGAGTGCCGATTACCGTTTATTACTGCGCCAAGTGCAAGAATGAAGTGCTCACCAAGGAAATCCTTGATTATCTGGTGGCGTTGGTGGAAAAAGGCGGCGCGGATATCTGGTTTGAAAAAGACACCAAAGACCTGATGCCCAAAGGCAGTGCCTGTCCGCATTGCCACTCTTCCGAATTTACCAAAGAGACAAATATTCTGGATGTATGGTTTGATTCCGGCGTCACGCACGCGGCAGTGCTGGAAAAAAGAGAAAACCTGCAATCGCCCGCGGACATGTATCTGGAGGGTTCCGATCAGCACCGCGGCTGGTTTCATTCTTCCTTGCTGGAATGCGTCGGCACAAGAGACCGCGCCCCGTATTTGAGCGTTCTGACGCACGGATTTGTCGTGGATGGCGAAGGGAAAAAAATGTCCAAATCCCTCGGCAACACCATCGAACCGCAAGAAGTCATCGAAAAACAAGGCGCGGAAATACTCAGACTCTGGGTGGCGGCGGAAGATTACACCGATGATATCCGTATATCTGAAGAAATTCTCAAACGCCTGGTGGAGGCATACCGCCGTATCCGCAATACCGGCAGATTCATTCTGGGCAATCTTTATGATTTCAATCCGGATCAGGATTCCGCCCCCTACGGAAAAATGGAAGAAATGGACAAATGGGCGCTGCACCGTCTGCAGGAAGTAATCAAAAGAGTCCGCGACGCCTACGAGCGCTATCAGTTCCACGTGGTTTTTTACACTCTTTACAATTACTGCACCGTGGATTTAAGCGCGCTTTATCTGGACGTTTTAAAAGACCGGCTCTACACCACCAAAGCAAACTCGGCGGCGAGGCGTTCCGGCCAGACGGCAATGTTTATTGTTTTAAAAGCAATGACCAGACTGCTGGCCCCCATTCTCACTTTCACCGCGGAAGAAATCTGGAAAGCGCTGCCTGATTGGAAAGATAAAGAGACCAGCGTGCATCTGGCGCAGTTGCCGCAGGTGGATGAGCTTTACTTTAACCCCTCTCTGGGTGACAAATGGAAAACAATAATTGATGTCCGCGCGGAAATTTCCAGGGCGCTCGAACAGGCGCGCAAAGAAAAAACAATCGGGCACTCACTGGACGCGCGCGTCAGCATCGCCGCGCCGGAAAAATTAAAGAAGCTGCTGGAGAACCATCGCCAGGACTTGCCGGCGTTTCTGATTGTTTCGCAACTGGAACTGACAGAGCCGGATAAAATCAAAAATCCATTTCAGAGCGAAGAAATCCCGGGATTGATTGTCGGCGTGGAAAAAGCGCGCGGTGAAAAATGCCAGCGCTGCTGGATTTATTCGGAATCTCTGGGGAAAGACAAACAGCATCCGCAGGTATGCGACCGCTGCCTGACCAACCTCTAGCGCTGTCTGGAGAAATATCTATGAAAAAGAACATGATAATATTTCTTGCCTGCGCCGCGGCGATCATCATTCTGGATCAGTTCACCAAGGCGCTCATCGCAAAAAAGCTTTTTATGTACGGAACACATATTGTTGTCGATGGTTTTTTCAACCTCGTTTACGTGATGAACCCCGGCGCGGCTTTCGGATTTCTCGCGGAAATGCCGGAATTTTTCCGCTACGCTTTTTTCATCGGCATAACCCTGCTGGCTATGGCGCTGATTATTTACTTCATCATAAAGAGCGAAAAAGAGCCCTTATTGATCATCATCGCGTTATCTCTCATTTTCGGCGGGGCGGTAGGCAACTTAATCGACCGAATAAGATTCGGCGCCGTTGTGGATTTCCTGGATTTCTATATCGGTAGCTGGCACTGGCCGGCGTTTAATGTCGCGGATTCCGCCATAACCGTGGGGGCCATATTGATGCTCTGGCAAATAATATTCCGTCGTAAAATAACAAAAGATTCATGATTTTGCTTTGCTTGATTGATAAAGGCAGAAAATGAAACTTTATCTGACAATCCGGAATTTCCTAAGCCGGCATCTTACGCCGACCAGAATTTTTATATTCAGCTTTGCCGCATTCATCCTGCTGGGCACGTTTTTTCTTTGGCTGCCCTTTTCCGCCTCCGGAGACGGCTTGCGCTTTATCGATGCTCTTTTTACCGCCGCCTCCGCCGTCTGTGTCACCGGCCTGACGGTGGTGGACACGGGAAAAGACCTGTCGTTGGCGGGGCAAATTATCACCATGGTGCTTTTCCAGATCGGCGGCCTGGGCATCATCACATTTTCCGTCATCCTTTTTACGCTGATGGGCAAAGATATTTCCTTTAAAGGTCGGGAAATCTGCCAGGTTACTTTCCTGCACACCCCGCGGCGCGACTTCTTCTTTATCGTCAAAAAAGTCGTGCTTTACAGTTTTGTTATCGAAAGCATCGGCGCGGTGGTTCTCTTTTGGCGTTTCGCGCAGGATTTTACTACAGGGGCCGCTTTTTACCGCGCGCTCTATCACGCGATATCCGCCTTCAACAATGCCGGCTTCTCCCTTTTTTCCAACAGTCTGATGTCTTATCAAACAGACACGGTTATGAACATCGCCGTGATGACGCTAATTGTCCTGGGAGGCATCGGGTTCATTGTGCAAAATGAAGTGCTGGCCAGATTACGCGGACTCGAAAAAAGACTCTCTGTTCATACTAAAATTGTTCTGATAACGACCTTTGTCCTGATTATGGTGGGCGCAATCTGTTTTTATTTTATGGAAATGGATAACGCCTTGCGGGGAGCAGGCGTAAAAACAACATTGCTTTCTTCATTATTTCAATCTATTACCGCGCGCACCGCGGGCTTCAATACCGTGGACATCGGCATTCTCACCAACTCCACTATTCTTATCTTGATACTGCTGATGTTTATCGGCGCTTCGCCTGGCTCCACCGGCGGCGGCATCAAAACCACCAGCTTTTCTCTGTTGTTGCTTTTGGTTGTCAGCCGTTTTAAAGGCAGCGAAAACGTCAATGTCGCCAACAGAACCATCCCCCAAGAAACAATTGAAAAAACCATTTCCATCGTGCTCGCCGCCATATTCTTTGTGTGCCTGATCACATCTGTTTTGCTTTTTTTTGGCGGTACCGACGACACGCCCGCGGCCAGCCGCCATAAATTTGTGGAATACCTTTTTGAAACCGTATCCGCCTTCGCGACAGTGGGACTTTCCATGGGCATTACCGATAAGCTCAACGACATTCAGAAAATTGCCATTACTTTCATGATGTTTGCCGGACGGGTCGGCCCGCTGACGCTGGCTTTTGCTTTGTATTCGGCCCGGAAAAAAGGTATAACCTATGCCGAAGAAACAGTAATGGTGGGTTAATTTATTTTTCCCGTAGGGTTTTGGCGAAAATTTAAGGAGGAAAATTAAATGAAAAGAGCGATTGTCATCGGCCTGGGCATATTCGGATACAACGTCGCGCGCGATTTATTTGAAAACGGATTTGATGTTGTCGTGGTCGATAAGAACAAAGACGCCATCCAGAAAATGAAAAACTATTCCACCAAGGCGATTCTCGCGGACGGCACGGACAAGGAAGTAATGGATGAAATCGGCGTTCAGGAAGACGATGTCGCGATAATTTCCTTCGGCGAAGATCTCGCCGCCGCCACCTTAATCACGCTGCACTTAAAACAGATGCGCGTGAAGAACATCATCGTGAAAGCGCCGAATGAGGAACACAAGATGATTCTGGAAAAAGTCGGCGCCACGGACGTCATCATCCCGGAAATGGACGTGGCCAAAAAAATTTCCAAAAGCCTCATCTCGCCCAATGTCATGGACTATATTCCCCTCTCCGAAGACTATATGATCATTGAACTTGCCCCTCCCAACAGTTTTCTGGGCAAAACCATTGCCGAGCTGCAGTTGCGCAGCAAACATAATATCGAAGTCATTGCCGTGCGCGATGTTCTTTCCGACGCCATCCATATGGTGCCGGCGGCGGATTTTGTCGTTAAGGACGGCGAGGTTCTCGTCGTGGTCGGCAAGGAAAAAGACATCAGAAAAATAAAATAATTTTATTAAATAATTAGAAGTGTTTTTGCGTTCTCGGCACCGGCTCATGGCAAGCAAACAGGAGAACAAAAGTCGCTTTTTGCATCTTGCGCAAACCTGATAATTATAATAGGAATCCTCACAAGAGGCGAAATTTGCGGCATTTAATCGCTGGATTTAATGACAAATATTTAATGCATATTTAGCAACAGCTATCATAAACATATCCTTGATTATGAAGGGGGGGCAAAATGAAACGCTGCATACTTTTTTTGTTGGGATTTATTCTTTTACTGGCTTTTGCCATTGAGTCGCGGGCCGCTGATGTAAAGTTCAGCGGCGATTTTTACGCCACCGGCATGTATCTGGACGAGACAACTTTCAGAAAAGACGCCACCGGTTATCCGGCCACCGCTTTTTATTTTCAACGGCTACGCGTACGGACAGAGTTTATCGTGACGCCTGCCTTGAAACTGATCACCCGTTTTGACGCGATGGAGAGAATCTGGGGCGGCGCCAGATCCGCACCGAGCATTACGGCCGATTCTCTCTCCGCGGCAACACGCGCGGAAAATGAAAACATCGCTTTTGACTGGGCCTACGTGCATTATGCGTCCAAGCTGGGTCTGTGGCGCATCGGATACATGGATGACGGGGCGTGGGGCACGGTATTCGCCGACTCGTCTCAACCCGCCGGAGTAATCGCCTGGAGTTACACCACCGGGCCCTGGTATTTCATCCTCAAAACCGTCAAATTGAAAGATAGCAGTCGCTCGGTGGCCAGTCCGACAACCACGGCTACCGATGTTGATGCCGACAAATACGCCGCGGCCTTCAAGTATTCCTGGAAAGGCGGCAGCGCAGGCGTTTTGGGCGGCATCGGACGCGACGCCTCTAAAAGACCGGCGCCGGACAATTATTTAACTTTCACCTACAGCCTCACGCCTTACGCCATCGCGCAGCTAGGCCCCGTCAAACTGCAGGCGGAAGTTTCCTACGCCTGGGGCAAACTGCGCGACTACGACAACGGCACCGCTGATATAAAACTAACCAATCTGGCTGCCTTTTTGGACGCCGTAGCTGACTTCGGCATGTTTTACACAGGCGGCACCTTTGCCTATATCTCCGGCGATAACCCCGCCACCGCAAACAAATCAGAAGGCGGCAGAATCAGCGGCGGTATGGATTGGAATCCCTGCCTGCTTTTATGGAATTATGACCGCAACTACCGGGCAGGAACATTATACGGTCATGGCGGAAGTGTCGGCCCACCGGACACGCGCCCGCAAAATGCCAGCTCCATGTCCAACGCCTGGTTCGGGCAATTAAGAGGCGGCATTCGTCCGGTAAGCGACCTGGATATCATGGCTTCGGTCTCTTACGCGCAGGCGGATAAAAAACCCTGGGCAACAGCGGGAGATCCCACCAGCGTCTATCAGAAAAAAGATTACGGCGTGGAAGTGGATTTAATCGCCACCTACAGAATCACCAATAATCTGTCCTACATGTTAGGGGGAGCTTATCTGTTCACCGGAGGGTATTTCAAAGGAATGGACGCGACAGCCAAAGTCAGTGATAATTATCTGCTGATCAACAAACTGACGCTTACCTTCTAAAAATTATTTTGCAAAACGACTTGAACAGCCAGCAGTAAAAGGAGGCCTGAAAATGAAAATAAGAAGCATTATTTCTATATTATTTTTATCGTCAATGTTATTGGTGTTTGCCGGTCAGCCGGTCTCGGCCGCATTTCCGGAAAGGCCGATCACGCTGCTGGTGGGCTTCAGTCCGGGCGGTTCAATGGATTTAAGCGCGCGGGCGTTGGCCGCAGCGGCGGAGAAAATTCTGGGACAACCCATTGTTGTTGAAAATAAACCTGGTGGAACAGGCATGGTGGCCTTGGCCGCGATGCTCGCGCAGAATCCAGACGGCTACACGCTGTGCGCGACACCCAGTTCCGTGATCATCCGCGCAAGCCAGATGCAGGAAGCGCCCTTCAAGCCGTTCAGCAGCTTCCGCCCGATTATCGGATTTTCCGAGCCGCAATTGGGCATCGTGGTAAAAAACGACGCGCGCTGGAAATCGTTGAAAGAACTTGTCAACTACGCTCAAAAAAACCCGAACAAATTGAAATACGCGACCACCGGCATCGGCAGCACCACACATGCTGCGGTGGATGTCATTTCCGCCAAAAAGAAACTGCAAATGATTCATGTGCCTTACAAAGGCAGCATGGAAGCTCTCACCGCCTTGCTGGGTGGACATGTTGATTTCGCGGCGCTCACGTCGGAGTTGATCCCCGCGGTGAAAGCAGGACAGTTGAGACTTCTGGCCGTGATCAGCGAAAAACGTTCGCCGATTTTTCCCAAAACTTCCACGCTAAAAGAACTGGGATATGATTTCGCCAATGACGCTGTGTTCGCCGTGGTTGCCCCCGCGGATATTCCCACGGATGTGGCAAAAAATCTGGAAGAGGCTTTTGCCGCCGCGACGAAAAGCAAGGAATATCTGGACGCCCTGGATAAAATCGGCATGATTCCCGTTTATTACAACGGCGAAAAGTTCAGTGAATTTCTTAAAATTTACTGGAAAAAAATCAACGAGCATCTGATTGCCACCGGCGTCATCAAGGAAGCGGCCACCAAGCCGGAGTAAAAAGTCAACTCCCTGGCGCCGGTTATGAGGATACGTGAACAGACTTGATATTATCAGCGGCGTTATCTTTCTCGCGCTGGCATTCCTTGTTCTGATGCATGCATTTACGCTGGGACTGGGAAAACTTGCCCAGCCCCAGCCCGGCTTCTTCCCTTTTTGGGCGGCTTTTTTTTTAATTATCTTTTGCCTGTCTTTAATTTCCGAAAATATCACCGGCAAAAAAAATAAATCCGAAACTTCATTTTTCTTGCGCGAGATTATTCCGCGCAAGAGCTTTTTAATTGTTTTGTCTCTCTTGGTTTATGCTTTGCTTCTTCCCCGGCTGGGATATCTTCCCGCCACATTTTTCCTCTTGCTGTTCTTGTTTATGACAGCAAGAATCAAAATATGGGGCGCTTTGATAAAGTCTTTGCTGGCGGTTATTCTGAGTTATATTTTATTCCAGTATCTCTTAAAAACACCCCTGCCCCAAACTTTGGGAATTTTATAGACGGAGAATTTCTTGGAAGCATTAAACAGCTTGCTGGGCGGCCTGGCCATCGCTTTTGAATTTCATAACCTTGCCCTCATTCTGGCGGGATGCCTCCTGGGCACGCTGGTGGGTGTTTTGCCCGGCATCGGCCCGGCGGGCGCCATTTCTATCTTGCTGCCGCTCTCTTTCCAACTGCCGCCGGCCGGGGCAATCATTATGCTGGCGGGCATTTACAACGGCGCGATGTACGGCGGCTCGACAACGTCCATTCTGGTAAACGTGCCCGGTGAAGCAGCCTCCGTGGTTACCTGCCTGGACGGCTATCAGATGGCGCGCAAAGGAAAAGCCGGCGCGGCTTTGGGCATCGCGGTTTTCGGCTCTTTTATAGCGGCGACCGTCGGCTTAATCGGCCTGCAGCTGATCGCCGGACCGCTGTCGGAATTTGCCCTTAAATTCGGCCCGCCGGAATATTTTGCCGTAATTCTTTTGGGTTTCACCTTTATCATTTACCTGGCGCAGCGCTCAATCATTAAAGCGGCAATCATGGCGCTTTGCGGACTGATCCTGGGCGCAATCGGGCTGGATCCGATCACCTCTCAACCCCGTCTGACTTTCGGCATCATCAGTTTATATGAAGGGTTGCATGTCGTGCCTTTGGCCATAGGCCTCTTCGGCCTGGCGGAAATTCTAGCCAATCTGGAAAAAACCGTTCCGCAAAAAATAATAAAAGTGAAATTTAGAAATTTGTTCCCTAAAAAAGCGCACTGGCTCAAAGCCAGGTGGGCGATAATCAGGGGCACTTTGATCGGGTTTTTCATGGGAATTCTGCCGGGCGGCGGACCGGTGCTTTCGTCCTTTATTTCCTACGGCGTTGAAAAAAGATTGGCGAAGAAGCCTCAAAGATTCGGGCGGGGCGCCATTGAAGGAGTGGCCGCTCCCGAATCCGCCAATAACGCCGCCGCGTCCACTTCCTTTATCCCTTTGCTGACGCTGGGCATTCCGCCCAATGTCGTTCTGGCGGTGCTCTTCGGCGCGTTTTTGATGCACGGCATCACCCCCGGCCCGCTTTTGCTCAAAGAGCATCCAGATATTTTCTGGTGCATCATCGGCAGCATGTACATAGGAAATATCATTCTACTGGTTATGAATCTGCCCCTCATTCCTTTGTGGGTGCAGGTTTTGCGCATTCCGGAGCGCATCCTCTACCCCCTGATTATTCTTCTTTGCGTAATTGGCGCCTTTTCCATAAATAATAACGTTTTTGATATTTTTATTATGATTATTTTCGGAGTCTTCGGATATCTGCTCAGGAAGTTCGACTATGAACCGGCGCCGCTGATTTTAGCGTTTGTGCTAGGGCCGATGTTTGAAGTGAACTTGCGACGCTCGCTTCTGATGTCGCAGGGAAGCTTCGGCATTTTTATAGAACGCCCGGTAGCGTTGATGGCCCTCGTTTTATGTTTTCTGGTGATTGTTCTCCCAGTTTACCATGCACTAACGAAGAGAAAAAAATAAATATCCACCGCGAAAAATAAAAATCCCCGGAAGCAATATTTGCCTCCGGGGATGATTTTCTCCGACTAAAAGCCTTCGGCCTTCGGTCTTAAGCCTGCAGCTAGAACGTCAGCGTTAGTTTATTGATGAGCATGTAATTGTCGCTGACTTTGTTGGCGGCATTGTTGTATTTGAAGTAATCGCCCGTCCACAAGTAACCTCCGCCCAACATATAGGAAAGATTGTTGGTGATTTTGTAGGTGGCGGTTAAATCAAACTCCATGCCGTAATCCTTTTTCAGGTAGCCGGTCGGTTTTCGGTCCGCCGTGGCATAGGCCAGAGAAGCCATGATGTCCAAGTCAGCAATCGGACGAACGCCCACGCGTCCCTGATAGAAAAACGCGTTGGCCATTGCATTGTTTACATCGCCGGTAGCGCTGGCGTCATGACCTCTGATGGGGCCTACCCATCTATAGGTATCATAATAGCCAAACAAAATCAGACAGGGGTTCCAGTCGCGCCCGCCTGTAAGCGTGCCGCCTTCTCTTTTGTTGGTGGTGTTGGGATTATCACCCGAAACATACGCGAAGGTTCCGCCCGCATAAAACATGCCGAAATCAGCTAGGGCATTGAGATATCCAGACAGACCGGTCATTTTAATGTCGGCCGTGGCGTTGTCATAATCCCTTTCCTTACCGGTGACATAACCAAGTTCCGCTTCCAGCGCGACAGGGCCTATTTTGGCCATCGCGTAAGGCACAACCTGCCAGTAAGTCTTTTCATAGTTGTCTGGCGCAGGACGCTTTCTCGCGTCGCGGTTATAGGTAACATTCACGCCTGCCTTGCCGCCTTTCCAGGAATAGACACCTTCAATACCGTACTCATCACGATCAGCATCGTTATAAGTTGCTGTGGAGATAAAGGAACGGCTTTTATCTTCTAACTTGCTGGTCTGAACTTCAACAAATATTGGCCCGTAGGTATAGGCGTATTTGATTCTGGCCGCCGGGGCGATGTTGTTGCCGAAAGCAGTCCCTGTCGTGCCCTTATTCATGATACCGGCTTGGAACACGCCGATGGGAGCTTTGTAATTGATGTACGCCCAATCAAAAGCGATGTTTTCATTTTCCGCGCGCGTGCCGGAAGAATCGACATCGGCTGTCGTTCCAACAGCGCTTCTGGCGCCGCCCCAGATTCTCTCCAACGCGTCAAAACGAGTGATCAAAGACAAGGCCGGGGTAACGACAAAATCCGTCCTCACCCGCAGTCTCTGAAAGTAGAATGCGGTGGCTGGATAGCCCGTGGTGTCTTTTTGCAGCGATGTCTGATCCACATACATACCCGCCGCGTAATACTGGCCACTGAATTTGACATCGGCAGCCAGAGCCGACGCGCTAAAGACGCTAAGCAGTCCCAGCGCCAGCAAAACTAACAAAAATCTCTTCATTTTTTCCTCCTTTTGAAAATTTTTCCTTAGTTGCGTATTATTTCTGCGCAACCGCGGAGGAAGGTACAACTGTCAGGTTACAAAATAATGACAGAGAAGTTAAAGAACAAAGGCATTACGCCACTTGCGTAACTTTTCATTATTATTGCCCTTATGGCTCAAACTAAAAAACACGAGCTGTTTTTGCCAGATACTTTTTATGCTGTTTGCGAGCAAAAAAACCGGCTATAAAGAAACTTTATAGCCGGCAGATTTGTCTTTTGCCAACAGTGTCTTTGGTGTAACGAAAAGATTAATTCTTTTTCAACTTATTGAGCTCTTCTCTATATTTTTCGGCTTCGGCCTTTGCTTTTTCCGCTTCCTGCCGGGCCATCTCCAGTTTCTCTTCCTGGCTTAATTTCTCTTCATTGATTTTTTCCTGCATCTCATCAATTCCGACATACACCGCCAACGCCCCCCCTAAAAGCAGACAAATGGGAAAAGCGCCTTTAACGATAGTCATAAAATCTCCCCACCAAAAAATGAGGCTGACCAATCCGATAATACCGGAAATAATGCCCCCGATAAGCAATGACATAACTAAACCTCCCGCAAATTGACTGACTGCTTGTATTATTTATTTGGGAATTTCCGTATCATGAAAAGATGCTTGAGGCAAGACCCAAATAATTGATAATTAAGGATAAAAATAACTCTTGATTTAAAGCCCTTCATCAATTAAATACCAATTACTTAATGAAGACGTATGGATAAAATAACAGAGCCTAATTTTTCCAAATCGGACGGTTTAATCCCCGCGATTGTTCAAGATGCCGCGTCCGGCGAAGTCCTCATGCTGGCCTACATGAACCGGCAGGCATGGGAGGCGACATTACAGAGCGGCAAAGCTACTTACTGGAGTCGTTCGCGCCAATCCCTATGGGTAAAAGGCGAAACTTCGGGTAATGTTCAGCTGATAAAAAATATTTTCATCGATTGCGACAACGACGCCGTACTTTTACAGGTGCAACAGATCGGCGAGGCGGCCTGCCACACGGGTTTCAGGTCCTGTTTTTACCGTAAGCTGGAAAACGGCGATTTTAAAATTGTCGGAGAGCAAATTTTTGATCCCAAGGAAGTCTATAAATGAAGATTCTGAAGCTGGGGATTCCCAAGGGCTCCCTGGAAGAAAACACGGTGGATATTTTTAAAAAAGCCGGCTGGCGCATCACTTACGACAGCCGCAGTTATTTCCCGGATATTGACGATGCGGAAATGACCTGCTCGCTGGTGCGCGCGCAGGAAATGTCTCGCTATATCGAAGACGGCACGCTGGATTTAGGCCTCACCGGCATTGACTGGATTATGGAAAACGGCTCCGATGTCGTTGTCGTGCAGGACCTTATTTATTCCAAAGTTTCCATGCGTCAGGCACGCTGGGTTCTGGTCGTGCGCGGCGATTCCCCCTACCAGAAAATCGAGGATATGGAAGGAAAAAAAATATCCACGGAGCTGGTTAATTTCACCAAAAAATATTTCGCGGACAGAAAAATCAACGTTCAGGTGGAATTTTCCTGGGGAGCGACGGAAGCCAAGGTTGTGGAAGGTCTGGTGGACGCCGTGGTGGAAGTAACGGAAACCGGCTCCACTATCAAGGCCAATAAATTACGCATCATTCATGAACTGATGAAAACCAACACGCAGCTCATCGCCAACCGCGCCGCCTGGGAAGATCCCTGGAAAAGAAAAAAAATCGAGCAAATCAGAACCATGCTTGTCGGCTCGCTGCAGGCGATGGGCAAAGTGGGACTTAAACTAAATGTCTCCAAGGAAAACCTAGACAAGGTAATGTCGCTGATTCCCGCGCTGCGTTCACCCACCGTTTCAACTCTCTCCACGACGGACTGGTTCGCGGTGGAATCGATTGTCAACGCCAAAGGAATGCGCGAGCTGATCCCGCTTCTGCTGGATGCTGGCGCCGAGGGCATAATTGAATATCCTCTGAACAAAGTCGTTTAAGAACGAAGGCAAAAATATATGGCCAGAAAAGCAAAAATAGTCCGCAAAACGAAAGAAACGGATATCCAGGTAGAAATTGACCTGGACAAAAAAGCCGGCAGCAGGATTTCGACCTCAATTCCCTTTTTCGATCATATGCTGGAACTCTTTGCCAAACACGGATTTTTCCAGCTTATGGTAAAAGGCAAGGGAGACACGCATATTGACGACCATCATCTGGTGGAAGACATGGGCATTTGCCTGGGACAGGCGCTGGGAAAAGCGCTGGGGAAAAAGACCGGCATCAGCCGCTACGGGTCGGCCTGCGTGCCGATGGACGAGTGCCTCTGCCGCGTGGATCTGGATATTTCCGGACGCCCCTACCTTATCTACAACGTAAAATACGCGCGGCGCAAAATCGGCGGTTTTGATCCCGCCCTGATTAAAGAATTTTTCAAAGCGTTCACCGATCACAGCGGGATAACGCTGCACATAAACCTGTTATACGGAAACAACAGCCACCATATTATTGAAGCGGTGTTTAAAGCTTTCGCGCGGGCGCTCAGAAAAGCGGTAAATAAAAACAAGAACATCAGCGGCGTTCTCTCCACTAAGGGAAGCATAGAAAAAGCGAGGTAAATAAAATGTCTAATCACAGTGAAAAGAAAATGAATCGGCTGGCCGTGTTTTTTCTGACTGTCTTTTTGGCTATGCCTTTAAACGCCCAGGCCGAAGAAAAAACGCAGCAAAGCGTCAAGTCTTCCGTGGTGGTGGGTGTCGTTTCCTTTCAGGCGATGATTCCGGATAATAATCTGGAAAACACGGTTATCTGCCCGCTGTGCACGGCGGCTTATTCCACAGGCAGAATTCAAGAAGGCGCGGAAAAAATAATCGAAGATATCTTCACCAGTAAATTGGGTGAGTTCAAAGAAGTGCGCCTGATACCCCAGGATAGGGTGCAGGGAATCTACAGAAGGGTCTCCTCCGAATCTTTCCGAAAACCATTTTTAGATGTCTTGAAAAAAACCGGCCAGGAACTGGGAGCGGATATTTTGGCCGTGGGGTATATTTATCGCTATGTGGAAAGAGTGGGTTACGATTATTCCGTGAAAAGCCCCGCTTCCGTCGCCTTTGAAATCTATCTGGTAAACGCAGCAGACGGAAGCATCATGTGGAGAGGCATCTTTGACAAAACACAAAAATCACTGATGGAAGATCTTTTCCAGATATCTTCGTTTCTTAGAGGCGGCGGAAAATGGCTAACCGCCCAGCAGCTTTCCCGGCAAGGGATGGATGAAATATTTAAAAAATTCCCCGGCTTTGTGCGTTAATAATTGCCATTTTCGCAGCAAAAGCTTTTTTGTTTAACCGAATTAATCCTGATTTCGCGTATTTTTTACCATGGAGTGTGTTTAAATTGATTATCATCCCCGCAATTGACATCAAGGGCGGAAAATGCGTGCGTCTCGCCCAGGGTGATTTTGAACGCGTCACCATCTACGCCGACAACCCTCCGGAAATGGCGCAAAACTGGGCGCAAAAGGGAGCGGAGCTGATCCATGTCGTCGATCTGGACGGCTCAGTGGCGGGTTTCCCCAAAAACGCCCCCGCCGTCATCGAAATTGTCAAACGGCTGAATAATGTCCCCGTACAAATCGGCGGCGGCATCAGAGATATGCAGACCATCGACTTCTACCTGCAAAACGGCGTGGCAGCGGTAATTCTCGGCACGGCGGCGCTGCAAAATGAAGAAATAATTTTCCAGGCGGGCAGTAAATACCCGGGGGAAATTATTTTGGGGATAGACGCTCTCGACGGCAAAGTATCCGTGGAAGGATGGAAACGAAAAACAAACGAAGACGCGACAACGCTGGCCCGGCGCTTCGAAAACTGCGGCTTGAAAGCCATCGTCTACACCGACATCAAGCGCGACGGGATGGAAACAGGCGTAAACATCGAAGCAACGCGGGCACTGGCTGAAGCAGTGCGAGTACCGGTCATTGCCTCCGGCGGCGTCGCTTCAATTAAAGACATTGAAAAACTAAAGGCTATAGAAAACTGTGGCATCTGCGGCGTGATTATCGGACGCGCTCTTTACACCGGAGCGATTAAACTGGAAGACGCGATTAAAGCGGCCGCCGCGTAAGACAGGGGAAAACGAAGGAGGAAAGCGATCATGGAAGATTGTGTTTTTTGCAAAATTGTCGCGGGAAAAATTCCCTGCAGTAAAGTTTATGAAGATGAAAAAGTGCTGGCGTTCGACGACATTCAGCCCATGGCGCCCGTGCATGTTATCATCATTCCCAAGGAGCATATTCCAACCTTGATGGATGTTGCCCCCGAAAGAAAAGATGTCGCTGCCGACCTTTACGTCGCCGCGCAAAAGGTGGCACAAATAAAAAAAATCGCCGCGCGTGGTTTCCGCACTGTGGTAAACTGCAACACGGAAGGCGGGCAGGTGGTGTTTCATCTGCACATGCATCTGCTGGGCGGCAAAAAACTGCAAGACCAGCTCGGCTGAAATTCAGGAGAAAAATATGGACATCAACACAAAACTAAACGAAGAAATGGTTGCGGCCACCAAGGCTAAAGATAAAATCAGGCTTTCCGCCATCCGCCTGCTGAAAACGGCCGTGCACAACAAAGAAATAGATTTAATGCGGCCGCTCAACGAAACGGAGTTTATGCAGCTTCTTTCCGCGATGGTTAAGCAGAGAAAGGATTCCATCGAGCAGTTTGCCAAAGGCGGCAGAACTGATCTGGTGGAAAAGGAAGAAGCGGAGCTTAAAGTCGTGCAGGAGTTTCTACCCGCGCAGATGACGGACGAAGAGCTGGAAAATACAATCAAAAAAGCCATTGCCGAGGCTCAAGCGGCATCCGTCAAGGACATGGGCAAAGTGATGAAAATACTGATGCCGCAGATCACCGGCAAGGCTGACGCCAAGACCGTGGGTGAAAAAGTTAAGGCGCTTTTATCCTTATATTAATAACACAAAAGCCCTAAATAAAAAAATGGGCTCAAGGAAAGCATTACGTGCGCTTTGACGACAGCAAAATCGAAGAAATCAAAAGTCGGGTGGATATTGTCGAATTGGCTTCCGAATACCTGACGCTGAAAAAGGCGGGACGCAACTTTGTCGGCCTTTGCCCCTTTCATCAGGAAAAAACGCCTTCTTTCACGCTGAACAGGGAAAAACAGATATTTTACTGTTTCGGCTGCGGACAGGGAGGCAATGTCATCACCTTTCTGATGAAAATAGCCGGAAAAACATTCCCTGAAGCGATCAAGGATTTGGCGCAGAAAGCGGGCGTGATTCTACCGCCGCGCGTGACCGACAAGGAAAGCCGGGAACGCGAAACGCTGAGAGAAAAAATAACTTCTCTTAATCTGCGGGCGGCGCAACAGTTCGCCCGCAATCTCCAGGCGCCCTCGGGAAAAGAGGCGCGCCTTTATCTGCAGGAGAGAAGCATTTCCGAAGAGACTATCAGGAAATTTCGTCTTGGTTACGCTCCGGATAGCTGGAATGCCCTGGCTGATTATCTCGAGGGAAGCGGGCTTTCACTGAAGCTTGCCGAACAGGCGGGACTGGTAATCACCGGCAAGGACGGGCGTTTTTACGATCGCTTCCGCGGCCGGTTGATTTTTCCCATCGAAAACGTATCCGGCGAAGTGATTGCCTTCGGCGGAAGAATCTTGGGCAAAGGCGAGCCGAAATACCTGAACTCCCCGGAATCGCCCGTTTATATCAAAGGAAAAAATCTATACGGACTTAATAAAACGAAAGAAGAAATCCGCCGGAAAGGCTTCGCTATTATTGTCGAGGGCTATTTCGATTTAATCTCGCTGGTCAATGCCGGCGTGGGCAATGTCGTGGCGACACTGGGCACGGCGCTTACCAGGGAACATCTGGAACTGCTGCACCGTTACACCACGGATATCGTCGCGCTGTTTGACCCTGATGAGGCCGGGAAAAAAGCTTTGAATCGCAGTCTCGATCTTTTCCTGGAAATGCGCATGAAGGCGCGCGCGCTAATTCTGCCGGACGGGCACGATCCGGACGATTACGTAAAAAAGTTCGGTCCGGATAAACTGGAAGAGATGATTTCTCACGCTCAGCCCCTGAGTGATTATTATATCGAAAATGTCATCGGCGGCGGCGCGACCTATGAAGACAAGAGGGAAATGATCAGAAGAGCAATGGAATTCATTGGGAAGATCAGCGACCAGAAGGAAAAAGCGCTTTTTATCAAACGCGTCGCGGAAAAAACGGGCATAAATGAAGATTTGCTTATAAAAGCGCTGCCGCGGGAAAAAACCGCAAGCGCCAAAACAAAGCTTCCGCTTAATATTGATGCTGACACGGTGGAAATGCACTTGATACAGCTGCTGCTTGAGTACCCCAAAAAAATAATTCAAATTGAAGAGGAAAGCATCCTTAATTATTTCCTGCAGCCGCGCCTCAAATCCTTAGGCAAAAAAATAATCGAGATGTATAATGAACAAGGATTTGTCGATATCGGGGTTATTCTGGGGGGGGATGAAGACGCGCCCCTGCGCGAGAGGATTTTTCAGGCCATGATTAAGGCGTTGCCGGCCGATGCCGTCATGCTGGAAAAAGTATTTTCGGATAACTTAAGACAAATCAAGAAAAAATGGTTTAAGGAACAGCATCGCCAGATTAAGCTGCGGCTCGGCAAGGCCCAGGAAAGCGGCAATGACGACCTGATAAATGAGCTTTTACGCGAAAAAGAACACTTGCTAATGGAAGAAAAAGAATTAAATTAATGCGATATAAAATCCCGGAGAGAGACCATGTCCAAAGAACTGCAGTCTGAAGAATTCAAAAAATTACTAATGCTAGGAGAGGAAAAAGGTTTTTTAACCTATGACGACGTCAATGATATCCTACCGCCGGATGTGACCTCCTCGGACCAAATAGATGATATTATTATGCTATTTGGCGAAAAGAACATCGACATCATCGACACGGAACAGGGCGAAAAACTCATGGTAAAAAAGCCCGCCGAGGACGCGGCTCCTTCCAAGTTATCCGAAGCGCTGGCCCTCATACCGGCCGCGGGCAAGACCGGAGACCCCGTTAAAATGTATCTGCGCGAGATGGGCATGGTTTCGCTCTTAAGTCGCGAGGGCGAGGTGGAAATAGCCAAAAAAATTGAAGAAGGCGCGCGCGAAACGATGTCAGCGATTTTCCGCCTGCCCATTTCCATAAGCGAGGTTTTAAGCATCGGTGAAAAGCTGCAAAGCGGCGAAATCCGTGTAAAGAATGTCGTGGATAATATCGAAGATGAAGAAGGATTCGTGGAAGAAGACGAACACCGCGACCGGGTTTTAAAACTGATTTCCCGCATCAAACTATTCAACGACCGAAATAACGTTCTGCACAACAGACTCAAAGCAAAAGGCATCAGCGCCAAACAGCGCGAAGCAATGACCTCCGAGCTGGAAAAAAACACGCGGTTTATCGTCACGTTGTGCCGGAAAATCCGCTTCAGTAAAAAACAGATAAATCGTTTCACTTCCCGGCTGCGTTACTTTAACGAAGAAATAGAAAACGCTGAAAGGGTTATCAACCAGTACAAAAAACAAACGAAATTAAATCTGGCGCAACTGGAAAAAGCCTGGGCAAAAATGAAAAGGTCAAAGGCTGACGAAAAAAAAGCGGCCCGGGAAAGCCGCGTCTCCGTGGAACTCTTAAAAAGGAGCAAGGTGGACATTGACGAAGCCCACAAGAAGATTAAACAGATCGTCCGCGAAGCGGGCATTCCGGCGGCAACCCTAAAAACAGTGGTTAAATCGATCGAAGAAGGCGAGCGCAAGGCCGATATCGCGCAGCGAAAACTGGTGGAGGCAAACCTAAGGCTGGTGGTGAGCATCGCCAAAAAATACACCAATCGCGGCCTGCAATTTTTGGATTTGATTCAGGAAGGCAATATCGGCCTGATGAAGGCCGTGGACAAATTCGAGTATCAGCGCGGCTATAAGTTTTCCACGTACGCGACATGGTGGATCAGGCAGGCCATCACCCGCGCCATCGCGGATCAGGCGCGCACAATCAGAATTCCCGTGCACATGATTGAAACAATCAATAAGCTGATTCGCACTTCCCGCTATCTCGTTCAGGAGCTTGGTCGCGAACCCACGCCGGAAGAAATCGCCAACAAGATGGAATATCCGCTGGAAAAGGTTAGAAAAGTGTTGAAAATCGCCAAAGAGCCGATCTCTCTGGAAACGCCCATCGGCGAAGAAGAGGACAGCCATCTTGGGGATTTTATCGAAGACAAGAGAATCATGTCTCCTTCCGAGGCGACCATCAGCATGGATCTAGCGGAACAAACAAAGAAGATACTTTCGACGCTGACGCCGCGCGAAGAAAAGGTTCTGCGCATGCGCTTCGGCATCAGTGACAGGCTCAGCACACTTACTGAAGACTCAAGCGCGCTCAGCAGCCTGATCGAAAGCCTGGCCCAGGATACTGATGTTAAAGAACAGCCGGCGGCAAAAAAAACAAAGAAAAAACCGCGGAAGCGTGGCGGAAAATAGTATTGACAACCCGAATATTTATGTATATCAAGGCAAACCTTGAAAGACGTAAGGCGCTGTTACAGGGCCCATAGCTCAATTGGTAGAGCCACCGGCTCATAACCGGTAGGTCCCTGGTTCGATCCCAGGTGGGCCCACCAATCATGCCTGAAAGTAGCAAGGAAAATGAACAAAGAAATATTTCACATAGTGCACGGAGAAGAAAGATCGCCATACGTCCGCGCATGCGCCGTGACGCAACAGGAATCTTCATCCACCCACGGCACAGCCAATACGGCAAATAAGCCAATTATAAAAATGCACCCCTAAAAGGTGCATTTTTTTTATTATGAAAATAGGGGGAGCAAGAAATTGAGAGAGGATTTATCGTTATTAATCGAACTTCAGGAATGCGATACGCGGCTGGTTAGTCTTTTGGCCAGCAAAAAAAATCTGCCGGAAAAAATGGCAAAGCTGGAGCAGGATTTTTTAGCTTTTAGGGAGAACATTGAGCAAAACAAAAGGAAATACGAAGAAATAAAAACCGCGCACGCGGCGAAAGAAAAGGAAATAAAAAAAATAAATGAGGGCATCGTAAAGGCCAAGGAGAGGCTGCTGGAAGTAAAAAACAACAAGGAATATCAGGCCATGCTCAAGGAAATTGAAACGGCTGAGGCCTCTCTGGGTGACGTTGAAACACAGGTAATCTCTCTTCTGGAAGAAATGGATAAACTCGCCGTCCTGGTGAAAAAAGACGAAGAAGTTCTAAACCAGCATAAGCGGCAATACGAAGAAGAAAAAAATAAGATACAGGCGGATATAGCATCAATTGACACGGACTTCACCGGCTGGGAGCAAAAAAGAAGCGCCCTGACCAATAAGGTGGACAGCCTACTTCTGGCGAAATATGAAAAACTCAAAAAAAGAGGCAACGGTATCGGTGTCATTTCCGTTTGGAAGGCCGTCTGCAACGGCTGCCACATGAATATTCCGCCACAGCTGTATAACGAATTGCAAAGGTCAGCGGAGCTCTTGAGCTGCCCGAACTGCAACAGAATAATTTATTTTGAAAATAAGGAAAATCCATCTCATTGACCACACCCGAAACCTACAGATTGTACACTGATGGCGCCTGTCGGGGAAATCCCGGCACGGGCGGCGCGGGAGCCGTAATCACGGATAACCGGGAAAACATCCTCTGGGAAGGAAAGCGATACCTGGGACACTGCACCAACAATATCGCCGAATACAAAGCTTTGATTTTAGGTCTGGAAGGCGCGCTGCAAAACGGATATAAAAACCTGGAAGTGTATCTTGACTCCGAGCTTCTCGCCCGTCAGGTTAACGGTTTATACAAAGTTAAGAATGAAAATCTAAAGGAATTAATGCGTCAGGTGCAAGCGCTGCTTGCATCTTTTGACAATATTCAGGTAAAACACGTCCCGCGCCGCCACAATGAACACGCCGACAGGCTGGCCAATCTGGCCATAGACCAACAATAAAGTATCAGCCACAAAAAACTGATAATTCCCGCCGCGATTATCGCTTGAATGAAAGAAGTGCAAATATTTATCTGATGGAAATATTGATGGTCTGTTCTTTTTCCGGCGGTTTGTCTTTTTCCCAATCGCGCGCGTACTTGAAAACAATACTCGTCTCTCCCGCCTTGAGCGCCTTGAAGGTGAATAGCTGTTTTCCATCCGCGCCCAGACGCTGTGTCCTGTAGGGGATATATTCCGAGTTCACCAGTTCCAGCATGGTTTCATCCAGCGGCTCGGCCAGCTGCCACTGGTAGCCGGTGGACATATTGGCTCTCAGGGTAATGGTGAAATTGGTCCCTGCCTTGAATTGTATGGGCTTGGATTGCGCAAAACAAAATGGCGATAAAAATACCAACGCCATGCTGATAATTATTATTTTTTTCATGCTAGGTTACATACACGATATATCCTCTTATGTAAACCCATAAATGACAGACATGCTGCAACAAATAGATGCCGTTATCCGCCAATCAGGACGGATAATGGCATTTTGTTTAAAAAAATTAATTCTTCAGGGCTTTAGCGCGATTTATTCTTTTAACCTATGGCAACGCCTCCTCGCTCCGAAGAGCTGATACGGATGCACTCATGCAAATCAATAATAAATATTTTACCATCTCCCACATCGCCTGTGCGCGCCCCTTTCGTTATGGCCGTAATGGTCGGCTCTACGAACGCTTCATTTACAGCGATATCCAATCTGACTTTGCTGAGCAGCCCGCCTGCCTCTTTGGCGCCGCGATAAAACTGCGTCACGCCTTTTTGTCTGCCCTGCCCCAAAACATTGGAGACGGTCATAAGGTTTACGTTAACGGCTTCCAATTCTCTTTTCACCGCTTCCAGTTTGTGCGGCTGAATGATGGCAACAATTAATTTCATGTTTATTCCTCCTATTCTATCACGGTATACGCGGCTTCGCTTTGTTGCGTCAAATCAAGCCCGATGATTTCTTTTTCTTCTTCAACCCTCATACCCACAAGCGCATCGACTATTTTAAAAATGATAAAAGTCATCGTCACGGCAAAAGCCACCGCCACCAGAACCAGCAACCCCTGTACAAGAAACTGCTGCACATTACCGAAAAGCAGGCCATCCGCGCCGTTTTCGTTCAAAGCTTTCTGCGCGAAAATCCCCACGGCAATCGTGCCAAAAATTCCACCCACGCCATGCACACCGAAAGCGTCAAGCGAATCATCATACCCGATTTTTCCCTTGATTACCGCAACCGCAAGATAGCATATTGCTCCCGCCATTATGCCGATTGCCATAGCGCTCATCGGGCTCACAAAACCGCATGCGGGCGTGATTGCCACCAGACCGCCTATCGCGCCGGTGACCGCGCCGAGAATAGTTGGAGAACCGATGTGCCACCATTCCACCATGACCCAGGTCAAAGCGGCTGCGGCAGTGGCAATCTGCGTGGCAACCATTGCCTGAGCGGCCAAACCATTCGCGGCCAGGGAAGAGCCGGCGTTGAATCCAAACCAGCCGAACCACAAAAGAGCTCCTCCCAAAACAGTGAACGGCAGATTGTGCGGGCGAATCGGTTTATGATTATAACCAAGTCTTTTGCCCAGCATAATCGCCAAAACCAAAGCCGAAATTCCTGAACTGACATGAACAACAATGCCCCCGGCAAAATCCAGCGCGCCCAAAGCGGCCAGCCACCCGTTTTTATTCCATACCCAATGCGCGAGCGGATCATAGACAAAAGTCGCCCAAAGAATCGTGAAAATCAGAAAGGCGGAAAATTTCATACGTTCGGCGAACGCTCCGATCATCAGAGCGGGCGTGATAATGGCGAACATCGCCTGAAAAAGCATGAAAGCGAAGTGAGGGATTGTCGCTGCGTAATCCGCGCTGGGCGCCGCTCCCACGCCCGCCAGCCCCATCCATTCCAGATTGCCGATAATGCCGGAAATCGATGGACCGAAGGCCAGAGAATAACCGAAGAGCACCCACTGCAGGCTGATTACGCACATGATGATAAAGCACTGCATCAGAATCGAAAGGACGTTTTTTCTTCTGACCAGTCCGCCGTAAAAAAAAGCCAATCCCGGTATCGTCATCAGCAACACCAGGGCTGTCGCGGTCAAAACCCACGCTGTATCTCCACTGTTCATAATAATTACCTCCTGAACTTTTTAATTTAAATTCGTCCGCCTTATGAAATAGCAACGTCAATGCCAAATACTTAAGCTGCCGATTATATTAATTAATTCCCCGTGGGACATCTTAATTACAGCAAAAAGAATAAACAAAGACGTTTTGATAAACAGCATAAAGAACAATTTTGTTGCTTATTTTGCTGCCGGCAAGTTATGGGTCAATAATCAGCCTGCTTGACGCAAAAGGAAAAATATAATTCATATATTAAAAATTTTCGAAAACAAGGAAGGATGAAATCACATGAAGTGGGCTATTTTGATTTTGGCGGGAATATTCGAAGTCGGCTGGGCGATCGGATTAAAATACACTGCAGGCTTTACGAAACTCTGGCCTACAATTTGGACGGCGGTAGCTTTAATTGTCAGTCTTTTGCTTTTAGGCTTAGCCGTGAGAGATTTACCGGTCGGAACAGCTTATAGTGTCTGGGTGGGGGTGGGAGCCGCGGGAACGGTAATCCTGGGCATCGTGCTTCTCGGGGAATCTGCCAGTCCGGCACGCCTGATAAGCATTGGATTGATTATTGCCGGCATTATCGGCTTGCGTCTGGCAACCCCCGCTTGAAAATAAGCCAAATTAACAAACACAAGATATATTCTTGTGTTAAAATTATTTGAATATAATACGTCAATAAGGAGTCAGCATAATGGAAATCAATATCTCCGCAGCACGCGTTGGCGGCGTGCGTTCAAATTTTCCGGGCATCAAACTTTACGCTTCGCCTGATGAGCTGACCATGAAAGTGCCCCTGCTGGGCGTTTACAAATTCACCCCCGGCGATATTATAAGTTTCGAGGATAATAAAGGTCTTTACGGCGCCAATGTTTTTATTAACCATAATGTGCTGGATTATCCGCAAAAAATTTCGCTCGATTACAAGGGCGGGGCGCACGCGCTGGCGCTTCTGCTTAATCAACACGGATTTATTCCCAAAGGCGTGGCGGGCGCGTCGCTTTTGAGAAAAGGCTTTCCCGCGCGCTGGTCTTTCATCATAACCGCCGTTTTGCTCTGGAACGGGATGCTTATCTACGGCAAGCTGCAAAATCAATTTACTTTGTACAGCTTAATCGCCATTGCCGCCATGCTTTTGATAACGGCTTTTCTGCCGCGCTCTGCAGCGCTGCAAAAGCTAGCCCTGAAAGACGGGCGACGGGTCGGAGAAATAAGACCAACGCTTAATTTATTGAAATTAGTAGCGGCGGTAATTTTTGTCGCTTCTCTTTTTTCTTTACTGCTGACACGATAATGAAAAATGGGTAATCATAATTCTTTTTTGAATCCTCTCGCCCTAAAAATAGCGCGCGTGCCCTTTGTGGCGCGAGATGCATTCACGCTCACGTTGGCTGAAATAATCTGATCGGCAAAATAATTATGGATCTTAATAAAATTCCTTACAGAAAAATCGTCGACAATCTCTACGATGGCTTGTATATTGTAAATAAAGAACGGGTAATCCAATACTGGAATAAAGCGGCCGAAAGAATATCCGGTTTTACGGCGGCAGAAGTTATCGGCAAATCGTGCGCGGATAAAATTCTTACTCATGTAGACAAAGAAGGTCATGATCTGTGCGGTGGTTTGTGCCCGCTGGTTTTCACCGTCACAGAAGGTCAGGTTTGTGAGGCAGAAGTGTTTCTGCATCATAAAGAAGGTCACCGCGTGCCTGTATTTGTCCGTACCGCTCCCCTCATCGGCAAAGACAATTCAATAATTGGAGCCGTTGAACTCTTTACCGACATGAGCAATTTTAAGGCGGATGAACTGAGGATAAAGGAACTGGAAGAGATGGCCCTGTTGGATAACTTAACGCGGCTTGCCAATCGAAACCATATCGAAAGAGAGCTAACGATGAGACTGGAAGAAAGCAAAAGATTTAACGTTCGGTTCGGCATCATCTTCTTGGACATAGATCATTTTAAAAAGGTCAATGACACATACGGTCATGACATGGGCGACCGAGTTTTAAAGTTCGTTGCGGACACTTTAGCGAAAAACATCAGGCCTTTCGATCTGGTCGGGCGTTGGGGAGGTGAAGAATTTATAGCAATCATCCGAAACGCCAACGAAAATGTCCTCATTGAACTGAGTAACCGGCTGCGAATGCTGGTCGAAAAATCTTATATTGTATTGGCGGACGATAAACTCAATGTAACCATTTCTATTGGCACAACAATTGTTCGCGGCGATGACGACATAAATTCGATTATTAAAAGAGCGGATGAACTTCTCTATCAAAGCAAAAGAGCCGGAAGAAATCGCCTGACCTTTGGCTAAGACAGCTATGTTCCTATCAGGCATCCGCGCTTCCGATGGCTTTGCAGCGGACTGTATGGGATTACCCTTTTACTTCAGTTTGTAAATTTGAGCCCGGCAGATTTCCTGAAAACCGATGCGCCGGTAAACTTTCTCACCCGCTGGTGTTGCTTGCAGAATGACTTTCTTGTGGCCGGCGTCTTTTGCTGCGCGCATTGCCGCCAAAGTCACATGAAAACCGAGTCCCTTGTTGCGAAACTCAGGTAAAGTGGCGACATAATAAATGCCCGCCGTTTCCTTATCTGTAAAAAGCAAAGACGTGGCTGCCGGGTTACCGTCAACATATACCAGAAATAGTTTTTGCGCCCGCCGATTGCTTTGCGCAAACGACAAGACAAAAGCGTTGTATTCGTCGCGCGTGCGCTCGGGCATTTGAAAACCGCGAAAGGAAATATCCGCCCATAAAGGCAAATCTTTGTTGCTTTTGACTTCCGACACGGTAATTTGCGCGGGAATATTTTCCTCAAGCGCCTTAATATCCAAATCCGCCACCATGCAGGGAATTTGCGCAATCAGATCCATCCCCGCTGCGGCCAGCAAGTCCCTGGTCCGGGGCGTATCGCCGCGCGGATACAACCACCACCAGAAGCGAAGATTAAGATTGTGGTAATATTCTTTTATTTCCTCAATTGCCTCCGCGTTGTCTGCAAAAAGCGGTTTTTCATTCCAGACCCAGTTAAAATCGGAGATCGACACGCCGGTGTGCATCGAGCACACGGCATCTTTCTGCCGGAAGGACGCGTTGAGGCCGCCCCAATAGCGCCCGACGGCGAAAAAATTTTTTTCGGCATGGTCAAGGTTATTCATGCAACTATCCACGCACGACGTGCTTCGCCGTCCGACAGTCAAAAAATTTCAGAAGATATTTTTTTACTTTTTAAAACGGGCCTTGGCCTTATCCAGAGACTTCTTGAAAATATTCCAGGCGCCCTCCACCCCTTCTTTCAAATCTTTCCAGGAAGATTCGCTGGCGTCCTGGATTTCCGCCAGCTTGGTTCTAGCCGCGTCATAACGCTCGCGCAATGTTTTGATTTGCGCGTCATACTCATCCTTGGTCTTTTTCGCCTTGGCCTCCAGCTTATCAATATCGGCGCTCCATTTATCAATCTTTGTTTTCAGCTTCGCCACATACGCGTCTTTCTTTTCCATATCGCTCCCTCCTTTTTACTGAAACAAAAATCAGACAATCCGCGCCAGCCTTGTCCAGCTGTGTGTTTGCCAACGCGGATCAATGCTGCCGGAAGCGCTTACCGCTGATTTTATGCCGCATTTTTGCGCAAAATATCGATGCAGCGCCAGGCAGCCGGTCAGTTCCGGATGAAAAACGGTAACCAGAATATTATCATCCTCCGCGGCGGCGATGTAATCATCCATTCTCAGCAATATCCTGACATCAGGGCCGACGCGCAGAATTTTGGGCGCGCGAATAAAAGTCAAGGGAATGGACTCAGCAGCGACTTGCGGCATCACTGCCTCTGCGGCAAAGCTGTCCAGCTGCGAGCCGAAGCCATTGCGCTCGATTTCCATATCCATCAGCCCCAAACACGTCTCTTCATTGACAATTTTTTTGGCCAGAAGAATCGCCCCGGCGCAAGTGCCCCAGATTTTCATGCCGCGCTGATAATGCCGCACAATAACTTCCTGGAGGCCAAAAATTGACAGCAGGCGCTTCAGGCAGGTGCTTTCGCCGCCGGGAATAATTAAACCTGCTAAATCGTTAAAATCATTTTCTTCCTTCACTCGGCGGCCGGTAATGCCCAGGCGCTCTAAATGATCCAGGTGCTCATAAACCCCGCCCTGCAGATCGAGCACACCGATTACCGCGGGAGTGTCTTTTACCAGATGCAATGACATATTTTTGAAATTTACCAGCCGCGTCCCGCCAGAAGTTGTTCGGGAGGAATCTGTCCTATTTCGAGGCCGGGCATCGCTTCGCCCAATCCCATCGAGGCCTCCAGCACTTTTTGGGGGTCATTGAAGTAAGCGGTCGCCTTGACTATTGCCTTGGCGCGCAGCGCCGGATCCGCCGATTTAAAAATGCCGGAACCCACAAAAATTCCGTCGCAGCCCAGCTGCATCATCATCGCCGCGTCCGCGGGCGTGGCAATGCCGCCCGCAGCGAAGTTCACCACCGGCAAGCGACCGAGCTCTTTGACTTTAAGCGTCAGTTCATAAGGCAGTCCGTTTGCTTTGGCAAAACCGGTTACTTCTTCCTTGGGCATTTCCGCAAGCTGGCGGATTTCGCGGTTCATTGTTCGCATATGGCGCACGGCTTCCACCACGTTGCCTGTCCCTGCTTCACCCTTGGTACGGATCATGGCCGCGCCTTCGGCAATACGCCTAAGCGCTTCGCCGAGGTTGCGCGCACCGCAGACAAAAGGAATCTTAAATTTTGTTTTATCGATATGGCACTCTTCATCCGCCGGAGTAAGAACTTCACTCTCATCGATGTAATCAATCTTCAGCGCTTCCAGAATCTGCGCCTCGACAAAATGGCCGATGCGCGCCTTGGCCATCACCGGAATCGAAACAGCTTTTTTAATTTCGGCAATCATCGCCGGATCGGACATACGCGCTACGCCGCCATCTTTCCGAATATCGGCCGGCACGCGCTCGAGTGCCATCACCGCCACGGCACCGGCTTCCTCGGCGATTTTTGCCTGTTCCACATTGGTTACATCCATGATGACGCCGCCCTTGAGCATCTGCGCCAGCTGGATATTTAATTCATGCCTTTTGGTGTCCAATTATATCGCCTCCTAACTAATCCTTAACGTAAAAATCTTAATACTTAACATTGTTTTTGTATAGTGAAATATTTGATGGTAATTTATGAAACCAGACGCCGTTCGTCAAGGATATTCAGGCGTTTTGCTACCAGATATTTCTTACCTTAATGCCGCGCTCTGCCAAAAAATGCTTTATTCCCGCGATGGTATACGTTTTGTAATGCACCATCGAGGCGATAAGCGCCGCGTCCGCCTTGCCCGCCGTCAGGACTTCCGCCAGATGTTCGGGCTTGCCCGCGCCACCGGAGGCAATTACCGGAATTTTCACGCTTTCGGAGATAAGTCTTGTTAAATTCAATTCGTAGCCGTCCTGCGTGCCGTCGGCGTCGATGGAATTAAGGCAAATTTCACCCGCGCCGAGGTTTTGGGCTTCTTTGGCCCACCACAGCGCGTCCAGGCCGGTATAAACGCGACCTCCTTCCACGACGATCTCGTAACTGGAGGGAGTTTTTTTGCTTTGCTCCACTTTTTTCACATCCATTCCCAAAACCACGCACTGGCTGCCGAAAGCTTTAGCGCCCTGCGTGATAATTTGCGGATTTTCCACCGCCGCGGAATTGACGCTTATCTTTTCCGCGCCCGCCCCAATTACTTTGCGCATGTCTTCCAGATTGCGGATGCCTCCCCCTACGGAAAAGGGAATGAATATTGTTTCCGCCACGCGCCGCACCACCTCAATCATGATATCGCGCTTGTCGGATGATGCCGTAATATCATAGAAAACTATTTCATCCGCTCCCTGTTCGTAATACTGGCGCGCCGCTTCCACCGGATCGCCAATGTCCACATTGCCTTTAAACTTAATGCCCTTGGTGAGCTTTCCCGCGCGCACATCCAGACAGGGGATTATCCTCTTGGAAATCATTTTCCCCTCCACGCGCAGAAGTTTTTCAAAAGCTGCAATCCGGGCCGGCCGCTTTTTTCCGGATGGAACTGCACGGCCACCAAGTTTTTAAAAGTCAAAGCGGAGCAGAAATTTATGCCGTATTCGGTCACGCCTAAAACCACCGCTTCTTCCGCGGGCGCGGGGTAATAGGAATGCACAAAATAAAACTCCGCTTCCGGCGCAATCCCTTCAAAAACCGGATGCTTGCGTCGTAAAACAACGCTGTTCCAGCCCATGTGCGGAATCTTCAGCGCCCGGTCGCCGCAAGTCAGCTTATCCGGAAAACGCCGCGTTACTCCTTTCACCAAACCAATGCAGTCCGTGTTATTTTCCTCGCTATGCTCCAAAATTATCTGCGTGCCCAGGCAGATGCCGAGCATAGGCTTGCCTGCGGCAAAACAATTTTTCAGCGCCACGTCCAGTTTTTGCGGACGCAGATAAGCCATGGCTTCGCCCGCCGCGCCCACGCCGGGAAAAATAATATGCGAAGCCTCTTTGAGCTTTTTCTCATCATCGGTAATAACAAAATTCCCGCCGATATTTTCCAGCGCCCGCGCGACACTGGTAATGTTTCCGGCATTATAATCAATAATCGCGATCATATGGTTAAAATGACCTTATCTTTCCGCAATTTTGATTCCCAGGCGCGCGCATAAATCGTCTACCTGCTTTATCTGCTGCGGTGTAAAGAAAATCCCGTGCGGCGCGAGATCATAAACTTTGGGCCACACGCCTTTATTATTCACCAAAAGCAGGGTAGCGCCGTGCTTTTGGCCGGAAAATAAAAAATTATTCAAATCGGGAGAGACATGCCAACTGTACTCGTCAATGTCCTGCCATAACTGGGCGAAGGAAGGCTCCACAAACAGGCCTTTTCCCGTCACCACAAGAATTTTGCCCTTTCTGCGCTTCATCATGTAAAGCGTGAAAACCAGCGCCGCCCCAAAAAACAAAAACATCCCCACCAGAACAATTTGCTGCTCTTTTGTCTTGTCTTTCAACATCCTGATTAAGTCTTGATGATAAACAAACAAAAGCGCGACAAGCAAAAGAAGAAAGAGCTTGAGCGCCCCTTCTCCTCGGGCGTGTTGAGCTTCTATCCGCAGCGCTTCCGGCGCCGTGCGGATTTCCTCAATTTTTTCCTGATTCTTTTTTGTGCCAATAAACATGTCTTAAAAATATTCCGCCAAAGCTGCACGGTATGTAGCAATTTTTATGCGCGGCTGGCAATATTTATTTTACAAAGCATTCCCCCTGGTAACTATCCCGCCGTTCCATCTCTTTATTTATTGAATTTAACACATCCAATTTATTCATCGCCCAGGTTGGCGCCAAAAAGATATCGCGGTAGCCGTCAGCGGTCAAACGCTGAATCACCAAGCGCGGCGGCAGCACTTCCAGAATATCGGCTACCAGTGAAACATATTTTTCTTTGTCCATGAGTTTGACGGAGCCGTTTTTATACATCTGCCCCAGCAGGGTTCCTTCCAGCGCCAAAAGCGAATGAATCTTGATGCCGTCGATAGGCAAGCCGGCAAGGGTTCTTGCCGTCTGTATTATTTCCTCATCTGTTTCGTCTGGCAGGCCGACAATAATATGCGCGCAGATATTTATGCCACGCCCGGCGCAGGCGCGCACCGCATCGATAAACTGCGAAAAATTATGCCCTCGGTTGATTAACCGCAGCGTTCTATCGTGCATTGATTGTAATCCCAACTCCAGCCAGACATGATGTTTTTTGGCGTAACCGCTGAGCAGATCAATTATCTCTGAATCAACGCAATCCGGTCTTGTGCCAATGGAAAGGCCAATAACATCTTCCTCGGCCAACGCTTCATCATAGAGAGAGCGCAGTTTTTCCACCGGCGCGTAGGTATTGGTGAAGGTCTGAAAATAAGCGACAAATTTTGAGGCGTGCGGTTTGTAGAATTTTTTACCGCTTTGAATCTGTTGGGAAACAGAAGGCAGCGCCCCCTTCTGGCGCAGTTTTGAGCCGCGTCCATCGCAGTAAATACAGCCGCCTGTGGCCACATGGCCGTCGCGATTGGGACAAGTGAAGCCCGCGTCAATCTGCAGTTTGTGCACGTTGACGCCGAAGAGATTGCGCCAGTAGCTTTTCAGATCGTAATATCTTTTATCATTTTTCCAGAAATCGGGCCTGGGCATGCCGCCTCTTTTCTATTGTTTTTTTACGGATCATGCCGTAGAAAACACATTGTTTCAACTATCGTAAATGTATAGTTATGTCTTTGCGAGCGAATGGCAATGAACAAAGCAATCTAATAAGTGTGCAATATATTAAGATTGCCGCGTTCACTGACGTGAACTCGCAATGACAACTAGGCACCAGGAACGCTTTTACTACTGATTAAGAACATGCGCAAGCTATGGATTTAAGGAGCAGCAAAATTGTCAGATAATTTCGACATAATCGTTGTCGGCGGCGGGCATGCCGGTTGTGAAGCGGCGCTGGCCTGTGCGCGCATGGGCTTTAAAACGCTTTTATTCAATATCAATCTGGACGCTATCGCGCTGATGTCGTGCAATCCGGCCATCGGAGGGTTGGCCAAAAGCCAGCTGGTCAAGGAAATCGACGCCCTCGGCGGCGAGATGGGGAAGGTCACGGATAAAACCGCCGTGCATTTCCGCCTGCTCAACGCCTCCAAGGGGCCTGCCGTTCAATCCACGCGCATGCAATGCGACAAACAGCTCTACCGTCTGACAATGAAAGCGACGGTGGAAAACCAGAAAAATCTCCACCTCCGGCAAGCAATGGTCGAAAAAATCGTTGTCGAAGACGGCAAGGTTAAAGGCGTGCTCGATCAGAGTGAGCATTTCTACAGCGCAAAAAAGATCATTATCACCACCGGCACATTTTTAAACGGCCTGGTGCACATCGGCCCCTCGCAAATTTCCTCGGGACGCGCAGGCGAACTGGCCTCGGTGGGACTGGCCAACCATTTAAAGGAGCTAGGCTTTGATATAGGCAGGATGAAAACCGGCACGCCGCCGCGGATCAAAGCCTCGTCCATTGACTTTTACGTTTTGGAACAACAGGACAGCGACCCCAATCCACAACCGTTTTCTTACACCACCCAAGCACTCAGGTCGGAGCGACTGCCGTCTTACTTTTCCGCAACGTCGGCAGCAACCCATAAGCTGATCCGGGAAAACATTCAACACTCGCCCCTTTATTCCGGTGTGATTAAAGGCATAAGCGCCCGCTATTGCCCTTCCTTGGAAGACAAAGTAATGCGTTTCAGGGAGCGCGAAAGCCATCCCGTCGTGCTGGAGCACGAAGGACTCAATACTCAGGAAGTCTACGCCAAAGGCCTGGGCAACTGCCTGCCGCTGGAACTTCAATATCAGATTGTCCACAGCGTCAAAGGGCTTGAGCAGGCCGAAATTATGCGCCCTGCCTACGCTATAGAGTATGATTTTGTTCAGCCGACACAGCTCAAACTCACGTTGGAGACAAAGTTAGTTGAAGGACTTTATCTGGCCGGGCAAATTAACGGCACTTCCGGTTACGAGGAGGCGGCGGCGCAGGGCCTGTGGGCGGGAATCAACGCCGCACGCGCCCTGCAGAACAGAGAACCTTTTGTGTTGGATCGCTCCGAGGCCTACATGGGCGTGATGATTGACGACCTCGTCACGCGCGGCGTGGACGAGCCCTACCGCATGTTCACCTCGCGCGCCGAGTACCGCCTGCTTTTGCGCGAAGATAACGCCCTAATCCGCCTGATGGGCAAAGGACATGAACTGGGGCTCATTGCCAAAGACGACTACCGCGACCTGCAGGAAAGAATAAAACAGATCGAAAAAGGCCTCGCGCAATTGAAAACAGTGAGCGTGAAACCGTCGCCGGATGTAAACAAACAGCTAGCCAAGCTGAATTCTCCGCCTTTAAATAACGCCTCCTCGCTTTACGGCCTTTTGAAAAGGCATGAATTATCCTACGACAACCTGGCTGTATTTGACGGCTGGCAGCAGCAAACTGATCCCTTTGTGAAAAAGCAGATTGAAATCGAAACCAAGTATGAAGGATATATCAGGCGCCAGATCGAGGCGGTAAGAAAATTAAAGGAACAGGAAAAAAAGAAAATCCCGCCGGATTTTGATTACAACTGCGTTCCCGGCCTTTCCAACGAACTGAAAGCAAAGCTCGCCCGCGTCGCGCCGGCCACCGTCGGACAGATGCAGCGTATCCCCGGCATTACCGAAGGCGCCATTTCCGCCGTGCTGATTATCATGAAGAAAAGAGAAGCATCTGACTGATTACCGACTAGGCTGTTATTTGCTTATCAAACTTATGGTAATGCTGTTTTACCTTTTCTATATATCGCCAGTGATAACCTTTTAGACCTTCTTTGAGTGAAGCTGGACCCGCAAAATACGCCGCCAGCACATAATTCCATACCTCTGGCTCCTGATAACCAAGCTTGGCGTAATTATCATACAGCTCCTTGAGAATTACCGAAGCGACCATAATATTAGCCTGCGGATCAAACATGTGCTCTCTGGTAACCGGAAGATTATGTTTTTCGACATAGGCGTTCCAGGTACCGGGCTGAATCTGCATAATTCCCTTGGCGTAAGCCCGCGAAACAACGGTGGGGCGAAAAGTGCTTTCGGTTTTCATAATTGCCAGATACATCTGCACGGGAATATTTGTTTTTCTTGATTCCTCAACTACGGCTTCGGCGATTTGCAAAGACAGGTTTTCTTCCACGCCTCTGCTTAAAAGCACTTCCGAGATATTTTTCTTTTTATTTAAAAGAATCCAACTGTCGTAAAGTTCATAATACATCGTTATCCGCGAGGAGTTTTGCCCGTCAAACGCGGCCTGGGCCTGCTTTTCGATGTAAATATAAGTGGTTCCTATCATAAGCGCAATCAGCGCGCACGCGATGATTCTGCCGAAGAAATTACTTTTGGCTATCGTGGTTGATTTCGCTCGTTTTTTTTCCTTGCGTTCAATTTCTTTCAGCTTTTGCTCGATCAACGCTGAAGAACTTTTCATTTTTATTTTTCCATTTTTTATCAGCTTTAATTTCATTTTACTCAACTCTCTTTCATACGTAAATACACACACCGGCTTTACCGTTGAATATTACTTTTCAACTGAATCAGAGGTCGAAGATAGTGTTAAGGTAATTTACGGGTGGGTGTTGATTTTTGGCGCATTGAGCTGAAACCGGAATCATTTGCCGCTCGCTTAAAGCGGCTTTGCTTCAGCTGCTATTTAGTTGTTATGTGTTAACCTATGGCCTTCTCCGTCAATAAATCATTTAAATTTTCTTATCAGGCAAAGCTATATAATGAATTAAATTCGTTTCGTCAACCAAAAAATGTTGAAATTTACCTTCAGGGATGTTTAATTAATTGTATTCATTTGTTTTTTTATCAGTGTGTATTTTTTGCCATCGGGCGTCAAAACATGAAAATCATCAAAAATGTTTGTCCAGATACCTCGCGAGCCGGTCTAAACCTTCCCTGATGTTTTCCAGGGAATTGGCGTAGGAAAAGCGCAAAAATCCTTCGCCGCCGCTGCCGAAATCGATGCCGGGGGTTACGCCCACTTTGGCTTTCTCAGTAATGCGGAAAGCTTCCTTATATGAATCTTTGCAAAACTTACGCGCGTCGGCAAAAACATAAAACGCGCCGGTGGGCTCCACGTGAATGACAAACCCCATTTCCTGCAGGCGCCCCAGCATATAACGGCGGCGCTCGTCATAAATTTTCACCATTGCCGCCACGTCTTTTTGCGCCTTTGTCAACGCGGCAATCCCCGCCCACTGGATAAATCCACTGGCGGAAATCATGAAGTTCTGATGAATCCGCTGCATTACTTTGGAAAACTCCCTGGGAAAGATGCAGTAGCCCAGCCGCCAGCCGGTCATCGCGTATAATTTGGAAAAGCCGTTAATCACAAAAGCGCGGTCGGTAAATTCCAAAATGGAATGCGCGCGGTCTTTGTAAACCAGGCCGTGATAAATCTCGTCGGAAACTATATATTGCTTTTTAAACTGAGCGATGTTCTGCAATTGCTCCTTACTCATGACAATGCCCGTAGGATTTGACGGCGAATTGATAAAAATCGCCTTTGTGCGCGGCGTAATCTTCTTTTTAATATCCGCCGGGCGATACACAAATCCTTCTTCCGGACGGGTTTTTATTTCCTTGAGCTTGCCGCCCGCCGCCAGGATAAAATTCTGATAGCAGGGATAGCGCGGGTTGGAGACAATCACTTCATCGCCTTTATCCAGAATAGCCAACATCGCGAACAAAAGAGCCGGAGAAGTTCCGGTGGAAACTAAAACTTGTTCCGGCGTAATCGTCACGCGGTATTCCTGAAAATAAAAATCACAGATCGCCTGTCGCAGTTCCAGAAGCCCCAAAGCGTGCGTGTAGCGGGTTTTGTTTTTTTGCAACGCGTCAATGGCCGCCTCAGTGATAACTTTGGGCGTGGGAAAATCCGGCTCGCCCACCTCCAAATGAATGACGTTTTCTCCCCGGCGTTCCAGCTCTTCAGCTTTGGCCATTACATCCATCACGATAAAAGAAGTAAATTTATCCGCGCGTTTGGAAATCATGATAATCCTTCGCCCTTGGGCCACTATTTCAATATATCTAATGTTATTGGCCTAATTTTTCAACCATTAATCTTTAAATAAAGGCGCAAATATGCTAGCTTTAAGCTACAAAATATATTCGTATCTTGTTTCTTAATCAGGCGAAAATACTCGCCTAACTTTGCTCGTAATAAAGGAGGTAAAAAATGGCTCGCTATATATCACTGGTCATTTTCCTTGCGGCGCTGAGTTTTCTTTGCTTGAGCGCGACCGCGCAAACACAAAAAACCATGAGCGTGCAGGTAAAACAAACGCAATTGAGAGCTACTCCCTCGCATCTGGGAAAGATTGTGGTCAGAGCTCCCTACGGCGCGCGCGTCACTATTCTCGAGGAACGCGGCGACTGGAAAAGAACGGCTTACGGAAGTTACCGCGGCTGGGTGCATGCTTCTTCTCTGACCACCAAGAGAATCATTTTAACAGCTGGACAGACTTCTCAAACCGGCACCGTCGGGCAGGGTGAAATAGCTCTGGCGGGAAAAGGATTTAATAAGGAAGTCGAAAACCGCTACCGCGCGACTAACAAAAATCTGGATTACACCTGGATAAACCGCATGGAAGCCTTCGATGTAACCTCGGAGCAGATAGAAAATTTTGTCAGCGAAGGAAGGCTTTCGCTGGGCAACGAGGGAGGCTGAATATGAAAAAATTTACTTTACAAATAATATCATTTCTCGCCTTGTTAATTTTCTGCGGCTGCGCGGCGGTGGAAACGGCAACAACCGTGGCCACAGACATAGCAGTTCAAAGAGGCACAATTACCAAAGAGCAGGCCGCATCCATCCGCACCGGCACAACAGCTGTGTCCAGAAGCCTGGAAGAATTTACACCGGAGCAGGAATATTACATCGGCCGTTCCGTCGGCGCGGTAGTTCTGACCAAATACAAGGCGCTCAATGATGCAAAAATAAATTCCTACGTGAACCTGTTGGGTCAGACGCTCGCGCTGGCCTCGGACACGCCGGAGTTGTTTGCCGGTTATCATTTTCTGGTGCTGGATTCCGACGACATCAACGCTTTTGCCACCCCCGGCGGGCATGTTTTTGTCACCCGTGGCCTCATCCGCTGTTCCCGGACAGAAGACGAACTGGCCGCCGTACTGGCGCATGAAATTGGCCATATCCAGAGGCGCCACGGCATCAGCGCTATCCAAAAAGCGCGCATGGCGGAGGCATTAGCTGTTTTGGCCAGAGAAGGAGTGAAGACATACGGCGATGAGGAATTAATCAAATTGTCGAACAGTTTTGGCGATGTAATTTCTGATATCACCACCACGCTGATCAACAACGGTTACTCCCGCGCTTATGAGTATCAGGCCGACGCTGTGGCGGTTACCATCTTAAGACGCGCCGGTTATCAGCCGGGCGCGCTGGTAAATATGCTGCAGGTAATGGGCAGGCAGATAAAACCCGGTGGGTCAGATTTTGCCAAAACACATCCCTCGCCGCAGGCGCGGATCGCCGAACTAGGCATGAGCGCGCAGACAGCGCAAATACCTAACGTCCGCAAAGATAGATTTATCAAGGCCGCGGGTCATTTGTTATAAAATTATTTCGCGCCGGGATCAGATGATGGTTCTTAAAAAAATAAAAGGAAATAAATTATTCCAGGGAATGGCGGCAGGGCTGATCGGCACCGCCGTTGCGCTGGCTTTTTTTCTGCCGGGCTGGCTGGAGCGCTGGGAAGCCAAAACGTGGGATTGGCGCGTCAGCACCCTGGCCAAGCCATCAAACGCCACAGACAAAATCCGCGTTATCATGCTTGACCAGAGTTCGCTCGATTGGGGCAAAGATGAAAACGCATTATCCTGGCCCTGGCCGCGCGAAGTTTATGGCGCGGTAATTGATTTTTGCAAACGCGCCGGTGCGCGCTCCCTTGCCTTTGATGTACTTTACACGGAACATTCCAAATACGGAGTGTCAGATGATCAGGCAATGGCCGATGCCATGCGCGCGATGCCTGTTGTCAGCGCGGTATTTTTAAGCAGAAATACCGGCAGCCAAACAAGCTGGCCTGATTTCGCGCCCGCGCCTGTTTTTCAGATAAACGGCCTTGACGATTGGATAAGTAAAGCTGGTTATCAAAGCTACGCGCATGCTTCCTTTCCTGTTCCCAAAATCGCAGCGGCAGTCAAAGTTCTGGCCAACGTCCAGATGCGCCCCGATGCCGACAGCGTCTACCGCCGCGTCACGCTGCTGGAAATTTTTGACGGCAAAGTAATGCCCACGCTGGGGCTGGCCAATTATCTTGCGGCGCATCCGCAAACAAAAATGTCCATCGCGCCGGGCAAATTAACTATCAATGATAAGACCATTCCCATTGATGAAAAGGGACAGGCCATTTTAAATTTCCGCGGCCCCACAGGTACGCACAAATCTTATTCCGCCGCGGCGGTTATCCAAAGCTCGCTTTTGCTGGCGGAGGGAGAAAAACCGGTGATTGACACGGAAGAATTTAAAGACGCTTTTGTCTTTTTCGGCTTTTCCGCGCCCGGCCTTTTCGATTTGCGCCCTACGCCTGTTTCGGGCGTCTATCCGGGCGTGGAAGTTTTTGCCACTCTGCTCGATAATCTGCTGGCCGGAGATTTTATTAAGCCTACGCCGCTGATTATCACCATCGCCCTCACCTTGCTTTTGGCGCTTCTGGCGGGAATCTTTTCTTCCTGGGCGACAGGCATTGCCCGCAGCGCTTTTGTTTATGTCGCGTTTTTAATTCTGCCGGTGGCGCTTTGTTTTGCCGTTTACCGATGGGGATTTTGGCTGCCAATGCTCGTGCAGGAAACAGCCGTGGCGGTAACGCTGGTCAGCGCGGGGCTGATTTATTACACAACCGAGGGAAGGCAAAAAACTTATATCAAAAATGCTTTCAAGCAATACTTAAGCCCGGATGTTATCGAAGAGCTGATCGCGCATCCGGAACGCCTGAAGCTGGGCGGTGAGAGAAAAACTCTTTCCGTTTTCTTTTCCGATCTGGAGGGGTTTACTTCACTTTCCGAGGGGCTCGATCCTGAAACGCTTACAAATCTCCTCAACACTTATCTTTCCGCCATGACGGATATCATTCATGAGGAAGGCGGCACAGTGGATAAATACGAAGGCGACGCGATTATCGCCTTCTGGAACGCGCCTTTAGAGCAGCCCGATCACGCCACGCGCTGCGTGCGCGCCGCGCTCAAATGTCAGGAAAAATTAGCCCAGATGCGCCCGGATTTTTATAAGAGCCTTAATAAAAATCTGAACATGCGCATCGGCATCAACACCGGTCAGGCGGTTGTGGGCAACATGGGCTCAAAGTCGCGCTTTGATTACACGATGATCGGCGACGCGGTAAATCTGGCGTCGCGCCTGGAAGGAATCAACAAACAGTTTGGCACTTATACTTTGATATCGCAGGCAACTAAAGAACAAATGGCAAATGCTTTCCCCACGCGGGAAATTTCGCGAGTTGAGGTGGTGGGAAGAAAAGAGCCTGTCGTTATTTATGAGCCAATGCTGCCGGAGGAAATCACTGCGGAAAAACAAAATATACTGGATAAATTCAATCATGCCCTAAAATTATTTTACGAAGGAAATTTTAAGCAGGCAAAAAATCTTTTTGCCGAAATTGCCGCAAAAGACGCCGCGGCACGCGCTTATGTTTTAAAATGTGAAGAACTTATCACCCAGCCACCTACAAACTGGCAGGGCGTCTGGGTGGTGACACAGAAATAATAAAGTAGAAGCAAGCTATTTAAGAAGCGCATTTTGAACATTATTTTTTACTAGAATCTTTTGTTGACTGGTTTAAATAAATATTCATATCGGAAAACATCGAATCTAATAAAGAAGGGATCTCAAATGTCAGTACGCGCCACGAGTAAAACACAAAGTATAAGTGCAGGCACTATTTTTCTTGCATGTAATTTCTCTAATAAACGCGTTAAGCGACACTTTGATAGATTAAAGAAAAAATGGGAAGATACTCTTCCGGTGTGTGTATATATTAGTGACCAAGTTCAAGGAAAAGGTGCGCGAGATTTATGGAAAGACATAACTCAAACTATAAAAAAATCTACTCTTTCAATCTTTGACGTAACGTCTTTCCGTCCAAACGTTATCCTTGAACTAGGATTTGCACTAGCAAATAAGAGGGCCGGCGGAGATATTCATCTGCCGCGATCTAACCCCAGATGGGAAGAAGAGAAAAAAAACAAAAATGGCTGTTAAGCGATATTTCGCACCTGCATCGAATCGATTACAGAACATTTAATATCCTTGATGATCAACTTCTTAAATATGTTATGGCAATGGTGCCAGCCAGGAATTTCAATCGTCTTATTGATGAATTGAAACGGCAAAAAAAATTATCTACAAAAGCATACATTGCAGAAGCACTTGGGATAATGAAAAAAATTAGAGATACTGGACCAATCCCCCGCCGAGATTTCAAACGCTGTATAGAAGATGACGCTGTTGATGCTAAAATACTTGGCAATCTTTTACAACGCTATAAATTAGCCAGACCAGAACCAAGCAAAGATGGTTGTTGGTAGCTATATGATAATATAAAAAGTTGATCCAGCCAATCACTTTGCTACGGATCAGCTTTTCTATTAAACTAATCAGGCCTTACCGTTACCCAGAGGAATGTCTCCCCACCGATGACGCGGTAGTCACCAAACCAGATTTTAAAGCCCGTTTTTATTAAATAACGATAATAATCCGCCGCCAAATAATAAGTTAACGGCTTATGCTTATCTCGGTTCATTGTCCGGCTTGGTTAAATTATTTACTGTATTTGTGTGAGCCGAGCAATATCTTCAATAAGGCGCCTTTTGCTATGCCATCTATATTCTTTTTCTTTGCGTTAGCTTCTTGGCCGGCATCTGCGTCGGCGGCTTCGGCTTCGCACTTCTGTATGAATCTGGCCTCGGCTTTCCCCACCAACTTTTCCGCAGCAGCTTTTGCCGCGCATGTTTCTTCCGCAAATGCAAAGCTCGTAATGAATGGAATAGTGATGAGAGTCAGCAATATTTTTGTTAATATCTTATTCATAACAAATTTATAACCTTCAAACTAAAATAGCGTCGTATTTCATGCATTATTGATACCAAAATCTGAAAAATATCTAATCTGTTGATTTAACGAATGAATTACTTTTTTGCTAATTCTTCATTGAAGGCAAGATATGTCGAAAATATTACGGCAAATAAAAATAATGCGTATTATTACAATACATTGGTGCAAAATAAAAGAATACGGTTAATTCGACATTATTGTCGAATTTCAAAAAAGGAAGAAGTGACGTGGCTTTTTATTAAATCTTGCAATCGGCAATCTTCGCTCGTCAATGGTCAATGGCAATAATAACTTGCAGGAAAGACAAACGATCAGGCCGGTAAAACTTTCGCTGATTAATCAGGCTTTACCATCACCCAGAGAAATGTTTCCCCGCCAATGGCGCGATAATCGGCAGAGACAATTTTGAAACCCGTATTTATCAAATCCTTATATAAATCCTGCGGTGTTTTGTGGCTATAGTATAATTGCTCGCCCAGAAATTCCTTATACCCGTCAAATTCAGCGCTGCCCGTGTATTCTTTTGTCGCGTAGGTGAAAAGCAGGCAGCCGCACGGTTTCAGCCATCCATGCATTTTTTCAAATAACCTCTGGTGGTCGGCCTTTGGCACATGAAACAGGCTGTAAATAGCTGTTATCGCGTCGAAGCTCTGCGGCGCGAAATCGACATCGCGCATGTCACTGCATAAAGTTTTCATATCGGGAACATATTTTGCCGCCATCGCGAGCATCTTTTCGGAAAAATCCACGCCGGTAACTTGCCAGCCCTTGTCCGCAAAAAAACGCGCGAAAGGCTCGCCCGCCCCGCAGCCCAGATCAAGCAGAGCACCTTTTTTAATGGAAAGCTTCTCATAAAAATGACCTAGCACCTCGGTCATATCAAATAGCCCGCGGTTTTGTTCATAAGTGGCGGCAAAGCCGTTATAAACTTCACGAAGGGTTTTGGGCATGGCTCAATTATTCCCGCGTTTTGATTTTGTCGCTGCGTAGCATTAATTGAAATTTGCCACAATATATAAATATTGCATCGGCGGAAAGTTTAAGTTAAATGAAGTAGTGGCAGCGCGTTTTTATGGATGAAAAAACTTTGAGCTTTACCCGTAGAGAACTTTTGCAGAAGGCCGCTTTATCCGCCGCGCTTCTGGCCGTGCCCGGTATAACCGGTTTCACAACCATTCCCCGCTATCAGCCCACCGGCGCGCCCGAAGGAAAAACGCTTTATCTGACCAACGCGGAAGTTGTCCATGTTGTTTCAGGTCTCATCTTCAGCGACCAGACAATATCTGTGCGCGACGGGATCATTCGCTCTGTTTCCCCGCTGCCCCCTGAAACGCGCGAGGGCGACGTGGTACTGGATCTGAAAAATCAGTATGTACTGCCCGGCCTGATTGACGCGCATTGCCATATCACCATGCCCGGCGCTGCAGGGCTTACCGCCGGAATTTTTCTGGATGTGCTAAATCAGCTTAAACGAAATTATATCCAGCAGCTTAGACAGGGCGTAACCACCATTCGCGACATGGGCGCGCTGCCGAAAATTCTGCACGCGAATCTCGACCAGATACAAAAAGGCGAACTCATCGGCCCGCGCGTTGTTTACTGCAACGCCTTTACCAATGTTTTAGGAGGACATCCCGATATTGACCCGCGCGAAATGGGCATTCTGGCCGACCTGGTTATGACGCTAACTGGCGAATCCAACATGTGGTTTAAAGATACGGACGAGCTCAAAGAAAAGATGAAGCAAAACTCCGCCCGCGGCGCTTCTTTCATCAAGCTGACTATGGATAAAATATCGGTACTTTGCGGCAAGGGACAAATTCCCACCTACTCTGATGAGCACCTGAGGGTAATTTTTGCCTTCGCACGGAAAAACAATCTGGCCACCGCCGGGCATATCCACACCAGATTCGGCTTTAACCGCGCGTTGCAATATGGACTCAATTCCATTGAACATTCCATCAACGAATTACTTGCACCGGAAGAAATAGAAACAATGGCCGTAAGGGAAATTTTCACCGTACCGACAATGACGGTGGTGCAGACGATGGCCGCGCCGGAGGCCTATGATGAACTGCCCAGAAAATTCCGCACGGATTTTATCGAGCGGGAAATTGCGGCGCGGCGCGACTATTTCAATTCAAATCTCGACCAATACACGGAGGCGTCAATCCACAAAAGCAATATCGCGCATCTGGAAAACTATAAAAAATACGGCTGTGAAAATCTGTATAAAAACACCCGTTACATGGCTAATCCCGATCTTTATTTTAATATTATGCTGGCCGGCCCCGCAAACCTGCTGGCGATGAAAGACGCGGGCATTGTCATCGGCTGCGGCACGGACGCGGGCGTGCCGCTTTCTTATCACGGCACGCTCTGGCGGGAAATGGAGATGCTTAAACGCATCGGTTTTACCAACGCCGAAGTCCTACGCTGCGCCACATTCAACAACGCCAAAATAATCGGCATGGCGGATAAAATCGGCACCGTTGATAGCGGCAAGCTGGCCGACCTGGTTGTCTTACGGGAGAATCCGCTCAAAAAGATAGAGGCCTGCCGTCAGCCCTCTTTAGTTATCAAAGATGGAAAAATCTATGATGTCGGAAAAATCGCGTTTGGCACATAGATAAAATTTCAGCTAATAAAGAAAAGTTGGAGGATTAAAGATGAAGCAGTACCGTTCTTACGAAGAAGCGTACAACCGTTCCATAACCGACCCGGATGGCTTCTGGGCACAAGCCGCTGCGGCGGTAAGCTGGGTGAAAAAATGGGACAGCGTTGTTTCAAGCCCCAAGCCGCAATTTTACCGCTGGTTCGCCGGAGCACAGTTAAACACCTGCTACAACGCCATCGACCGGCACGTGGAAGGCGGCAGAAAAAATCAGTTTGCTATCATTTACGACAGCCCCGTAACCAACACGGTAAAAAAGATAACCTATGGCGAATTACTCGATAACGTCTCGCTGGTGGGCGGCATGCTGGCCAATGCCGGCGTCAAAAAAGGCGACCGCGTGATAATCTACATGCCGATGATTCCCGAAACGCTTTTCGCGATGCTGGCCTGCGCGCGCATCGGCGCCGTGCACTCGGTGGTTTTCGGCGGCTTCGCGCCCAATGAACTGGCCGTCAGAATCGACGACGCCAAACCAAAAGTAATCCTTTCCGCGAACTGCGGCATCGAGCCTAAAGGCGCGATTCCCTACAAGCCGCTTCTGGATAAGGCAATTGAGCTTTCCCGACATAAACCGGAAAAATGCTTTATCCTGCAACGCCCACAGGTGAAGGCGGATTTGATCGCGGGGCGCGACTTTGACTGGCAGGAAGCCCTGAAAAGCGCGAAGCCCGTTGGCTGCGTAACTGTCGCCGCGACCGATCCTCTCTATATTCTTTACACCTCCGGCACCACTGGTATTCCAAAAGGCGTGGTGCGCGACAACGGCGGGCACGCCGTGGCGCTTCTGTGGAGCATGAAAAACATTTACGGTATTGAGCCGGGCGATGTCTACTGGGCGGCGTCTGATGTCGGCTGGGTAGTCGGGCATTCTTATATTGTTTACGCGCCACTGCTCTACGGCGCCACAACTATCATGTATGAAGGCAAACCCGTGGGCACGCCCGATCCCGGCGCGTTCTGGCGCGTGATCAGCGAACACAAGGTAAAGGTCCTTTTCACCGCCCCCACTGCTTTTCGCGCGATAAAAAAGGAAGATCCCACCGGCGCCTTCATTAAAAAATATGATATTTCCTGCCTGAAATATCTTTTCCTCGCCGGGGAACGGCTTGACCCGGATACGTATTACTGGGCGGCGGATCGCCTGAAAATACCGGTTATCGATCACTGGTGGCAGACGGAAACCGGCTGGCCGATTGCCGCCAACTGCATGGGCATCGAGCATCTGCCGGTAAAAGCGGGCTCGCCCACCAAGCCGGTGCCGGGTTACAATGTTCAGGTGCTTGACGAAAACGGCCAGGAACTTCCCAACGGCTCGGAGGGCACCATCGCCATCAAACTGCCACTACCGCCGTGTTGTCTTACGACACTGTGGGAAAAAGATGACGCCTACATTTCCTCGTATCTGGAAACATTTGCGGGATATTACTCCACCGGAGACGGCGGGTTCAAAGACAAAGACGGCTACATTTACATCATGGGGCGCGTGGACGATATTATCAACGTGGCGGGCCATCGGCTTTCCACCGGCGGGATGGAGGAAGTTGTCGCCAAGCATCCGGACGTCGCCGAATGCGCGGTCATCGGCGTCGATGATCAGCTCAAAGGTCAGGTTCCCGTTGGTTTTGCCGTGCTGAAAGCGGGTGTTTCTAAAAATCCCGCGGAAATTCAGAAGGAAATCGTCAGTATGATTCGCGAGCAGATCGGCGCGCTGGCCTGCCTCAAGGACGTGGCGATTGTGGCGCGCCTGCCCAAAACGCGCAGCGGCAAGATTCTGCGCTCGACCATGCGTAAAATCGCGGACGGCAAGGAATACAACGTCCCTTCTACCATTGAAGACCCGGCGGTGCTGGGTGAAATTAAAGACGCTCTCAAGGACGTGGGTTATCCGAAAAGTTAGAACGCGAAGGGATTCGATACGCCCGTGAAGAAAAAAACAGCTCCGGCCAAAGAGCACAAGCCCAAAAGAGGCAAAGACCTTTTTCAGAAAAGGCAGGCGCAGATTATCAACAAAGCCACGCGGCTTTTTCTGAAAAAAGGCTACGCGCAGACTTCCATGCGCGATATTTCCCGCGCTACGGGGATCGATATCAGTAATTTGTATTACTTCATCAAAAACAAAGAGGAGATTCTCTTTCTTGTTTTTGACATGCTGCACAAGCCAGCGCTGGAGGTTTTTGAAAAACACGGCATCATGTACATGGATGATCCGGTGGAGCAGTTAAAAGCCGTGATTAACGGGCTGATTGCCTCCGGTTATAATTATGAAAGCGAGATTCTACTTTTGTATCGTGAATCAAACTCACTGCCCAAGCGCATGCTCAAAAGCATTCTGGAGAGGGAGAGCCTGGTGGTCACACGCCTTGAGGAAATTCTGAAAAAGGGCAAGGCGCGCGGAGTTTTTCAGTTTGACGATGCCGCCTTCACGGCCAATATGATTGTTTACCAGTTGTCGCTCTACCCCCTGCGCAAATGGAACATGCGCAAGTATTCCAAGAAAGAACTGATCTCTCTGATGGAAAGACAAATCCTGAAGATGATCATGGCCTGACACACTGACTGATTTAAAATCAATAAAAAAGCCGGAAAAAAATTTCCGGCTTTTTTATATTCGTCGTTGCGCTTCAAAGCGCAACGGAAAGGGATTTTTTAGGCAAGATGTTTTTTCTGCACGCCGCGCAGAATTTCTTCCGCTTCTTTCACAATGCCCTGCACCATATCCGCCACTTTCGGCATATCATTGATGCGCTGTGCGCATTCACCGGCGGCCATCATGGCTTTTTCCCTGTTGCCGTCATAAACGGCCTTGATGGACTCGATTTCGTAATTAATCAGCGACATATCCAGCGTGGAATAATCATCGGGCGTTCCCAGAAAAACACCGGGCGATTTCTTCAGCGTGTTGACCGCGTGCTCTTCGCTGCGTTTGTTTTTAACCCAGCGCGCGGGGCCGACAAAACCGCGCGCCACCAGCGTGCCGCGGTCGCCCGCTTCCACCACCGCCTCTTTCCAGATCTGATGAAAATCGCTTTCCTGCGTGGCGAGAAACCGCGTGCCCATCTGCGCGCCGTCGGCGCCCAGAACCAGGGCGGCCGCCAGCGTTTTGCCATCGCAGAACCCCCCCGCGCCGCAAACCAGAGTTTTTTCATCGGATACCGCTTCCACCACCGCGGGCAGCAGAATCATTGAATGCACCGGCTCCCACGAGGTATGGAATCCGCCTTCATGCCCCGAGGCCACGATGACATCCACGCCCGCTTTTTTGCAGCGCTGCGCGCCTTTGACCGAAGGCACAACATGCATCCAGGTAAAGCCGGCGTTTTTGATTGCGTCACGCCAGGGAACCGGATCGCCCGCCGAGGTGAAGATTACCTTGAAATGTTTTTTCATGTCCGGATTTTCCTCGCGCACGCGGATGGCCGTCTCAATGATGATTTTTGCCTGCGGCACCATTTCCGCTGCGACCATCACGTTAATGCCGAATATTCCGCCTTTGTCTTTGGTCAGGCGATATGTGCGTTTCAGAACTTTCTCCATGGCGGTGGCCATATCGTCATCCGGATGCGCCTCGGCGGTTTTAATCCACGCGTCGTAGACAAAAGGCTGGCCTTCCTTATCGGCCAGGCCGCTGGTGGATAGAAGCCCCAGCGCGCCCGCGTTGGCCGCGGCCACGCCCAGGTTGTTGTTGGAAAACGGGCCCATGCCCGCTTGAATGATGGGATATTTGATGCCCACCATGTCACAGAGTCTTGACTTGATCATAATGCTGTCTCCTTGAATTTATTATCGCTATAAATACACGGGAATTCGTCTTCCGCGTTTTTATACAACGTACGTTGTAGCAAATAATGGATGTATCTCTCTTTTGTCAAGAAATATTTCCTCCTCCGGCAAATAATGCTTGACAGAAGATGTCCTGCTTAATAATTACAACACATGTTGTAAACACTTTTGGGGGAATAATTATCATGGCCATGAAAACAGGCAAAGTCACCGTAAACAGAGGAACTTTTAACGTGCGCGACCGCGGCAACAAAGACGGGTTTCCCCTGGTCATGCTGCACGGCTGGCCGGAAAGCTCTTATTGCTGGGAAACAATCGAACCGTATATTGATAAATCTCTGCGTATCATCGCGCCGGACCTGCGGGGGTTGGGCGAAAGCGAACGCACACTGGATGTCAAAGCATACCAGAAACTCGAGCTGGCCAAAGACATGATTGAAGTCATCGACGCGCTCGGCATCAAAGATTTTTTCCTGGTCGGCCACGACTGGGGCGGCATCGTCGCGCAGGAACTGACGCTCATTATCCATGAGCGCGTGAAAAAACTCGCGCTCATGAACATTCCGGTCATTACCAACGCCAAGGGCGAAAAAGACGCGCAGCGTGCGCTGGCCGCGATGCGTTTTATGCCCATGTGGTATCAATATTTTCAGCAGCAGCCAGGCCTGGCCGAGGGCATGATTAAAGGCAACGAGGATGTCTGGGTTCGCTATTTCTTCGGCAGAAAAGGCAAAGACGGCACAATTCCCGGTGAGGCCATCGCCGAATACGTGCGCTGCTATAGAATCGAAAACACGCCGGCCACGGCGGCCTATTATTATCGCGCCATGCGCCTGGACGCGCCGCACTGGGCGGAACTGGCGGGAAAAAAATTCACCATGCCCGCTCTCTATATTTACGGCGAGGAAGAAATCGTCATCGTCAAGGAAAATTTAAATCACCTGGAAGATTGCTTTGATTCCATTAAAATCGAAAGACTCAAGGCGGGGCATTTTATTCAGGAAGAAAAGCCGCGCGAAGTGGCGGCCTTATTAAACGAATTTTTCCGCGGCTAATAAGCGCGATAACAACAAGGTTTGAGGAGAGTAAAATATGTCCGGCATCAAAAACAACGAGGATCAATTTAAAGCATTGGCGCATAACCCCAGCGAAGAACCATTTGTCATGCTCAACCTATTAAAGTTCAAAAAAGACGGCGGACGCGAAGCGTATTTCCAATACATCAAGGAATCGGGACGTTTCGTCGAAGGCGTCGGCGCCAAGGTGCTGTATTTCGGCATCCCGAAAGAACTGTTGCAGGGCGCGGAAGACTGGGATCTTCTGATGCTTGTGCAATACCCTTCGCGCAAGGCTTTCTTAAAGATGGCGAACAACCCTGATTATATCAAAGTGCATGATGAATACCGCAAGGATGCTCTGGAACGCGCGGTGCTCTATGCCACAGACCCGGCAAAATTCAAGGCGATTCTTTCTTAATCGCGATACGCGACATCAGCATATCTTGAATAATTATGATCTCTGTTGTAGCGTAAATACATCAGAAAGATTTAAATAGCAGTTGCTTGTAAACGCGGGCCGCAATATTTTCCGCGCATCGCCGAAAGAGAAAACAAATATGGGCTTTCTCCAGACAATCCGAAAAAAGACCTTTCATTTGCGATATTCGGTTATGCATTCACGAAAGCTCCCTTTCATTATTTTAAAGCCCTTTTATTTGATCGCCCGCTTTTTTATACTGGGTTTCCCCGGCATGCAATACAACATTTTCACGCGCATGAAATACAAAAAGCATCTGCACCAATGGAGTAATTACACCTGCGAAGACCGTTATCCTGAATTGTTTGCCATCTGTAAAGAATTTTTCAAAGACAGGGAGAATGTCAAAATATTATCTTTCGGATGTTCCACCGGAGAAGAAGTTTACAGCATTCATTCTTACCTTCCAAAAGCCGCAATCATCGGCGCCGATATCAATCCTTATAATCTAAGGCAATGCAAAAAAAAGAAGCCCCCGAAAAATGTTGGTTTTATGCATACTTTTTCGGAAGAATACCGGCAAAGCAAAGATTTTGACGCCATCTTCTGCCTGGTGGTGCTTCTCAACGTTAAAAACAGAAAAGCGAATGTCGCTACTGAATTCACCTTCCAGCAGTTTGAAAAACAGCTCTCCGAACTGGATGAAAAACTCAAGACAGGAGGGCTGTTGTTTATCGACAGAACCGATTTTGATTTTATGCACACTTCTATTTCCGACAGATATTCCCCTCTGGATACAAAAGGCAACAGAACAGTAACGGAAAGGCCTTTGTTTGACGCAAACAACACAAAAATTTCCGATAAACAAGATTCTTACAGGGTTTTTTTGAAAAGGGAATACAGCGCTTGATTCACGAATAACCACACCAAAAATTATTCCCATAATTCCGTTGACATACAAAACCGGTTTCCCTATACTTTTTTACATCGACAACCAAATCGACAAACTGGTTTACAAGCTATACGATTTAACCCCCGAAGAAATCGCCATCGTGGAAAGACAATGAAAAATACCGAATTCCCCGGTCAACCGGCATGCGCCGGTCTGTGAGCCGGGGAATGACAATCGGCGCAATCGCTATCGTGGAGAAAAACAATTAAGGTCAATCAAAATGCTGAAAACAAAATCTGTAGCATCGCCGATTGATAAAGAAAAGGACGGGCTGCGCATTCTTGTAACGTGCTTTCGCGGCAGGGGTTTGCCGTCTTCACGTTACTATGTCTGGATGTCTTCTTTGGGGCCAAGCGAAAAGCTTTTAAGTAAAATGCAGAAAGGTAAAATTAATTGGCAGCAATTTGCAGTCAAAAAAGAGATTTTCGAAAGCCGCGAATTTGACAAAAGCAACGAGACGATAAAGAATCATGGACAAAAATTCTCACTGCGTCTATTAAAGCACATGGCAAAGAGGGATAATGTCACGCTGATGTGCCATTGCGCGGAAGACCAAAAACAATGTCATCGGCATATACTTAAGGCAGTTATTGAAAGCAAAAAGATTTAAGAAAAGCCATATTTCTATACGCTTATCCGGCCGGATCTTATAAAACCGCCAAAAAAAACATGGCTTTCCTGTCTATTAGATAACCTGCACAGCGATATCGCTTTCTCCGGTTTTTTAGTTTAAAAATATTAATATTAGATGACTAAAACTATATAAACAACCATATATTTAAACCAATTATTGACATTAGTTTAAATTTATTGTTAAATAACGACTATGAGTGCGGAAACTAAAACAAAAATAAACCGTCTTATAAACCAGTGGACCGCCGGTACTCCCAGCACTACGTCTTATCTGGACGCAACTGGTTTCAGCGGGGATTTACTTGTCAAATATAAGAATAGCGGTTGGCTGGAATCATTCGGCCGCGGCGCTTATATCCGCGCGGGGGATAAAGTGGATTGGCCGGGCGCTCTCTATACACTTCAGGCGCAACTTTCTCTTCCTGTTCATGCAGGAGGGAAAACAGCTCTTCAACTGAAAGGATATGCTCATTATCTGCCTGCGCGGCAAAATGAGGTTTTTCTGTATGGCCCCCACGGGCTGATATTGCCGTCTTGGTTTAAGGGTGAGCGCTTTGGCGTGAAATTTGTTTTGACGCGGACAAATTTATTCCCCGCGGATTTTACCGAAGGCTTTACAGCTTTCAAAGAACATGGTTTTTCGGTCAGGATAGCCGCTCCGGAAAGAGCGGCTATGGAGATGCTTCACCTTGTTCCCCAAAAAGTCGGATTCGACGAAGCACAGTTGCTTATAGAAAATCTTGCCGCCCTGCACGGTGATGTTGTTCAGCGTCTTCTTGTCGCCTGCCGGTCGGTTAAAGTAAAAAGGCTGTTTCTCTATATGGCGGAGCAGAAAGAGCATCCCTGGTTATCAAAGCTGGATTTATCACGAATCAATCTGGGAAAAGGCAAAAGGATGGTTGTCCCACATGGCAAATTGGACGCGAAATATTTGATAACCGTTCCCAAAACATACGAAGGAACACCGCCATGATTAATGATCTTTATTTCAAACAGGCCGAATTGCTGCTGCGGATACTGCCCATCATTGACAGGGAATCCGTCTTTGCCCTGAAAGGCGGGACAGCAATCAATTTTTTTGTACGGGATTTGCCCCGTATCTCCATAGATATTGACCTTGCCTATCTTCCCGTTGACGAAAGGGATGATTCCTTGCGGAAAATAAGCTCCGCGCTTACCAGGATTGCCGGGAAAATCACAAGGATGATTCCAAAAACTAAAGTGATACCCCGGAAAGCCAAGGAGTCTGATTTATTGAGCGGATTGTTTGTTGAAGGACATAACGCCATAGTCAAGATCGAGCCTAATTTGGTTATCCGCGGTTTTGTCTATCCCCCGGAGAGAAGAGTTATCTCTGCAAAAGCCATAGAACTTTTTGATACATCCGTGGAATGCCGGATTTTGTCGGAAAGCGAGCTTTATGCCGGTAAAATTTGCGCGGCACTGGATCGCCAACATCCGCGCGATCTTTTTGATATACTAATGCTGCTTAAACATGGAGGCTTTAATACTGCAGCGCGCAAGGCGTTTGTGGTTTATCTAATCAGCCATGCCAGGCCGATGGTTGAACTTCTCAATCCCGGATTTACGGATATCCGGCCTGTATTTGAAACAGAATTTAACGGCATGACGTTGATTGAAGTCAATTGTGAAGACCTGGAAAAGGCCAGAGAAGAACTGATTGCCATGATTGCGGAAAGCCTAACAATAGAGGAAAAGCAATTCATCCTTAGTATCAAAGAGGGTAATCCCCGCTGGGAATTGCTCGGAATTGAAGGTATTGAAAACTTGCCTGCTGTCAAATGGAAGCTTTTAAATATCGCTCGCATGAGCCCCGCCAAACACAAAAAGGCGGTTCAGAAATTGAGGGATTATCTGAAGATATAATTTCGTTTTAGCGGAGGCATCTAATTAACGAAATATTAATTACCTCTCAAAGCACGGTAGATGTTTGTGACCAAATCGACAAACTGGTTTACGAATTATACGATTTAAACTCCTAAAAAAATCGCCATCACGGAGGGGCAAAAATAATCAAGTTCACGACGCGGATTTGCAGTTAATTTATGAAAAGAAATATTTTTTGTCTGTTTTTGCTTAGTTTATCTTTCTTGTTCATCACCTGTGCCGGAAGCGATCATTCAACTGCGACTGATACCGGCTGGGTGATCGGCAATGTAACGGATGAGGACACGGGTATATCCACGGTTAAAATTCTGAAAACAAGCAACGGCGGCGCAACATGGGTATTGCAAACCCTTCCTGTTGAATGCGACGATTTTATGGCAACGACATCAGCGCCGTCAACGATCAGGTGGCGTGGGCAGCCATTGCCGATTCGCACACCGACACGGAAGGCGGTATTCTACACACAGCCGACGGCGGCGGAATCTGGACGATCCAGAGCCTTCCTTCCGGAATGAACAGCAGACATATTAAAGGCATCAAGGGGGTGAGTTCCTCTGAAGCCTGGGCAGTGAGCCTTGGCAGTGAGCCTTGGCGGCGATGTGTTGCACACGACGGACGCGGGCATCACCTGGCGGATTGTGCCGGTGTGTGACGCGGAAGATAATGTTATCATTATGACTCAAATCAACCGTATGGACGTAACCGGTCAGGATATCTGGATTGTCGATGTGGCGGCGGGACACCTTGGTGTAATCCATTCAGCCGACGCGGGCGCGACCTGGCGGCGCGAAGAACTGCCGGATGTTCCCGGAACTGGTAACGGGCCACTGGTTATCTCGGCGTTCGATTCGCTTACGGCCTGGACGGCAATTAATTCTGAAGGTTATCTCTGGTGGACATCCAACGGCGGCCAGACGTGGAACAAATCCAACGATTCCCTTACCGGCACGGCGGATTACGACGATATTAACGCCTCCAGCGCTGATATTGTTTGGATCGCCTGTAATGGCGGAGGATCGAATGGCGGCTTTACATCACGCGTGAGAGTCACAGACGGAAATTTTAACGCCAACACGACTAATCATCCCACCTATATGATGGAAGGCATATCGCCCATGACGAACGACAAAGCCTGGGCGGTCGGTTTTAAAATGTCTTTTGTCAATCCGGAATTACCCATGGGCGCGATTTACTTCACACAGGATGGAGGTCTTAACTGGCAATCGCAGAAGATCCCGGACAATGCCCGCGATGTGGCGCTCTGGAAAGTGTCTTTTGTGGGAGCAAGACGTTAGTTAGATATTACAAAGAGAGATGCGCGTCCAGAAAACGCGCCGGACAAAAAATGATAATATAATTGTCCGTACAGTTTAAAATAAAAAAGTGGCACGGCCATCAGGCGCGCCTCTTTGGTAAAATTATTTAATGCCCGTGCCCGCCGCCACCTGTGGCTTGCGCGCCGTGATGCCCGCCATGTCCTTTTATAATACCGTGCAATCCTTCCACGTAATGCGTGAAAATAATATATTTTTCAACAAATTCACGGCCAGCGGCTACTGATTCGTCGGCCTGTTTTTTTTGTCTGCAGAGCGTGCTGAAAACGCTCACGTATTCCCTTCGCCATTGCTTTTGTTAAGACATCTACCAGTTTATCCACCTCCCCGGTTTCCAGCGCTTTATCGGCAAGGGCCACAGCGACATCAATCGTTTCTCCCGGTTTTAAACCGGTATAGGGAGCGCCCTCGCCCGCACGATGAATACGCACCAGCGTTTCAAAAAAATACATGTCCGCCAATTCTTTGGCCTCGGAACTTTTGGCGCGCACGGCAAGAGTTTTATTGAAGGCATCGGTGATTTCTTTTTCGTCTCTGGCCTGTACCCACTTAAGCAACGGAGTGATATCTCCTTTTTCCAGGGCGCTTCTTGCCGTTTTAACAACAGGCCCCTCAAGAGTATCGCAATGAGCAAAAACAAAGGATAGCAAAAGCGGCAGATACTTAATGTCAACAAGGAAAACGACGGCCAGGATAACCAAAAGAATGATTAGTGGTTTTTTCATAACAAAAACCTCCTTTTTTATTCTATGGATTCGATTTTTATACAATTATTGCGGGAATATTTTTATCTGCCGTGTTTACCCTTAATCTGATTTGTTTATTTTGATTACATTTGTTCCACTGATGATAAATAACATATCATGCTGTCAAAATCATGGAAAAAAATGATTGATAACTGCCATCGCATATTTGTTTTTCGCTATTTTTATTTTATCTCAAAAAAATCCTTTTATACTTCTGCATGATTATGCAGCCCGCACTTTTCAAATATCTTTCTTTTCTTCCATCGGCCTCCCTTGTAGTACAGCCAATTAAGCCCTACCGCCAGCGTGCTGCTGGAGAGCATGGCGATCCAGATGCCGTTCTGCGCCAATCCGGCGGGCCCGGCCAGAAGATAGGCCAGAGGAACGCGGATGATGAACATGGCAATGAACGAAAGAACCAAAAGCGCCACCGTGTCACCGGCGCTGCGCAAAATGCCGTGAATGACAAAAATCACCGCGAAACAGGGAAAGATAAACGCCATCCAGAAATAATAATCAGCAACCAGCTCCAAAACTCTGGCGTTTGCCGCTGATTTTTCCAGAAAAAGCGCGCCGATCTGATGGGGAAAAATAAAAAGGATGAGCGTGCAGAAAATTCCGATCGCCAGCGCGAAATAGACCGACACGCGCATCGTGGCGTAAACGCGCTCCAGTTTCCGCGCGCCCAGATTCTGGCCGGCAATGGAAGTGGCCGCCATGCCGATGGACATAAAGGGAATTGTCGCCAGCATATCCACCTGCATGCCGATGCCAAAAGCCGCCGTCACATCAGTGCCGAAAGTATTGACCAGCGAAATGATAATCACGCCGGAAAGCGATATCACAATCATCTGCAGTGAGGCGGGCACGCCGATGACAAAAACTTCCCGGATAATGTGCCAGTCCAGCGAATAATCCCAGCCGTGCATGTTGATGTAGGGATTGTGACGCAGCAGATAAATATAGCCGATCACGCAGGTCGCCACCGCCGCCAGCGCCGTGCCCCATGCCGCGCCGGCCACCCCGAAAGCGGGCAGCGGCCCCGCGCCGCGGATAAAAAGCGGAACAAGAACAATATTAAATACTGTGAGCAGAATAAGAATTTTCACCACGGTTTTGGCGTCGCCCATGCCGCGCAGCATGCCACTCATCCAGTTGATGAAAAACTGAAACACCAGCGTGGCCACGATAATGGTCAGGTAAGAAAGCGACATATCCAGAATTTCCGGCGGCACGTTTATCCACACGAGCATCCGGCGTCCCAAAAACAGCGCGACAACGGAGATAAGCAGGCAGAAGGCAATCGAAGCAAAGAAAGAGTTGGACAGAATTTTTTTGAGCAACGCCGTGTCTTTGCGGCCGAAGGCCTGCGCGATAAGAACGTTGGTGGCCATGCCCAGGCCGATGAGAAAAGCGGGCAGCAGCATGATGATCGGCAAGGTGGCGGAAACGGCAGCCACGGCTTTATGCCCCAAAAGCCTGCCCACCCAGATCAGGTTGATGATACCGTAAACAGACAAAAGCAGGTTGCCAAGCATTAAAGGCGTGCTGAAATTGACGACATGTTTCCCGATACTGCCTTCAGTGAAATCCTGCACTTGGCTTATCTCAGATTAAATTTCTTTTTTAATATTTCCACCAACGGACCGTCTTCGCGCCAGGCGCGACAGGTGTTGACGAGAAACTGCAGAATCATTTTGGAGCGTTCCGGATTGGGAGACTGAGGCCGCTTTGACTGATAAGATGCGTAGCCCTGGATCGCGGCGGGCGCCATTGCCAGCAAAAGCTCGACCAGATGCGTGCAACCCCTGTTGCCGCCGACAAGTTTTTTAACTTTCGCCGTAAAACCTTTGGTAATGGACAGGCCTCTAACCGGGGCAAGGCAATTTAATGTTTCCCGGCAGATTTCCCGCGGCACCGACAAAAGCTCCGCCTCGATTTCTTCAATCACCATATCGGAGCAATTAATCAGCAGGCGAACGGCCATATGATGGATAACGCCTTCGGGAAAGCTCTCGCCAGTAATAATCCGGGATTCCTGAAAACGGTCATCCTTCAAAAACCCCTCGACAATCAATTTCTGCCCGTCGTATTCGTAGGTGGATATTTCAATACTTCTCGTATGCAGTTTCTCTTTTTTTGCTTCCCAGAATCGCATTTCTTTTTCCTCTCGCGCTGATTAATCAGGTTAAATCTTTCAGATATGGCTTACACAGCCGGTGAATCGCAGAAAGAATAATTATGCTCAACAAAACGGCAAGCAGAACATTGAACGTGATGCCGGTCATCGCCACGCCCAGCGCCGTGCCGCTGGCCGGCGGGTGTTCCGTGTCCGACACCACCATGATAAAGATAGATACCCCCACCGCCAGCGAATAGACCAATATTGATGATACTAGTGATGGATGCGGGATCAGGGAAAACAAAAATCCGCAAAATAAACCTACAATATGTCCCCCGACTACATTTCTGGCCTGAGCGGTGATATTAGCCGGCATAGCAAATACGATAAAAGCAGTGGCGCCCAGAGAGGCGATAATTACGGCATGTTGCATGCTCAAAAAGTAAAGAACGATAAATAAGGCAATTGTCGCCAACATGCTCTGCAATACATAGCTCTTCCAGTGCCGCCGGAATTCGGCATCCATTTTAAGTAAAGATTTTTTCAAACAGCCCCCTATTTCGCAAAAAGACTTTAAAAAAATTGCAGCGGCAATATGTATCATATCAAAACGGAAAATCAATTAAATAAATGGCAAATTTCACACGTTCCGAAAAGTGTCGACATATACGCGGCAATTTATTATATTGACTTATCACTGTTAATCTAAATTAAAAATTTAAGAAGATCGCAAAGCTGTAACTGCCTGTTTTTACAGTTGATGATTATTGCTAACTATAAGGGGAGGAAAAAAATATGAAATTTAAAATTACGGAAAATGTCGATTGGGTGGGAAAAATTGACTGGGAATTGCGCAAATTTCACGGTGAAGAATATTCCACGCATCGCGGAACATCTTACAATTCCTATCTGATAAAAGATGAAAAAACCGCGCTCATCGACACGGTCTGGACACCATTTGCCAAAGAGTATGTGGAAAATCTGGCCAAAGAAATTGACCTCAATAAAATTGATTACATCATCGCCAATCACGCGGAAATGGATCATTCCGGCGCCCTGCCCGAACTGCTGCTCCATATTCCCGGTAAGCCCATATACTGCTCGGCCAACGCGGTAAAATCTCTAAAGGGGCACTATCACCAGGACTGGAATTTCCAGGTGGTAAAAACAGGTGATAAACTTTCTTTGGGAAAAAAAGAACTGATATTTGTGGAAGCGATGATGCTGCACTGGCCTGACTCCATGATGGAGTATCTCACCGGCGAGGCGATTCTGTTTTCCAACGACGCTTTCGGCCAGCACTACGCCAGCGAGCATATGTTCAATGACTTGGTTGTCCAATCAGAGCTTTTCGAGGAAGCTACAAAATATTACGCCAATATTCTCACGCCGTTTTCGCCACTGGTGACCAAAAAAATAAACGAGGTCGTCGCGTTCAACCTTCCGGTAAGCGCCATCTGTCCCAGCCACGGTGTCATCTGGCGCGAAAATCCGCTGCAGATCGCCGAAAAATATCTGGAGTGGGCGGCGGACTACCAGGAAAATCAGATAACAATTATTTACGACACCATGTGGGACGGCACAAGAACGCTGGCCGAAATTATCGCCAAGGGCATAAAACAGGTTGACGAGAAGGTGACGGTAAAGCTCTACAATATTTCCCGCAGCGACATCAACGATGTCGTGACAGAGGTTTTCAAATCCAAGGCAATCCTGCTGGGCTCGCCGACCATCAACAAAGGCATTCTCAACGCGGCGGCGGCGCTTTTGGAAATGATAAAAGGGCTGAAGTTCAAAAACAAAAAAGCCGCGGCTTTCGGCTGCTACGGCTGGAGCGGCGAGAGCGTGAAGATATTAACCGACCGCCTCGCGGAAGCCGGCCTTGAAATTATCGGCGCAGGCCTCAAAACAATGTGGCAGCCCGGTGATGCGGAGCTCGCGCAGGCGCTGGAATTCGGGAAAGCTTTCGCAAAAAAGGCTTGATCTCCGCATTTTTCCACCACGGGAAGAGCGCGCTTCGGATATGCGCCCTGATTTAAAACATCAGGGAAATAACTAGCCGTAAACTTTTTTGCGCAGTTTAACCGGTTTCATTTCCCTGGCGCGCAGGCGCAGGTTCAGCATTTCCACCGAAACCGAAAACGCCATGGCGAAATATATGTAACCCTTTGGTATGTGCACCTCGAAGCCCTCGGCAATCAGCGTGACACCGACAAGGATGAGAAAAGAAAGCGCCAGCATTTTTATGGTCGGATGATTATCCACAAAGATGCTAATGGGTTTCGCGGCAAACAACATGACGCCCACGGCAATGACAATGGCAATGGCCATAATGGAAATATGCCTGGCCAGGCCGACAGCGGTGATCACCGAATCCAGAGAAAATACTATGTCCAGAACAGCGATTTGTACCAGCACCGCGGGCACGCCCGCGGCAATAATTTTTGCCGATTTTTGCCCGGCTCCTTCCAGGCTGCTGTGAATTTCGTGCGTCGCTTTGGCCAGAAGAAACATGCCGCCGCCAATCAGGATAATGTCCCGGCCGGATATTTCCTGACCAAAAACACTGAACCAGGGCGCGGTTAAGCCCACCACCCAGACAATGAAAAAAAGCAGCACCAGGCGCGAAAGCATCGCCAGAATCAGCCCGGTGTTGCGCGCGAAGTTTCTTTGCTGCGCCGGCAGCCTTCCCACCAGCACCGATATAAAAATGATGTTGTCTATGCCCAGGACAATTTCCAGCGCCGTCAGGGTTCCCAGCGCAATCCAAGCTTCGGGACTGGTCAACCATGCAAACATAATCTTTCCCCGTACATTTTATGTGGATTATTTAATATTCAATACCGGCGCGGTCTTTGATGCCGGTATTGTAATGATGCTTGATTTCCTTGACTTCACTGACGGTATCGGCAAGATAAATCAGGTCCGGCGGGGCGTAGCGGCCAGTAAGAATAAGATCAAGATGAGCGGGCTTGTTTTTGATAAGATCTACGATTTCGGCGAGCGCCACAAGCTTGAAATCCAGCGCCACGTTGATTTCGTCGAGAATGACCATATCGTATTTTCCGCTTTTGACGGCTTTTTTCACCGCGGCCAGCCCTTTTTGCGCCATTTCAATATCAATCGTTGCGGGATGATCACGCATAACAAAGCTGTCCAGCCCGGAACGGAGAATAGTCAGATTGGGCAAATATTTCTGCGCAGCGATTAATTCGCCATATTTTCTTCCTTTCATAAACTGCACGACAAAAACACGGTAACCCTGCCCGATGGCGCGCAGCGCCTGGCCGAAAGCCGCGGTTGTCTTGCCCTTGCCATTGCCGGTGATGACCATCACCAGGCCGCGGTCTGTCTTGGGCGCGGGCTTTTCCGCTTTTTTTACGGCGGTTGATTTCTTTTTTGCCGCGTTTTTCGGCGAGGGTTTTTTGTTTTTTATGGTTTTCATTTTTTATCCTGTTTGATAAAAAAAGTCTTGGCGATTTCTTCCGCCACGGAATAAGGATCGGCCTGTCTGCTTTTTATTTTTTCGGCAAAATGCTCCATCTTCCCGGTGGCGGTGAGCTCGGCAATAACCGGCTCCAGTAGGCAAAAACTTAAAGCATCGTTAATTTCCGCCAGCGCTTTGCGGTGCATGCGCTCGGTAAGTTTGCCGCTCTCAATAAGATACCGGTGATGCTCTTCTATCTTTTGGGCAAGCTCGGCGGTTTTTTCCGCAAACGCCGCCGGTTCAAAAGCGTCACCCACCATGACAATCGGCGGCTGCCAGCCCGCGCCGTTTCTGGAAGCGAGATTGAGCATGGAGGACAGTTCCGTCTGCAGCTGATTGGCGCCGGGACGGTTTGCCTTATTGACGACAAAAACATCAGCAATTTCCATCAAACCCGCTTTCATCGTCTGGATTTCATCGCCCATGCCGGGTACCAGCACAACCACCACGCTGTGCGCGTGATTGATGATATCGATTTCCTGCTGGCCAATGCCAACCGTTTCCACAATGATGATGTCCTTGCCCATCGCTTCCATCACGTGAATGGCGTCGCCCGCGGCCTGGGAAAGCCCGCCCAGCGCGCCCCTGGTGGCCAGCGATCGGACAAAAACCCCCTCATCCTCGGCGTGCTTCTGCATGCGGATGCGGTCGCCCAGAATCGCGCCGCCGGTGAAGGGGCTTGTGGGGTCAACCGCGAGAACGCCGATGGTTTTATTTTTTTTGCGCAGCGCGGTAATCAGCGCGTCCGTGAGCGTGCTCTTTCCCGCCCCCGGGGCGCCGGTAATTCCAACAATGAAAGATTTGCCGGTGTGCGCGTAGAGTTTCTTGATTTTCGCTTTTGCTTCGGGAATTTTATCTTCGATATCCCGGATGAGACGGGAAGCCAGGCGGACATCGCCGGCGCAGATTTTTTTAATCAAAGAATCCATAATTCCTAGTGCGGTTTGATGTTTGCCCTGATCCACTCCACTATTGTTTCCAGCGAAGCGCCGGGAGTGAAAATCGCCTTGATGCCCGCCTCATAAAGGAGTGGAAAATCCTGTTCGGGAATAATTCCGCCGCCGATGACCGTGATGTCCGAGGCGCCTTTTTCGCGCAACAGTTCCACCACCCTGGGAAAAAGCGCCCGGTGCGCTCCGGAAAGACAGCTCAAGCCCACCAGGTCAACATCCTCCTGAATAGCCGCGGCGGCAATCTGCTCCGGCGTCTGATGACATCCGGTATACACAACCTCGAATCCGGCGTCGCGGAAACAGCGCGCCAGCACGCGCGCGCCGCGGTCATGGCCGTCCAGGCCCGGTTTGGCCACCATCACACGAATTTTTCTTTCCGGCATAAATTTCTCCTTACTAACCTGCTTTCAAAATAAAGATGCTTGTCTTTCCGGTTAATGACCTTCAGGTTACGAAAGCCGGAATCCAGTTATGGCTTGCCAGCTTCCTGATTTTCCCATATATTTCTAGATGCCGGATCGCTGTCCGGCATGACATTTAAAATATTTAATACAATCCCGGATCTTTGTATTCCCCGTAAACTTCGCGATATACGTCGCAGATTTCCTGCAGCGTGGCGAGATTTTTCACCGCCTCGATGCAGTGCGGCATGACATTGTCTCCTTTTTTGCAGGCGTTTTTGATGTCCTCAAGGGATTTTTTCACGGCACGTCCGTCCCGCTTGCGTCGGACTTCTTTTAATCTTTTTATCTGTTCTTCGCCCACTCTTTCTTCTATCTCCACCAGCGGGATTTCATGCTGCTTTTCCGTCACGTATTTATTCACGCCCACCATGATTTTCTCGTCTTTTTCGAGCTGGCTCTGAAATTTATAGGCGGCATCGGCTATTTCCATCTGGGGAAATCCTTTTTCTATCGCGGCAATCATACCGCCCATAGAATCTATTTTTTCGATATAGTCCCATGCCTCTTTTTCTATTTTATTGGTCAGCGCTTCGATAAAGTAAGAACCGGCCAGGGGATCGATGGTATTGGCCACCCCTGTTTCCTCGGCCAGAATCTGCTGCGTGCGCAGCGCCAGTTCCACGGCGTGCTCAGAAGGCAGACAGTAGACCTCGTCCAGAGAATTGGTATGCAGTGACTGCGTGCCACCTAGCACCGCGGCCAGCCCTTCAACTGTCGTGCGGATGACATTATTATAGGGTTGCTGGGCCGCCAGCGAGCAGCCGGCGGTCTGCGTGTGAAATCTCAGCCAAAGCGAACGCGGATTTTTCGCGCCAAACCGCTCGCGCATGATTTTCGCCCACATGCGCCGCGCCGCGCGCATTTTACAGATCTCCTCAAAAAAATCGATATGCGAATTAAAAAAGAAGGAAAGGCGCGGCGCGAATTCATCCACCGGCAGTTTTTTGCGGCGGACAACATCTTCCACATATTCGATGCCGTCACGCAACGTGAAAGCCAATTCCTGCACGGCGGTGGAGCCGGCCTCGCGGATGTGATAACCGCTGATGCTGATGGTGTTCCAGCGGGGAACATGTTTCGCCCCGAATTCCACCGTGTCGCTAATGAGCTTTACCGACGGCTCCGGCGGGCACATAAAAGTCTTCTGCGCGATGAATTCCTTGAGCATGTCATTCTGAATCGTGCCGCCGATCTGATTAAGAGACACTCCTTTGACTTGAGCCGCCGCGCAATACATCGCCCATAAGACCGTCGCGGGGGGATTTATGGTCATGGAAGTGGTCACTTCATCCAGCGGAATGCCTTCCACCAGCGCCAGAAAATCCTCCAGCGTGTCTATCGCCACGCCGCATTTGCCGACTTCGCCCAGCGCTTTGGGCGAATCGCTGTCGTATCCCATGAGCGTCGGAAAATCAAAAGCGGTGGAAAGCCCCGTCTGGCCTTCGCGCAGAAGCATGTGCCAGCGGCGGTTGGTATCCTGGGCCGAGCCCATGCCGGAAAACATGCGAAACGTCCAGTAACGGCCGCGGTAACCGGTTACCTGATTGCCGCGCAGATACGGATATTCGCCGGGCACACTGATGTCTTTTTCAAAATCAATTTCTTTGATGTCCTCAGGCGTGTAGAGTCGCTTAATTTCCATGTCGGAAACCGTGGTGAAGCGCTTCTGCTGATCGGGATTCTCCCGCAGCGCTTTTTTGACTTCTTCTTCCCATTTTTTGGTGAGCTTCAAAGAAGCTTCCAGCATTTCTTTGGTGAAATACACAGTAAGACCCCTAGCCTTAACCGCTGAAATAATTAAGAATAACGGTTAAAATTAGAGTGAAATAAACTCAAATAAACGGTTTTTGTCAAGTTATATTAATGAAATTAGTATCGGAATGAAATGACGCTCGTCGCCGTAAGGAGCGGGATATTCTTTTGTCGTCAAGCCAACACCCCTTTGGCGTCCATTTCCCTGCTTCCGGTTTTCGCCGGATTGACGATGCGAGCGTCGAGAGGTTAAACCCAACGGGAAATAAAAAACGCCCCGGGCTAACAAACTCCGGGGCGTGTTGTTTTTGGTTCTAATTTTTACAGGACTTTTACATTTTCCGCTTCCGGACCTTTTTTGCCCTGTTTAATATCAAAGCTCACCGCCTGGCCTTCCTGCAGGGTTTTGAACCCTTCGGCCTGAATCGCGCTGAAATGAACAAACACATCCGCGCCGCCTTCTTGCTCGATAAAGCCGAAACCCTTGCGTTCATTGAACCACTTCACTTTGCCTTCTGACACTGTACCCACTCCTCCTTTCTCAAATTCTCCAAGTCGAATCGACACAATGACAGAAGCAAAAACCGCCTGCAGATAAAATAACAAGGCGGTTTATCTTTGTGCATCAATATGTCTTAATTCAACTTTCTCTTTCGTAAAAAAATAGCTTAAATTATACCAAATTACGAAAGCCAGTGTTTATCTACTGATAATGTCTACCAATGTCAAGGTATTTTTAAATATTTTTGGTAGGCTTAATATTTTCCCCAAAACATGCTATAAATGAAAAATGCCAAGTGCAACGCAATAGATTGGGTTGTCCGCCTGAGGAATGCCTCTCCATTCGGCAATGCAGCCTTTGTTTCTATTCGATGAAAATGAATTCTAAAGGAGTTTTATTTGTATGAAAGCTGAAAATCGCCCCGCAAAGTTTACCGGGGCAACACACTATGTCCTTGATGATGAACTGGCCAAAATCGTCAATATCTCGATCGCGCTGGAAATGCCGCTCTTGCTGAAAGGCGAACCGGGCACGGGAAAAACCATGCTGGCGCACGCCATCGCGGAAAGCCTGCAGATGCCGCTGATTATTCTGAATGT
>DLNC01000002.1 GCA_002478265.1 Syntrophaceae bacterium UBA7520
CACAACTTTTGTTTATATCTCAGTCAATATTTCTCAATTATTAGAACATGCGGGCCTATCTCCATACGAACTTGAAGATCGCGGCAAATGGCTTACCCAAAGTCAAGTAAATCGTTTTTACGAATATATATTAATTAATACGGACAACGCTAAAATTGCTCAGGAAGCTGGCCGCTTCGCCGCTGAATCAAATTCATCAACACTACTCAGACAATACGCTGTAGGCTTTTTAACTCCTTCCGTAGCTTATTGGATGCTCGAAAAACTTCGGTCAACTTTAAGTAAACATATTAAATTTAAAGTAACCAATCTCACTCCTAACAAGTCTACTATAATCGCTACTTTGGAAGATGGGGTAAAAGAAGAAATATTTCAATGCGAAAATAGAATTGGTTTATTTGAGGGCCTGGCAAAAATATTCACAGGCAATTACGCTAACGTTGAACATCCAGATTGCTTTCATAAAGGAAACAAATATTGCAAATACATTGTTACTTGGAAAATAACACCGTCATTGATATCAAAACTAGTATCTCGTTATTTCTCTGCATTTGGATTATTTTCTTCATTAGCATTTATATTTATTCTACCTTTAAATATTTGGTTATATTACTTTTTAACCATATTGCTACTGTCAATTTCTTCTTTTTTAATTTCTGAACACCTATCTAAACTAGACCTTGAAAAGTCTGCCGCAAGTCAGCAAAACGTAGCCGAACAATTAATCAATCAATTCAATGTTCGCTATAATGAATTATCTTTAATAAAAGAACTCGGAGAGGCATCCGCAAACATTTTTGACCCACAAGAGCTACTTAATTTTACCTCATCCGCTTTACAAAATAGATTAAACTTTAAACGTGGCATGCTCATGCTGCCCGACCCTGAAAAGACTAAGTTGTTATATATGGCTGGTTACGGTTACACGTCACAAGAAGAATCCATTATAAAAAATACTAATTTTAGTCTTACCAAACATGATTCTCGTGGCATTTTTCATTTAGCATTTCACCAGCAAAAGCCATTTATCGTTGATGATATTGACAATATCAAGGATGATATTTCTGAAAGAACTATGAATTATATCAAATCATTAAGAGTAAAGTCATTCATTTGTGTACCTATTATTTATGAGGGGAAATCCGAAGGTATTCTTGCTTTTGATAATAGCGGATCTGAAAATCCTGCCACTCAAAGCGATTTGAGCTTGTTAATTGGCGTAGCCCAACAATTAGGAATTAGCTTAAACAATGCGCGAGCGCATAAAAAACTGAAAGAAAGTGAAGAACGGTTTCGTAGCCTGAGCAATAATGCTCCGGATATCATTTATCGAACAAATATATCCGGTTATATAACCTATATAAATAGGTCATGGGAAGAGCTGCTTGGTCATAAGATTTCTGATATTCAAGACAATCCTCTGTTTGGTTTCGTACGTTTCGAAGAACAGCAAAACTTTAAAAAAGTATTAAGCGATATTATAAATAAGCAAATAACCATAAGAGACCAGAATTTTATTTTTTTAAATCATAAGGGACTTCCGCGGTATATGACCTTTACCGGAACGCCGGATTTGGACGCGGAAGGAAATGTTATTGGCGTTGTCGGTACCTTAAAAGACATTACCAAATTACGTAGCATGGAAGCGCAGCTTCTGCAGGCATCAAAATTAGAAGCCATCGGCACTCTTACCGGCGGCGTTGCTCATGATTTTAACAATATAATTCAGGCCATTATGGGCTATAACCAAATAATGATGACGGGAAGAAAAGATTCGGAAACCCAAAAAAAATATTTGGAAAATGTAAAAGAATTAATTTTACGTTCCAGGGAACTTGTTCAGCAACTGCTTTTATATGGGAGAAAAAGCGATTCCGAACTAAAACCTGTAAATATAAATGAAGAAATAGATAATATGAACAAGCTTCTATCTAAATCTATACCCAAAATGATAAAAATTAAAACTAGCCTGGCCAATAATCTTTTACCCGTCATGTCCGACCCGAATCAGATAGGGCAGATTCTTATGAATCTTGTCATTAACGCGCGTGACGCGCTCGGAGATTCCGGTACAATTACAATCTGCACAAAAAATGTTGACCTTACCAAAACAGATAGTTATTCTGATAGAACAATTGTTCCGGGATATTACGTCAGTTTTTCAGTTTCCGATACCGGCTGCGGTATGGATAAAGATGTTTTTCAACATATTTTTGAGCCCTTTTTTACTACTAAAGAAGTAGGTAAAGGCACCGGATTGGGTCTTTCTGTTGTACAGGGAATTGTCGATAATCTTAAAGGCTACATATTTTGCAATAGCGTTCCGGATAAGGGAACTACTTTTGAAATATTATTGCCTTCCACTGAAGAGTATGCTTTCAAAGCCGCCGGCCAGGAACGGCCGCAAATAATTAAACGCGGCAAGGAAAGATTGCTAATCGTAGACGATGAAAGCTATGTTCTGGAAAGCGTCAAAGAATCGCTAAGCTCTTACGGATACAAAGTCATGACGGCGGACAGCACAGATCAGGCTCTTTCTCTTTATTCTGAAAATAAAGAAAAAATAAATCTAATTCTTCTTGATTTAAACATGCCCGGTCATGGCGGTAAAAAATGCCTGACCGATCTGCTTTCCATTAGCAAAAGCGCTAAAATACTGATGACCAGCGGGTATTCTACCGCGCAGCAAATTGACGATTTACTGCGAGCCGGAGCATCCGGCTTTATTGTAAAGCCATATCGCACAGAAGAGCTAATTAGTTCCATCAGAAATATTCTTGATCATCAAGCTAACTGACGAAAGGCTTTATACCTTTACAAATCAAAAGCGGCGTATAGCTAAATCTTCTTTTATTTTGTATATATTTAGTAAAATCAGCAAAAAATTTCTTATATCCACCATTATACATAGCTAATACATCCGGTGATTTTTTCGCAGCAATTTCTATTTTTTTTGAAATATTAAATACATCCTTTTCCTTTATCTCACCAAAAAATAAATTATGCGCCATTAACTCTACTTGTATATTTTCGAAGCCATGGTCATAAAGAAAAGAGTAAAGTTTTCTTCCGATATATGTGTCAAAATTGAATTTTTGATCCATTACTTTCATTATCTTTTGCAATATTTTTTCCATTTCCGGAGTAAGTTCATAATGAGTAAGGCAATTATAATCCAAATCCAACAAGCAAAGAGTCCCGCCGGTCCTGAGAGCGTTTTTAAAATTTCCCACTATCTGTAACGCTTCTTTTCTATAATATTCCAGGACAAACCTCACCCAGATAAAATCAAATTTCCCCAATACTTCCAAAGAATCCCTGAAATCGTGCACTTTGAATTCGATGCCGCTCGTTTTCCCGTATTGTTCTGAAGCATATTTAATGCGTTCTTCCGAAAAATCTATCCCGACAATACTGCCACCCGGTTGAACCATATCATGCAGAATTGCAGTTGTTTTTCCCGGGCCGCAGGCGACATCCAATACGCGCATGCCCGGTTTTATGCCACAACACATGGCCTGTTTTTTCAAAGCTTCCGGATCGGTCTTTATTTCCAGGCGAATTGTTTCATCTTCACTTTCCATTAAATATGATTTCTGAGAGGCTTTCTTTCTGGGCAATTTCTGATTGGGCATGTCCATTTCCTTTTTAGAATTATTTTCTTATTACATCTATCATTCTCTTTTCTTATATATTTGCGGGCAGGAATTTCGATTATACAAGAAATTGCTGACTGCTGCGCTAAGAACCATACTGTTCCTTTATCCAGGATAAATAAGTTCCGGTTCGAATATTTTCTATCCAGTCAGGATTTTCTAAATACCAGGAAATCGTTTTTGCTAAACCACTATGGAATGATTCCTTTGGCGACCAGTTCAGCTCTTTCTTGATTTTGGAAAAATCTATCGCATAACGCCGGTCATGACCAGGCCTATCCTGAACGAACTTTATTAAATTCCTGCGGCTTTTACCATCTTTCGGTGGAACCATTTCATCAAGAATATCGCAGATCATTTGCACAATTAAGATATTTTCCATCTCAGCCTTGCCGCCGATATTGTATGTTTCTCCCAACATACCATATTTAATTATTTTCCATATCGCCTCACAGTGATCATCAACATAAAGCCAGTCGCGGACGTTTTTACCGTCCCCGTACACAGGCAGCGGTTTTCCTTCACAGGCGTTGAGAATCATCAACGGAATGAGTTTTTCCGGAAATTGGTAAGCTCCGTAATTATTGGAACAATTAGATACCGTTACCGGCAAACCAAATGTCTTAAAATATGCGCGGACTAAATGATCGGAAGCCGCTTTTGACGCAGAATACGGGCTGTTGGGACGATAAGGCGTGTCTTCATAAAAATATCCACTTGACCCCAAGCTGCCATAAACTTCATCAGTGCTTACATGATGAAATATTACAAATTTGTCTGCTTGGGATTTTGCCAACTCCAACAAGTTAAACGTGCCGATTATATTAGTATGAATAAAACTGCCCGGAGATTTTATGGAACGATCCACATGAGATTCTGCCGCAAAATGACAAACAGCGTCTATTTCATATGCGGAAAATATTTCCGTTAATTTTGCGGTGTCACAAATATCAGCTTTTTCAAAATGATAATTCTGCTTATAATCACGGGAAATATCTTCCAGATTTTGTGGATTTCCCGCGTAAGTTAACTTATCCACATTTATGATTCTACCGTCATAATCTGTATTTTTAAAAATATAGCGAATAAAATTGCTGCCAATAAAACCGCATCCGCCTGTGACCATTAAATTGTAAAATATCCTTTTTTGAGTCCTTTCTTTCGACATGAATATTTAGACCTCTATTTGATTTATCGTGAACATTATGCCCACAATTGCATTATAGAAATGCAATTGATTAAACGTTTCTCATAAACTTTTTTCGTTAACCGTTTATGCAGCGAATATCGTTATAAAGTGGCTTCAATATATTGGCCATTATTTCCGTACGCGTTTAACTGACTTAGCTTATAGTTTAAGGCTTTTATATCCGGCCTGAAGAGCCTGCCTACACGGGTCATTTTTCCCCGACTTTTGCAAAGTGCTGGTGAAGCTTTATGCCAACAAACTTATTGTGAGAAATAAAGAACTGAACAATTAATTATGTGATACTTATAATTATCTGAGGAAGGCGGCGTTTTAAAAAACGCTTCCTTCCTCAGATAAATTTAACTATAATAAATTGATGATGCTTGATTACGCTACAACCTTTGCAGTAAAGAGCTATTTTTTTTTGGCAACTTTTTTCTTTGCCACTTTCTTTTTGGCTACTTTCTTCTTCGCTACCTTCTTTTTTGCCACTTTCTTTTTCGGAGCAGCTTTTTTCTTTGCTACTTTCTTTTTGGCCGGCATTTGCTAAATCCTCCTTTGTTAATTTGTGATAAATTTCAACAGCAACATCTCTTACTGTTTCATTAAATTCTACTTTATTTTCTCCGGTAGGTCAACAAAAAGTAGGTATTTTAAAAAATATTTTTTATATTATTTTTGACCAAAGATTCATCATTGTCTTATTTTGTCTCCTAATCTCCCCCAACTCAGTTTGCATTTCTTTATTGAAGTCATTTTTATAATGCTAAAGAATAATACTTTTTTATCTTTTGGCATTTTTCCATTATTTAAAAATAAGACCTGCCTCCAAGATAACCTTTTGCGTAATATGGCGTATAAAGGGAATCAATGCGGATTGCCTTGCCCTCGGAGGAAGCATGGATAAAATCTCCCTCACCGATATAAACACCAACGTGAGATACTTTGCTTTTTTTATTTAACGCAAAAAACACTAGATCGCCTTTCTTTAAATCCTCAATATTTTCAACAGGCGAACCAACATCAAATTGCATTATGGAACTGCGCGGTAGATTTAGACCGTTGAGCTGATACACGGTCATAGTTAATCCGCTGCAATCAAATCCCCTTTCCAAAGATGTGCCACCCCACAAATAAGGCACGCCGATAAAATCGTGCGCTGTACGCACCAGGGAGTCCCTAATATAATCGGAACCTAGTTGCTTTTGTTTTGCCGCGGCATATTCTTCCGGGAAAACAATATAATATTCTTCGATCACTCCTCTGTCTTTTAAAGAAAGCGCCATTTTTACCGCTGTTTCTTTGCTGGAATAGTTGCCGAAGCGGACCTTATACAAGCCGTCCGCTGCCTTAAAATACGTTGAATCAAGACCACGTTGCCTTAAAAGAATTGTCAGGCGCGCGGCGTTTTCCACGTTGGCAAACGCCCCCGCCTGAATTGTATAGCCCATTAATTCTATGGTTTTCTTCTTTGGTAATTTAGTCGGATATTTTACAGAAGAGCCACTACCGGCACAGGATAAAATAAATATTATTGTTAAAAATAATGAAAGCGCTGCACAAATTTTGACTTTCATGGGCTTCATTTTAGCAAATAATTATTATGATGCAAATTATTTTCGCCAATTTTCTTCGACAAAGGTCAAGGCTTCATCTTTTGTCTTGATTTTTCCTTCCAACTGTTCGTTTTCCAGTTTTTTCAAAATCCTCCCCATCATTTTGCCCGGTTCGTAGCCTAGTGCGATTAAATCGTCACCCGTGATAAGGCGCTGGGGGTGCAAATCTTCTATTGCCAGCTTCTTTAGCTGCTGTACGCAAAATTCGTAATTATCCAACATGCCATGGCTGGCCAGGCAATCCAGGCGGTGCAATTCCAGATGCAAATCGAAGTTCGGCATCCGCAAAAATCTTTTCAGCCTTCCCGGCCGCATTTTTTGCACATTCATAAAAACCATATGATAATGAATCAATTCCTTAATTATTTCAAGCTGTACCCGCGAAAACCTTAGACGTTTCATTATATTATCCGCGAGCTTCTCGCCGCGCTTCACATGGCCATAAAAATGAACGCCTTTGGCATCTTCTGTTTTTGTATCAGCTTTTCCCGCGTCATGCAGCAGCGCCGCCCAGGCAAGCGCCGGATTAAAATTCCCGTTTTTTTCAGGAGACAGCAATTCCAGCATGATCAAGGTGTGCTGCCACACGTCGCCCTCCGGATGAAAGCGGGGCGGCTGTTCCACTTTCTCCAATTTTTCAATTTCCGGCAGCAAATGTGACAGTAATCCCGTTTCTTTCATCAGCTCCATTCCGCGCCTTGCTCCCTGTCTGGTGATGATTTTTGTCAGTTCATCCTGAATTCTTTCGGCGCTGATTATTTTAATCTTATGCGAATTTTCCCTGATAATGGAAAATGTTTTATTCTCTATTGTAAAATTAAGATTAGCGGCAAAACGTACGGCTCTGAGCATCCGCAAATAATCCTCAGAAAACCTGATTAGCGGATCTCCGATCGTGCGGATTATTTTTTTTTCTATATCGGCGCGTCCGCCAACGTAATCGATGACTTCTCCTGTTTCAGGATCCATAAGCAGGCCATTAACGGTAAAATCACGCCGGAGTACGTCTTCGCGCGCGTCTGAATAATAAATCTGTTTAGGGCGACGGCCGTCCTCGTAGATATCATCGCGACGATAAGTTGCCACTTCAAATGTGTTTCCGTCTTGAATAACCGCAATAACGCCGAATTTCGCGCCGTATTCAACCGTCTTGCTGAATAGTTTTGTAACCTGTTTGGGAAGCGCGGAGGTGGCGATATCATAATCAACCGGCTTAACGCCGCGGACAAAGTCACGCACACAGCCGCCGACAAAGTATGCCTCAAAACCTGCTGACTTTAACTTTTCGACAATTTTTTTTGCGGTGGATAGTTTTTCGTCTGTGACTGATTTTAGGGCGCCCGGCAATATTATTCTCCCGCATCCAATTTTTTGTAACGTTTATAATATTCAACAACGCTTTGATCAACGCGCCGGAGATAAGATCATGATTTGCGTGGATTGCACCAATTCCTCTGTCGCCTGTCGGAAGGCGTTCATGTGCGGCGCGCTGATATGTTTCTTAAACGATTTGAGGTTTTGCCATCGTTCAATGATGGCAATCTCGTCCGGTCCCAGTTTTTTTTGCTCTTCAATTTCCGCGTCAGCGTCAAGATAAGGCGCGTATTCAATGCAACCTGCCTCGATATGCACCATGGGCATTATTTTATACATTTCATCAAGAAACTCTTTCTTTTTACCTTTTTTCAATGTCACGGTGGCAATTACGCGTATCATCGATCATCCTCCTTCTTATCCCGATTCATTAGAATACCGGGCCAGAGTTGAATACGTCTTATTTCCTCCCCAGTTTTATGGCACAAAACTCTCCGCACATTGTGCATCCTTCTTCGTTGGCACTTTTGCTTTTTTCCAGCAAAGCTGAGGCTTTTACCGGATCTATCGCCAGATCAACTTGTCCCTGCCAATCAAAATCTTTACGGTATTGTGACATTTTTTTATCTCGTTCACGAGCTCCTTTTACGCCTTTCGCGATATCGGCGATATGCGCTGCTATCTTCGCGGCAATGACGCCATCACGCACATCCTGCAGTGTGGGCAACCTCAGATGCTCAGCCGGTGTGACATAACATAAAAAATCTGCACCGGCTGCTCCGGCAATTGCCCCGCCGATGGCGGAAGTAATATGATCGTATCCCGGAGCTATATCCGTCGGCAAAGGACCCAGCACATAAAAAGGCGCCTCCCGGCATATTTTTTTTTGCAATTGAATATTCGCCGTAATTTCATTAATCGGCACATGACCGGGGCCTTCAATCATAACCTGAACTCCCGCGTCCTGCGCGCGCCGGGCAAGTTCTCCCAGAATAACCAATTCAGCAATTTGCCCCTGATCAGTAGCGTCTTCAATTGCTCCCGGTCGCAGTCCGTCTCCCAGACTTAAAACCATGTCATAACGATAAGCGATTTCCAATAACCGGTCATAATATTCGTAAAGCGGGTTTTCTCTATTATTACAACGAATCCAATTTGCTATCATCGAGCCTCCGCGACTGACGATACCCAGCACCCTGCCCTGCGCCTCTAGCGCCGATACCGATTCTCTGGTTACGCCGCAATGTACGGTGATAAAATCAACTCCATCCTTTCCGTTTTCTTCAATCACCTCAAAAATATCATCAGCGGTCATTTCCGATATGGCTTTTTTATTTTCTATCATTTTTACGGCCACCTGATATATAGGCACAGTGCCAATGGCCGCGGTCGATTTTTGAATAATCGCTCTCCTTATTTGCGCTAAATTACCGCCGGTGGATAAATCCATTACCGCGTCCGCGCCGGCATCAACGGCGATCTTCAATTTTTCCAGTTCCGCTTCTAAATCAGTATGATCTTTTGATGTTCCGATATTAGCGTTTATTTTTGTGCGTAAGCCTTTACCTATTGCCAATGGTTTTATTGTTTTATGATGAACATTTCTGGTAATTACTATGCGGCCATCGGCGATTCCCCGGCGAATATAATCCGCTTCAACGCCCTCTTCGCCAGCGCATATCTTCATTTCTTCCGTGATGACGCCTTTGCGGGCTTTTTCCAACTGTGTCATTCATTCCCTCCCTGAAAAACTAAGTTCACCTGGACCAAATACATTAACCGAACCGATGCCTCTTCCCGGCTTAACCGAGTATTTTATTGCTTCTGTTATTGTGATTTTGGATTTTTTAACAGCATCGGGCATGCTCAAACCTCGAGCAAGAAACGCGGCCAAAGCAGCCGCAAAGGTGCATCCTGTTCCGTGCGTGTTTTTTGTGTTAATCCAAGCGGCACGATATTCATGATAATTTTTTCCATCAAATAATATATCAATGCTGCCTTTTTTCTTGCTTCCCGGCAAATGTCCTCCCTTTATTAAAACATTTTTCGCGCCCATATTAAAAATCGCTTCCGCCGCTTTTTTCATATAATCGACTGATTTAATCTTCTTTTTTGTCATAAATTCCGCTTCCGGGATGTTTGGCGTTACAACAAAGGCCAACGGCAGCAGATTATTTATCAATGCTTTTTTCGCCTTATCTTCGAGCAATTCATATCCATTCTTGGCAATCATCACCGGATCAATCACAACTTTTTTTAATTTATAATCTTTTATTTTTTCGGCGACTACTTCGATTATGCCTCTTTTTAATAACATCCCCGTTTTAATTGCATCCGCTCCAATATCGCTTAAAAGAACATCCATTTGCCTGGCGACGAATTGGGGCTTAACCTCAAACACATCATGGACGCCTAATGAATTTTGCGCGGTGAGCGCCGTAATCACGGATAGTCCGTAGCAGCCGCAAGCATGCACAGCTTTCAAATCCGCCTGAATTCCCGCGCCGGCGCTGGAATCCGAACCGCCAACGCACAGCACCCTGACCGGCTTTTTCATTGGACCGTCTCCGGAAATAAATTCTTCCGCCAATAACATACAATCAGAAGCACCCCCGATTGATATTCAATAACAGCGGGAGATTCCTTTATTATGTTACTGAGGCCGCGCGTTTGCCCCATACAAAGATTTTCCCTGCTCAGAGGATACGCAAATCCGCTAAGCGTTATGCCGCATACTTCATCAGACAGCGGCAAGAGAGAAACCGTGCAGCCGACAGCATCAGTTATGGCGTCATTTTCCCGCGCGATAAATGCCTCGCAGAATTCATCGATTAATCTCGTATTGATACCGACCTGCCCGGCTTTAATCAAAAGATATACGTTGGCCAGTATGTGATCGATTCTTCCACCCAAAGCGCCCCAGATATATACTATTGCAGGCTTCAAATTGAATGCGTAATCCAACGCCAGTTCAGTATCGGTATAATCCTTATTGGCCGGATATCTTACTATTTCGACATTTTCTTTTTCATATTCATTAACCAGCTTTGTTTCCAGTGAATCCATATCTCCGATGATGACATCCGGCTTCATTCCATATTGGCGCAACTTTTTTGCCGCTCCGTCACAGCAAATGATTAAACGGTTTTCCAACGCGGCGAATTTTTGTTTAAAAAAGGAAAAATCTCCAAATCTACCGTTGCTCACAATGATGATATTTTTAACCATACTGTCCCTGCTTGCCCGAAACAAAAAGGCCATACCCTTTTACCTTACTTAGGATATGGCCTATATATTTTTTTCTGCCACTCCCTACGCCGGCATTACCCGGGTCAGGTTCTAAGGGTATAATCTCAGCCTTCATCGGCACCCCTGTATCAAAATTTATTACATAAACCCTCAAAAAGCAAATACTTAATTACTGATCGCCGTTCTTTCCCGGCTTTATTTCCTCGATGCTTACCACGTTTTCATACATGGAAAACAGCGGTATGCGCCAGCCGTATTTTTTTATTCTCACATATTTATCCCTCAGCTTAATAGCGTCATTCTGAACGGTGCCGGAATCGAATTTTAACCGATAACGAGCGTCGTAATTGACAAAAGGCCTGTATTCAGTAGCGATCATGAACCTGCCGTCAACTTTGGTCATTTGCGCATCGGTGATTCTCGTCACAACTTCATCAGTAATAAAATAACTATAAACAACAAGCGTCATCAATGCCAGAACAGCCAATAAAGTTATTTTGATACTGAATCCTTTAAAGAATCCGGACATATCTTTTTCTCCAAGTTAAACTACTGCTTTTTTCGCATATTTTTTAATGCGGCAACTTTTTCTTTATCCAAATAATATCTGCTGTTCGTCGCTTTGATGACAATCCCTTCGGAAATTAAAACATTTAAAGCGCGCGGTCGCATATTTTTCGTGCCTACCCTGAAGAAATTCTGCCTGTCTTCCTGCATCGGAACAGATCTGGCTTCACTGAAAGCTCTCGACTCTTCCATCTCTGCGATAATTTTAAAACATAATCTTCTTATTCCCAAGCCCCCGAGATACAGGGCGAGAAAAACAAATAAGACGAAACCGACGACGAACAGTAATATTTGGATATAAACCGGCATCCTTTTTCTTTTCCGAGTATTCTTTTTTGTTTATATTATCATATTAAGCACGGTAAATGAATACCTTATAATATCAATGACGCCTTCCGAATAAATCTATTTCTTTACAAATTAGTTTAAAAGAGTTATTTATTATGAGCGATTTTGTGGCCTTAACTCATGTTCAAACTAGTCAGCAGCAATCAGAAACACTGTCGTGAAAACAACCGGAAAACAGTAAGATATGCACGCGTTTGATGAAATAAAGGCGCTCAGGAAGGACATCTCGAAAACTATCGGTTGTTTTCCTCTATATCCGCCGCTTGAACTCTTTCATAGTATGGGCTTTACACCTTTTGTTTTCTGGGATCTTAGACATTTCATTAATTCCTTTAATACCGCCGACAAGCATCTTCAAGCATATGCATGTTCGGTTTCCCGGCGTCTTGTCGAATTTATTTGTTCAACGCCAGATGATATCATCGATGCTCTTTTTATGTATAACGCCTGTGATACCCTGCGCAATCTCCCGGAAATCATCAATTGTTGTCTTCAGGAAAAAGTCAACAAGCCTCGTATCTTCAAGATGCATATACCAATGGCGCCGGAAGAACAAACCAAAACAACCGACTACCTGAGCGGAAGAATCACCGCGCTGATACGCGAATTGGAAGAATCATTCGGCGTTTCTTTTTCACCAGAAAGGTTTCGTCAAAGTATCGCCCTCTACCGTAAAATGCGCTTACTAAATGAAAAGCTCGAGAAGATGGTTGCGCAAAATATAATAAGCTATAATTTATTTTCTTTGATCACCCGAAAAGGACTTTTCGCCAAAATAGAAAACCACATAGAAGAAATGGAATCCATCGCCGCTAATCATTCGTCATCGCCGAAAAATAAACATGATGTCCCGACTGCTTCCGTCATCATCAGCGGTATACTTCCTCCGCCGCCATCTTTGATTGATGCGCTCGAAAATTATGAGATTCGCATCGTCGGAAATGATATCGCCACGCAGCGCCGGTCGTACGCATATACGCCAGGCGATACCGGCGATCCCTGCCTCTACTACAGGGATTTCTATCACCACCACTTCCCCTGCCCAACTTTACTCTACAAGAGCGATCAACGCCTTGCAGCAATAAAGAATCTCATATACAATACGCGAGCCAGGGGATTCATATTTATCGGAGAGAAGTTTTGTGAATACGAGTATTTTGAAATTCCTTATCTGGAAAAAAAATTGCGGGAAATGGGCGTTTTTACCCTGCACCTGGAAATTTCCGTTGATGATGAAAGTGGCGCAAATTACATGACGCGCCTTGAAGCTTTTGCCGAATTGCTGAAATCATAATTTAAGTGGCTGATTTACCTAACAATAATACGCAGCATCCCCTACGCAGGAAAAGCGCCGCTGGCATGCGTTTAAGCAAAATAATGCAAAATGACTACCTGCGCCTCCATCAGAAAGCGGAGAAAGGTGCTTTTGTTGTATGGATCGCCATAGTGGTGCCCGCCGAATTATTCAGCGGCTTTGAAAATGTCGTTTACGCCGTTCCAGAAAGCCACGCCGCCATGAGCGCGGGCAAGGGAGTTGGCCCTCTTCAGTGCGAAAAGGCGGAAAATAACGGTTATTCTCCGGATCTCTGCTCCTATGCCCGGATTGATTTAGGCACCTCTTTTGACGGCGGCAAGGACTCTCCAACCTTTGGCTTGCCTAAACCTCACCTTCTCATCTCTGATAATAACAACTGCTCTCTGCTCGTGAAATGGTTCGATGTCTATCATCGCGAATGGGGAATACCGCATTTTATCCTGGATGTCCCCTTTTGTTATGAAACGCAGAAGGAAGAGGACCTGCGCTACATATTATCTCAGTATCAAGACATTATTAAAATAATTGAGAGCATGAGCGGTCAAAGGTTTGACTATTACCGATTCATCGAAGCAGTGCAAAATTCCCATGAAGCGCTATTTCACTGGAAAAGATTTCTTTCCGCCGCCGCGCATAAACCATCGGGAATCACGGTTTTTGATTCGTTCGTGCAAATGGCGCCTTTTTTGACCTCCCGCGGGACAAAAGAACTTGCCGAACATTACCGTCTTCTCGCAGACGAAACGCTGGAAAACGTCTCCCGGGGAATTTTCCCCGTGCCTGATGAAAAATATCGTCTGCTTTGGGACAATATCGCGCCCTGGCATCAACTAAACAAAATGTCGGCGCGCTTGGCTGAACTTAATGCCAATATTATAGCCGCTTCCTATACCTATTGTATGGGCAGCGTTGAGGGAGAAATTGACCTGTATAATTACGACGGCGCTGATCCTCTACGCTATCTGGCGCGCACGCAAAATTTTTCCGTCTGTCCTCATGGTCTCGAACTCCGTTTTCAATCTATGAAAAAAGCAATAGCGTCTATGGGCATCGACGGTATCATCTTCGCCAGTAACCGCAGCTGCAAAGTTTACTCCCTCATGCAGATGGACCTCTTAAAACGCGCCACAGATAGTCTTGGCGTGCCTGCCGTGATGATCGATATTGATCACGCAGATGCTAGAAAATACACAGAGGAAAATGTTTTTTTACGCGTCGAAGCATTACTGGAGCTGATCGATGCAAAAAGGAACGCTCTTGCGCGGGCCCATCACAAAGAAGGATAACATAATAATTTAGGCGGCATTAATGAAAATCCTTGTTCTGAATTGCGGCAGTTCCTCACTAAAGTATAAGCTATTTGACATGCAGACAAACGCGGAACTTGCCAGAGGACAGGCTGATCGCGTTGGCTTACCTGAAGCTGCCTTCCGTCATGAATACAAACAGAACAAAACATTCATCGATGACAAGCCGGTGAAAAATCATCATGAAGCGGTTCATGCCCTGTTAGACTTTCTATTGAATAAAGATAATGATATCCTCACCGAGATAAATGCGATTGACGGTGTCGGTCACAGAGTAGTTCACGGCGGAGATTCCTTTCAGGCATCTGTTGTCGTCGATCAATCCACGCGCAAGCTTCTGGAAAACACAAAAATACTGGCGCCGCTGCATAATCCACCCAACCTGATGGGAATAGATATCTGCACTTCTTTGATGCCTTCCGTACCCCAGGTCGCGGTATTTGACACGGCTTTTCACCACTCTATGCCCGCCTATGCCTACACATACGCCATTCCCTATAAATATTACGAACAAGACCACGTCCGCAAATACGGTTTTCACGGCATATCACATCAGTACGCCGCTTTGCGCGCGGCGGAGATTCTTGAAGAAAAATTAGAGAATTTACGGATTATTACCTGTCATCTGGGGGCCGGCTCCAGTCTTTGCGCCATTTGTGGAGGAAAATCACGAGACACTTCCATGGGTTTCACGCCCCTCTCCGGAATTGTAATGTCCACGCGCTGCGGCGATATTGACCCGGCTATTGTCACTTTTATCGCCGAAAAGGAAAAAATCTCTATTTCTGCAGTGATGAATATACTGAATCGCCAAAGCGGCGTTTTGGGCATTTCCGGCGTTTCGCCTGATTTTCGCGACCTGGAAAAAGAAGCGAGTATGGGCAATAAACGCGCTCATCTGGCGCTTATGGTCTACGCCTACAGCGCGGCCCGTGGCATTGCTTCTCTTATACCGGCCATCAGCGGCCTTGACGCGTTGGTTTTTACCGCCGGCATCGGCGAACATTCTTTGGCAATGCGCGAACGCATTTGTGAATTTCTTTTCTGGATGGATATCGTCCTGGATAAGAAAATGAACGCAACTTTGGATATTGAAGGACTTATATCATCAAGCGAATCAAAGGTAAAAATTATTGTTATACCCACAAATGAAGAGATAATGATCGCGCGCGAAACTTGCGCGCTCTTAAAAAATAATGCTCATTAATAAATGCGCTCACTCGCAGGCATTTTTAATTCTATCACCACTACCGGAGGTTTAAAAATGGAAAAAATAAAAATGACCCCCAGCGAAGCGATTGTCGAAACTTTGCTGGCGGAAGGCGTGGATCATGTATGTGGCATCGTCGGGTCCGCTTTTATGGATATGCTTGATCTGTTTCCCACAGCGGGAATAAAATTCATTCCGGTGCGCCACGAACAAAGCGCGGCACATATGGAAGACGCTTATTCCCGCGTCACCGGCCGGGCCGGCGTGGTCACCGGGCAGAATGGCCCGGGGATAACCAATATGGTGACATCAGTTGCCGCCGCAAACATGGGCCATACTCCTCTTGTCGTTATTTCACCGTCAGCGGGCACTCCAACCATCGGTTGGGATGGTTTTCAGGAATGCGATCAAATGTCCGTTTTCCGTTCCGTAACGAAAGCCGTCGTCCGCGTTCCCCATCCTAAGCGAGCGGCAGATTGCCTGCGCACCGCTTTCCGTCTCGCCTACGCCGAACGCGGCGCCGTGCTATATGACATACCCCGCGATTATTTTTACGGTGAAATCGAAGAGACTATACTCAGGCCTTCACAGTACCGTGTCGATAAACGTGGTTGCGGCTCGCTGGAAAGCATCGAACAGGCAGCCAAACTGTTGGCTGCGGCCAAAAAACCCGTAATTGTCTCCGGCCGCGGCGTGGTTGATGCCGATGCCTTAGATATAGTTAAGACGATTGCCGAACATTTGAGCGCCCCCGTCGCCGTCACCTACCTTCACAACGACGCTTTCTACGGAAATCATCATCTTTATGCCGGCCCCATAGGTTATATGGGATCAAAAGCGGCGATGAAATTAATGGCTCAAGCCGATGTGATGCTGGCCATCGGCACACGCTTGTCTGTTTTTGGTACTCTACCCCAGTATGATATCAATTATTTTCCGGAAAATGCCAAGATAATACAGATTGATATTAATCCGAAACACATTGCCCGTACGCATCCCATAGAAATCGGCATTATCGGAGACGCTAAAGACGCGTCGTTGGAAATATTGAAACGCCTGAAGGCAATGGACGGCAACCGCAAGCCCGATACACTTCGTTTGGAACAGGTGGCTAAAGAAAAAAAAGTTTGGGAGAAGGAAATCGTTGAGGCAGCCATGATTGAAGGCAACCCGATAAATCCCCGACGCGTGCTGCTGGAAATATCACGAGCTCTGCCCGATAATGCCATAGTTACCACCGATATCGGTAATGTCGCCTCGACAGCGAACAGTTACCTGAAATTTAACCAGCCGCGCAAGCACATTGCGGCCCTCACATTCGGCAATACCGGTTTTGCCTATCCAGCGGCGCTGGGCGCGCAGATCGGCTGCCCAGATGCTCCGGTTATCGCCATCATTGGTGACGGCGCCTGGGGAATGAGCCTGCACGAAGTAAGCACGGCCGTGGAACATAATCTGCCCGTCTTGGCCTGTGTTTTCCGCAACATGTGGTGGGGCGCTGAGGCAAAGAATCAGATAGATTTCTATAACAATCGATTTATCGGCGTGGATATCCCCACCCCGGAAAGTTTTATTCCCGCGGCTAAGGCGCTGGGCGCCCAGGGACTGCGCGTGGAACGTCCGTCGGACATCCAAGAAGCTTTTATTGAATGTTTAAAAAACCGCAAACCAACGGTATTGGAGTTTCTTGTGGACGGCAAGCAGCTTGCGCCTCCTTTCCGCAAGGACGCGCTCGCCCTGCCCTCGCGTTTGCTTGCCAAATATTCTCATCTCGATTATCGCAATTGGAAAGACATGTAAAAGCACACACAACAAGGAGAACAAGCATGTTTGACGATTTAAAACAAAAAACGGCCATCGTTACCGGCGCGGGGAAAAAAACCGGAATCGGTTATGCCATCGCCGAAAAATTAGCCTCCTGCGGTTCTCAGGTAATCATCGCCGATCTGGGAAAAATTCCCCCGCCTGAAGCCGCGTTGAAAACGGCAACCTATGAGGAAATGGAGGAGATTGCCTCTGTGCTTTCGGAAAAATACAACGTTAAAACACTTTCCGTGGCCGTTGATGTTACCGATAACGCCTCCATAGAGGAAATGATGAAAAAAATAAAAAATAATTTCGACCATGTCGATATTTTGTGCAATAATGCGGGAGCTTCATTCGGCGTGCCCAATACCGTCTTGAATTATTCGGAAGCAGACTGGATCAAAACAGTGGATGTTAATCTTTTTTCCGTCTTTCGTGTGTCACGGGCGGTTATTCCCTTGATGCTGGGCAAACCCGCGGCGATTGTCAACACGGCCTCCCGCGCCGGCAAGGTGCCACCGATCTTCAACAGTGCTTACGCCGTGGCGAAAGCAGGGGTCATCATGCTGACCAAGGTCATGGCCAAGGAGCTCGGCGGAACCGGTATAAGAGTGAACGCAATTTGTCCGGGGCAAATTGCCACCGATCTGGAAAAATGGCGCTTTGGTCTTGAAGCATCTTTTTTCAACTGCACCATCGAAGAAAGAGAAAAGGAAATGTGCACAACGATTCCTCTGGGTTATATCGGTCTGCCTGGCGACGCCGCTCATTTGGCTGTTTTTCTCGCCTCTGAGGCTTCGCGCTATATTACCGGCCAGGCCATCAATATCGACGGCGGACAGTGCATGGAATTATAAATAAAAATATTATAGGAGAAAAATTTATGGATAACATCATCGGCGGCAGGCTCGCCGCGGAAGCGTTGATTGACCGGGATGTGGATTATATTTTTTCCCTCAGCGGCGGACATATCACGCCTATTTATCAGTTTTTGGAAAATACAAAAGTGACCATTTTCGACACGCGTCATGAGCAGGCGGCGGTGTTCATGGCGGAAGCGTGGGCAAGAATGAACCGAAAACCCGCCGTGGCCATGGTCACGGCGGGGCCCGGCTTTACCAACGCCCTAACCGGAATCGCCAGCACCAGACTCTCCAATGCTCCCGTAATTTTAATTGCCGGTTGTGTAGGTTTGGAAAGCGTGGAAAAGCTTGACCTTCAGGATATGAGCCAGCTTCCCGTTATCGAACCCATGGTGAAAAAAGCTTTGGTTTGCCATGTACCGGAACGTATTCCCGAATTTATTGATATTGCATTCCGCACGGCTATGAGCGGTCGGCCCGGCCCGGTTTACCTGGAGCTTCCTTGCGACGTGCTTAACGCCACCGTTGATCCGGCAAAAGTTAAAAAATATAAAACCACCCTTTCCTCCAAACCTGTTGACCGCGAAAATACGCGTAGAGTTGCCGCATTGCTGCAGGAAGCGAAAAGGCCTCTGGTTATCGGCGGCAGCGGCATCTGGTATGCCGATGCCGAAAAAGAGTTCATCGAATTTGTGGAAAAAACGGGCATGCCGGCTTTCACCGCCGGGGCGGGACGCGGCGTTATACCAGATACACACCCGCTTTGCTTTGAATCTTCGCTGGCTATCAGACCCGGTGCGGCGATGCTTAGTCTGATGAGTTCTGATCTCATTCTTTTCATCGGCGGCCGGCTCAGTCTCTTCTATATTTTCGGCGAAATCTTTCCGCCGCAGGCGAAATTAATCCAGGTGGATATTGCCCCGAATGAAATCGGACGAAACCGCAGTATTGATCTGGGCATTGTCAGCGACGCCAAAGCGTTTTTATCGGAACTTAACGGGATTCTTGATGATAAAGGTCTGGGCGAAAAACTTCGTAAGGAATACGAGCCGTGGGTGGAAACCGTTAAGCAAGCGGATTTAAACGGCAAAAATGAAGCGAGACAGATGTGGGAAAGCGACAATGTTCCCATACATCCCATGCGGCTGGCAAAAGAAGTCAATGATTTTATGAATCGAGATGATGATATTGTCGTCGCCGACGGAGGTGACACATCTACCTGGATGGGAATGACCAGGACAATCCGCAGGGGCGGAACTTATCTGGACTACGGCCTGTACGGATGCCTGGCGGTGGGGATTCCATACGCGAACGCGGCCAAGCTTAAACATCCGGACAAGCGGGTTTTGCTGATTATGGGCGATGGTTCGGTCGGCTTTAACTTCATGGAGTTTCATACAGCAATACGCAAAAAATTGCCGATTGTTGTCGTTATCGGCAATGACCAGGCATGGGGAATGATCATGCACAGCCAGCAGCTTCGCCTCGGGCATCACATCCCTGAAGGAACTGAACTGGGCTGGGTTGATTACCACAAAATGGTGGAAGTGCTGGGCGGCTTCGGCGTTTGCGTCGAAAAACCGCAAGATATTCGTCCGGCGCTGGAGGCGGCATTTGCCTCGGGTAAAACTGCCTGCGTTAACGTCAAGGTTGATCCTTCTGTGATCAGCCCCGGCAGTGTGGCGCTGGCTAATCTGGGAGGATATAAGAGCAGTTGATTATGCATGCGCTCCAATTACGGAGAGCATGAAATAACTTCAAATTTGTTTATATTTTATAAAATATTCTCAGGCGCGAAATATTCCGTCGCGGCTTAATACGCCCCTGCGGAATGCTATTAAATATTAAAAGGAGGAATATTTATGGATGTAGCTGCTCTTGACCAGGTAAGGTTGAATTTTAATCCGCAGGGCCTTTTTATTATCAACCTAGCCATTGGTGTCATGATGCTCGGTGTCGCTCTGGAATTGAAAATCGATGACTTCAAAAGAATCTTTATCAGCCCGAAAACACCGGTTATCGGACTTGTCGCGCAATTCATACTTCTGCCCGCATTTACCTTTCTGCTGACCCTTATCATCAATCCCGCTCCTTCTATAGCGCTGGGGATGATTCTGGTGGCGGCCTGTCCTGGCGGCAATCTTTCCAACATCATCACCTATCTCGCCCGGGGCAATGTCGCGGTTTCCATCAGCATGACGGCTGTTTCCACTCTGGCCGCGATAATTATGACTCCGCTAAACCTGGCTGTTTGGGGCGGGCTTAATCCGCATACCGCTCCTATCCTCCGCCAGGTCAGCCTGAGCCCCTTCGACGTCTTTTTTACCATTGTTGTAATTCTCGGCATTCCCATGGCTATCGGCATGACGGTAGCGCGAATTTTTCCTGGTATTGCCGACAAACTACGCCGCCCCTTCAAAGTATTTTCTTTAATCTTTTTTATATTGATTGTTGCCGGAGCGCTGATTGCGAACTGGAGAAATTTCATCAACTACGTAAATATTGTTATCATTGCCGTGTTCATACATAACCTGCTGGCGCTCAATATCGGCTGGTGGTCGGCAAAAGCGTTCCGCTGCGGCGAGCGTGATTCCCGCGCTGTTTCCATTGAGGTGGGAATACAAAATTCCGCTTTGGGACTTGTTCTTGTTTTTAACTTTTTCGGCGGACTGGGCGGCATGGCAATAGTCGTGGCCTGGTGGGGAACGTGGCATATTATCGCCGGTCTTGCCGCCGCGTTCATTTTTTCGCGCAGAAAAATACCCGCGGGAGAAGAAGTTCAGCAACCAGCATAAATTTTTACAAATTATCAAGTATGAATACTCTACAGAGGCATAAAGTAATCGCGGTGACCGGAGGAGCCAGCGGAATCGGGCTGGCTATCTGCCGCCGTTTCGGCAGTGTCGGATTTCGTGTCGCTATTATTGACATGAACACTGATGAAGCATCCTGCCAGGCATCAAATCTGCGTTCATTAGGTATCGAAGCCGCGTCTTTTACCTGTGATGTTGGCAGCGAAAATCAATGTGTTCAGACCATTAATGCCGTCATTGACACATTCGACGGCATAGACATTCTCGTAAATAACGCCGGCATTACGCAGCGCAGCGCCTTTACGGAAACACAGACATCAGTTTACAGAAAAGTCATGGACGTTAATTTTTTCGGCGCGCTTTACTGCACCAAAGCGGCAATTAAAAGCCTCATCGACCGCAGGGGAGTAATCGTCGTCACCTCCAGCCACGCCGGCTATGCGCCTCTTTTAGGGCGAACCGGCTACAGCGCCAGCAAGCACGCGCTGCACGGCCTTTTTGAAAGTCTGCGCGCGGAAATCAAGAATAAGGGGGTACACGTTATGATGGTGTGCCCCGGTTTCACCAAAACAAATTTGCAAACCCGCGCTCTGGATGGCGACGGCTCCGTCAGTCATCATCCGCAGTCCAAAGTCGGCAAAGAAGACACAGCGGAAAATGTCGCAAACGCCGTTTTCCAGGGAGTCATAAAGAGAAAAAACCTGCTTGTTTTAACTCCCACAGGAAAATTCACTTATTTTTTAACCCGCTTGGCGCCGGGGCTTTATGAAAGAATCATGGCCAAAATGTTAAAAGATGAACTGATACGCCACACATAGTTTTTGTCCAGCTCAGATTTGACATAACGGCAGGGAGGCGCTAGCCTCCTTGCCGCTTAAGTTAAGTTTTTATCGCATATTCCAAGTTGTTGAAAATCAACTTATCTTTAAATTATATCTTCTAATTCAAAGATTTATACCAATTTTTTAAACCTGTTTTTAACTTTCAAATAAATCATTGCCATACGCGCGGCAAAATCACCCCCGTTACCCGCATCATCATCTGCGGATAGATTGGCTGTTGCCGCGTCTATCATCTTCGCGTCAGGCCCATACATTTCAGCGAACATCTTCAGGACGCTTTTACGGACCATTCCCCTTAAAGGAATATTAGCAATCATGCCATACATGGCTGCCGCTCCTGTTTCGGAAAGCTCCGGCCTGCCCCTTACCGCCCGCACGGCTTGACGCAGATCTTGGAGGTATTTTTTCACAATCGCCGCATGCAGTGGAGTAACCATCGCGTGCAGGGCCTCCGGAAACTGCAGGCGGTCAATCTGCCATCCGAGCTTCTCCATCTGGTCGCCCACGGCATAAATATTCACATCCCTGCTCTTCGAACGGTAAGCAAAAACACTTCCCATGGGTTTCCCCAGGATTTCAAGCTCGGGAATCGCTTCAATGCCGGATTTGAGTTTTTGCGCGGTTTCGAGGATCGTCTTCGTTAGTTTGCGGTATCCACTCTCTCCTAAAGACTGTAAAGCCGCCCAGGCGGCAGCGTAGGCGCCGCCCGGCCGTGTACCCAGCAGCGCCGGCGACGCGAAAATTCCGCCAGGCCAGTTTTCGTAGACGAAAAACTGATGCTTCAGTATTTCTATATTGCGATATGTTATGGTGGATGCTCCTTTGGCGCTGAATCCGTACTTGTGTGTGTCCGCCGATATCGATGTCACGCCGGCAACGCGGTAGTCCCAGAGGGGAACCGGATAACCAAGCATCTCGGCAAAGGGCAACAGGTATCCCCCCAGGCAGGCATCGACATGAAGAGGAATGTCCTTTGCCTTGGCTATCTCTCCCAACTCTGCTATCGGGTCGATCATGCCATGGGGATATTCCGGCGCGGAACCAAGAATCATTACGGTATTTCTGTTGATTAGCTTTCTCACGGCAGCTACATCAACGCGAAGACTTTTATCGAGCGGCGCATGAACGGCTTTCACTCCAAAATATTTTGCTCCTTTTTCCCATGCCACATGAGCGGTTACAGGAATCACCATTTCCGGCCGTTTTATTTTTTTCTGATCGCGCCCCATATCGCGATATGTTTTCACCGCCAGAAGGCAACTTTCCGTTCCGCCGGAAGTCATGACACCGGCCACCTCTCTGTCGCCGTGATGCAGATTCGCGGTTATTCGCACAACTTCGCTCTCCAGGCGCTTGAGACTCTGAAACACGGTCGGGTTAAGACCGTTTGCCGAAAAATAATAATTATATGCCTGCTGAAGGAAGCGTGTATGCGCCTCGCCCAGATAATATACCAGGCTCCATGTCCTGCTCTTTTTGTAATCCGGATCTTTCTTTCCGAATCCGCGAAGCTCACCTAATATTTCTTTGCGACTTCTGCCTTTCTTGGGCAGGCATGTATTTTTTTTCTCCATTGTTTTTTCCCTTCCCGCTCTCAGGTCTTTATATTTTTTATGTTTATTGAATAAATAATTTTAATGACATCAGAAGAAGTTGAACAGGGCAAGCCCTATTGAAATGCCCAGGTAATTTCCTATCGCGTATCCGATAATTCCTGTCGTGAGACCGGAAAGCAGCACCTCATTGTTTTTAAGACCGTCCGATACCACCGGAACCAAAGGCGGAGAACATATCGCGGACGCGGAAACGATAATAAAAGTATCGGTGTCGATTTTGAAAGGCGCGCATAAAACCGCGTGCAGGGCCATTGAACCGAAAATCGAAAACACAATAAAGAGCATTATCGGGACATCTATGTTCACCAGCGTCTTGAAGTTCGCCATGGACGCGACGGTGAAGCAGAAAATATAGATGACATACATTCCAAACTGAAAGGTTTTTGCGATACTGCGGATTTTAGGGATAAAGGATGCGCCGATACCCAGAGTGGTTATTGAGAGAATAATAAATGAAGTGGAGTAATCTTTCGGCATCAAAGAACCGACGAAAACTGAAAGCCCGACAATCCCCAAAGCAATGCCCAGCGCGGCGGCCAGACCCGGCACTATTTTTCTGCTCAATATGCCTGAGTATGCCTTTATTTGTTCTGTCTCTAATCCGTCTGCATCCCCATCTCCTGCCAGCCCATGATTGGTTGAAGCCTTCACAAATGGCGGCAGCAAGATACCGAATACCCTACGCGCGATGGTAATGCAAAAAATGATATAAATTATTGAAATAACGGTGTCGTATGTATGAACGATAATAAAACGTGTAGATTCAACATTGAGCGCCGCCTTGATGGCCGCAAGATTCGGTGTGCCTCCTGTATATACCCCAACGGATAGGGCGGCAAGTTGCCAGGCATCGCTGACAAAGGGCTTAATCAGGAAAAATCCGGCAATCGCGACAACAATAATCGAGATTGTCGCCAAAAGCATTGAAAGAAGCGTTTTCCCTGCCAGACGCGACCATTTGCGCACATCCATCGAAAAGAGAAGCAGCGGCAAGGCGATGACCACACTTGCTTCGGAAAGAGTTTCCTGTATCGGGTAGACCGCATCCGGAAGCACACCGATATTTCCCAGAATGATGCCTGATATATAACAGATAACCACCGCTCCTATTTTATTGATGCGGGGGAATCTGTAGCACAAATATATAACCAGCGCCGGAAACAGTATATACAAAGCCATCAGTACGGGTAACATCATATCAGCCTCCCGGGATATATTTTTTTACGCAACTATTTATTATTTAGGCTCCGTCCAACATATCAATCAGATTGAATCCGAGTTTCTGATCATGCCTCACCCGGCCCCTTTTTCCAATCGGGCATATCTCTTCATGTTTTTTTAAATTTTCCGAACCAAACATGAAGGCAAAAGCGCGCCTGCCATTTTCCAGCTGCCCCAAGATAGTCATGTGATGAGGACTTCCATATCTGTCATAAACAATAGTGTAAGAATCAACTGTCAAGAGACCTTCCGCTATTTTCACCGCTTCGGGAAGAGCAGTCGCGTCTATGTTTTTCTGGATGGGGCTATCGTCCCTGTCGTTCCACGGTATTTTGCCTTTCTCTTTCCCGTAAATACCAACCGACCACTTGGTATTCAACCAGCCTAAAGCCGTAATCAAAACCATCTTCAGAGTTGCTTCTCTCAAAAGCTGAATTGCGGTACATGCTGCATGAAGGCTGTAATTATTGCCCGGCCCGCCAAAGGCCGCCAACCCGCCCGTCAAAGAAACTGGTCTTTTGTCTTCAAATCCGACTCCCAACTCGTTTCTGGCAATTTCAACCGCGCAGGGAAAACAACTATAAAAATCAAATGCGTCAATTTCGTTTATTGTCAAACCGGCCTGCTTGAGCGCAAGTTCTCCGGCACATCGAAGCGCCGGCGATGTATGCAGTTCGGGTCGTCTGGAGATATTCCAAATATTATTAAACGTCGCTCCACCCATCGGATAAATCCATTTTTCACAAGGAATTTCAAGACGCTTTGCGATTTCCTCGCTGGTGAGGATGACCGCAGCAGCCTGATCCACATTAGGGTTGGCGCACATGCGCATCGTATAGGGAAAACCCACGAGACGATTTGCCGTCGTAGGAATTGTGATCTCCTCCGCGCTTCTTTCGTCCGCCGACCAGGCATAGGGATTTTTCGCAGCCACACGCGATAATTCAGATAAAGTACGTCCCATTATTTTGCGGTGCGTTTCAATATCACGGCCGGCCATGTAGCGTAACCTGTTTTCAATAAGCGCATATGAATAAACGGGGGCTAACATGCCGTATGCCAATTCCACACTGTCGCAGCCGTCTTTTTCCTCGCCGTCGAGGAAAAGAGAGCTATAGTCAATAGTTGTG
>DLNC01000025.1 GCA_002478265.1 Syntrophaceae bacterium UBA7520
TATAATAATTATACGTATTAATTTGTTGGGTAGCTCACTTAAATTCACTTGTTAAATAAAAGGAGAGAAAATTTATGGCAAAAAATAAGCCCTTGGGGATTATTCTTATTGCTCTTTATTTTGCAATCATCAACGGATTGATGGGCTCAGTGCTCAGTGCATTTGCATTATTCTCCGGTGGGCTTTCTATTTGGGTAACTATCCTGTTTCTTGTAACACTGGTGCTTTGCCTGTTTTCTTTTGCCGTGTCCTATGGTCTTTGGCTTATGGCTGACTGGGGCAGAAAACTTGCCGTGGCCATTTGCGCGATCTCCATCCCGCTTAATCTTATCGCGATGAAAATNNACATATTTAGGGGGAAGGTCAATGCAGTATAAACCTATAAACAATGTCGATAGGATTCAGTCGTTAAAGGAGAGGAGGCAAATATTATGGCTAAAAATAAGCCGCTGGTGATTATTCTAATTGCTCTTTATTTTGCTATTATCAACGGGTTAATGGGCTTGACAGTGAGCATTTTTGTTTTATTTTTCTCCGGCGAATTGCTAACTGCCTGGGTGAAGATATTGTTTATTGTAACACTGGCGCTTTGTTTATTGTCTTTTGTCGCTTCTTATGGCCTTTGGATGCTCGCAGATTGGGGGAGAAAACTGGCTATTGCCATTTGTGCCATATCAGTGCCACTTAATCTTATCGCGATGAAAATACCGGGGCAGGAGATTACCTACAATGACGCCATTTTGGTTATTGTAAGTATTGCCGTTGATTTGCTGATCATCTGGTATCTGTTAAGAGACGATATCAGAGAGCTTTTCGCGGATAAATAATCACGGGCGAATTTTGTTTTAAAATTAACGGGGCATTGGCCGAAACAGAAAGACATTGTGAGCACACACAATGTCTTTCTGTTTTTATGATTATGCTTTAAAGAGTGATTTAATTGAAAAGTTGCCGAGGCGACAATAAATAAAATTTTAACCGATGACCATTAAAACCTGTTCGGTTTTGACGGAATCGCCTTCTTTGACATTGATTTCCTTTACCGTGCCTTTTACCGGCGAATAGACAGGAATTTCCATTTTCATGGCATCCATGATGACGACTTCATCGTCCGCGTTTACTTCGTCACCGACTTTCACGACAATACTGGCAATCTTGCCGGTCATTGGAGCTTTAATTTCCGTGCTCATTTTTTATTTTTCCCCCCAGAGTATATTAATTCAATATCAATGCATAATCTAAAAAGCTGGCAATTAATACATAAAATCGTCTATGAGGTCAACAAAATAATTAAAGTTTCATATCATTCGTAGCGCAGCGCGTCAATCGGATTGAGCAGTGACGCTTTATAGGCGGGATAAAATCCGAAGAATATGCCGACCAATCCGGAAAATCCGAAAGAAAGAATCACGGCAAAGGGTGAGATGACTGTGGTCAGATTGGCGAAAGCGGAAAGAAATTTGGTGACAATAACGCCAAGGACTATGCCGATCATGCCGCCGATCAAGGAAAGAGTTATTGCCTCGATGATAAACTGCAGGCGGATATCCCAGGTTTTCGCCCCGACCGCCATGCGGATGCCGATTTCGCGCGTGCGCTCGGTAACGGAAACAAGCATGATATTCATGATGCCGATGCCTCCCACTAAAAGAGAAATACTGGCGATGGCGGCTAGAAGCAGGGCCATGGCTTTGGAGGCCTGTTGCGCCAGATCCAGCATCTGTGTGAGATTACGCACCGAAAAGTCATCCTCCTGATTTGGTCCGATGCGGTGTCTTTGCCGCAATAACTGCGTTATTTGTTCTTCTGCTCTGTTTAAATCCTGGGCGCTTCTGGCTTTTACCGCTATGGTACGCACCATCCCCGGCATGGTTGTGCCGAAGATTCTTTTTTGCGCGGTGGTCAACGGAATAAAAATAACGTCATCTTGATCCTGCCCGATTACTGATTGCCCTTTGCTCTCTAAAATGCCGATAACGGTAAAAGGGACTTTTTTAATCCGGATTGTCTGTTGCAGCGGATCCATCCCCCCGAAAAGTTTATCAACCACGGTTTGTCCTAAAAGACACACTTTGGTTGAGTTGCGGATGTCTTGCTCCGTAAAATTTCTGCCGGCAACCAGACCCCAGTCTCTTACTTCGAGCATGGCTTCGGTTGTTCCGTAAACGCCGGTTGACCAGTTCTGGTTGCCGTAAACCACCTGCGCGACTCCATTTAACACCGGAGCCACAAGCAGAACGGCGGAACATTCCCGCTCGATTGCTTCCGCGTCAGCGCGGGTGAGAGTCATCTGAGTGCCGAATCCTCCCCGGATGCCGCCGGCTGTTGTGCTGCCGGGCAGCACGATAATCATGTTGCTGCCCACGGTCGCTATCTGCTGTGATAATTTTTCGCTGGTGCCTTTGCCCACGGCGATCATGGTAATGACCGCCGCCACGCCGATGATAATTCCAAGCATCGTCAGGGCCGAACGCATCTTGTTCACGCGCAGGGCGCGCAGAGAAATTTTAAAGGTGGAAGGAATGCTGATCATCGTTTTGTCGCCTTATCGCTGATAACGTGGCCGTCAAGGAATCTGATTGTCCGTTGACTGAAACTCGCGATATCCGTTTCATGTGTGACCAAAACAATTGTTATTTTATTTTCTTCGTTGAGCCGCACAAAAAGCTCCATAATCTCGACGCTCGTTTTTGTATCCAGGTTTCCCGTTGGTTCATCGGCTAAAATAAGCGGCGCGTCGTTGACCAGTGCCCGGGCAATTGCCACGCGCTGCTGCTGCCCGCCGGAAAGCTGGCTGGGATGATGATGTTCCCGTCCTTCAAGCCCCAACGCTTTAAGCGCCCACATAGCCCTATCTTTTCGCTGGCGGGGCGGTGTGTTGTTATAAAGCATGGGCACTTCCACATTTTCCAGGGCGGAGGTGCGTGGCAGGAGGTTAAATCCCTGAAAGACAAAACCGATTTTTTTGTTGCGGATCTGCGCCAGGGCGTCGCGCTCCATTTTGCTGACATCAATGCCGTCGAGAAGATACCGGCCGCTGGTTGGTTCGTCGAGGCAACCAATCACGTTCATAAAAGTGGATTTTCCGGAACCGGACGGTCCCATGACCGCGACAAATTCACCCGTGTTAATTTTCAGGGAAACATTGTCCAGCGCGCGGACCTCGTTTTCGCCCAGCAGATATATTTTTTTCAGTTCGTTGGTTTCAATGAGTGTCATATTACCTCAGATAACCGGGCGGCCTGAACGAAGACGCGGCAGCGGCCTGTTTTTTCGGATCATTGACTTCCACAATTATCGAACTGCCGACGGATATGTCTCCGGAAAGCACTTCGGTGAATCTGTTGTCGCTGATGCCTGTTTCAATCGCCACCCGCTGAGGTTTGTTGGCGCGTAAAATCCAAACACCCGGAGACCTTTGCCGCGGTGGGGCAGAACCTGAGTCCTGAATGTTTATCCGCAACGCCGCTGAAGGTATCAGCAGCACGTCTTTTTTATTGGCAACTTCTATGGAAACATTAGCGGTCATACCAGGTTTCAGTTTCAGTTCAGGATTGTCGACTTTCACAATAACATCATAGGTAACGACGTTTTGCACGATAATAGGGGAATTGCGCACTTCCGAGACGTTTCCCTTGAAGGTTATGTCCGGGTAGGAATCCACGGAGAACTCCACCGGCTGGCCTTTTTTTATTCTGCCGATATCCGCTTCATCAACGCTTGTATTTATCTGCATTTTTGTCAGATCCTGGGCAATCGTGAAGAGAGTAGGTGTTTGGAAACTCGCCGCGACGGTCTGGCCGACATCAATATTGCGGGAGATTACTATGCCGTTTACCGGCGATACAATCCTTGTGTATCTTAAATTGGTCTGCGCGTAATTTAGCGTCGCTCGGGAATGGGCAACCTGCGCCTCTGCGGCTTTTACCTGTGCCACGGCCGAAAGATATGATGTTTCTGAATTGTCGAGTTCGATTTTGGCAATAAAGTTTCTGGCAAAAAGAGTTTTGTTTCTTTCCAGACTTGTTTTCGCGTCCTGTACGGCTACACGAGCTTTCTCCAAGTTGGCTTCCGCCAGAAGCAGGTTTGCCTTTGCCTGCTGTACCTGCGCTTCAAAGGTCGAGGGGTCGATAGTTGCCAGAAGCTGGCCTTTTTTTACCGGAGAATTGAAATCGACCAATAACTGTTTTATCGTTCCGGAGACCTGTGTGCCTACCAAAACAGTGGTTACGGCATTGACTGTTCCTGTGGCGGAGACCATCGCTTTGATGTCGCCGCGCCCGACTGTTTCCGTAACGTATTTTACCTGATTGTTTTTATGCCTGATTAAAGTGCAGAACCCGATTGAGGCAATAATAAGAATAATTGCGGCAATTATTATTTTTTTCATTTGCTTTCCCCCATGGCTCTTTCCAGATTCGCCAGCGCGATGTGATAATCGGTTAGTGCCGTTATATAAGTCATTTTGGCGTTGTTCAAGGCAATCATGGCATCGGTAATTTCAATGGAACTGCCGACGCCCGCCTCGTATCTTCCCGTGGCCAACTCGACGTTTTCCTCGGCCTGACGAACAATAATTTCGCCTGCCCCAATCCTTTCGCCCGCTTCTTTAAATGACAGATATGCTGATTCAACTTCGAGGGAAACTTGTTGGAGCAGTGAATTTTCGTTGGCCTTGAATGCATTGAGATTGGCTTTGGCTTCATCAACCTGGTATTTGGTCGAAAAACCGGTAAAAAGAGGGAAGGTCAGCATCACGCCGATGTTCCAGTTTTCATCCGTCTTATGATCGTTTCCCAGATAGCCATAAGCCGCGCTTCCCGACAATACCGGCAAATATCCTTTTTGATTAAGAACAACAGTTTTTTCCAGCGCTTCTTTTTTCTTTGCGGTGGAAAGAAGATCGGGTCTTGCCTCATATGCCCTGCGCAGCGCCTGTGCCAATGTAATGTCGTATGGTTTATAAACAAGATCCTCTTTTATCTGATATAGGGGAGCGTTTTTCAGCCCCATGGCGTTATTGAGATTTGCTCTGGCCAGGCGCAGTGTGTTTTCCGCCTTGAGCAAATTTATTTTGGCATTGCTTAAATTAACTTCCGCGCTGGTCACGTCGATTTTGGAGCGTTTTCCCGTTTCAAAAAATGCCGTGGCTATTTCCAGGTGTTGCTGAAATTTATTTACTGTTTCCGCGGCGACATCTGCGCTCATTTTAGCCTGCAGATAAACATAATAAGCCTGCTTGACGCTGAAAACAACGTATCCCGAAACATCCTGAAAATCGGCTTTGGCGGACTCCGTGTTCAGGCTTTGTATCTGAATCTGATTAAATGTCTTGCCGAAGTCAAATAAGGTCTGATTCAGGCTCAACATGTTTGAATAATAATTATAGGGATCTGAGGGAACGGATGTTAACTGAGCCGGTCCCACGCGCTGATAAACGGATTGAAAAGTAAGTTGCGGCAGGTAGCCCGCTCTGGCCTGCCCGATTCTGCTTTCGCTGGCGCGTATATTATATTGAGCCGCGCTGATTGCCGGATGATTTTGCCGGGCGATATCGATGCAGCGCTGCAGATTGAGAATTTCCCCGTCCTTTATTTCATCGGCGGCAAAAGCGCCGGTTGCCGACGCAAGAAAAAACGAAAGTGTAAAAAAAATTATTTTTTTCAGCATATCCGCACCTATTATTGTTGATCTGTAAAATAATTATTAAGCGCTTTGAGGGAAAAATTAATAATATGATCGGCTATTTCCTTTATGTCTTCTTCGCTGTATTTATCCTTGTTACGCAGGCGGAAAATAACCGGCTGTGCGTTGCGAAAATAAAGGCATTGGCCGACGATACTCATCGCGCAGAGCTCCGCTTTTTTTACCGGGCAGTTCTCGCCCAAAACTTCACGCACCAGCGACAATAAAAAATAAAAAGAGGGCTTGATTGATTCTTCAATTAAAGCGTCAAGCGCCCCGGTGGGCTCAAAAAACTCGTGGGCAAGAAGCTTGCCAAAGAGTGTCTGTTTGTCTTCCTCAAGCAAGCGAAGGACAAAATTCTGAATATAGGTGCGTAGTTTTTCTTCCGGCAGCGCCGCCGGATCGACGCCGAAATTGAAAGGCACTTTTTGCACGGCGAGGGACCCGTAATATTTAAGGCAGGCCAGATATAAATGTTCTTTGTCGCCGAAGTAGTAGTTGATGGCGGCCAGATTTACTTTGCCGCGCCTGCATATTTCGCGCACCGTGGTGCGGCGGAATCCCTGTGTGGCAAATATTTCGCCCGCGATTTTTAAAATGGATTCCGCCTTAGCCGTAATTTTTTTTTCAGTAATCATGTTAATAACAAAACAATAATTTAAAACATAAATTTAAAACAAACGTATCAGATAAACCTGTATTGTCAAGAAACTTTTCATAATATCAGAACTTTATCAATTATCGTGCCAACGAACACCTTATACATAACATATTGTTTTTATGAAGTTATTAATATTAATCAACGATCGCTTATTTGATAAAGAGCAAATTTGAGTAATTTTTATCCAAAAATATAATTAATATGGATACATAATAACCTTAATCCTTAAATCTATTAATCAGTCATAGTTGATGAATATAAGTAATATTTTGTAATAAAAAGTAATTATTTCCCTTGATAATAATCTCTTCATCATTTATAAACTTTAAATTTTAAGGAGGTATTATGTCAGATCATCTGATGAATACGAAAGAAGTAGCCGAATATCTGGATATTCACGAAAAGCAGGTCTACGCACTGATTAAAAGCGGTAGGATTCCCGGCACCAAAGTTACCGGTAAGTGGATATTCCCTAAAAAGTTCATTGATGAATGGATTGAAGATAACGCCAAGGAAGGTCTGAAGCAGGCGCGGAAAAAAAGTTCACAGATCAGCGGCGCCGTTCTGGCCTCGGGCAGTAACGATCCCATTCTGGACATGCTGCTTACCGCGACAAAAAAAACTCATCCCGATTTCTTCATGTTTTCCGCGAATACCGGAAGCACGGAAGGGCTGAAGTCGCTTAATACAGGACTGACCGATGTGGCGCTCTCCCATTTATATGATGCCGAAACCGGCAGGTATAATGTTCCTTATCTGAATAAATATCTGCCCAATGTCAATCCGGTGGTTGTGAATCTTTTTGCGCGTGAAATTGGCTTTCTTTTTTCTCAAAAAAGAAAAGGGGATATTCAAGGCTTTGCTAGCCTGGCAAATGAGAATTTAAGGTTTGTTAACCGTCAGCAAGGTTCCGGCATAAGAGTTCTTCTTGATTATCATCTGGCAAAAGAAAACATTAATTCAGATCAGATTAAGGGTTATCAAAATGAGGTTTACACCCATTTTGAAGTCGGGCTTGCCATAATTTCCGGCGAAGCAGACGTGGGCATTACTTCGGCGGCGGTAAGCAAACTTCTGGGCCTTTGCTTTCTGCCGATAACATCCGAGTGCTTTGATATGATTATGGACCAGACAACTTATTTCCAGCAGGGCGTACAGTCTTTTATTGAAACGTTGAAATCGGAGAGCTTTAAAAACCGCGTGGACAAAATAGGCGGCTACGATTTCAAAGATTCAGGGAAGATTTTTTATGCCAGTCATTAGAATTATAAATGCTTGTTGTAAATTAATATATCCGCAGCCACAGACAGGAAGACGACCATGGAAATCGAGATGAATTATGAAAATATGGTCAAATATTAAAAGGCCGTTTATCTTTGCGGCAGCTTTTTTGTTTTTTATTTCCGCCTGCGATCTTAACGGAAGCGGGCAAAAAAATATTATTTTGGTTACGACAACGAGCACGCAGGACAGTGGCCTGCTGGATGTTTTAATTCCGCTTTTTGAAAAAAATACTGGTTACTTTGTCAAAACGATAGCGGTTGGCTCCGGCCAGGCGATGGCGATGGGGCAGAAAGGCGAAGCTGATGTCATGCTGGTGCATTCACCGGAGGCGGAAAAGAAATTTGTTGAAGAAGGGTATGGTGTTAACCGCCGCCTGATTATGCGTAATGATTTCATTATTGTCGGGCCCGCTGATGATTCGGCAAAAATCAAAGGTGTAAAATCATCAGCGGAAGCGCTCAAAAAAATCGCGGAGGCGTGCGCTTTGTTTGTGTCCCGAGGCGATTATTCCGGCACCCACGCCAAAGAAAAAACACTCTGGAAGCAGGCGGAAATTAATCCGGACGGCCAGAGATGGTATCAGGAAACCGGTCTGGGCATGGGCCAGACGCTGAATGTCGTGGCCGAGAAAAAAGGCTATACGCTGGCCGACCGCGGCACTTACTTGGCCTTGAAGAAAACCATCCCGCTGGAGATATTGGTGGAGGGTGACGCGATGTTGCTGAACATCTATCATGTAATGGAAGTGAACAGCAAAATGTGGCCCAAGGTGAACGCCGCCGGCGCGAGAGCGTTTGCGGACTTCATGGTGTCAAAGCAGGCTCAGGAGATCATCGGAAAATTCGGCGTGGATGAGTTTGGTTCGCCGCTTTTTTTCCCCAATGCGGGCAAAAAAGTGGAAGATCTGGGAAAATAATTAATTGAGGTTGTTCGTTGGATTTAATATTACAAGGGATCATCAAGGCTTTTCATCTGATTGTCAGCTTTGATCCGGAAGTGATCAGCATTACCTGGCTGTCCCTGAAAATATCGGGGACAGCCACGTTGATCAGTCTGTTTGTCGGTGTCTCCGTGGGCGTGGCCGTGGCGCTAAATGATTTTTTCGGCAAGCGCCTGGTCATCAGCATCATCAACACGGGCATGGGTTTACCGCCGGTCGTGGTCGGACTTTTTGTGACAATAATGATCTGGCGCAGCGGGCCTTTCGGCTTTTTGGAGATTCTCTATACGCCATACGCGATGATCATCGCGCAGGCAGTCATTGCCACACCGATTGTCATGGGTATATCGCTGGCAGCCATTCAGAATCTGCCGCCTAATTTGCGCTTGCAGATTTTGTCGCTGGGCGCCAGCCGCCTGCAAATGGTTTGGGTGCTGGTAAAAGAATCACGTCTGCCGCTTCTGGCTGCGGTAATGGCCGGTTTTGGCGGCGTCATTTCTGAAATCGGCGCCTCCATTATGGTCGGCGGAAATATTAAAGGATATACGCGGGTCTTGACCACCGCCACGGTCATGGAAACGGGCAAAGGCAATTTTGATCTGGCGATCGCGCTGGCCATCATTTTACTGCTTTTGGCCTTTACAATTAATTTTCTCCTCACGCAGATTCAACAAAGGCAGCAATCCAGATGAAACAATCACCTCTTTTATCCGCAGAGAATCTGGTAGTGAAACGCGGCAAGGTTACCGTGCTGAATGTTGATGAACTTAAAGTATTCACCGGGCGAACACTCGCGCTTATCGGTCCCAACGGCGCGGGCAAGTCCACGCTTTTGCTGACTTTGGCCGGGCTTCTGCCGATGGTGAGCGGAAAAATTTATTTTCAGTCGCGGCAGGTCAGCAGTTTTTCAGACTTGGTCATGCTGCGGCGCAATGCCGCGGTAGTTTTTCAGGAGCCGCTCTTGTTGAATATGAGTGTGGAAAAGAATGTTGCCGTGGGGCTTAAATTCCGTAATCTCAGCAGAGCGCAGATAAAAAATAGCGTTGATGAAGCGCTAGCCTATTTCGGCATTGAGCAGTTGGCGAAACGCGCCGCCAAAACCCTTTCCGGTGGCGAATCCAAGCGCGTTTCTCTGGCGCGCGCCTTCGCCATAAAACCAAAAATAATACTTTTGGACGAAGCGTTTAATTCGCTGGACCCGCCCACGCGTGAGGCGATTATTGATGATTTGCAAAATATTCTGCAAAAAACAAAGATTACCGCCGTGTTGGCGCTGCATGACCGGGAGGAAACACTGCGCCTGGCCCACGATGTCGCCGTGATGAGCGAGGGAAAAATCATTCAGCAGGGGACTACCGCGCAGGTGTTTCATCAGCCGATAAACGAATATATCGCTAATTTTGTCGGTACGGAAGTTATTCTGGAAGGTGTGGTTAAGAAGAGCGAGGCGGGATTAATGGAAGTTGCCGTTAGCGGCCATATAATAGAAGCGGTGGGTGACTTCAAAACGGGACAGAAAGTCTGCTGCTGCCTGCGGCCGGAGAATATTACCGTTTCCAAAACCGTACCCGAAAAAATAAGCGCACGCAATGTTTTTAAAGGCAAAGTTCTTAAGGCCGCCCGTCAGGCATACTTCTATAAACTTACGTTGGATTGCGGGTTTGTAATTTCCGCCTATATCACCATACCCTCTTTTGATGAACTGAACATTTGCGAAGGTGACACACTGGCTGTATCTTTTAAAGCCACGGCCGTGCATGTGATCAAGCGTTGATTTGACGCAATTACAGCCGATTAATAATATCCTTTGCGTCAGGCGCCTGGTCATCCAAAAGCGGTTCCTCCACCAGATGTCGCGGCAGAAAGAACTTGTTGGCGATAAGCGTTGGTATTACGGCGCTGGCAATCACAGCGCCGACAATCAGAGAATACTGTTCCTGAGAGATAATATTATTATTTAAACCATACAAGGCCGAGATCGTTCCAAACGTGAGGCCGGTGGACATGAGAAGTGTATAATACCATTTTTCTCTTTGGTTATCTCTGAAATTGCGGATAGCCGGATATAAACCGAATATTTTTGAAATAACTTTGCTTAAGAAAAGCAAGACAAAAAATGTAGGAGCGGCAATAAGCGCGGGCAGAGAAACAAGCGCGCCGGCCCGCAAAAAATACAGTGGCGTTAGAAAGCCGACGGTAAGAGTGCGCAATCTTCTCACAAAAGGGCCGTCTTTTTCCATTGTTCTTGCCAGCACCATGCCGATGATGTAAGCGGGGAGAACCGGTTCGCTGCCGGACCATAGAGCCAGAAGTCCCATCGCCAATAATATAAAAATCACCCATTTTGCCCGGATAGCTGCTGTTTTATACGCGAAGCGTTTGATGATGTAATCCGTCATAGGGCGCAGAAAGATGCTCAAAACAACCGTTGACCCGATAAAGATAAAAGTCTTGTAGGTGAACGGCGCAAAGATCAAACCAAGCGCGATGACTGTCCCCAGGTCATTGATAAAACAAGCTCCCAAAACGCCTTTGCCGAATTCCGTCGTGTTAAATCCGTATTCGAGCATGACCGCGTAAACAACAGCCATGGAAGTTGTGGAAAGAGCGATGCCGCAAAGCAGGCTTGCCTGGAGATTCCATCCAATGAGATAATAGGAGATAAAGGTGCATCCTAAAAAAGGAGAGAAAAAACCGACCAATCCGATAACCGAAACTTCTCTTATTTTGGATTTCATCGCGTCGGGATTTAACTCCGCGCCGGCGAGAAAAGTCAGCATTATAGCGCCCACACCCGTGCAAAATTTCAGCCAATCCGCGTTTAAAGAGAGATTTTCTAGCAGATTAAAATAGTAGGCCGTATATCCAATAGCCGCGCCGACCATGATTTCCATCAAGGCGATGGAGATTTTTAGGCGGTTGGCAAGGATGGTTGATAAAACGGCGGCAAAAAACCAAAGTGTGGCAAGTAAATAGATACTTTCCATGACATGACTCCTGTTATTGAATTGGCAGGAGTCATTAGCAGTATCTGCGATTAGAGGTGAACTCCATCACCCGCGCGAAAAAGCATGTTTTTCAAAGCATGCGTCATTAATCAAATAATAATTTGATTGTCAAGAATATTTAAATGTAAAATTAGTGTTTTATAATTTAAGCAAGCGCGCCGCTTCTTCCATCTGTTCCGGTGATTTGAGCTTTGCCAGCATCTGCGGGGATTCCTGGAAGTTTTCCAGCGCGTTGAAAAACTTATCCAGAACATCACCGCCGTAAGTAGGTATCAAGAAAAGATGAGTATGGGGAATTCTGCGTCCCCGCGCGTAAAGAAAAATAAAATCCGGCTTGAATTTATCCATCATTTTGTTGGCCATGATTTTGGCAACTTTGAACAAGCTGGCGTTTTCTTCATCCGTCAATTCATGCCACCAGGGAACATGACGCTTGGAGATGACCAAACAATGTCCTTTTGTATAGGGATGAATATCCAAGATGCACATGGATAAGTCATCTTCGTAAATCTTGTAGGCGGGGGCTTTGCCCGCTACGATATCACAAAAAACGCATTCACGGTCCTTTTCGTTCATCATCTTTACAATTCCTCTCTTCTGATTTTAGATAGGGCTCAATGAGCTGTTTCCCGCAGCGGGAAACAGTTACGGTTTTACGGCTTATTCAACGTCTCGATCATGTTTTTTACCAAATTGGAGCGATGTGTTTTGAGCTCATTAATCATTTTTCTGCTTTCCGGGCAATCGATTTTTTTCAGGGCTAAAATAATTTCTCTGATCAAGTAATAATCCGATTCGTTTTTTAAAATGTCGGCAAAAACGGCAACCGCCTTTACGCTGCGCAGTTTGCCCAATGTTTCGACCGCCATCATCCTGTTTTCTCGGATAGGGTGTCCCAGCGCGGAAATAAGTTTTTCTTCGAAGGATAACTTGTCGAAGTGTGTCAAATCGTAGCCGCATTTGGGACAATTTACGGTGTCAGGCTCAATTTCCATCCAACATGACGGGCAGAAATTATGTTTAGGATAATTCATGGATGCTTACTTTTGTCTGACGACTGTTGATATCTGGCCGCGAAGAGCAAGGGAACGGCTGAGATTTGCGTAACCAACGAAAATACGACAAGTGCGACGAGGGAAATTCCGTATAGAAATCCCATGAGCGCGCTGCCTATGAACCAGCAAAGACCAAAGACGCTGTTAAATATACCATAAGCGGTGGCCCGGCGTTGCTGGGGAATAGTATCGGCTACAATCGCGCGCAAAAGCGATTCCTGAATGCCCATGCCTATCCCCCATAACACGCATCCCGAAAGGGCTGACCATAATCCGCCTAAAAAAACCAAAGGAGCGAACAACGACGCCAGAAGAGTGCCGATAATAAGGCTTGTATAGCCGATACGATCATAAAGGTAGCCAAAGATAAGCGCCGCCAGGCCGTCTGTGCCCATGGCAACAGCGTAGAAAACAGGAATCCATTCAGGCGAAAAAACATTTTTGTGGCTGAAGTGATAAGAAATGAGAGGATAGTCGGCAAAACCCGCGGCCATCAATCCCGCGGCCGCCATATAAATCCAGAATGTTTTGGGAAGGTGTTGTGGAAACGATCTGTAAGCTCTTTCCATTTTCCGCGGGGACGGATAAAGGAACCTGGCGCATACCAGAATACTGATGGCCAATATCGCGGGAATAGCCAATAAGGCAAAACTGTATTTGTATGAGCCTTTGAGAAAAAAGATTAAAGCCACGAGAAGCGGCCCCAGGACAGCGCCGATTTGATCCAGTGCTTCGTGCAGGCCGAATCCCCACCCGCGTCCCGTTTGGTGGGTAGCGTAAGAAAGCATCGCGTCGCGCGCCGGTGTGCGTATGGCTTTGCCCAGGCGTTCGGCAACGACCAGCGCTGCTGCCAGTTCCCAGCGGTCGACCAGCGCCAGAAGCGGCACGGCGGCGAGATTTATTGCGTATCCGATAATCGTTATCGACCAGTATTGTTTTGTGCGATCGCTGATATAGCCAAAAATAAGACGCAAACCATATCCGATCAGCTCACCGAATCCTGCGATTAAACCAATCAAAGCAGCGCTTGCGCCCAGGGCTCCGAGAAATGGCCCGGTAATGCTTCTTGCTCCTTCATAGGCCATGTCCGCAAAAAGGCTGACCAGGCCCATCAAAATTACAAAAATCAACGCGTATTTTTTAGTGCCGCCCGTCTTATTCATTTTTTATTGGTTCAAAGCCGCTTTTAGTTCGTTGATCATTTGTTGTATGGCGGAAGCAATTTTTTCCAGATCTTCCGCCGCTTTGTCGCTTAACTTACCGTAACCGCGCATATATTTTGCCCTTGTCTCTTCCGCGGAGATATCGGCAAATATCAGGCGGGTATTGATTGCGTTGAGCAAGGAAATGGAGGTAACATGAAATGCTATGCCTTTGTTCGCCAAGAGAGCATTCATTTTTTTCCGGATTATTTTTAGTTGATCATGAAGCAAGTCTATTTTTTCCGGCGCTAAGTCCATGATATATTCGGAAAAAGGAGAAGGATTTTTCGCGTCATTGATAAGGAATTCTATTTCGCTCAGCAACCTATTGATGCGCTTAAAATGTATGCCGATAACGCGTTGATGGTTTTCACCAAATTCTGAATGACGTTCCTTTGTTTCCATAATTACAAATCAAGGGATAAAAGAAATACTTTTTAATCCGGCGATAAAATTAAGAGCGCGCCGCGGTGCATTTTTTTCGTTTTTGGTGCAGGTATGCCGTTGACGCGCTTCATTTTTCTTGTCATACGTAATTAGGTCGGATGTAATTTCAAGCAGGTGTTGTATCGCGTGAGTTAAAAGCATGCTTGCGATATCATCGGACTTGACAACAGAGATTAACGAAGCCAAATGTTGCAGACAAAGACCATCTGACTCTGAATACGCCGCTTTACCGGCTGGAGTTTTTAAATAATCGGCTAATAACGCGATACTGTCTTTCTCTTCGCTTTGCAGCAGACGGCACACGCGGCAATTATCTTTGGATTTTGTCAGAAGAGTTGTGCCTTGTTTTTTAAGAGTCTCATTTTTCACTGCGTCGGTAAGATATTTTTCCAAAGCTGTTATCAGTGGCGGGAACCCTTTGGCGATACCACGTTCTGAATAGAAAGCAGCCAGTTGCCAGGTATGAAAGGGGCAAAAACCATATTCCTGGGCAAAGTTTTCTCTCGCCTTTTCATCATAGGATAATGCCTGGGGCAAATCGGAAAACAGTTTAAAAAGTTCGTCCTCAAGCTGGCCGCATATAGGGCAGTTTGGCAGAGTGATCCTTTTTTTTAGGTCAGTTTCCACAGGCCTCTCCATCATGCGGATATTTTGTTAAGGAATGCAGGCGTAGATGCCTTTTTACGGTTTCATGCATGCCTAATGGATAGCCGCGGCTGATTTCCGCCAGCGCGGCAATTTGTTTTTTTGTCCAGGCAAGATTATACTTTAAGGCAGCCTGTGTAAAATAGGCGGACGCTTCATGTTTAGACAAATGAGTCAATTCAATCATTTCTGCCGGATATAGCTGTGCCCTAAGGTCAAAAAGCTTTTGCCGGGGCAAAAACGATTCCACAATGGCGATGAAAAGATAGTTTCCCCCCAAAAGCAGCTCGCGTAAAAAAGCAAAACGATGTGTGGTTACTTTAACAATATTGTCCAGGATAATAACCTGTTTTATATTATTTTTAGCGTCTGATTGAGAAAGAATGTAACGTTTCGCTTTGTAGCGTAGATTTTTGACCGATTTATATCGGCGTTGGGGAAAAAATTGAGACATCAGCGCTTTTGCCATCTGGTCTGCCGTTTGGGAAAAATCAACAAGAGAAAATTGCCAGAGCCGGCTGTTTTCCGCTGCGAAACCTGCCGCCAGACTTGTCTTGCCTATGCCGAAAGATCCTTTAATAATGACATTATGGCCGTCTTTGAGCGCTTTCGTTATCTGCCGCAATTCCCGTTGCCGACCGACAAGGCACATAATAGTCATCTCCAAAAGTAGCTGCACCGCAAAATATTTTGCGGCGCAGCTATTGAAGTATCAACGCATCATAGTTTTTTTAGAGGATTTTCAAAGACGGCAGCGCTGCCCAGTTCGTCCTCGATTTCCATCAGCCGGTTATATTTGGCGATGCGTTCACTGCGGCAGGCCGACCCAGTTTTGAGCTGACCGCCTCCCATCGCCACGGCAAAATCGGCAATGAAGGTGTCTTCGGTCTCACCGGAACGATGAGAGATGACAAAACCCCAGCCCGCTTTGCGGCACAGATCAATAGCTTCAATGGTTTCCGTAACCGAGCCGATCTGATTAAGTTTGATTAATGCCGCGTTGGCCGTTTTTTCCTTGATGCCGCGGGCGATGTATTTTGTGTTGGTCACAAAAATATCATCACCGACAATCTGGATTTTATCTCCCTGCTCGGCAGTTTGTTTTTTGAAGCCCGCCCAGTCATTTTCCGCCAGGCCGTCTTCGATGGAGACAATCGGATATCTCTTTATCCAGTTTTTATAAAAGCCGACCATTTCTTCACTGGATTTTTTGCCCTGTCCGGATTTGGCGAGATTATATTTTCCATCTTCATAGAATGAGCTGGCCGCGGGATCCAGCGCGATCGCAATATCCTTGCCCGGCTTATAACCGGCTTTTTCAATGGCCTCAATGATTACTTCGCAGGCTTCATCGTTGCTTTTCAAATTGGGGGCAAAGCCACCTTCGTCGCCCACGTTGGTGGCATAACCCTTTTTGCTCAGAATCGATTTCAGCGTGTGGAAAGTTTCCGCGGCGTAACGAAACGCCTCGGCAAAGGTAGGAGCGCCTATTGGCATGATCATGAATTCCTGCAAATCAACGCTGTTGTCCGCGTGCTTGCCGCCATTGAGGATATTCAGCGCAGGAACGGGGATACGCGTGGCGCCGGGGCCGCCCAGATAGGCGTAAAGGGGAAGATTAACCGACATTGCCGCTACGCGCGCTACCGCCATGGACACAGCGACAATGGCGTTGGCGCCGAGTTTTGCTTTCGTAGGCGTGCCGTCCAGATCAATCATAATTTTGTCAATCTGCGCCTGGCAGGTGGGATCCAAACCGACGAGCGCCGGCGCAATTTTTTTGTTGACATTGGCCACCGCTTTGAGCGTGCCTTTGCCGCCGTAGCGTTTTTTATCACCGTCGCGCAGTTCCACGGCTTCGTTTTCGCCGGTGGACGCGCCGGACGGACATGAAGCCGAAGCCACAATGCCGTTTTCCAGCGTTATGGTTGCTTTGACTGTTGGATTACCGCGCGAATCCAAAATTTCCATTGCCCGAACATTTTTGATTCTTCTTTTCATAGCTTATTCCTTTCGCAAAAAAGATTATGTTTTTATGAAGCTAAATATTTAGCTTGCTCCTTTACCCTGGCAATTAGCTGGCGGATTTCTTCTGTTTGCCCTTCGGTTTGGGAAAGCAGAACTTCAATGGTGGCTAACTCTTCCTGGACATAGGTAATAGCCTGCGCTCTCATCGCTTCGATAGCCGCGTTGATGCGCTTTTCCCACTGGTAGGCCAGCCGGGATAGATTAATTTCCACTTCCTTAGGCAGGCCTTCGATAAAATGATTTTCAAAAAATTTGCGGAAAATAAACATGGGAATCAAAAACCAGATTAAATCCAGATGAATGTCAAATGATTTGGTAAACGCGATATCGGGATGATCCGGCTCGGCCACGTCGATTTTCCATTCAATATCGGCAAGCTGGACGCCCAAGACCTTCTGGATATTTTCGCCCAGGAATTTACGGAAAATTTCCAGCGACCGCGAGAAACCGGCATGCGCCTTCTTCAAAGTGCCGTAAAAGTTGTAATGTTCAGTTTTGGAAAGCAGCCGCATTTCTTCAGACATCGTTTCCGATACCCATTCTTCGTAGCGCCTGGCGAGTTTCCAGAGGTTGCCTTTCCAGGTGGGCAATTCTTTGACTAATTTTGCTCTTACTTTTTCCGCCAGAGGAATCTGGAATTTTTCCAGATAAGATTGAATCAGTGTTCTGGTTTGTTGCTGATTTTCCCGCGTGATGAGGCCAAGTTCATCGCGGATTACATTTTCATTAACCTTTTCATTCAGGATTTGTGCGCGCAAGTCAGCCCTGTTTTTATCCGCCTGCAGGGAAGTGCTCAGCGCAATATCCAGATAATTGAGAACGCTGCGCGTCAGAAAACGTGCTTTATGGCGCAAAATACGGAGAAATTCAAAATCTCTGTTGGTGTTTATTTTTTGTAAAATTTCCTCTTCAATGCGTTGCCTATAGCTTTGTGTATTGTTTTTTATTGAATACAGATAAACGGGCAATACGCGGTTGAGTTCCCGCTGCAGGGTTTGTTTAAAAAATTCAATAACCTCGTTTTGCTGCTGGGGTGACAAAAGATCAGCCTTGGTCAAAAGGAGAATAATATTGGGCGTATGGGTGGTAAGCTCGCGAATAAGTTCGAGATCATCCTCGGAAAGAGGCCTATCGGCGCTGACCGCGAGCACGGCCGTGCCTACTTCAGGCAGCCAGCTTTCAGAGGTGGATTGATGATATTTATAAACGCTGCCCAGGCCGGGGGTGTCCACCAGCCGGATGCCCGAATATTTTTCCAGCGAAGGCAGTTCTATATTGACAATGGCCACGTTCTTTTTGTTGTCGGGATTTTTGGCTTCAGATGTGAACTCGGCAATATCGGCAAGCGTAGCCACGGCCGTGGTACCGTCGAAGTGTTTAACCACCACCCGTGGCTCTTTTCCATACTTCAGGCGGGTTATCGCCGTGGTCACGGGGATTACCCCCACCGGTAAAACATCCTGCTCTAAAAGACTGTTGAGGAAAGAGCTTTTGCCGGCTTTGAATTGACCCAAAACAGCCACGTCAATCGGGGGATTTTGCGCCAGCAAGGCCTGCGTTGCCTCGAGCTGGCGTTTCAGAGAAATCATTTGAAACTTCTCATAGATATCATGCAGGATATTAACGACTTCTCTGATTTCGGAAAGAGGCATGGTTTCAGGGATATTTTCCATAAATAACTCCTTTTGGTATAAACCTTCAGGAGTTATCAGCAGCGTGTGCGGTTTTTGGGGTGAACTCCATCACCCTTTTTAATTATTCGTTAACTTATAAAAAAGAAGTAATTAAGTCAATGATATTATTTTATTCCATCTGGGTGCTTTTTTGGAAAAACGTTTGAAAAATTGCATCTACATGGGTTAAATATAGCTCATATTTAATTAATGCCATTAATGCTCGTCATATTTTCGGAATCGCCTATGAGGAGTTGAGATCATGAACAATTACCGTGAATATCTGGACAAAATCAAAAAAGGCGAGAAGGGACTCAATCCCTTTTTGGACTTTTTAGAGATAAAGCTTACCGATTTAAAAGACGGCTTTGCCGAATTTCGTATGAAGGTTCGCCATGAATATCTGCAGGGGGCAAAAATCATGCAGGGCGGACTGGTGGTGGCGCTCGGCGATGAAGCCATCGCGCACGCCATGATGACGCAACTTGCGCCTGATGAGGGACTGACCACGGTGGAGCTAAAAAGCAATTTTCTGGCGGCGGTCAGCAAGGGCGAACTTATCGCCCGCGCGAGTGTTTTCAAAAAAGGCAAAAGCCTGATTATCGGCGATTGCCTGGTGACGGATGACAAAGGCAAAAACATCTGTCGTGTCTCGGCGACATTCTTGCTTTTGAAAAAGCAGTCTTGACATTGATTTCCCAATAATTACTTTAAGAAAAATTATTAATAACATATTCTTATGTCAATATAATTTAGCAGGTAGTAATCACGGTAAGCGAGGCAGGCCTAAGCGTCAAGGAAGCCGAGCAAAATTAAAAAAATATTTTTGGCGATGATTCGCCGATGATGTTTTGGGCAATAGGCGTATCAAAAGTGGCTCTTGCCTCAAAAAATATTGAGGAGCCAGTGCCATGAAAGTTGATCAGAATCCTTTAACGAAAAAAATTATTTTCATCGGTAATTACCTGCCGCGCCAGTGCGGCATAGCGACTTTTACCACCGACCTATGCGAGAGCATAGCTAAAATAAATAGCCCGACAGTTGAATGTTTCGCCATCGCCATGAATGACCGTGCGGCAGGCTATCTTTATCCGGAGCGGGTGCGTTTTGAGATTGATGCCATAAATCGTGAACAGTATGATATTGCCTCTGATTTTATCAATATTTCTCAGGCGGACATCATTTGTCTGCAGCATGAATATGGTATTTTCGGCGGGAAGGCTGGCCGCTGGATACTTTCTTTGCTTCGTCAGGTATCGGCTCCGGCGGTTGCCACACTCCACACTGTGTTGAAAAATCCAAGTATCGAGCAACGAGAAGTGATATGCAATTTGGCGGAGATATGCGACCGCCTTGTGGTAATGAGCCAGACAGCGGTTGATTTTCTCATAGATATTTATGGTGTGGCGGCGGAAAAACTTGTCTTGATCCCGCATGGCATACCGGATATGCCATTTGTCGATCCAAATTATTTCAAAGACGATTTCGGTCTTGCGGGCAAACAGTTGATTCTGAGTTTCGGTTTGCTTAATCCCGGCAAAGGAATCGAATACGTTATTGACGCCCTAGCGTTTGCGGTCAAGGAAGCGCCGAATGTACATTTCATGTATGTTGGCGCGACTCATCCGCATATCGTAAAAGAGCAGGGTGAAGCATATCGGCAATCTTTAATGAGGAAAATGCGCGGATTGGGGTTGTCGGATCATGTAAGTTTTATCAATCGCTTTGTGTCGCTGGATGAGCTTTGTCAATATTTGGGCGCGGCTGATATCTATATAACTCCTTATTTAAATGAGGAACAAATTTCATCCGGCACGCTGGCCTATGCGATGGGTTTGGGTAAGGCCGTGGTATCCACGCCTTATTGGTACGCGCAGGAAATGCTGGCCGAGGGCCGTGGGGTTTTGATTCCATTCCAAAATGCCCAGGCCATCGCTGAACAACTGATTCGCCTGTTACAAAACGATGTTGAACGCAACACCATGCGCAAAAAAGCTTATCAGTATTGTCGTCCCATGATCTGGTCAGAAATCGCGCGTGCCTACATGGATTTATTTGAAAAAGTAATTGCTGAGAGGCACGCTTGTCCCAAACCGACGCGCCTGCTGTTACAGAATGGTGAGCGTCCCAGCGAATTGCCGGCAATCAACCTCAAGCATCTGTTATCTTTAACCGATTCAACGGGCATTATTCAGCACGCCTATTTCTGTAATCCCGATCCGCGATATGGTTACAGCACCGACGACCAGGCGCGTGCGTTGATTGTCGCCGCCAAAGGTTCCGTATTGGCGCCCGAGTTGACCGAATGGAACGAACTAATTTCCCGCTATATGTCTTACCTTATTTATGCTTTTGATCCGGAGAGCCGCCGATTCGGTAATTACCTGACTTATCAGAGAACATGGTCTAAGCCGGTGGCGACAGAAGATACTCACGCCCGGGCAGTTTGGGGGCTCGCCCATGTGATTGCTTATGCCAATAATTCCGGGCGTCGGGCGGCCGCCGCACATCTGATGGAGGCGGCGACGCCGCCGCTAGCTTCTTTTTCTTCCCCGCGCGCCTGGGCTTTGGGCATTTTGGCGATTCATGCTTACCTGCGCATGTATCCGGGAGCCACAATGTTCAGAAAAGAGCGCGAGTTGCTGGCGCGTCGCCTTTTTGAACAGTATCAAGACAACGCGGCGGACGATTGGCCATGGCTTGAAGACCGGCTTACTTATGACAATGCCAGGATATGTCAGGCGTTGATTGAAGCCGGTCACGGACTGTCGGATGCGGAAATGGCGCAAGCTGGATTGCGTTCATTAAAATGGCTGGATGCGTTGCAAACGGCGGAGCAAGGCCATTTTGTACCCATTGGATCAAACGGTTGGTATATCCGCAACGAAACGCGCGCGCGTTTTGACCAGCAGCCGATAGAAGCATCCACTTTTTTGGATGCTTGCCTGGCCGCTTTTCGCCTGACCAAGGATGAATACTGGCTTGTCGCCGCCCGCCGGGCGTTTGAATGGTTCTTAGGACGCAACGATTTGAATTTACCCCTTTATGATTATGTTACGGGAGCATGCTGCGACGGTCTACATCCCGACCGTGTAAATCAAAATCAAGGAGCGGAATCGGTTATCTGCTGGCTGATGAGCCTTATGGCCATGTACGAGCTCCAGCAAGAATTTGACAGCCAACGTAGAGGAGAAAAAAATGAAAGATGAAACAGCTGCAATTTGCTTATCCAACGTTATGTGTTCGGAGTTTTTGCAGCGACATCCGGAAAATCCGATTCTAAAAAAAACCGACTGGCCATACATGGTCAATTCCGTTTTTAATCCAGGGGCGGTTCGCCTTGTCGATACTAAGGAAGTGCTTTTGCTGGCGCGCGTGGAAGATAGACGCGGCATTTCGCATCTTTGCAAAGCGGTTTCTGCCGACGGTGTAAAGAATTGGCGCATCGATAAATCACCCACCTTGTGCCCTGAGCCTAAGATGCGTCCGGAAGAAATATGGGGTATTGAAGATCCGCGCATTACGTGGATTCCCGAACTGAACCACTATGCCATCGTTTATACGGCATATTCCCAGGGCGGGCCGGGCGTATCCTTGGCTTTGACGAAAGACTTCAGCAATTTTCAACATTACGGTATTATTTTATCTCCAGAAGATAAGGACGCGGCTTTATTCCCCAGGCGGTTTTCCGGAAGATGGGCGGTTATCCATCGACCGGTTTCCGCTTTGGGTGCCGCGCATATTTGGATATCTTTTTCGCCGGATTTGAAGCATTGGGGCGACCATAAAATACTTATTCCGGCGCGCCAGGGCGGCTGGTGGGATGCGGCAAAGGTGGGATTAGCTGTGCCGCCGATAGAGACTCCGGAAGGCTGGCTAGTTTTTTATCACGGTGTTCGTGTCACTGCAGCCGGCAGTTTATATCGTGTTGGAATTGCGGTTTTAGATGGCGACGAACCGACACGCGTACTTTACCGCAGTTCGGAATGGATATTCGGCCCGACGCGGGAATATGAACAGGTCGGAGATGTGCCTGATGTCGTTTTTCCCACCGGTTATGTTCTCGACGATGATGGCGATACACTTTATATTTATTACGGAGCCGCCGATAGCAGCATCTGTTTGGCTACGGCAAGCGTGAAGGAATTGCTGGGTTGGTTGAAAAAACACAACTATCTGGGAGTTGTTTAAAGATTTTTTTAGTATTTCTCCGAAATTATGAATCTTGACACCCACTGCTCAAAAATGTTTTTATTAAATTATTCGTTCTATGTTTTCCGATTCGGTTACGTTTTGACGAAAAGCATTTGTTTAAGTTGCCGAGCATGAATAAAGATAAAATTAATTTTCTGATTTATTTTATTTGGAATGTTGCTGGCGCTTGTAATAGGCAGGAGTTTTGCTGGTAGCATATTGCGACGTAAAATATCTGATGACGGCTAACGCATAGAAGGCATAGGCGGAACCAGAAGCTCACTAATCAATAAAGAAACTTTGATTCAAGAATGGAGGCATTTATGAAAAAAATATCAGCCTTTATCGCTTTTGTAATTTTATTTTGCATCATCAGTGGCTGCACCCGTTCGGGATCAAGTGGGGCTGCGGAGGGGCTGGACTTTCCCGTGCAGAATGTTGCCGACCTGAATAAATATTACTGTTTCGGTCTTCAGCCGTGGGATACGGCGGGGAATAACGAGATTCACGGCGGCATTGATCTGGTATCGCCGGAAAATACCCCAGGCATTACCGGCAGAGTTCCTATTATTGCTCCGGCGGCGGCGCGCGTGGAACGGATTATCGAAAGCGTTTCCGGCGCGGAGGTTGCTACGTTGGTGATCGTGCTGAGGATGAATGATTACTGGTATATCGTGATGAATTTTGAGCCGCAAACCACAGACGCAGATATTTTTCAAGAACAGCGCAATAGTATTTTTGTCACCGAAGGGCAGAATGTCGCCAGAGGACAGGTTATCGGCGAGCTCGTGATCAACAGCGTCAAACCCGGCAGTTACCCGCATCTGCATTTTGGTTTTTTCTACAAACATCCCGATGATACACTGGAGAACATTGCTGCCAATTATCTTTCCATTCGCCGCAGCAACGGCACGGATCTGGCGCCCTTGACCGGTGCCGGTTCGCCCTGGCAGCCAGCGGATTTGGGGATAGTGACCACTTTTTATTGTCCTTATGAATATTCCACGGCGGCGGCTAAGGCAGCTTACGACAGTCTGCCGTGCATGGCGGCTGACGGCTCTAAATGCAACTGCATCTGCGCGTATGATTCAACAGCTGGCGACTGCGGCACATGCAGATAAAATGGAATGTGTTAATTTATTTTTTAAAAGGAAAGCATCTGTTACATACTATAGCAACAATATTCCTGCTGCCGATATTATTTATCCAGGGCTTATACGTAAAGTGGGCAACCCCAAAATTGCCTGAAGCGTCAGGCGCGCGTGCGGGAATTTTCGGATTTGGTCATAAGATAGGGTTATTGATCGCCGGAGATTCAGCCGCAGCAGGGGTCGGAGTGAATACGCAGGAAGAGGCTTTTGCCGGGCAGTTGGTATCCTCGCTAAGCCCCGAATACGAAATTTCCTGGAAGCTTATTGCGCAAACCGGCCTGAAAGCCAAACATATTGTTGAGCGCCTTAGATCTGCCGATGCGGAATCTTTCGATATCGCATTATTATCCGTCGGGGTAAACGACATTACCCGCGGCACACGGGTGAATGCCTGGCGGGTAAGTCAGTTGTCGCTTATCAAATTATTGAAAGAGAAATTTGGCTGCCGTCATGTCTTCCTATCATGTATTCCGCCGATGCATTTATTTCCCGCTCTGCCACAACCTCTTCGCTGGTGGCTGGGAGTAAGGGTAAAGAAGTTCAATCAAATATTGAAAATAATATGCGAAGAAGAGCGGTGCACACTTGTACAGATGGACCTCCCTTTTGAAAAAGAATATATGGCGGAAGACGGTTTTCATCCGAGCGCGTCAGCATACGCCCTCTGGGGCCGTTATACGGCAGAGGTGATCCGACAAAAAATCAAGCAGGCGGACAATATACAAACGACATTTTAATTTTTTTAGGCTTGATTATTTTTGGGATTAGTCATGCATGAGCGAATTGCTGAAAAAAATCCTGGTTCAATGGCCGGTTTTTTTCTGCCATCCTGTGAATTTCCTGCTAAAACAATAGCCCGTTAGAAATAAAATATCGCACATCTTTATTGACTATCAGTCGGAAATTTGTTAGAAACCATGCAGCTAATTGGTTTTTCTGCAAATTTCTCTTGAAGGACATTCCAAATGATTGATCTTCATACGCATTCCTTCTTCAGCGACGGTGACTTGGTGCCGACGGAACTCGCTCAGCGCGCCTGGGCGGCGGGCTATAAAACAATCGCTATTACCGACCATGCGGATCACTCCAATGTCGATTTTATTATTCCCCGCGTGGTGAAAGTCTGCTCTAAAATAACCGAAAAGGGAAATATCAAAGTAATTCCCGGCATTGAGCTGACACATGTTCATCCTGATGATATTGCCGCGCTGGCCTCAGAGGCCAGAAAACTCGGGGCGAAAATTATTGTGGTGCACGGACAGACGATAATAGAGCCGGTGCCGGAAGGGACCAATCTTGCGGCGATTGACGCAAGAGTGGATATCCTTGCCCATCCGGGACTGATTACAGAGGAAGAAGCGCGGCTTGCCGCGCAAAAAAACGTGTGTCTGGAAATTACCACGCGCCGCGGGCACAGTCTCACCAACGGCCATGTGGCGGGGCTGGCTAGAAAGTTTAAAGCGCAGCTTGTCCTCGATAACGACGCGCACACCGTTTCTGATTTTGTCGGTGAATCAATTGCAAAAAAAATCGCCCGCGGGGCAGGGCTAACCGACAATGAAATATCCGCCATGATGGATAATTCACGCCAGATAGTACAGAGGATAGGTGCGTGACCAAAAAAAGCGATTCCCGCCCGCTCAAAATTTGCCTGCTTACCTATCGGGGAAACCCGACCTGCGGCGGACAGGGAGTTTACATCAAACATTTGAGTAAGGCGCTGGCGGATATCGGCCATGAGGTAGATGTCATCTCCGGGCCGCCCTATCCACATCTTGATGAAAAAGTAAATTTGCACAAACTGCCCAGCCTGGACCTTTACAATACGGAACATTTTTTCCGCCCGGAAAAATACCGCGACCTTCTGAATCCTTTAAACCTGTACGAATTTCTGAATATGTGTGTGGGTAGTTTTCCGGAGCCCTACACTTTTGGTCAGCGCGCGTATAAGTACCTACGCGAAAAGAAGATAATATATGACATTGTCCACGACAACCAATGCTTGGCTTATGGTATCGGAAAAATCGCGCAAAAGCTTTATCCCACCATCGCGACTATTCATCATCCAATAACCGTCGACCGCCGCGAGGAATATAAGGCGGCGCGAAAATTGACTCAGAGATTCAAGATCTATCGCTGGTACACTTTTATCGGCATGCAGCTTAAGGTTGCCAGGCGACTGTCACATATTATCACCGTTTCGGAATTCACCAAAAAAGACATCGCCGCAGAATTTTCCATCCCCGAGAACAGGTTTCGTGTAGTTCACAACGGCATCAACAACGAATTTTTCTACCCGGTGGAAAACGCCGCGCGCCCCGATAATACCATTATCGTCACCAACAGTGCGGACGTGCCGCTCAAAGGATTAAGGTATCTGCTCGAAGCCGTGGCTCAGATACGGAAAAAACAACCTGTAAAGCTGACGGTCATCGGCGAGCCGAAGAAAGAAGGAGTAATCGAAAAGTTGGTGGCAAAACTGGGCATCGGCGATATTGTTCGTTTTACCGGACGGATTGCCAATGAAGATTTTGCCGATTATTACTCTAAATCCACTATTGCCGTTGTTCCTTCCCTGTATGAGGGATTCGGCATACCGGCGCTGGAGGCGATGGCCTGCGGCGTGCCGCTGATTTCGACCTCGGGAGGCGCCCTGCCGGAAGTTGTGGGAGACGCGGGGATGATTGTGGAGCCGGCAAACGCAAAAGCTTTGGCTGACGCGATCACTTATCTTCTCAATAATCCGCAGGAGCGGAAAAGATACGCCCATGCGGGACTGGAGCGCGTCGGTTCGGTTTTCAGCTGGCCCAAGGCCGCGCAGGAAGTTACCGAAGTATACAGGGAGGCAATTGATGCTCACCGTCGACTTTAATAAGTTGAAATTACGGCCGGGCGATGTGGTGCTTGATGCCGGGTGCGGAACGGGCAGGCATTTGCGGGGCCTCGCAGGAATACCCGGCGTGCAATATTTCGGCATTGATACAAAGCAGGAAGACCTGGATAAGGCAATCGCGTCGCTCAATGATATTCCCGGTGTTGAAGCCGGTAATTGTCAGATTAAAAAAGCGGATATCCGGAAACTCCCTTTTGCTGACGCTTTTTTTGACTGCGTGATCTGTTCGGAAGTGCTCGAACATATTCCGGAGCATGAGCGGGCGCTAGGGGAACTGGTGCGTGTTCTGAAGCCCACAGGTTCACTGGTGATCAGCGTGCCCCGTTATTTTCCGGAAAGAATCTGCTGGCTTCTTTCGCGCGCGTATCGTAATGAAGAAGGCGGACATGTGCGGATTTACAAAAAAGATAAAATACCAAACATGCTGAAAAATCAAGGATTTAAGTGCTGGAAGATAAATTACAAGCACGCCTTGCACGTGCCTTACTGGTGGATTAAATGTCTGGTCGGCCACAAAAACGAGGAAAACCTGGCGGTAAAATATTATAAGAAATTTCTGGAATGGGATATTATGAAAAAGCCTTTTTGGGTGCGGCGAATCGAGAAAATTTTGAATCCGCTCATGGGCAAAAGCATTGTTTATTATTTTAAGAAGGGTTGAAGTTCATGGAAATAATTACCCCCGTCCCACGGCTTGCTGAAGAAAAAATCGCGGAATCTTCCTTGTCCGTGGAGAAAATGGGCGCATTTATCGCTTCTCTCCAGAAAGAAAATGGAGAAATACCCTGGTCCCAAGGTGGAAAAACCGATCCCTGGGATCATGTGGAAAGCGCGATGGGCCTTTGCGTGGGCGGGTTTTACGAAGAGGCGAGGCGCGCATACCGGTGGCTGGCTGCCACGCAGCTTACCGACGGCAGCTGGTGGTCGGAGACGCTGGACGGTGAAATCATCAATCCCACGAAAGAGACGAATTTTTCTACCTACATAGCGGTAGGTTTGTTTCATTATTATCTCATTACCGGAGATTTGGAGTTGTTAAAAGAAATGTGGCCGGTGATGGAAGGCGGCATTGATTACGCGGTTAAGCTGCAGTCTCCGCAGGGTGATATTTACTGGGCCAAAAACAAAGACGGCAAGACGGACAAGATGTCCCTGCTGACCGGTTCAAGTTCCATTTATATGAGCCTGAAATGCGCCTTGGCTATTGCCGCCCTTTTGAGTAAAAAGCGCAAGCGCTGGCAGAAGGCCATGGTTTCCTTAGGCGAGGCTATAAGATTCAAACCTGATGTTTTCAATATGCTCAAGTCGCGGTACGCCATGGATTGGTATTATCCCATTTTATGCGGCGCGGTCAGCGGCGAAGAGGCGAAAAAAAGAATTGATAAATCATGGGAAAAATTTATCGTTCCCCAATGGGGCGTGCGCTGTGTGAGCGACCGGCCCTGGATAACCATGGCGGAAACGGCCGAACTGGTATTGGCCCTGACGGCTGTTGACGATTACACGCGCGCGCAAGCGGTCTTCAACTGGCTGGCGGACAAGCGATATCCTGATGATACCTATTGGATGGGAGTGACCTATCCGGACGCCGTTATCTGGCCGGACGAGAAATCCGGATGGACGGCAGCGGCCGTGGTGCTGGCCTGGGATGCCTTGAACGAAATAACTCCGGCGGGAAAAATATTCAATCATAAATTCTGGAATACATGGAAAAGCTAGATGCTTCATCATTTTCTGGTGGTGTCAGTGCCCCAGGTGTTGACAAAATATTTGTCGTTATACCATCCCTTTTATTAAAATCTCTTGGCAAAAGGTAAGGACGTGAAAAAAGACCATCGGCCTTATTATCTAAAAAAGTTAAATCATAAATTCGAACAGTGGTACGCGTATCATTTTCTGGCGCCGCAGTGCGAATATTTTGGCCGCGGCATGGCGTTTATGAAGCCGTGGCATGTGGAAATTTACGGGGGGCCTGTTTCCATCGGTGATTTTACCACACTGATCGCCACCTCCGATAAAAAAGTGCGGCTGAGCGCCTGGTTAAAGGACAGCACCAGCGGGAAAATCGAAATCGGCAAATGCTGTCTAATTTGCCCCGGTTCGAGAATCACTTCTGCGACTTGTGTGACACTGGGTGATGACTGCATGCTCGCGCAGGATGTTTACATCACCGATTCCGACTGGCATGATCTGTATGACCGCACTTCGCCCGTGGGCAAGACCTACGAGGTGAAAATCGGCAACAATGTCTGGATCGGCGACAGCGCCATCGTCGGCAAGGGAGTGACAATTGGAGATAACGCGATAATCGGCGCTGGAGCGGTGGTCGTGAAAGATATTCCTGCCAATGCCATTGCCGCCGGCAATCCTGCGGCGGTGATCAGATACCTGGACGCGGAAAAACCGCTGAAATCAAGATCGCAATGGATGGCCGAGCCGGACAAGCTCAATGAGTTTTACGATAACGTGGAACGCATCATGCGCGAGGGAAACACCTTTTTCGGATGGCTGCGGACGTTATTTTTCCCCCGCAAAGGAGATTGATGTCTTGCGCGTCGCAGTGGTGGCCAGCCCCTATCCCCTGGAAGAAAATCCCTCACCGCCTTTGGGCGTTACTTATGTCGCGGCGGCGTTTGTAGCCGCCGGCGCTGACGTGCGCATTTTTGATTATATTGTCAGCGGCTATTCCCGGGAAAAAATCAGCGGGCAACTGGATGATTTCCAGCCCGACGCGGTGGGCGCCACTTCCGTCACCATGAATTTTTTTGATGCGCAGAAGATTCTGCGCGACGTGAAAAGCTGCAACCATGAAATCATTACGATGATGGGCGGCCCCCATGTTTCTTTTGCCGCGGCCGAGACCCTGCGCCGGTATCCGGAAATAGATTTGGTTGTCATCGGCGAGGCGGAAGACACGATAGCCGAGCTCACCCCCGTGTTAAAACAGAAAAACAAATGGCGCGACATCCGCGGTCTTGCTTACAGAGAAAACGGCGCTGTTGTCATTACGGACAAAAGGCCATTTATTGCCGATGTGGACAGAATCAATCCGCCGGCCAGACGCCTCTTGCCCATTTCCCGCTACCGAGCGCTGGGTTTTCCCGTCAGCATGATTACCAGCCGTGGCTGCCCCAACGCCTGCATTTTTTGCCTGGGGCGCAAAATGGTCGGAGCGAAAATACGCCGGCGCTCTGCAAATTGCGTGCTTGACGAAATTGAGCAGATACTTGAGCTAGGCTTTGAGCGCATCAATATTGCCGATGATTTATTCACTTCCGACAGGGAAAGGGTTCTGGAAATCTGCCGGGGAATAAACAAGCGCAACCTTAAATTCGGCTGGAGCGCTTTTGCCCGCGTCGATACGGTCAATCCGGAAGTGCTGGCGGCGATGGCCGCCGCCGGATGCGATTCCGTCAGCTTCGGCGTGGAAACAGGCGATCCGCAGATGCTCAAGCGCATCAGGAAAGGAATAAAACTTACGCAAGCCGCCCCCGCCGTGCAGATGTGCAAAGAAGCGGGAATAGTTCCTCACGTGTCTTTTATGGTCGGCCTGCCGGGAGAGACACTGGAAACCATGCACGCGTCCGACCGGCTGGCGCGCAGTCTGAACGTGCTTTATGGGTATCATTATCTGGCGCCTTTTCCCGGCACTACCGTGCGGGAGCAAATTGAGAAATATGATCTGGAAATACTCACTGATGACTGGGCAAAATACGACGCGAACGACGCGATTGTCCGTACATCTGCTTTGTCACCCGACGACATCCGCGCTTTTGTCGCCCGTTACGATGAAGAAATGTACACCGATTGGGAAAAATTGCTGGCGGGATATGTCAATAAAACAAACACGCCCCTGGAGAATATGCGCGTGGAGGGCTACTGGCGCATGCACCTGACCTTTAAAATTCTGAAAAACGACTTGATTGAAAAATACGGCCTGATTGAAAGGGCGCAGTGCGACGGCTCTGCCCAAAGCTCACTGCAGGAGCTGAGCAAAAGAATAATTGCCGCCACAGAAATGGAGCCGCGCATCGTTAATCATGCCTTAAATGATTTTGCCGCGCGCGGCTATCTGAAAGCGAAAGCATCAGGTGATGGGTGCCGCTGGATGTGGACGGACGACATTTAGCAATCTAATAAAATTATTATTTGCGTTTTAATATTCCCAGAGAAATGAATATCGGTAAAACTTCGTATTCTCCGGAGGTAACGGCAAGCTGATAAACCCGGTAGGGTGCCTGGCCGCCCTTGGACGGATCAGGAAAAATATCGTGAAAAACAAGATAACCGCCGGCCATCAGATGTTTTGCCCAAACCTCGTAATCTTTGAGCACGGATTCATAAGCGTGGCTGCCGTCAATAAAAATCATGGCCAGGGGAGTCTGCCAGCATCGCCCTACTATTTCCGAACGCCCGACTATTGGAATAACCGTATCTTCGAGAGCGAAAGAGGCAAGTGTGCGGCGGAAAGAGGGCAGGGTATCAATGAGGCCAGTTTTTTCATCAAGCAAATCGGGGTCGAAATACTCCTGTCCGGGTTGCTGTTCTTCCGAACCACGATGATGATCAAGGGAAAATAAAACAGCGTTATTTTCCCTGCAGGCCCCCCCTATGAACACGGAAGACTTGCCGCAGTAGCTGCCTATTTCCAGGCAGGGACCTTTTTTACTGGCCTCGAGCGCAAGCTGGTATAATCGTTCTGACTCACGTTCATCCAAAAACCCCTTTATTTCATCAATTTTTGTTTTGTCTATTTTCAAATTTAAATTTCTCCATTGTTGATAAGCGTCTTATTTTGAATAAACTTCTAAAGCCTAAAAAGCAAGGTCAACAGAGCGGCTTTTAAACAGCTTGACGTAAAAAATTTTCACTTTCCCCTTGAAAATAACTATATATAGTGGTAATGTGCTATAAAACCACAATATGTAGCGTTTCGCGCGGAAAATATTAATTTCTTTTTCATATGCTTACGGAGGGGTAATGAACACAAAAATCAGAAAAAGGGACGGCCGTCTCGTCAAGTTCAACGCGGAAAAAATAACCAACGCCATTGCTAGGGCCGGCGCGGCCACGGGCGAATTCGATAAAAAGGAAGCAAAAAAACTAACCATCAAAGTGCTAAATCTTGCCGAGCAATTATTTAACGGCAAGATTTTAAACGTGGAAGAAATTCAGGATATAGTGGAAGAAGTTTTGCTGCAGTCTACTTTCCGGCAGACCGCCAAGTCCTATATCATTTACCGCGATCAGCACGCCCGCCTCAGGGATATCGCCAACAAGATGGAAGTTGATCTTGTTGATCAGTATTTGAAAAAATCTGATTGGAAAATTAACGAAAACAGCAATATGGATTACTCGCTGCAGGGGCTGAACAATTATATTTCCTCGGAAGTGAGCAAAGTTTACTGGCTTAATGAAATTTACACGCCGGAGATCAAAAAAGCGCACAACGAGGGAGATTTTCATATCCATGATTTGAGCCTGCTTTCCGTTTATTGCGTGGGCTGGGATCTATATGATCTGCTGCTACAGGGTTTCCGCGGTGTTTCCGGCAAGGTGGAAAGTAAGCCCGCCAAGCATCTGCGCAGCGTGTTGGGACAGGTGGTTAACTTCTTTTACACGCTCCAGGGCGAAGCGGCCGGCGCGCAGGCCTTTTCCAATTTTGACACGCTTCTGGCGCCCTTCATCCGTTATGATAAATTATCTTTCAACGAAATAAAGCAGGCGCTGCAGGAATTTATCTTCAATATTAATGTTCCCACCCGTGTCGGTTTTCAGACGCCTTTCACCAATGTGACGCTGGATGTGACGGTTCCCAAATATTACGCCGATCAGGGCGTGATTATCGGCGGTGTGCCCCAGAAGGAAACGTATAGTGAATTTCAGGAAGAGATGAATCTTTTCAACAAGGCCTTCCTGCAGGTGATGGCGGAAGGTGACGCCAAGGGCAGGGTTTTCACTTTTCCCATTCCCACTTACAATGTCACGCGCGATTTCAACTGGGACGATCCTAATCTGAAAGATCTTTGGGAAATGACCGCGAAATACGGCGTGCCCTATTTTTCCAATTTCATAAATTCCGACATGAATCCCGAAGACGCCCGCAGCATGTGTTGCCGTCTGCGCATCGACAACCGCGAACTGGAAATGCGCGGCGGCGGGCTTTTCGGTTCCAATCCGCTCACCGGCTCCATCGGCGTGATTACGATAAATATGCCGCGCATCGGCTATCTGGCGAAATCCAAGAAAGATTTCATGCAACGCCTGGAAAAGCTCATGGACATAGCCAAGGAAAGCCTGGAAACAAAAAGAAAGGTTTTGGAGAAATTCACCGACAGCGACTTGTATCCCTACACCAAATATTATCTGCGCAATATTAAGGAGAGATTTGGTGAATACTGGAAGAATCATTTCTCCACCATCGGCCTGGTCGGCATGAACGAGGCCTGCCTGAATCTGCTGGGCAAGAATATCGCGTCGAAGGACGGTCAGGAATTTACCAAGAGCGTGCTGGATTTTATGAGGGAAAAGCTCATCGATTTCCAGAAGGAAACGGGCAATAACTACAACCTGGAGTCGACGCCGGCGGAGGGGACTTCGTACCGTTTGGCCAAGATTGATAAGGAAAAGTACCCCAATATTATCTGCGCGGGCAACGGCAACGGCAGAGCTAAAAAGGGAGAACCTTTTTACACCAACTCCACGCAACTGCCGGTCAATTACACGGATGATATTTTTGAGGCGTTGGATCTGCAGGATGAAATTCAAACCCGTTACACCGGCGGGACTGTTTTCCATACCTTTGCCGGCGAGCGCGTGGATGATCCGCAGTCGGTAAAAACACTGGTCCATAAAATCTGTTCCAATTACCACCTTCCTTATCTTACGTTCACGCCGACATTCAGCGTTTGTCCTTCACACGGTTACATTAAGGGCGAAAACCAGAAATGTCCGACCTGTAATGATGCTTGTGAAGTGTACTCGCGCGTAGTCGGCTATTTACGGCCGGTAAAACAATGGAACAAGGGAAAGCAGGCCGAATTTAACACGCGCCAGGTTTTTCGGTTTCAATAAAAAAATAAAACTGGGAAAAAATGTATAAAAGCCCTGTCTTTACGAAGGGCTTTAATGTTTGTTTTCAAATTCAGGTGATCATGAAAATAGGTGGTTTGCAGAAAGTATCGCTGATCGATTATCCCGGCAAGATTTGCGCGGTCGTTTTTTTGCAGGGCTGCAATTTCCGCTGCCGTTATTGTCATAATCCGGAGCTAGTTGATCCGGAAAGATTCGGGCACTGCCTTGATGAGAAAGAGGTGCTGGATTTTTTAAAGGCGCGCCGGGGCAAACTCGATGCCGTATCCATTACGGGCGGCGAGCCCACGATACAAAAAGAATTAAGCTCTTTTATTAAAAAAATCAGAAAAATGGGCTTTGCCGTCAAGCTGGATACCAATGGCTCGAACCCGCAGGTAATAAAGGAACTTTTGCGGTCGTGTCTGCTTGATTTTATTGCTATGGATGTCAAAGCGCCGCTGGCGAAATATGAGAATTTAGTACGCGCATCTATCGATGCGGAAAACATCAAAGAAAGCATAAACGATATTTTAAAAGCCAAAATACCTCACGAATTCCGCACCACGCTGGTTCGTTCACAGTTGAATAGACAGGATGTCATGGAAATATCTCGGATGATTGCCGGGGCAAGATGCTACGTGTTGCAGAAATTTATGCCGACAAAAACCCTGGATAAAAAGTTCATCAGCGAAAATGCATGGCCCGATGAAGACCTGCAAACGATAAAAACAGACCTCGAAAAAGAGATAACCTCTGTTATCGTCCGATGAACACTTTTTGTCACCCGACAGTATTTTATAACTAAATCAGGGCTAAGCTATCTGCTACGGCCATACCCGCAAGCGTGGGGCGCAAATGGCCGTTTTTTATTTCCAAGAGCTTATTTTCAGTCAGTGATTCGATGACCTCTTTTTTATCTTTAAGCAAATTACTGCCGTATCTTTTTTGATAAAGTTTTAAATCAATTCCGTCTTTGGTGCGTAGGGCCAGAAACAGTGCTTCGAGTTTTAGCTGTCCCGCGGAAAGAATTTCTTCGCTTTCCACCGGAGTTTTGCCTTGTTCAATTTTTACCAAGTATGTTTTTACGGACGCTGTATTCCACCATCGCCTGTTTTCCCAAAAAGAATGAGCCGCCGGCCCCAAACCCAAATAGGGAGTATGGCTCCAGTATTTCATGTTGTGCTTTGATTTAAAATTATTCCCGCGCGCAAAATTGGATATTTCGTAGTAAATATAGTTCGCTTTTTCCAGTTCTTCGGCGGTAGTGAAAAAATATTTTCTTTGCCGATTTTCTGAAGGTTCTTCTATTTTTTTTTCGCGGTATTTTTTATAAAGAGGTGTGCTTGTCTCTAAAGTAAGCTGATAGCAGGAAAGATGCTCGGGCCTGAAATATATTGCTTCGGCCAGTGTTTTTTTCCAGAGATTAATGCTTTGGCCGTAAATGCCGTAAATCAGGTCGATGCCCAGATTATTAAAACCAGCCTTGCGCGCATCGCCGATAGATTGGCGCGCTTGTGCTGCGTTGTGCCTCCGCCCTAAGAATTTTAAAAGTCTGTTATCAAAGGACTGCACGCCGATATTCAGCCGGTTAATCCCCAGCGAACGCAATGCTTTGAAATATTCTATAGAAACATCGCCTGGATTAACCTCCAACGTGACTTCCGCTTTACCGTCAATTTTCAGAAATTTATTTATGGCGGCAATAATTTCCGCCAGCTGTCCGTAAGAAAGGAGAGATGGTGTTCCGCCGCCGATATAGATTGTGTCAAAAGCATCAAATTGTCGCTGATATAATTTTATTTCTTTAATGAGCGCAGCGACAAATTGTGGAATTAGATTTACGGATTTAATCGAATAAAAATTGCAATAAGCGCATTTGCTTTGGCAAAAAGGAATATGAATATAGAGGCCGGCTTTTTCGTTTTGCATAAAAAGTTAATATTTAGAAAATACCGGATTCCCGCTTTCGCGGGAATGACGCGCAGGGAATATGGTGTTTAATCGTTATCCGATTTCAGCACCGCCAAAAACGCGCTTTGCGGAATGCTCACTGAGCCGATCATTTTCATGCGTTTCTTGCCGGCTTTCTGTTTTTCCAACAGTTTTCTCTTACGCGTGATATCGCCGCCGTAGCACTTTGCCGTAACATCCTTGCGGAAGGCGCTGATGGTGCTGCGGGCGATAATTTCCGAGCCGATCGCGCCTTGAATGGCGATTTTGAACATCTGGCGCGGAATTTCCTCTTTGAGTCTTTCACAGGCCAGAAGCGCGCGGGCGCGGGCGCGTTCGCGGTGGACGATCTGTGAAAGCGCGTCCACTTTTTCGCCGTTAACCAGAATATCCATCAAGACCAGATTGCTTTCCCGATAATCGATGACGTCGTAATCGAAAGAGCCGTAGCCCTGTGTTACGGATTTGAAGCGGTCATAAAAATCATAAATGACTTCCGCCAGAGGCATTTCGTAGGAAAGCTCCACGCGCCCGGGGCTGGTGTAGTGCATGTTGGAATTGACGCCGCGTTTTTCCATGCATAGTTTCATTACCGCCCCCAGGTAACGCTCGGGTAGCATCATCATGGCGCGGATGTACGGTTCTTCGCCTTTCTCGATAGACATCGGATCAGGATAATGCGCCGGGTTATCTACATAAACGGTCGAACCGTCTTTGAGCGTGAAGCGGTAACGCACGCTGGGCACGGAAAGAATGATGGATAAATCATATTCTCTTTCGAGGCGCTCCTGCACGACATCCAGATGCAAAAGACCCAGAAAGCCGCAGCGGAAACCCTGCCCTAAAGCGGCGGAGGAGTCCTTTTCATAAATAAAGGAAGCGTCATTGAGTTTGTATTTTTCCAGAGAATCCGCCAGATCCTGATAATCGTCCGAAGCAATCGGATAGATGGAAGCGAAAACCACCGGCTTCACTTCCTTGAAGCCCGGCAGCGGCTGAGAGCAGGGCCTGTTCTGCAATGTGATCGTGTCTCCGGTGCGCACGTCCGATACAGTTTTCACACCGGCGATAATATAGCCCACTTCGCCGGCGGAAAGTTTTTCTCTTTTAGCGCGCTGCAGGAGAAAATGTCCGACTTCCTCCACTTTGTAGGTGGAATTGTTGGACATGAACCTGATGATATCACCGCTTTTCACTTTTCCCTCAAAGATGCGGCAGTGAATAATCGTGCCTCGGAAGGGATCGTACTGCGCGTCGAAAATCAGCGCGGCCAGCGGATTTTCTTCGTCGCCTTTGGGGGGCGGGATGCGCCTGACGATTGCTTCCAGAATTTCTTCAATGCCGATTCCTTCTTTGGCGGAACATTTGATATGCGTGTCCGGATCAAGGCCCAGTTCGGAATCAATCTGCTCCAGCACGCGGTCAACATCGGCGGAGGGCAGATCAATTTTATTGATGATGGGTATAATTTCCAGATTGTGCTCCATAGCCAAATAAAGATTGGCCAGGGTCTGCGCCTGCACGCCCTGCGCGGCGTCGATCAGCAGCAGGACTCCCTCGCAGGAGGCCAGCGAGCGCGAAACCTCGTACGAAAAATCAACATGGCCGGGCGTGTCGATCAGATTCAGCGTGTAGTCACGGCCGTCGGCTGCCCGATACGGAAGCGAAATGGCGTTGCTTTTGATGGTAATGCCGCGCTCGCGCTCGATATCCATGCTGTCGAGAATCTGATCCTTGAAGGTCCGGGCGTCGCAAACACCCGTGTATTGAATCAAACGATCGGCCAGCGTGGATTTGCCGTGGTCGATATGGGCGATGATGCTGAAGTTTCTGATTCTATCCATTTTTCTCTGTTAAAAAAAGCCCTCCGGTAAGCCGGCGGGCTTTTAAGATAAATATTTTTTGTTGATTTAAGCAAGTTTTTTCAAAAGTTCTTCCGATACTTCTTTCACTCCCTTGCTGCCGTCGACCGTAATCACTTTCGTTCTGTTTTTGAAGTAATTGACAGCGGCCAGCGTGCCGGTTTTTGTGTCGTAATAGATGCCGTGACGCTTGTCGATGGCAGCCGTATCCTGGTCATCGGCGCGGGTGGACAATTCTTCGCAACCGCAGACGCGACATACTGTCTTGCCGTCGTGTTCATGCGGTTTGATCGCGTCAATATAGATATTGTTCGGGTGGTTGTTATCTGTTTTACAGAGCCTGCGTCCCATGATGCGTTTCTTTGCTGTTTCCCTGTCCAGGTCTATCTCAATGACGTAATCCAGTTTAATCTTTTCTTTTTCCAGCGCGGTCCATAAAGCTTCCGCCTGCGCGAGATTGCGGGGAAAGCCGTCAAGCAGCCAGCCTTGTTTGCAGTCATCTTCCTTGAGTCGGTTTAAAATCATCGGAATGGTAATATCGTCGGGGACGAGTTCGCCACGGTCGATATACGCTTTTGCTTTTTCTCCCAGCGGGGTTTTCTGCGAAATGTTCTGACGGAAGATAACGCCCGTTTCAATGTGCGGTACGCCGTATTTTTTCTGCACGATAGCTCCCTGAGTTCCTTTGCCGCTGCCATTGGGGCCAAAAATTAGAATGTTCACTTTAAGATACTCCTTTCCCAAATATTGAAGTGCGCCTCTTATAATGTATTGTCCGTTTTTTCGCAATGATAAAAGCAGAGGTCAAATGCTGCGCGCCGGTGATTATTTCCCAATGATTCCCGTGATTAAAATCGTTTACTTGGTTTTTTCCGGTCTTTTGCCGCGGGAAGGGGTGGGTTCGGTCAATTCCTTTATTTCTTTGCTGATGAGGGCGTAGGTGGCGGAATTGGGCGGGAAGTAGCTCAGAGCTTCTCGAAAATGAAACAGCGCGCTTTGCGTTTTTCCGCCTTTTTTGAAATGCAGACCAAAATGGTAATGAGACTCACCCTGGCTGCCCATCTTGCCGTAGGCCATGGCGATATGATAATTGATATCTTCGCCGCCCGCCAAAACCGTTTTTACCGACATGAAGTTGCCGAGCGCTTCGCGGTAGTTGCCCAAAACGAAATTCGCCTTGCCCAAAGCCAGCTTGATTTCTTCATCACGTGGATCGATATCAGCGGCTTTTTGCAGATTCGCTCTGGCCTGTTCGGCATTGCCCATTTTCAGATGGATCAATCCTATATTTTTCAGGACATCACTGTCCTGCGGAGATAAGGACAGCGCCTTTTGCAGGCGATTCAGCGCCGCCGCAGTCTGTCCCAATCTGTCTTCCGTGAGAGCCAGCGCGTAAAGTAGATCGATATTGGATGGTTCTTTGGCCAAAGCCGAGTTCAGTTGCCTTTGCCGGACATTGAGCTCGGCTGTGCTCAGAGGCACAAGCGCCTGCATCCTGGTCAGATTGCCGATGATCTGATCTTTGCCTGCGTGAGTGTATTGGGTAAGGATCAGCCCTTCCAGATAAAAAATCCTTTCATCAGTGCCGGGATGCGTGCGCAGGTAAGAGGGAATGCTTTTAGACAAAAACTCGTGCCTTTTGATGAGCCGCAGAAAACTTACGCTCGCGCCGGGATTGTAGCCGGCCTGCGAAAGATAAGTTATGCCCAGACGGTCCGCTTCTTCTTCGTGTTCACGCTGATACTTTAGGGTCAAGCTGCTCGCGCCGGCCATCGAGAAGGCGGCAACCGCGGCGGCGGCGTCACCGCCGCCGCCCAGAAAAGCGGCGGCGAGAATTGCCGCCATCGTGGCAATGCTTAGTCTTGTTGATTTTTCGATAATGCTCGCCACATGCCTGGCGTTGGCGTGCGCCAGTTCATGCGCGATGACTCCGGCCAGCTCCGCTTCGGTGTCCACGGCGGCGATTAATCCTTTATGGATATAAATGTATCCCCCGGGAGTGGCAAACGCGTTTATCGCCGAGCTGTTCACAATAGAAAAAGTATAATTAAAGGGCGCCTTGGTGCTTTGGGCCAGCACGAGATTGCCAATTTTTGTGATATAGTCGTTGAGTTGGCGGTCTTTAATCAGAAAGTTGTTCTGATCGAGTTTGTCATAAAACTCTTTTCCCAGCTTTCTTTCGTCTTCCAGCGTAAAGGCCGCAAAGCCGTATTGCGCGCAACTCAGCATAATCGTTAAGATGATGGCTAAAAATTTATATTGCAATTGCATTGTTTTACGCATAAAAATTCCCTGCCGCGGGGTTTTTGTCCTTAGTATATATCTTATCTTCTTTACTTTGCTGTGGCAAGCCCTGCATGAAAAATTAAGCAATCATGATGAATAACAATTCCAACCATAAAAAAAACATTATTACCATTGACGGCCCCGCCGGGGCGGGTAAAAGCACGGTAAGTCGCGAACTTGCGGCGCGGTTAGGCTATGTTTATCTGGATACCGGCTCGCTTTACCGGGCGCTGGCTTATAAAGCGCTGCGGGATAAAATTCCCGTGGATGACGAAACCGCCGTGGCCGATTTATGCGCGCGGACGATAATACAACTGAAAAATTCCACCGGCAGAATGAAGGTATATGTAGACGGCCAGGATGTAGCGGACCTGATCCGCACGGAAGAAGTCGGCAATGCCGCTTCCAGAATATCGGCCTATGGCGCGGTAAGACAATATCTGCTCAATTTGCAAAGACAGGTAGCGGCGCAAGGAGGCCTAGTGGCCGAAGGCAGAGATATGGGCAGCGTTGTCTTTCCCGAGGCGAATTACAAATTTTATCTTGATGCCAGCGCCGAAGAAAGAGCAAAAAGGAGACTCGGCGAGCTCAAGGCAAAAGGCACAGCCGTTGACCGTCAGGCAGTACAAGAAAAGATAATCGAGAGAGACCGTCAGGACAGCGAGAGGAAACACTCCCCGCTAACCGTGCCCGCGGGGGCGATAATTATTGATTCAACCGCTTTATCCGTAGGGCAGGTTGTCGAAAAAATACTTCACTTCATTTTACAAAAATAACCCGGTCATAATTTTATAAGTGCTTAAATACGCGCTTGATTTTGTGTTGCTATTTGCCTTTCAGTATGTTAACTTCCAAAAATTACAGAGCTTATTAAAAGAAGGGGGCATCCGTTTAAATGGTTAACAATGACAACCCAAACCTAAACACAACAAAGGAGGTTGACGCGAAAATTTCAGGTAAGGATTCGGCAGCGCTAAGCAAAGAAGAAAGCATGGGCTTTAAGGAACTGTACGAGCAGAGCTTGCATCAGCTTCAATATGGCGACATCGCGCTGGGCAAAGTAGTGCAGATTGCCAATGACATGGTGATGGTTGATGTCGGCTGGAAGACGGAAGGCTTTATTCCCTCCGCGGAAGTCAAAGACGCCGAAGGTAACATCAACGTTTCTGTGGGTGATGAAATTGAAGTTTTCATCGACAAACGCGATTCCGAAGGAAACCTGATCCTGTCCAGAAATAAAGCGGCCAAACTCAAAGTTTGGGATGAGATAAAGCACGCTTGCGAAACCAATACCCCCATCAAAGGCAAAGTCATCGAAAAAGTTAAAGGAGGGCTTTCGGTGGATATCGGAATCCCGGCCTTTTTACCCGGTTCCCAGGTTGATGTGCGTCCGATAAAAGACCTGGATAAATTTGTCGGTCAAACGCTGGATTTCAAAGTATTGAAATATGACCGCAAAAGAAGCAACGTCGTGCTTTCCCGTCGTCCGATTGTCGCCACGGAGAGGGAAACAGAAAAGAAGGACGTTCTCAATTCCATACAGGAAGGAAGCGTTGTCGAAGGCGTGATAAAAAACATCACGGATTACGGCATCTTTATCGACCTGGGCGGTATTGACGGCCTGCTGCATGTGACCGATATATCCTGGGGAAGAATCTCCAAACCAGCCGAAAATTTCCAAAAAGGTGATAAAATCAACGTTAAAGTGCTTTCTTTTGATCGTGAAAAAGAAAGAGTTTCTCTGGGGCTCAAGCAGCTTACCGGCAATCCCTGGGAAAATATCATGGAAAGATATCCGGTGGGGTCCATTACGGAAGGCAAGGTGGTCAACCTTACCGATTATGGCGTTTTTGTGGAACTGGAACCGGGCGTGGAGGGGCTGGTGCATATTTCGGAAATGTACTGGACGCGTGAAATAAAACATCCCTCCAAGGTTTTGAACGTCGGCGATCAGATAAAAGTGGTTGTGCTGGATGTGAATCCGGAGGCAAAAAGAATTTCTTTGAGTTTGAAGCAGACCTCGCCTAATCCGTGGGAAAAACTAAAAGAAAGGTACCCGGAGGGGACCGTGGTCAAAGGCGTCGTCAGAAACATTACGAACTTCGGCGCGTTTATCGGAATTGAAGAAGGCATTGACGGCCTCGTGCACGTTTCCGACATTTCCTGGAAGCACCGGGTTTCTCATCCTTCCGAGTATTTCAAAAAAGGCCAGGAAGTGGAAGCCGTGGTGGAAAAAGTTGATGTGGAGAACGAAAAATTCTCACTCAGTGTGAAGAAGCTGGAAAAAAACCCCTGGGATGAAATGGTGCGCAAATATGCCCCCGGCAGCGTGGTCACGGGTAAAATAACCAACTTTACCGACTTCGGAATTTTTATGGAAATTGAAGAAGGCATCGAAGGACTGGTGCATATTTCCGAAATCAGCCACAAGCGCGTGAAATCCTCCTCGGAACTCTACGCGGTGGGCGACACGGTGTCGGCGGTTATCAAAAGCATTGATCCCAAAGCCAAAAAAATCAGATTAAGCATTAAAGAACTGGAAGCGCCCGCGCCTTCTCCTGCGGCGCCTAATCAATACATCAACAATAGAGAAAATTTGGGTTCCAATCTTGCCCAGGCGCTGGCGGAAGTCAAAATAAACAATCAGTCAAAAGGCGATTAGGAAATGAGACGACATCCTGTTGTTTGGGGGGTGGCCATCCTTTTTGTTATGGCCTTGTTTTCTTATGTTTTTTTCTACCGGGCCGGTACAGATACGGGCAAAGTAAGAACATTCTCTTCCGGTAATCGTATCGGCGTAGTAAGCATCAGTGGCCCTATTTATGATTCTTTGCGTATTGCGGAGCAGCTCGATGAATTCGGCAGGGACAGTTCCATCGTTGCGGTGATCCTGCGCGTGGATTCGCCGGGGGGCGGAGTGGCCGCGTCACAGGAAATTTATGACGCGGTGCTGGAGCTGAAAAAAAAGAAAAAAGTTGTGGCTTCCCTTGGTTCGATAGCCGCTTCCGGCGGGTTGCTTGTTGCCTGCGCGGCGGATAAAATTGTCTCCAATCCCGGCACGATTACCGGCAGCATTTCCGCCATCATGCAATTTGCCAATTTTGAAGAGCTATTCAAAAAAATCGGCCTGAAGTCTTCGGTGGTGAAAAGCGGCAAATACAAGGATATCGGTTCTCCCCTGAGGGAAATGACGCCGGAAGAAAGAAAAATAATTCAGGAACTGGTGGACGATATTTACAACCAATTTGTGGATGTGATCGTGAAGGAAAGAAAACTGCCCCGCGCGAAAGTCAAGGCGATTGCCGATGGCAGGGTTTTTTCCGGGCGCAAGGCCAAGGAATTGGGTCTGGTAGATTATTTAGGCGATATGAACTACGCGGCAAGGCTGGCCACAGAGCTTGCGGGCAAGACCGGTAAGTATGATTTGATTTATCCGCGTAAAAAACGCACGTCAATATTTGACTATTTGCTGGAAAGCGCTGCCAATCAGTTTAGCGATTCTCTTAAAGAGAAAATGGAGCCTTTTAGCGGCGTCAGTTATTTATATTATCCTTTCAGATAAATGGTGGCCATTATGATGACAAAAAGCGATTTAATCAAAAGCTTGCAGGAAAGATTTAAAACCTACACTTACCAGGATATGTACCAGGCGGTTAATATCATCTTTGATTCCATGGTTGAAGCCTTGCGCAAAGGCGAGCGCATTGAAGTAAGGGGTTTCGGCAATTTTACCATCAGGGAAAGAAAACCGCGTCTAGGACGCAATCCTAAATCAGGCGCGCAGGTGGAACTTTCCGAAAGAAGGGTGCCGTTCTTTAAAACGGGCAAAGAACTAAAGTTGATGGTTGATAATAAAAAATGAGCTACAGCACAGTTACTTTAGAGACCAAAAGCGGCTATGCCAAAGTGATTCTCAACCGCCCGCGGGAAATGAACGCGATATCCAAGGACATGCGCTATGAACTGTATCGCGTGTTTGCGGAACTGGAAGGCATGGCCGAAATCAAAGCGATAATTCTGACGGGTGGGGAATTCGTTTTTTCCGCGGGTATGGATATCAAGGAAATGACAAATTTACCCCGTGAAGAGGGTGATGAATTTCTCGATTCGATGATGCGTTACCTGAAAAAAATATACTCCTGTAAAAAACCGGTAATCGCCGCGGTAGGCGGGCTTGCTTTGGGTGGCGGCTTTAACCTGGTTACCGTTTGCGATCTGGTGGTCGCCTCGGAAAGCGCCATTTTTTGCCATCCGGAGTTGAAATTCGGTTTTAATCCTTTCTTTTATCCGCTGAGCCAGATCGTCGGCATCAACAAAGCCAAGGAAATCGTTATGCTGGGCGAGCCGATTGGCGCCAATGAAGCCCTAAACATCGGGTTAGTGAATAAAGTCGCCCCGCCGGAAAAATTTATGGAAGTTGCTGAAAATATGGCGGCGGAACTGGCCACCCGTTCTGCCAAGGCGCTTGAAGAGTTAAAAAATCTTTGTTCCATTGTGCCGCGCATGGATAAAATGGCGGCTTTGGACATAGAATCTTCGATTTGTTCCCTGCTTTTTGCCCGCGAAGAAAGAAAAGTTCAGATGAATGAAGTGCTGTCTCAGCAAAAGCAACGCAAGACCAAACAGGAATAAAAAATTAGCCTGTAAATAATCTGAAAGAAATTTAGGTGTTCTCCCAGTCGCTTCCCGGCGCCGCAAAATCCTTGAGCTGATCCCGTCTTTTTTTATGCTGCAGTTTTTTGAGCGCCTTGGCTTCGATCTGCCGAATTCTTTCCCTGGTTACCCCCATCATATCGCCCACTTCCTCCAGCGTGAAAGGCCCGTAATTGCAGGCAACCCAGGTGCAGTTCAGAAACGCCTCATTTTTCAGGCGCCACTCGCAGGTGGTGTCTGTGCATACTTCACTAATCAAGGTCATTTTCTTTTTGCAGCGATACGTGTTGATCATAGATTTAAGCCTCTGATTTTACGGATGTTTTTAAAAAGATATCATATTTTGCAGCAAATATAATGATTGATGGGGAAAAATCAAGATAAATTATGAGAATAATTGAAAATGCCCGGAAAGAACTTCAAAATTTCCACTCTTCACACTTGCGGCACAGGTAAAGACTAAAAGGCCATTTTTTCCGGCGGACGCCTTTCCGGGACGTATTGATTATCTATTTTTCCTTCATTCCACTCACGCGACACGTAAAGGTTGCAATAGCAGCTGCCGTATTCTTTCACGTCCGCTTCACGGTAGACGCAAGGGCACATGATGTCGCGGTCTTTTTCCCTGTCTCCGGCGGCGAGGCGGCAGGGGCAGGACATATACCCGTAGCGTTCCTTATTGGTTAAAAGGTCTTTCAGAATGCTCAGCACCCATTCTTTATTTTTGTTGAAAAAATAACCTTTGGGCTCCTGAACTTTTTTGAGCATCTCATAGAGTTCTTCGGGAGTCATTAAATGCCCAGCGCCTCTCTGATTGCTTTTTCCTGAAAGCCGATGATAATTTTGTCCCCGATAATGATCGTGGGGAATGATCTGTTGGGATTATATTTAACGACATCGGCGATAATATCTTCTCTTTCCTGGCCCGTGAGCAAATCGACATCAATAAAGTCGAATTCAATATTGTTATCGACCATGAATTTCTTAGTCGCTTTGCAGTGGCTGCAGGTGCTCAGCGTGAACATCTTTACTTTTTTCGGCATTTTTCTCTCCTTTTGATTATCTTCTTGCACTTTATCGTTAACCCGTCGTTTATGCAAGATAAAAATATTTTACAGGGCTGATGCGGATTTATTTTTGATATTTAATAAATACTTGACATAAATCTGAGTATCGTATATAAACCGCCGCTCTTGTTCCTTCACGCGGGCTTATGCCAAAGTCATACTCGTGACGCGCATATCTGCTGGATATTATTTCCGGAAAAACTGGCCAGGTGAAGTCAGAAGCATCAGTAATTGTGACCATGCCGTAATATAATTACTGATGGCTGAACAAAATATTTACGGCTAAAACGATAAGTGTATAAATTAATCAACGCAATTTTTAAAAGGTAGAAAAATGAAGATGGATGACAAGAAAGTGCGCAACATAGGGATAAGCGCCCATATCGATTCCGGCAAAACCACGCTTACGGAAAGAATTCTTTATTACACGAAAAGAATACATGCCATTCATGACGTCAAAGGAAAAGACGGCGTGGGCGCCACCATGGATTCCATGGATCTGGAAAAGGAACGAGGGATAACCATCGCTTCTGCGGCCACCTATTGCGAATGGAAGGGCCATGAAATCAATATTATTGACACGCCGGGGCATGTTGATTTCACCATTGAAGTGGAAAGATCGCTGCGCGTGCTTGACGGAGCGATTCTCGTTTTATGCGCGGTGGGTGGAGTGCAATCGCAGTCCATAACCGTTGACCAGCAGATGAAACGATACAAAGTGCCGTCTATTGCTTTTATCAATAAATGCGACCGCAGCGGCGCGAATCCTTTCCGCGTGATTGGCCAGCTCAAAACGAAACTGGGGCACAATGCCGTGGCGATGCAGATTCCGATCGGCCTAGAAACGCAGGCGCAGGGTGTCGTGGATTTGGTGGAAATGAAAGCCCTTTACTTTGACGGTGAAAACGGAGAGGTCGTCCGCGCGGAGGAAATCCCCCAGGAGCTTTTAGCGGAAGCAAAAACAAAAAGAGAAGAATTGATCGAGGCGGCGTCTCTTTTTTCCGACGAACTGACGGAAGCTGTTCTGGAAGAACGCGAAATAACCGCCCAGATGATCTACGCCGCGCTGCGCAAGGGCACGCTCAAAAGAGAAATAACGCCGGTTTACATGGGCTCGGCTTATAAGAACAAGGGCGTCCAGCCCCTGCTTGACGGCGTCACTTATCTTTTGCCCTCTCCATCGGAAGTGGAAAATGTGGCGCTGGACATGGAGAAAAACGAAGAGCCGGTGGTTTTGACCAGTGATCCGGAAAAGCCCATTGTGGCGCTGGCTTTCAAACTGGAAGACGGCCAGTACGGGCAGCTTACATACATACGAGTTTATCAGGGAACTGTTGCCAAGGGCGCGACTATCGTCAACGTGCGCAGCGGCAAAAAAGTAAAAGTAGGGCGCGTGGTGCGCATGCACGCCGATCAGATGGAAGACGTGGAGGCGCTGCCGGCCGGATACATCGGCGCGCTGTTCGGCATAGAGTGCTCTTCGGGAGATACCTTTGTCTCGCCGGGTATAAATTTAACCATGACTTCCATGTACGTGCCCAAACCGGTCATTTCTCTGGCGATTGTTCCCAAAGATAACAAATCCCAAATGGCGATGGCCAAGGCCCTGAATCGTTTTTCCAAGGAAGATCCGACCTTTAAAACTTATGTTGATCCGGAAACAAACGAAACGATTATCGAAGGCATGGGCGAACTGCATCTGGATATTTATGTGGAAAGAATGAAGCGGGAATACAACGCGGAAGTAACCACGGGCAATCCCCGTGTCGCTTACCGGGAAACAATCACCCAGCGCGCTGATTTCAATTACACGCATAAAAAACAGACCGGAGGCGCCGGTCAGTTCGGGCGTATTGCCGGCTATATCGAGCCGGTCAGCGACGCCGACTTTGTTTTTGAAAATGAAATATTCGGCGGCGCGATTCCCACACAGTATATTCCGGCCTGTGAAAAAGGATTCCGGCAGAGCATGGCCAAAGGGCCCAAACTGGAATTTCCGATCACCGGCGTGAAAGTGGTGATTAATGACGGCGCTTCTCACGCGGTGGATTCTTCCGATATGGCGTTTCAAGCGGCGGCCCGTGGTGCCTTCCGCGAAGCGTATCTCAGAGCCAAACCCGTGATACATGAACCGATCATGAAAGTGGTAGTGGAAACACCGCCGGAGTTTCAGGGAGCGGTCATGGGGCTGCTTAATCAGCGCCGGGGCATGATTATCGGCTCTCAGGATGAGGGAGTAATGTGTGTCATTGAAGCCCAGGTGCCGTTAGCGGAAATGTTCGGATTTTCCACTGTTTTGCGCTCCTCCACGCAGGGCAAAGCGCAATTCACGATGGAATTTGCGCTATACCGACAGGTGCCGCAGTCGATCGCGGAAAAAATTGCATTGGAAGTGGCGCAAAATAAAAAATCGGCCGCGTAATTATTGAATATGCCCAAAGATACCGCGGCGCTCAGGCGCGAGAAAAACATCATTCATCTAACTTACAAGGACATTATTATGCTGAAAAAAGAAATAAACTATCGCAATCCGCTGATGAGTCTTGGTTATGAAAGTGAGGATATTCTGCCGGACGGTGGCTTCGGCGCGGTTATGGCGCACGCGGGCGTGGGCAAAACAGCCCTTCTGGTGCAGATGGCCATCAACACCATGCTGAGAGAAAAAAATGTTCTGCACGTAAGCCTCCATGACGCCGTGGGCAAAGTTGACGTCTGGTATCATGAGATGTTTCAAAATATCGCTCAGGCCTTTAATGCCGCCCAAGTAAAGGAGTACTGGGAAAAGATTCAGCCGCGCCGGTTCATCATGATTTTCAAAGTGGAAAATTTCAGCGTGCCGAAGTTGGAAGAGAGATTGATCGAATTGATGGAGCAGAATATTTTCCGGCCGCACACCATGATTATCGACGGTTTTAAGTTTGATGAAGTGGGGCGCTCTCCCCTGGCGCATCTTAAGGAATTGGCTAAAAAATATTCGATACGGATCTGGTTTACCGTGCACGCTCACCGGCATGAAAACAGGGCGCAAAATGAGCTGCCGGTGTGGTTTCTGCATGTAGCGGACTTATTTGAAGCTATTGTTGAGCTTGCCGCGCGTAACGAGGAAATATACATTAAGGCAATTCAGGGGAAAACCGCCGCCGCGGAAGGGCAAACACTCCTTCTGGACCCCGCGACCATGCTGGTTAAAACCGACAGGTAAAATTAAGGACAAAGAGTTTTTACCATTTTAATCACTGCGTTTCTTTGTTATAAAATAGGCGCGGCTAATTCGCATCATAACTCACCGTTCCATATAGTATTTGCAATCAGCTGACAGTTACTTTATATCTTTTCCTGATGTTTTGTTGAGATAACAAACGAAAAAAGGAGAAGTAACAAGATGAAGAAGAAAATGCCGCGCATATTATTGTTTTCAGGGATTGTTCTTGCCGTTATCATCTTAGGTTTATTTGCCGCCATAAAATATTCATCCCCCGTGAGTCCTGCGCCTGACGGGAAAATTGCCGCGGTTTTCCGCGCGGCGGATTATTCTCATCTGCCTTCTTTGAGTTATTACCAGGCGCGCGATGGAGTAAAGCTCGCTTACCGCTCTTATCCTTCCGGCGCCTCATCTTCCAAAACAGTCGTTTTGATACACGGGTCGACCGGTTCGAGCATGATGATGCATCCGCTTGCCAAATACCTGCAGGGGCAGGGCATTCATGTCTATGCCCCGGATATGCGCGGGCATGGTTCATCAGGCGAAAAAGGAGATATCGCTTATATAGGCCAACTTGAGGATGATCTGGAAGACTTCATACATGAAGTTGTGAAAGAGAGACAGGATTTAACGCTGGTTGGTTTTTCTTCAGGCGGTGGTTTCGCGCTTAGATTTGCCGCGGGCGATAGGCAAAATTATTTCGACAGATACATTCTGCTCGCCCCTTTTATCGGATATAACGCGCCGACGAACCGGCCGGATATAAGCGCATGGGCAAATGCCAGTATTGCCCGCATCATTTGCCTTTCCCTGCTTGGCCCCGTTGGCGAAAAGTGCCTTGGTCATTTGCCGGTGTTGGCGTTTGCGGCTGATCCGGAAAATGCCCGGAATCAAACCGCCGTATATTCCTATAGGCTTTTGAAAAATTTTGGCGCTCATCAAAACTATAAGGCGGATTTGAAAAACGCCGCCAAGCCCATTGCCGTTATGGTCGGGCAGGAAGACGAATTTTTCTATCCACAAAAATTCCTGCCGGTGTTTGCCGCGGGCCAGCCGCACGCGGAAATCACCATCGTGCCGGATGTCGGGCACGTTTCACTGATTATAGACGGAAGCGCCCTGGAGGCGATTGCACAACAGATTGTTCGCTAGGAATATCATTAGTTGTCAGTTGAAACAAAAGGATAAGTATTTTGTCATCATGAGAAGCGCGAGTGATGGCGATCTTATTAAATTATTGACCTTATGAGATCGCTTCGCTTCGCTCGCAAAGACTGAAAGAGTATTTTGCTGAGGTTCTCGATTAAATGTTGATACAATAATTTTGTTACAACTAAAAAGAAGGCAGTAGCATATTGAAGCAAAACCGTCTCAAGCACGAAAAGAGTCCTTATCTTCTTCAACATGCCGATAATCCCGTGGACTGGTATCCCTGGGGCGAGGAAGCGTTTGAAGCGGCGCGCCGCGAGGATAAACCTGTTTTCCTTTCCATCGGTTATGCCACCTGCCACTGGTGCCACGTGATGGAGCGCGAATCGTTTGAAGATGAAGAAACGGCGCGCCTGCTCAATGATGCCTTTATCTGCGTAAAAGTAGACCGCGAAGAACGCCCCGATATCGACAGTGTTTACATGAAAGTCTGCCAACTTTTGACGCATTCCGGTGGCTGGCCACTCACCATCATCATGGCACCGGAGAAGAAACCTTTTTTTGCCGCTACCTATATACCGCGAGAAACACGCTACGGAAGAATAGGCCTTAAAGAATTAATTCCGCGGATAAAAAAATTATGGGAGGAAAAACGCGCGGCGCTGGATAATAATGCCGCGCAGATACAGGACGCGCTCAAGCAAATAAAGCAACCATCGGTGGCGCAAAAGCTATCTGCGGGGATACTAGATAAAGCCTATGAATATTTTGCGCGCGGTTTTGACCCCGTCTACGGCGGCTTCGGGCAGGCGCCCAAATTTCCCACGCCGCATAATCTTTATTTTCTACTTCACTATTTTCACCGCCATAAAAATCATTTTGCTTTGCACATGGTCGAAAAAACGCTGCAGAGCATGCGTCGGGGCGGCATCTATGACCATATCGGCTTTGGATTTCACCGTTATTCGACAGACGAGCGCTGGGTTGTTCCTCATTTTGAAAAAATGCTCTATGATCAGGCGCTGCTCGCGCTGGCATATCTCGAGGCTTATCAACTTACCCGTAAAAATGAATATGCCCAAACCACGCGGGAAATTTTCACTTATGTGCTTAGGGATATGACGGGTGCCGAGGGCGGTTTTTACTGCGCGGAAGACGCGGACAGCGAAGGCGTGGAAGGAAAATTCTATCTCTGGACACAAGATGAAGTAAAAAAGATTCTGCCGCCCGGCGAGGCGGCACTGTTTTTATCTCATTATTATCATCCCGCGGATACGGAGATGCCGGGAATGCAGGAGATGCCCACGGGGTATTTTATTCTTCATCTTGCGCCGTCATCCGCACAGATACAGCCCATGGCCGATGAAGTCAGGAAAAAATTGTTTGCCTTCCGCAATACGCGTGTTCATCCCTTGAAAGATGACAAGATTCTGACTGATTGGAACGGCCTGATGATTGCCGCGTTGGCCAGAGGCGCGCAGGTGCTTGATGAGCCTCTGTATTTAAAAGCGGCGCAAAAAGCGGCGGATTTTATCTTTACGCGGATGGCGGATGCGCAGGGAAATCTTTTGCACCGTTGGCGCCACGCAGATGCCGCAATCGCTGGTATGCTGGATGATTATGCCTTTTTTGTTTGGGGCTTGCTCGAGCTCTACGAAGCGGGTGGCGAGGCAAAATATCTGGACGGAGCGCTGCGGCTGACCAAGCAAATGCTGGAGCGCTTTGAAGATAAAAAAGAAGGAGGCCTGTTTTTTACATCCTCCGATGCCGAAGAGGTTCTCCTGCGGCAAAAAGAGGCGCAGGATGGAGCGCTTCCTTCTGGCAATTCCGTCGCCATGCTCAACATTCTGCGCCTGGCGCGCGTGACGGCTGATCCAGAGTTGGAAAATAAAGCGAATAAGATTGCTGAATATTTTTCGGCACAGGTGGCTCAATATCCGGCAGCTTATACATTCCTTTTATGTTCGCTCGATTTCGCATTTGGCCCATCCTATGAAATAATCATCGCGGGAAAGCCCGATAATGAAAACACCAGAGAAATGATCAAGGCGCTGCACGATCTTTATCTGCCCAATAAAGTTGTGCTTTTTTTGCCGTCCGCTGCTGATAAAAAAGATATTTTAAGAATCGCGCCGTTCTTAAAAGAGTTTTCTTCCACGGACGATAAAGCCAGAGCTTATGTATGCACCAATTATTCCTGCCAGAAACCAGCCGAAAGCGCCAAGGAGTTAATAAAGTTATTACGTAAAGATAATCCCAAGTAAAATTGAAAAGCCCAGAGAAAAATTACGAATCTATTTATTTCCTGCACATTCCGAACTGCCGTGGCCGCGGCCGGCGGTGGTTTCTTTGGTCAGAACGCCTTTTTCAAAAGTCAGGATATAAATAAAATCTCCTTCCCCGCAGTTATAGTGCCAGAGCTCTGCCTTCTTTCTGCATTTTTTCGCTTTGTTCTTTTTCTTTGATAATACAATAACTTCATCATCCGCGCAGGCGGTTTCCACAAGCGACGGCTTGCCGCATAGCTTTTGCACCTGCTTTTTGCTGTCACCCGTCGTCACCAGCTCCAGGCCGCAGCGAAAAGCCAGACTAAAGCTGACAGAAACCACAAGAAAAAAGATCACCAGAATAAAATATCGTATCATAATCAATCCCCTCATTATTTGATTAACAGCAGATATTCGTACTTATACAAATCATAAACAAACTGCTGGATAATTTCCTGCTCGTCGGTGGCCGGTGTTTTCACGCGCATTATCGCGGTCAATTTATCGCAAAACTTAAGGGGTAAAAAATCGGCGATCGGGCCGCGCCGGACTTTGTGATTAAAAGCTACGGCGATTTTTTGCAAGTAAGAAAATTTGATGGTGTATTCATCGTGTCCTTTAAGCGTAATCCGTTCGGGCATGCCCGCGGGGGTAATCTGCAGCATATTACGCAGGTCATCGGGCGGAGCGGCCTCACAGCTATGCTCGCTTAGATATACATATTGCACACCGGCACGGCAGATATTTTCCAGAAGAGTTAACGCGCCGATGTTGATGGCCTCGTCAGGCGCAAAACTTATGTCATATTCATTGGCAAAATGCTTTGCTTGACTTTCGAAATATATGAGATCTTCCGTTTTATCTGATGGAAAATTATTTTGAGGAATTAAGGCGGGAAAGTCTCCCATAATTTCATTGAGGATGATCAAATCAAAGCGCGAGAAAAAAGCAGCATCTTTTTTTAAAACATCGGCCTGGATAAATTCCACGTTATATTTTTGCAGTGTCTCTTTTTGCCGATTTAAAAGATGAGGAGAAATATCCAGAGCCGTGGCGCGAATGTTTGGATTTAGCTCCAGAAAATCACGTAACAGATAGCCCATGCCGCCGCCGATTTCGAGAATATCACGCACCGCGGAAAAAGGGATATATTTTTCCAGAAAACGATAAAGATTAACGCCGAGAGAGGCTTTTGTTTTCAGGATCCGACGGCAGGGGCTGTTTTCTGGGTAAAGCGCGTTCCCGACGGTCAGCTCCCAGCCGAGAGTATCCAACTCGTGGGTGTGATAATGTTCTGTCGTGCTCAGACGGTAGTTCATAGAAAATTAATAGTGGTTTTTGTGAAAATTATGATATTCAAGTACTTAATTTAGATGATCAAAAAAAGCCATGAAAATATTCATAAAAGTGATTTTGGTAAGGATGATGGTCAAAAACCGGGAGGGCGCGTGCAAAGCTATTCGCAAAAGATAATCGAGCTTCTGCGCGCGGATTATCCCGACCTTTCTGGTTGGACAATAGTTTGCGCCAATGACCGTACGGTGGATCCGGCGCAGCAATATTTACATAGTAGGCTGGGCGGAATCATGCCACGGGTGGAGAGCTTTGACGCCTACTTAACAAGGAAAATAAGCGGCAAGTTAAAGTTGCATCCCGTATCCGGCGATGAACAGCTTCTTTTATTTATCCAGTATTTAGCAAAAAGATTTCCGGACGAACCTTATCCTGCCCGCAGAGCCGCGCATCTTTTGCCTTTGCTCCTGAAGCTGGCGGAATATAACATCAGCCGCAAGACGATCTTCGGCGCGGAGCGCTTCACTGACGATGAATGGAGCAGATTAGAAGAATATTTCGATATGGCGCAAGATTTCCGCAAATGGCTTACCCGGAAAAACCTGTTTTTGCCGGAGTTGGAATTATCGCTGTTGGCGGACTTGACTCCCTCGGATAATGAAGTATTCGTCGGGCTTCCCGCGATGACGCCCGTAACGGAACGCTTCTATAGAAGAATAAGTAAAGAAAAACTTTTTATCGAACCGCCACTTTTTGGCGCCGATTTATTCGCCTGCGAAAAGCCACCCTTTGATTCGGCCAAAAATCTGGTTTTGTCCTTCGACGGTGAAATAAAAAGCGCCAAAGGAAACAATATTGATTTGGTGTCGCTGGAGGGCCTGCATGCGTTGGCTGATCTGGTGACGGTCGAAGTATCTGCATTTCTTGATGAACGGTCAGGAAATGAACAATTGATGATTTTTTTGCTCGATGAATCGCTTACGCCAATGCTCTGGAACAGGGCGCTGCGGCATTTCGGCAATGCCGTAAACCTGGCCGTCTGGCTGCCTTTTGCCGCCACGGCGGCGGCAAGAAGACTGCTGACAGAAACTGCAAAGGCAAAAAATTCAGGACGTGTCCCGGATTTCAAGAAATTTGCCGCGGCCTGCGCGATGGAGTTGACGCAAAACTCCGAAAATTACGTGCGCGAGGAGTGCGAGGCGCTGGAGGCGGCGATATCTTTTGCCACCCTCCTCGATGAATGGAAAGAGCATTTGGGACAAGGTTTATCCGATGCAGTGGAAATACTCATCAAGGTAAAAAAATTTCGCGTCACAGGAAGCAGATCCGCGCCGGTACAGGTGGTAGGTTTTGGCCATGTTTCGGGGGAAAGATTCAGCAGGGGGCTTGTTCTTTCCCTGGACAGCGGCATTATGCCCAGCCAGCCATATGAAGGGCCTTTTATCAATCCGGTGCATGTGCCCCAGTTGAGAAAAACTGTTTTTGAATATGAGGATCTGATATTCAGACAGATTCTGGCGCAGGCCAACAGAATAAGAATCGTCGCGGTAAATGACCTGATCAGGGAAAGAACGCCCAGTTATTATATGAGCCTGCTGGCAGAGGAATTCGGCAGGTCAGTCAAAGCCATGGCGTTTAAAGAATGTTTGCCGGTAAGTAAAAGTGACCGGAAGCCCAAGATAAAACTCGATGATACGCTGAGAGCTAAGCTCAGAGATTTCACCTATTCATATTCGAGCCTCAGTAAAATATTGACCTGTCCTTTTTTATTTTATCATGAACATATCCTTAAAATTAAGCCCCCTTCCTTTATGGATGACGAAGAGAAAATCAACATGCGGATGGGAGAATTTGTGCATAATTTTCTTCAGCAGTTGGCAAGCGGCAAGGATAAATTCAATGAATGGGAAAAGCTTTTTGATAGGATGTGGGAGAGTAAAGAAAACGCCGCGGTCCGAAATATCCCCGGTATTGATATCTACATGCTCAACGCGAAATTATTTTTACGAGAGATTTATGAAGATGAAAAAGAAAAAGGTGAGAGCGTAGTTTTTGCCGATAACATACTGGCTTGCGAAAAAGAATTTCACGGTATGATTGCCGAAACATATAAAATCACCGGCCGCGTGGACAGGCTGGCAAAAATAAACGGACGCATGGAAATTATTGATTTCAAATACACGAAAAAGCAGGACAGGTATTTGTTGCCCGCCAAGGCAAGCGTGCTGGGGCGTTTTCAGGACAAAAAGATTCTTCATCCGGCGGCACAGCTTATAATTTATCAGCATTTTAACGAGGCGCAGGCCGCGCGTTTTTATTTTTTAAAGGAGCCGAAGCAAGAGCGGCAAATCCAACTGCCGGAGAAAGAAAGCGCGGCGGCGGGTGAATTGATGCAGGCGATTAAGAAACGCCTTGATGAAATTATCGAGGGCAGAGAACTTTCGCCGGGCTACGATGACGCGGATTGTGAGTACTGTCAATTTCAGGCGCTTTGCGGCAGGGAAGATTATTATAAAGCGACGCGGGAGAACAACTGATGAAAAGTGTTCTGGTGAAAGCTTCGGCAGGATCAGGAAAAACGACAAAGCTTACCCAGGAAGTTTTCCGTAGAATCGGCGGGAAGTTCATTATCGCTCTGACTTTCACCCGGGCGGCCACCACCGAGATGCGCTCTCGCATCATGAGGGAAATAGCCGACCAGAGAGATATTCCTTTACTAGAGAAACTGCGTCTGATTATGGAGGCGGGAAGAGTCGGCTATTCAACCATCGACTCCTTTTTTTACCGCCTTTTTGTTGCCTCGGGTGCTGCCTCCGGTTTTGCGCCGCAGCTTGCCGATGAAAAGACGCAGACCAAAATGCTGCGTGAAATTAAAACGCTTTTTCGCGACCGCGTGCGGCAAAACGCCTTGGCTGATAAGATAATTATCGCGGCCAGAATTTTAGGGACGGATATCGACAGGCTTTGGGAACCGCTGGCGGAAGAACAGACTGTTGAACGCTGCCTTCTCGACAGAGAAAGACTCGCGGACATTGATAAACTGATGAGGGAAAACGGTGTTTTGAAAAACAAGCTCATATCCCTTGCGGAGAAAGCAGCGTCTCTGTCTGATCAGGTTGTGCCCGCCGTGAAAAGCCGGGTTATCAATTATTTGGGCGACTACGATAATTTTGTATCCAAAACACTCGCCACGCATGCCGATCTGGAAAATTACACAAGCTTGGGTAAAAACATTAAATGGGATGAAAAGCCATATAGGCAACTGAACAAAATATTTCAGGAATACCGGAATGTTGCCGAGAGACTCGCTCTCAACAAGGCGCTACTCAGAGAGCTGGCGCTCGCCTCGCTTTGCGAAATTTATCTGGAGGCGGCTGACGCGGTAAAAAAGGAAAAGAGTCTAATATTTTTTCATGACGTGCGCCGAAAACTTCTGGCATTGGATGGCGATGATTACCGTGAGCGCCCGGCGCTCATGAGCCAATATTTTTCTCTCGGGCTCGACCGCACGGAACATCTGTTGATTGACGAATTTCAGGACACATCCAAAGGTGATATCCAGATATTGCTGCCGCTGATTGATGAGATTTTAGCCGGGGGCGGTGAGCGTGGCGAAAGGTCATTTTTCGCGGTGGGCGACTGGAAGCAGATGATTTACGGCTGGCGCGGCGCGGACCGCGAGGCGCTGGAGGAGGCCATCGGCAGATACCTGAATAACGGGACCATCAGCGAAGAGTCGCTCGCGTACAACTACCGCAGCACGCCGCTGCTTATTTCTTTTTTTAACGAACTTATCGGCCATCTTTATGAAGGAAAAGAAAAATCAGAAACACAAATGCCACCGGAAAATTCAGATGATTTTGAGGGCGTGACGGAAGTTAATCTTGTCGAGCTGGAAAAGGACGGTCTTTCGGAAGCATCTTTCTATCCCGCGATCGTAGAATACCTGATGAAGAAAAAAGCGGAATACGGATGCGCCTGGGGGGACATGGCCGTGCTGGCCTTGACGAACAATCATGTCCAGAACATAGAAGCCGAGCTTTTAAAAAATCGTATCGGCGTGGCGGCGGTGAAGGGCAGGCAGCTTCTTTCCACGCCCGAAGGTGTGGCAGTGATGATCTTTATTGCCGCTGCGCTGGGGAACGATGCGCCGTTTATCACCGCGGCGGCGGATTCCATATTGCGGAAAGAAATCTTTGGCAAAATCAAAGAGTTACAGGCGAAGTTCGAGCGGCAATATCCCCGTCCCTATGGGCTGATGGCTGTCAGCCATACACTTGAACTGTTGCGCGGAAAGATTCCCGCAAGCATATTGGATATCTGGCAGGATGAGGCGCGCATTTTTTTTGGCGCCGGCGGCGATGCGGATGAATTCCTGTCACGCATGTTTACCGTGCGCTTTAATATAAAAGTTCCCGAAGCGGAAAAAAGCGCCAACATCAAGGTGGACACCATTCATGGGACAAAGGGACTCCAGTTTAGTCATGTTTTTGTTTTCTGGAATGAAGACGAAAAAAGCGCGCCCGTTTATTTAAAATCGGAGCATTGCCATGTGCAGTTTTCCCAACGGGAGATTGAATTTTTCAAGGCAAGTGACTCTGCCGTAGCTGAAGAAATTATCAATAATTATCTGGCAGGTCAAATGAAACAGCGCCGCGAAAGAGCGAATGTTTTTTATGTGGCTGCCACCAGAGCCGTCCAGACGCTGACGGTGTTTCTACCGAAAAAGAAAAGTGAAACTTACAAGCCCGTGCATCAAGCGGTGCTCGACGCTTTTTGCAGTTTCGCGCCAGGAGGCAGTAAAAAAGAGATATATTCGTCTTCGCGCGGGGAGGAAAAAAAGGTCACCGTGGAAATACTCGATGTTCCCGTAAGGCACGCTGGCGAGCCGGAGAAATACGGCGAAATTGATCCAACCCTTTTATCCATCAGCATTAAAAGGGGGATTATGCGCGGCGAGCGCCTGCACCGTTGGCTGGCCAAGGTTATTGACCCCAAGGAATTGCCCCCTCCTGGTGAATTGAATCCGGAAGAGTATGAAGCGGTGCTGAGATTTCTAGAGAGAAAAGATGTGGCGGAAATTGTTTTTCGGCCGGGGAAGGTTTATACGGAGCAGCAGATTTCGGATAAGGAAAGTTTCGGCGTCGTGGACAGAATGATCGTGGACGATGAGCGGGTAACCATTATCGATTATAAATCCGGTTCAATGAAGGGATTGAGGCAGAAATACGATGAGCAACTCCGACGTTACACGAAGATTATGAAAAGCCTCTATCCCGGGAAAAAGGTTGAATATTACATGCTGTCTATCGATTTTTGATATCGTTCATGTGCTGATATCAAGATAGCCGCGGAAACTCTATTTTAAAAGGCTATCTCTTTCCCAGATGAAGAATGCCTTTGGTGATATTGCACAGGTGATCGTTTAATCTTTCCAGGTCGGTAAGAATGTCCGTAAAAACCAGGCCCGCGTTGCTGATGCAGATATCGTTTTCCAGCCTTTTTATGTGATTGATTTTATATTGGTTAATCAATTCATCAAGTTCTTTTTCTATGTTTAATGTTATGGTAGCCGCGGCTTCATCATTATATTGCAGCGCTTTTTTTGTTTGTTTCATCAGCGCTTCCGTTTTTTCAAAAAGTTTTTCCAGCTCCATTTTTGCGGGTGCGGAGAAATCAAGGTCGTTTTCATAAGCTCTCTGCGCGAGAATGACAATGCCTTCGCAGTAATCGCCCACCTTTTCCAGGTCGTTGACGCTGTGCAGCAACGCAGGCATTAGCCGCGCGTGCTTTTCCGGAAGTTCACATTTGGTTATTTCGACAATGTATTCGGTAATATTTTTCTGCATGTCATCAACGGACTCTTCGTCCAGGATCACTTCGTTTTTTAATCTGTGGTTGTAAGCCACCGTGCATTCCCTGGCTTTTTTGAGCATGCCGATGCATGTGTCGAGCATTACGACCATTTCGTTAATCACGGCTCTGATGGCCAGGTGCGGCAGGGCAAGCAGATTCTGATCGAGGCGCTTTGTTTCTTTTTTAATATAATCTTCACCAGGAATTATTTTGTTGAGCAGTTTGACAAAAATTGGCACAAAAGGCAGAAACAAGAGCGCGTTGATTAAATTAAAAAGCGTGTGCGTATTGGCTACCTGGCGCGCGACGTTATCGGATAAGAGGGGAATATATTTTAAGTAAAGCGGCGCCATGATTAGAGCAACGATAACTCCGATGACGTTAAAAATTGTGTGCCCCCAGGCCAGCCTTTTACTGGCAAGTTTGCCGCCAATGCTGGCCAAAAGAGCCGTAATGCAGGTGCCTATTTCCATGCCGAAAATAAGGTAAATTGAAGAGTTAAGGTCAAGCAGACCCGCGGTCGCAAAAGCGATGATCATACCGGTTGTGGTGCTGGAGCTTTGCCAGGCCATGGTGAGCAAAAGTCCGGTTAGAATACCCAGGAGAGGATATTTGCCGAAGTTTAAGAAAGCGTCTTTGGTCGCCTCGTTTTGTGCCAGCGGCGCCACAGCCGTACTCATCATGGCCATGCCTAAAAATAACATGCCGAAACCGAGAGCTACCAGCGCCCGGTGCTTGTTTTTATCTTTTTTAGCAGTAAAAAAGAAAATAGCGCCCGCGAAGACGAAGATGGGGGCGAGCGCGGTGAGCTTAAAGGCGATTAATTGTCCGGTAATGGTAGTGCCAACATTAGCGCCGATCATCATCGCGACGCCTCCGCTCAAGCTAAGCAGGCCGGCATTTAAAAAACCAATCAGAATGACGGAAGTAGCGCTGGAACTCTGGATAATTGCCGTAACGAAAGCGCCCACCAGCATGGATTTAAATCTGTTGGATGTTAGTTTTTCCAGAAGGGATTTAAGGAGTCCAAGGGATAATTTTTTGAGCGAATCGCTCAGCAGGTGTATACCGTAAATAAATAAGCCCAGTCCGCCGATGAGCCCGATAATGATGTTGAAGATGTTCATTTGTCTGCTTAACCTTTCGTAAATTATTTCTCATACTTCTATTTTTAGCAAACCTTTTGTTATGTCAAAAACCAAAGCGCCTCCCGGTTCAAGAAGATGCACGTTTTCACGAAAGCCGACCATAATCATCGGCACAGCGCATTTTTCCGATTCGATCGATAGGGTGTCCCGGTTGCATTTTACGCAGAGCCAGTTTTCGCGGTACCGAATGGTCATGCTGACACTTTTAAGTTCTTCGGGTATATCGGGGTTAAAATAAATAACATTGTTGCGAAATTCAATGCCCATATAGCAGCGTTGGATGATATCCACTGTTCCGGCCATCGCGCCCAGATGAATCCCCTCGCCGGTAGTCCCACCCTGAATGTCCGATACATCGCTTTCGAGTGCTTCTTTAAACAGGCACCATGAGCGTGCGCGGTCGGAACGCGCCAGAACCCAGGAGTGGACGATGTTACTTAATGTGGAGCCGTTGGAGGTGCGATTAAGATAATAGTCGATGTTGGCGGGAATACAGGATGGATCAAACTGATAGCCCATTTCACGGAAAAGTTCCACCAGCTCTTCCGCGGAAAAAAGGTAAAAAAGCATAAGGGCATCCGCCTGCTTGGAAACTTTGTAATTGTTGGGCGAATCTCCTTCTGCCTCTAGAAGACGGTCTAGGCGGTGAATGTCTCCGTATTTAGAGCGATATCCTTCCCAGTCAAATTCCTTCAACTTATCGTAACCTTCAAATTGGCTGATAATAACCTGATCATGGAAGGGGACATACATTTTTGATATTATCTTCTGCCAGTTTTCAATTTCTTCAGTTTTTAATTCGAGGCTTTCGGAGATTTCATCACGTCTTTTTTGGCCAAGAATGTTCAGGCTCTTGATGGCGGCGCGCAAAACCCAGACCGTCATTACATTGGTATAAGAGTTATTGTTCAAACCGGGTTCTTCCGCGCCGGGATATTTGTCGTGATATTCATCCGGCCCCATGACACCGCGGATTTCAAAGCGCTGACGTTGTTGATTATAGGAAGTAAGGCTCGCCAGAAAGCGGGCGATTTCCAGAAGCATTTCCGCACCGTATTTAGACAAGAAAGCAAGATCATGCGTTGTTTCAAAATACTGCCAGATATTATAGGCAATGGCTGTGTTGGCGTGACGCTGTAGGTGAGTGTTGTCGGGCAGCCAGCGCCCTGATTTGGGGTTCAGATGTAGCTGCTGAGTTTCTTCCCTGCCGTTGCTGGAGCTTTGCCACGGATACATCGCGCCTTTGTATCCTTCTTCTTTGGCCGCCAGACGTGCCTGATTCAGGCGTCGATAACGATACAGAAGCAGAGCCCTCGTTATTTCGGGAGCGCGAATGGTGAGCAGGGGGAAAATAAATATTTCATCCCAGAAGATGTGTCCTCGATAAGCTTCGCCGTGCCAGCCGCGCGCCGGTACGCCGATGTCCAGATTAACAGAGTGCATGGAAACAGTTTGCAATAGATGAAAGATATGCAGACGGATGATCATTTGCGTGCGTGGCCCGTCGGCAACAGTTATATCAAAGCGGTTCCACAAGTGACGCCAGGCAAGAATGTGGCTTTCGAGTAAATCGCCAAAGGTATTTGTGTTTTTCAGAGCTTCCCGCGCGTCGAGAGACGGTTCGGAAATTGCCGGATCACGCGAAGTGTAAAGGGCAAATATTTTTTCAATTCTTACAGGCATTGTTTTTTGGACATTAATTTCCATCTCCTGCGCGATATAGCCTGGTTTTTCGCATATTTGCCGCCGCGGAGTCTGAATTTTGTTATTCAGAAAAATATTGGTGCGCTCAGACAGTGCCACGCGGATGTGGGATTGGTTTGTTTCGCAGACGAGATAAAGCCCGTCCTCGCCGCAGGTTCCTGTTTCCAAAGGAGCAAGATGTTTGCTGGCCAGTTTGCGGTAGCGAGCGACGCCATTGTTGATTACCGTGCCGTCAAGGGCGCTGTGAATATATAGACGTCCCGACCAGTTTTCCGGCACAATGACGATTTCCTGCGCGGCGATATGCATGTCTTTCATGCTCACGATACGGCGGCAGGTAAACGTTGTTTCTCTTTTTTGCCTGTCTCGGAAGCGCACAAATCTGGTAAGCATTCCGCGGCGGATATCCAGTTCCTGACGATAGGCCATAATTTCTGTTTCGCTGATCTTGAACCAGTCACCATCTTCGATTTTAAATTTCAGAAGAAAGCCATTGGGCATGTTTACTAGATCTTCATTTTCCACTATGTGGCCGGATATTTCCGTTTTTAGTCTGTTGTAGCCGCCTGCGAGATATGTTCCCGGATAATGAATGTTATCCGCCTGCGTTTCACAGGCCGCGCCCCGGGCGACGAAATAGCCGTTTCCCAAAGCGCAAAGAGCCTCTCTTAAGCTTTCCGTGGCAGGGTCAAAATTGTCATATGCCAGCAGCCAATCATTCATGTGCGCCTCCGCAGATTGGTATTAACATCGACAGTAAATCACGCACCTCATCGGTATTGCTCAGCGAGTAAATGGCGGCGGTGGGAAAGGGCTTATCCCAGACCACTATGCCGATGCCCTTGCCGGTTAAAGCGCGAAAAGCGTCTTCATCCGTAACGTCATCGCCGATGTATATCGGAAGCACGTTTTCTTTGTCCAAACCGAGCGCTTCCAGCAGATACAGGAGCGCTTTTCCTTTGTGCCAGTCTATATTTGGCTGCAGTTCAAAAACCTTTTTCCCGTATGCTTTGCGCAGATCCTGGTGCTGAGAGTTGACTTTATCCACCGCGTACTCGATTTCCGGAACATGCATCGGATTTACCAGCCGATAATGAACGGCAATAGCGAATTTCTTACGCTCCACCAGCACTCCTTTTATATGGCCAATTGATTTTTCCAGTTCTTTTTGTGCCTGGTCGAGAGAGGGAAGAAAAGCCATTCCCCTGGAGCTTGATTCTTTAAATTCGCGCGGGCCGGTCATTTCAAAACCATGGCTGCCGGCGTAAATGAGCGAATCAATGCCCACAAGGTTTTTTACATTTTGCATATCGCGCCCGCTGATGATGCCGACAACACATTTTTGGGAAAGTTGCGCGAGAACATCGCGGGTTTGCGCGGGAAGGATAGCCTTATCCGGAGTATCTACGATAGGTGTAAGCGTGCCGTCGTAATCGAGAAATACGGCAATGGTTTTGAAGTGCGCCGATTTTTTTATTTCGTCAAACTTTTCAAGCGCGGAGGCCAGTTCGGGAGGTTTTTGCTTTGCGCCTTGCTGCGCGGAAACAACAATTTCCGCCGCGTCAGTAACTACAACATGCGCTCCGTATTGCAGCAGCTTTGCTTTGTTGTCCAAGCGCGCGATGCCAATTACTAGTCCGAATTTTCCCGCCTTTGCCGCTTCGACACCTGATACCGCATCTTCAATAACCACGGCGCGGGAGGGGGTTGCTTTCATTTGTCGGGCCGCCTCCAGAAACATATCCGGCGCCGGCTTGCCTCGGATATTCAATTTTGTCAGATCGACTCCATCCACGCGGACTTCAAACATTTCCGCAAGCCCCGCGCTATCCAGAATGAGCGCGCAGTTTTTGCTGGAAGAAATGATCCCTGTTTTTATTCCCTGCGCCTTCAGTTTGCGGATAAACTCCAGTGTGCCTGGATAGACTTCCACGCCTTGTTTCTTTATTTGTTCCAGGAAATAGCCGTTTTTAAGATTTCCAATGGCGTGAATGCTGGTAAAGCCCGGAGCATCATGAGGATCTCCCTGGGGAAGGTGTATATTCCTTGACTTAAGAAAGCTGTTTATTCCCTCCAGGCGCGGTTTGCCATCCACGTAAATCATATAATCAGTTTCAATATTAAATGGCTTTACTGCCTTGTCGCTATCATTGTATTGAGCCAGAAATTCGTCGAAGACTTTTTTCCATGCCGCGGCATGTGTGGACATGGTTTTGGTTACCACGCCGTCCAAATCAAAAATTACCGCGTCAAAATCTTTTTTGCTGATGACAATATTGTTTTGATTAGGCACTATATCGTTCTCCTCTTTTGATTTTTTAGCGAAATAAACAATTAATGAGTCAGCAAAAAACAAGGTTAAACGAATTTGTTATAATTAATTTAGAACACTTTTTCGCAAGTATATGAAGAAGACCGCTTCCAAGTCAAGCGATTTAGGATTTAGCTTTACAAGTATACAAAATAAAGAGCAAATATTTTTGAGGGTTTTCCGGGGAAAAAGACCCCTTCGGAAGTTTGCCGCCGAAGGGGTCCTGGAGAAATTAAATCTGTGCAAAAACCAATTATGCGTTTTTGCCTTTGGGCGGTTTATAAACCAGCGCGATGAAGAAGCCCACGGTCAGAAGCGCGGCAGCGATATAAAGCGCCTGCGGCTTAAACACTTCAAAGACGTAGGGGCCGATTAGACCGGCGGCGCTCCACGCCGTCAGCATAAAGCCGTAGACTTTGCCGATGTATGCCGGGCCGAAAGCGTCCGCGGCGAAGGCGGGCATGGTTGCGAATCCGCCGCCGTAGCAGGCCAGCAGGTAGCAGGATACCACAATGAACAGGTAGTAATTGGAAACATAACCCATGGCTACCAGTACGTATACAACCGCTTGCGTGGCAAACATTATCAGGAAGACCATTCTGCGGCCGATGTTATCGGAAATCTTTGCCCAGAAAAGTCTGCCCAAGCCGTTGAAAATGGCCGCGATAGCCACGACGGTACCGCCGGCGGCGGCAACCATGGCTATCTGCTCCGGAGTCAGCTCACCCAAAAGACCCATTGTCTTTTTGTAAATATCCTGCGCCAGCGGCGAGTGCTGGGAGATAAGACCCAAACCGGCCGAAACATTAAGGCAGAGCATCGCCCAGAGCATCCACCACTGCGGACGTTTTACCGCTTCGCCGAACTTGAAAGAATCAGCGGCGGAAACAGTGGAAGCCGCGGGTTTGAAGCCGGCGGGAAGCCATCCCTGCGGAGGATTTTTAAACAGCTGCGCCGCTCCCACAACAAGAATAAGAAAGATGATGCCCCAGATATACCAAGTCATGGCGACGCCAGAGGCGAGCATTTTTCCCGCTTCGTCAACCTGGCTGAAGGAGGTGATCATCTTGGGAGCGATTTGCCCCATGAAGAAAGCGCCCGCGCCGAAACCCATGACGGCAAGGCCGGTGACCAGGCCGCGTTTGTCCGGGAACCAGCGAATCAGCGTGGCTATGGGCGTCACGTAGCCGAAGCCGTTACCGAGCGCGGCGATTACGCCAAAGCCAAGATAAAGAAGCGCGATGTTGCCTATCTGATCGGCATAACCGGCAACTAGTGTTCCAATGCCGAAGAGTATGCCGCCGATTGTCGCAACTACCCTTGGGCCATACTTGTCGACGAGCGTGCCGCCGAAAGCTGCGGACAAACCGATAATAAGCATCAGCAGCATAAATGTGTATTGAACGGCCTTTCCTTCCCAACCATGCATCTGCATTAATGGATTTTTAAAAACAGACCATGCGTAAACGGTGCCCAGGCATAGCTGAATGACAACCGCGGCTACGGCTATCCACCATCGTTTACTTTCCAAATTTTCATTTGCCATAAAAATTGTTCCCCTTTCGCTCTTTTTAATTAATTATTTCCTCTATCATCAAGCTGCTTCCAGCTTAACTGCGCATACTTTCAACTCCGGTATTTTTCCTACAGGATCCAGCGCCGGATTCGTCAATAAATTTACTGCTGCTTCAGCAAAATGGAAATTCATGAAAATTGTTCCCGGCACGCTTTTTTGTGTGATTTGGGCTTTGGCCTGAACAGAACCACGGCGGGAAGTCAACTTTACCATCTGTCCGTCGGAGATGCCCAGTTTTTCCGCATCGAGGGGATTGATTTCCACCAAGCTCTCCGGACAGCGTTCCGAAGGCCCTTCGGCGCGCGTGGTCATTGTTCCTGTGTGATAATGGTAAAGAACGCGGCCGGTGGAAAGGAACAGAGGATATTCTTTGTCTGGCCATTCCGCGGGTGGAATATACTCGATAGCATGGAAAAGACCCAGTCCGCGTGAAAATCTGTCCTTGTGCAGAAATTTCGTGCCCGGGTGATCACTGGTCGGGCAGGGCCACTGGAGGCCTTCTTTTTCCAGGCGCTCGTAAGTCATGCCCGCGTAGCTGGGCGTTACTTTGATGACCTCGTCAAATATCTCTTTTGCCGAGGCGTATTGCATCGGATAGCCCATCTTCGCGGATAGCGCGCTGATTATTTCCCAGTCCGTTTTAGCTTCACCCGGCGCGTCGACAATTTTTCTCACGCGCTGCACACGCCTTTCCGTGTTGGTGAAAGTGCCTTCTTTTTCGGCAAAGCTGGCGGCGGGAAGCACGACATCAGCGAGTTGTGTCGTTTCCGTTGGGAAGATGTCCTGCACGACAAGCAAATCGAGATTTCTCAGCTCTTTTTCCACATGTTTTAAATCAGGATCGGAAAGAAGCGGGTTTTCGCCCATGATATAGAGAGCCTTGACATCTCCCTTACCCGCCGCCGCCATCATTTCCATCAGTGTCAGTCCGGGCTTGGCGGAGAGTTTTGACCCCCATGCCGCTTCAAATTTCTTGCGCGCGTCTTCCGTGGCCACCTGTTGGTAGGCAGGGTAAACGTTCGGCAGCCCGCCCATGTCGCAGGCGCCCTGCACATTATTTTGGCCGCGTAGCGGATTGACGCCACCTCCTTCAATTCCAATATTACCGCAAAGCATAGACAGGTTGGCGATAGATTTAACATTGTCCGTGCCGGTTATATGCTGAGTAATTCCCATGGCATAAATGATGCTCGCACGATTGGCCTGTGCATACATACGCGCTGCTTTTTTCAAATTCTCAGCCGGCACGCCGGAAATTTTTTCTACATATTCCGGTGTGTATTTAGCCACTGTTTCTTTCAGCGCATCAAAATTTTCCGTGCGCTCGGCTACGTAATCTTTCGCGTATAAATCTTCGGAAATAATCACATTCATCAATCCGTTGAACACGGCAACATCCGTGCCAGGCTTCTGGCATAGCCAGATGTCCGCATATTTGACCAAGTCGATTTCCCGCGGGTCAATGACGATTAATTTCACGCCCTGCTGGCGCACCCCGCGTTTCACGAAGGATGATATAACCGGATGGTTTTCTGTGGTATTGGTTCCTGTTGCCAGAATCAAATCCGTGTATTCCAGCTCTTCAATGGAATTGGTCATCGCGCCACTGCCGAATGATGCGGCCAGACCGGCCACAGTTACGGAGTGTCAGAGCCGGGCGCAGTGGTCGACATTGTTGGTGCCGATCACCGCGCGCATGAATTTTTGGAAAAGGTAATTTTCTTCGTTGGTACAGCGCGCCGATGCCAGGCCCGCGATGCTGTCGGCGCCGCCGGTTTTCTTTATCGCCGCTAGTTTTTCCGCGATAAATGAGGTAGCTTCATCCCAACTGACTTCCTTTAATTCTTCGTTTTTGTTGCGCCGCAGAAGCGGTTTTTTCAGCCGGTCGGGGTGCTGGATAAAATCCATACCGAAGCGGCCTTTCACGCAAAGAGAGCCTTCATTGGGCTTGCCGTAATCACGGTTACCCGAGATTTTGATGATCTTGCCGTCTTTGGTAAAGACATCCATCTGGCAGCCGACGCCGCAGTAAGTGCAAGTCGTGCGTGTTTTGGAAAGTTCCCAGGGGCGACCGGCGAATTTTGCCTGTTTAAAGGTAATCGCTCCTACGGGACATACCTGCAGGCATTCGCCGCAGAAAACGCAGGATGAATTAATATAATCCGCGTCGAAGGCCGGGCCGACTTTCGCGCGGGAGCCGCGCATTGAGAAATCAAGCACTTCATTTACCTGAATTTCGTTGCAGGCGCGCACGCAGCGTCCGCATAAAACGCATTTGTTGAGGTCGCGCTGGATCATGGTGTTGTTGTCTTCGATGGCATAGCCGGGCGGTTCTATCTCGAAACGTGGCTTGTCAATTTTTAGCCAGTAAACAAGATTCTGCAGTTCACAGGCGCCGTTTTGTTCGCAGGTGAGGCAGTTATGGTCGCCGGATGACCATAGAAGTTCAACGATCATTTTCTGGGCGGAGCGCACCGCTTCTGTATTCGTGCGGACAATCATGCCCGGGCTTACCGGCATGCAGCATGAGGCGACAAGGCTGCGCGCGTTTTCCACTTCCACCACGCAAACACGGCACGCGCCGACATTCGTGGTTTTTTCATAATGGCAAAGGGTGGGGATGAAAATGCCGTTTTCCCTGGCGCATTCCAGAATGGTCTGGCCGGCTTTTGCTTCGACATCTTTCCCGTCTATTGTTAAAGGTACTCTTTTTTTCTCCATTTCCTGCTCCTTAACTCAATATGTTCAAATCTTAATTAAAGTTCCGCGTCGCAGCGCAGACAGCGGCAAGCTTCCTTGATAGCCGTTTCACGATTAAAACCCAACTCAACTTCGGCAAAACTCATTTTACGCTTTTCCACGTTCATTTCCGGCATATGCGCCTGAGGCGTTTCCACCGTTTCTTCATCAATAACCAGCGGCACGTCAATTTTCTCCCGCGCTGGTTTTGCGTATGCGGGTTCATTATTTGCTTTACGTATGGCCGCGTCGATATCATCAGCCGCCTGATGACCGGCGGCAATTGCGGCGATAACCGTATCCGGTCCGGTCACCGCGTCGCCACCGGCGAAAAATTTCGGATTGGCCGTGCGGGATTTGTAGATATTGCCGGTGTTGAAACAATCCCATTTGTTGATTTCCACGCCGCTTTTGGAGTCCATAAAGCTCATATCTGGCACCTGGCCGATAGCGGCAATGACCGAATCGACTTTCAGCGTGAATTCCGCTCCTTCCACCGGCACAGGTTTTTTTCTGCCGCTCGAGTCAAAATCACCCAGTTTCATGCGCTGGCAGGTGATCGCGCTCACTTTTCCCTTGCTGCCTTCGATTCTCAGCGGAGCAACCAGATACTCAATCTTGATTCCTTCTTCCTCCGCCGCTTTGATTTCTTCGGGCGCCGCGGGCATATCCTGTTTCAGCCGGCGGTAAAGAATGGTCACCTCCGCGCCGAGGCGCAGAGCCACGCGCGCCGCGTCGATGGCGGAATTGCCGCCGCCGATCACGGCAACATGTTTGCCCAAAGACAATTTACCTTTAAACCATTTATCTTCATTGGCGTTGAAGTCGCGCAGAAATTCGACGCCGCCGAAGACATTTTTCAATTCTTCACCGGGTACATTCATTTTCTGGCTTTTGTGCGCGCCGGTGGCCAGATAAATATAGTCGTAATCCTTCTGCAACTGCGCGACGGGTATATCCTTGCCGATGCGCGTGTTAAGGCGTATTTCCACCCCCAGCTTGCGGATATCGTCTATTTCTCCATCTAGGATATTGCGGGGCAGACGGTAAGAGGGGATGCCCCAGTAAAGCATGCCGCCCGGCTTGTTCAATTCTTCAAACACGGTGACTTTATAGCCGCGAATAGCCAGATCGCGCGCGGCAGTGAGCCCCGCCGGGCCCGCTCCCACCACGGCGATTCTTTCCTTGCGTGTCACCGGCACCGGTTCGATTTTGGGGCGTTCATGATTATCGGTGATGAACCTCTTTAAGAATTTAATCGCGATGGGTTCATCAAGATTACCGCGCCGGCATTTTGTCTGGCATTTATGGTCGCAGACTCTGCCGCAGACGGACGGGAAAGGATTGGTCTGCAACAAAATCTTGTAGGCGTCATCGAGTCTTTCCGCCCTGATCAGCGCGATATAAGAAGGTATGTCCATTTCTATCGGACAGGTGTGCTGGCAGGGCGATTTGAACATCGCCGAACAGACGGCCGCCACGCAGCGGTGATCGCGGATGTGCTGCTCATATTCTTTACGGAAATAGCGGATGGTGCTCAGCACCGGATTCGGGGCGGTTTGTCCCAGCCCGCAAAGAGCGGCGTTTTTAATAACCGCGGCCATTTCCTCGAGAAGCTCGATGTCTCCTTCCTTGCCTTTTCCCTGAGTGATGTTGGTGAGAATATCGAGCATGCGTTTGGTTCCTTCACGGCAGGGGGTGCACTTGCCGCATGATTCATCCTGGCAGAAATCCATGAAGAAGCGCGCCATATCCACGGCGCACTTGTCTTCGTTCATGACAATCAATCCGCCGGAACCCATGATCGCGCCGAGTTCCGCGACTTTTTCATAATCGACCGGAGCGTTGAGATGCTGAACGGGAATACATCCGCCGGAAGGACCGCCCAGCTGCGCCGCCTTGAATTTTTTTCCTTTGGGAATGCCGCCGCCAATGTCATAAACAATGGTTCCCAGTTTCGTTCCCATGGGAACTTCTACCAGGCCCACGTTGGCCACGTCGCCGGTCAGCGCGAATACTTTTGTTCCCTTGCTTTTTTCCGTGCCGACGGACGCGTACCACTTGGCGCCGCGCAGAATAATCTGTCCGATATTAGCCAGAGTCTCCACGTTATTTAAAATACTTGGTTTCTGCCACAGGCCGGCCACGGCCGGGAAGGGTGGACGCGGACGGGGCATGCCGCGCTTGCCTTCAATTGAAGTCATCAGCGCTGTTTCCTCGCCGCAGACAAAAGCGCCCGCGCCTTGATAAATTTCGAGATCAAAATCAATGCCGGTGCCCAGAATGTTTTTCCCTAAAAGCCCCGCTTCCTTGGCCTGCGCGATAGCAATGTTCAGGCGGTGAATGGCCAGCGGATATTCGGCGCGGCAGTAGATGTATCCATGCTTGGAGCCAATGGCTTTGGCGGCGATAACCATGCCTTCCAAAACCGCGTGCGGATCCGCCTCCAGAACGGAACGGTCCATGAATGCGCCGGGATCTCCCTCGTCGGCATTGCATAAAACATATTTGATATCGCTTTTGGACTGAGCCGCGAATTTCCATTTCAAGCCAGTAGGAAAACCAGCGCCGCCACGGCCGCGCAAGCCGGAATCAAGCACTTCCTGCACGATTTGGTCGGGCGTCATTTCGGTTAAGGCTTTCGCCATGCCGGCGTAACCGTCACGGGCGATATATTCTTCTATTTTTTCGGGGTCAATCAGGCCACGATTCTTGAGCACGCGCAGCTCCTGATAAGCGAAAAACGGAATATCCTGCATGGTGGGAATGACTTTGTCCGTGCCCGGTTCGCGGTAAAGCAGTCTGTCGACAATTCTCCCTTTGATTAAATGTTCTTCCACCAGATGGGGAACATCTTCCGGTTTAAGCGTTATGTAGATGACGCCTTCCGGATAAACAACCATGATGGGACCAAGGGCGCAAAAACCATTGCAGCCCGTTTCGACAATTTTTATTTCTTCGGCCAGGTTTCTCTTCTCGATTTCTTCAACCAGCGATTGCTTTACGGCGATTGATCCGGAAGCCTGACAGCCGGTGCCTCCGCAAATTAACAAGTGTGAACGAAATATCTTCATTTATCTTTTATCCTCCTTAATAAACAACCACACTCACCAGACGTGCGTGGTCGACGAAAAATCATCTGGTTACTTCCGCGCCGCGGGCCAGAACAAACGGTGTTTGTATTTCCCCGGCTAAAATGTGTCTTTTGAAAACCTGCCTCATTTTGTTCGGATTCATGTACTCGTATTTGATCGGCTCCTGGTTAAGAATTTCCACCGTTACCAGCGGTTCGCGACTGCACAACCCCATGCAACCGGATGTGGTTACAATCACGTCGTTGGCGCCCGCGGTTTCGATTTCCTGCAGCAGCGCGTCCATGACTTCCTTGGCGCCGGAGGCAATGCCGCAAGTTCCCATATGCACGGTAACCTTAACGCGACGATCTCCGTCACGCAGCGACATTTCCCTGTGCACCTTTTCCTTTATTTTTTTTAAATCATCAATTGTCAATTTCGCCATTGACGCATCCTCCCTGAATAGCGATTTGTTTTATTTGTATTGACTCAGTATCTCGCGCACCTTTGAGGGCTTGACCCGTCCGTGCACGTCTTCATCGACCACCACCACCGGGCCCAAACCGCAGGCGCCCAGGCATCGGACGGATTCCAACGTGAACATTCTATCCGCCGTAGTTTCGCCTTCGGAAATGCCAAATTCTTTTTCCAGAGATTCCGTGATTGCTTTGCCGCCGCGAACGTAGCATGCGGTGCCCAGGCAGACACGCACCGTGTGTTTGCCGCGCGGGGTCATCGTGAAAAAAGAATAGAAAGTCACCACGCCGTATACGCGACTCAAGGGCAGATTGAGTTCCCGGGCGATTTTTTTCTGCACCGATACGGGCAGGTATTCCAAAACAACCTGCGCTTCTTCAAGCACGGGAATCAATCCTCCGGGTTTGCCTTTGTGTTTTTCAATAATTTTGTCGAGCTTGGCTATTTGCTCCGGTGTAAATTCTTTCAAGAGTTCCTGTTCTTCCGCCTTCATTAAAATCCTCCTCATTTTGAGTAGTTATCAGGCCAGGCTGGCGATATCCTGCAAACCTTCGCTGATAACACCCCTGATGTACTTTAATATTTCCGGATGATTTATAGGTAAATCATCGATTTCTTTACGTATTTGACGTGTGTCAAATATGAACTGCCGGTCATTATGCCTATGTTTGTAAAGAAAATCAATAGAAGAATTTCCGGCAACAAGCGCGAGCAAGGTAGTTGTAATATTTCCCATAGGTTGCCTGTCCAAATGGCTTAACTGAAATGTTGCTTCCACGGATGTACCCAGGCCTTTTTCTGATTTTATGATAAGTTTGCCGCCGGCTCTTTGCGCGGCGTCGTTTAAAAGCGGAATGCCCAGGCCCACACGCCGCACTTTTTTTGTCGTGTAAAAGGGGTCATGAATTTTTTCCATTTCCTCTTTGGTCATGCCGCTTCCGTTATCATTTATTTTTACGCAGAGAAGATCTTTTGCGTCATTTTCATCAATTTCAATTTCCACAATCTTCGCTCCGGCGCGGATGGAATTTTCGGCAATATCCAGAATATGGGCGGCGAGCTCCAGCATCGCTACTCCATAATATGCCGGCCGTTTTTGCCGGTGAAAGCCATTTTCAATTCATCGAGCGTCGGCTCCGCCAGCATGATTCTGGTCAGCGCGGTTCCGATGTCTTTGAGGTAATGGGCATCGGAGGAAACGACAAATGAATAATTACTGAGCTCAGGATATTTATTCCGCGCCTGCGTGAGACCTGTCCGGGGTGTCACTTCCAACGCGTCAAACTGCATGCCCGGCTCAACAAAACCAAGCTGGCTGATAACGCTGAAACTTTCCCGATCAATGTGTGAAGCGATCGTTAGCCCATGCAGTTTATGCACGTTATCCAATAAATCACCGAGCGCGACATCCGTGGCGCCGATGAGCAATTTCTCGTTGATCGCCTCCACTTCGCCTTTTTCGTTTACGACGGCCTGTACGCCGAAGCGCTCCTCGTCGTTTTTCCCCGTCAGATGATCGTAGATATATTTTTGCATTGAAGAGAGACTGTCAGGGGAATCAAAAATCGCCAGCACATGCACCTCTTCACTGGAGGTAATTTCCATGCCGCCGAACACCTTGATATTTTTTCCGCGCGCGGCCTTAATTGCATAAGGCGCGTTTTCGGCGGAGTTATGATCGCAAATTGCAATAATATCCAGATTTACGCCAAGGGCTTTTTCCACAATTGCCTGAGGATGCATGTCCAGTTCGGCGCATGGTGATAGACAGGTGTGAATGTGAAAATCACAGTGAAAAACTTTTAGCATGGTCTTTTAGGAATTAACCAAAAATGGCCATCTGCCGGCGTGAAAAAACTTTTTGCCTTGCTGCTATTTGTCTTTGGCCAGCAGATTGTAAATCTTGCCGGTTAGTTCGAACGCGCCTAATCGAGAAACCAAAATCGGCACGTTTTCCTGTTTGGCGCGCTCCAGCGTGTCTTTTGCCGGCTCGCAGGAATTAACCAGAATTATACCTGCATGTTCTTTCAAGGTTGCTATGGCAACTATGTTTTGGTGCACCTGCCTTGTTATCCAGATATCTCCCGCATGAGAATTAGCCATCACGTCGCTTAAGAGATCTCCTGTGTAACCTCCTGTAACAATATTTTCCAGTCTGTCCCGGGCAGACCTTATTTCCAGATTAAGTTCTTTTGCTATTGCGGCAATATCCATTGATTAATCCTTGGCGGGTTGCGTGTGAATGGTCATTTTCAGAAATGTTCCTTTATCGACTTCCGAAGAGATATCGAAAATATCGGAATATGTTTTTATGTTGTGCAGCCCCATTCCCGCGCCAAAGCCCATTTCCCTGATTTGCTGATTGGCAGTGGAATAACCTTGCTGCATGGCCAGTTCGATATTTGGTATTCCCGGACCCTCATCATCTGCTTCAATCTGAACACTGTTGGGTCTTATCGTCAGGCTGATCACTCCTTTCTTGGCGTAAGAAACAATGTTGATTTCAGCTTCGTAGCAGACAATCGCCGATCTTCTGACAACATCATCAGGCAGATTCTTTTGTTTGAGGATCGATTTTATTTTTGTGGAAACGGTCCCCGCGTTGCTGAAATTGCCGCCCTCAATATCAAAACTGTGTTTTTCCAGAATATTTTCCGCCGCGCACACGTTTATTTTTCAACTTTTTCCAGACACCCCACGATACCCTGGGCGTAAAGACGACCGGCCGTTTCAAATAATATGAATTTTGTCGACAAGACGGGGATATGAAGTTCCTTGGCCAGTTCCACCGTTTCCGCGGGCAGTTTTTTGCCGCGGACAATGATTATCGCGGCGATATCCAACACGTTGGCGATGCGGACAACCTGCGTATTGGTCAGGCCGGTAAGCAGCATGCTGCCTGCTTTGGCAAAGGCCAGGACATCACTCATCAGGTCGGCGCCGAACGCGGTTTTAACTTCCATATCGAGTTTTTCTTCGCCGGCAATGACATCAGCATTCAGCAATTCTTTGACTTCGCGCAGTTTCAATATCCGCTCCTAATTTTAATACGAAAAAAAGAAAATTTTTTCAAAAGTCAGTTGATAAACAATTAATATCAAAAGCGTATTTAACGTTTTGGAACTATCATACAACGAAGCGGCGTGTCAATAAGAATATTCTCCCGAAAAGGGAAAATTGAAGACTGGCAAGAATTAATTTTTTCGGAAGTAACAAATTTGTGTTTATATTTTGTTGCGGTCAACAAAAATCATTAACTGCGTTTTTTTGCGCTCGGAAAACGGTTGATAAAATAATATTGCCGGCGGAAAATCGTTTTTGAGAGCGTCAAGACTTTTCAACCTTTCGCAAGTCTCCAGAAAATCCAAAAGCAAGTTACAATCAAATGCTTCATCGCGGGAGGTTTGAGGGGTAATATGCACCCTGAATCGGGGTAACTTACCCCGTCATTAATCCGTCAAGGGGAAAAAGTGTAAATATTTCATATAAATCGCGTATCGGGTGGTTTGGTATTAAAATTGCTGTAAGGGGTTAATTACTTAAGAATGCTAGGCAAGAGGAAGGAGGCACGGAAATGGGGGATCATTGCGGCAATATTTATCAGCTTCGGCCTGTTTCAATTATCAGAGCTTTGCCACAGATAAAAGATCACCGGCTTTTTCAGCTCAAACTGGAAGATGGGACGACATGGGAGAGCTTTGGCCATCAGCCGGGACAGTTTATCGAAGTTTCTATTTTTGGTAAAGGTGAAGCGCCAATCAGTATATCTTCACCGCCCACACGGTCGGACACTCTGGAAATTTGCGTCCGGCGCACGGGAAGAGTAACAGACGCCCTTTTCGAAATGGGCAAAGGATCCACTTTTCATATCAGAGGCCCCTATGGACGCGGGTTTCCCGTTGATCTATTGAAGGGGAAAAAATTACTGCTGATTGCCGGAGGGTTGGGTCTCGCGCCGCTGCGCTCCTTGCTGCTTTATTCCCTCGATAAGAGGAAAGATTTCGACGATATTATTTTGATGTATGGAACCAATAATCCCGACAATGTTCTTTTTAAATACGAGCTTTTAAGCTTCTTCGACCGCGATGACATTAATTATCTTTATAGTGTCGACCGCGATGACGAAGGTATTTGGAAACAGTACGTGGGTGTGGTTACCGGCTTGTTCGACCGTACCGATTTGTCTCCCGCAGAAACATACGCGGTCATGTGCGGGCCGCCGGTTATGTACCGGTTCGTTTTGCAAAAACTTTTGAAACTTGGTTTTGCTAAAGAGCATATTTTCATGTCTCTGGAAAGAATGATGAAGTGTGGTGTCGGAAAATGCGGACATTGCGCGTTCGGCGATAAATATTGCTGCATTGAAGGGCCGGTTTTCCCTTATCCGGAGATTGAAAACATTAAGGAGGCAATCTGATTATGAAAAGGACGAGAAGCGTTTGTCCATTTTGCGGCTGCGGTTGCAGTTTTTACATTCTTTCGGAAAACGACAGGGTGGTGGGGATTGAACCCAGCCCCGAAAATCCGGTGAATAAAGGCATGCTGTGCGTCAAAGGTTGGAACGCACACGAGTTTATTCATTCTCCGGAGAGGCTGGTCACGCCGCTGATACGCAAACAGGGAGAACTGGTGGCAGCATCCTGGGATGAAGCACTCAAGCTGGTCGCGAACAAACTTATGGACACTCATAAAAAATACGGTCCCCGCGCTTTAGGATTTCTCTCTTCAGCGAAGGTAAGCAACGAAGAAAATTATCTCATGATGAAACTGGCGAGGGCGGTTTTCAAAACAAATAATGTTGATCACTGCGCGAGGCTTTGACACAGCGCCACCGTGGTCGGTCTGGCCGCAATGTTTGGTTCGGGCGCAATGACAAATTCAATAAATGAATTCGATGCCGCAGATCTGTTTTTGGTTACGGGTTCCAACACAACGGAACAGCATCCGCTGATCGGCACGCGCATTATCAATGCCAAGCAAAGGGGCGCGCAGTTGCTGATTATTGATCCGAGAGAAATACCTTTGGCAAAGTTTGCCGATCTTCATCTGCGGCAGAATATCGGCACGGATGTGGCTGTGCTCAACGGCATGATGAACGTGATTATCGAAGAAAATCTTTATGACAAAGAATTTGTCACAACAAGAACGGAAAACTTTGAGCAGTTGAAGGAAGTTGTCAGCAAGTATCCGCCGAAGGCGGTCGAAAAGATATCCGGCATTGCCGCCGCGGATTTGAAGAAAGCGGCGCGCATGTACGCCAAGGCGGATAAGGCGATGATTGCCTACGCGATGGGCATTACCCAGCATACCACCGGTGTGGATAACGTGAAGTCCTGCGCGAACCTGGCGATGCTCACCGGCCATCTGGGACGCGCCGCCGTCGGCGTTAATCCGCTGCGCGGACAGAATAACGTGCAGGGCGCCTGCGATATGGGCGGATTGCCCAACGTATACAGCGCATATCAGCCGGTAATTGACGCTAACGTAAAAAAGAAATTTGAAGAGGCCTGGAAAGTCGAAGGACTGGATGACAAGCCAGGGCTGACGATCACCGATATGATGAATGCGGCGCAGCAAGGCGAACTCAAAGCGCTGTATATTATGGGCGAAAATCCGCTGATGAGCGATCCGGATACGGCGCATATCGAGCACGCTCTTTCCAATCTGGATTTTCTCGTGGTGCAGGATATTTTTCTCTCCGAAACCGCGAAAAAAGCCGACGTGGTTTTCCCCGCGGCATCGTTTGCGGAAAAGGACGGCACATACACGAACACGGAAAGAAAAGTGCAGCTTGCCTGCAAAGCCGTTAATCCTCCCGGACAGGCCCGTCCCGACTGGCAGATAATATGTGAGATAAGCAAACTTGCCGGTTACCCGATGAATTACGAGTCGCCCGCCGATGTGCTGAAGGAAATCAACGCTCTCTCGCCGTCTTACGGAGGCATAACCTTGGAGAGATTAAGCAAAGGCTTTGGTCTGCAATGGCCTTGTCCCAACATAGAGCATCCAGGCACGGCATTTCTACACAAGGATAAATTCAGCAAGGGCTTGGGAACATTCATGCCCTGCGAATTCAAACCGCCCGCGGAAATGCCTGATGATGAATATGATTTTATGCTTACCACAGGTAGAATTTATTATCAATTCCATACCGGCACAATGACGCGGCGCGTCAGCATTCTGGAAAGGGAAGCGCCGGAGGCGCTTTTGGAAATAAATCCGGAAGACGCCAAAAAACTGGGTATAAGAAACAAAGATAAAGTTGAAGTAAGTTCCCGCCGCGGTTCGTTGCAGATGAAAGCCGAAGTTACGGAACGTGTGCCGCCCAGAGTTGTTTTTTCCACCTTCCATTTCAGTGAAGCGTGCATAAACGTTTTGACTAATTCCGCCTTCGATCCCGTGGCGAAAATTCCGGAATACAAGGGATGTGCGGTAAAAGTAAGGAGATGCGCATGAAAACACTGGCCAAAAAAGATATCAATAAGATTCTGAGCATATGGTCGCAGAAGCACGATGTGCTGGCGCCGACAAAAATGGATAACGGCGATTGCATATTCAGCGCGTTTGACGAAAAAGCATTCACGCTTGATTATAAAAAGCCGCCGCTTTCTCCCAAGTCCGTTTTTTTCCCCCAAAGCGAAATTATTTTTCGCGTGGAAAAAAATAGATATAACGAAGTTGTTGCGGCAAAAAAAGCCCTGATTTTTGGCCTTCGCTCCTGCGATATGATGGGCATCCGCCAGGCGTCGAGTTTTATGTCGCGTGATAATAAGGATATTTACTATCAGGCCAGGCAAAACGCTGCGGCAACGGTGGTTATGGCTTGCCCCAAAGCACAGAACGAAACCTGTTTTTGCACAACAACACTCAGCGGGCCGGTCGCCAAAAAAGGGTTTGATCTGCAGCTTTACGATATCGGAGACACTTTGCTTGTCGAAATAGGGAGCCCCCGGGGCGAAGAATTGCTCACCGGCATGCCGCTGGCCGAGATGGAAGAGTCTCAGGCCAAACAAAAAATCGACGAATTCCTGCAAAACGCCATTTTGACTATTCCGGAAGTGAAATCGGTTATTGATGCCATGAATAAACTCAAAGACCGGAAAATTGCGGAAAAAGTGTGGGATGATTTTGGCGCCAAATGCATAACTTGCGGCGGCTGCGCTTTTGTTTGCCCCACTTGCACCTGTTTTAATGTTTACGACCACCAGCAGGCCGCAGGTGAAGGCATTCGCCTGCGGGCCTGGGACGCCTGTCTTTACAGCGGCTTTACCAGGGAGGCGTCAGGACACAATCCGCGCGCGAGCCAGGCGTCAAGGCTAAAAAGGCGGCACGAGCATAAGCTGCTTGACTACAATAATACAGACATTCAGGACGGCTTGTGCGGCTGTGTCGGGTGCGGGCGCTGTTCCGATTACTGCCCCGTGCATATCGGCACGCTGGAAGTTGTAAAAGCAATTACCGGATAGGCGCATACAGAAATAAATAAAATAACGGAGGGTTTTATGCCGGAAAAAAGAAAAATATTAATCATCGATGATGATAAGGACTATGGTGAGGCAATTAAGATGGTTTTGGAGAAAAACGGGTATGCTGTCCGCCACGCGTTGAATATTGATGACGGACGCAAGGCCATCGAAAAGGAAAAGCCCGCGCTGATTGTTCTTGACGTGATGATGGATAAGCACACGGATGGATTTGATTTGTGCTATGATTTAAAGCATGACGACGCGTGCAGAAACATTCCCGTCCTCATGGTCACCGCCGTTACCGATAAGACGGGTTTTAAGTTTTCTCCGGAAACAGACGGCGAATATCTGCAGGCAGATGACTATATTTCCAAGCCGGTCTCATCTTCCGAGCTGTTGGAACGTGTAAAAAAATTGCTCAACTGATTGCATAAACACTGCCCGGTGCCGCGAAAGAATGTTTGATAATGCCATGTTATCCGTGATAGGATAAATGACATATCCGACACCGGGCTGATGCCATGAAAATCAAAAAAATATTCTCGCCGACGACCCTCAGGTTTGATCTGCAAAGCCGTCTGGCTATCGGTTTTCTTGTCGCCACCTGCCTGACGGGAGTTTTTGCCACGCTGGTAAGTCTCTGGACAATTAACCGCAACACCATCGCGGAAGTGCAAAACAGAGTGCGTCAGGATATCAATACTGCCAAGTTAATCTATAATAATAAAATTGAACAGATTAAAGCCGTCATTCAATTTACCGCGGAAGGATCCGATCTGCAGGATCTCATCAGCAGTGATGATTTCTACGGCATGGGTTATATTAAAGCGCGGATGAGAAAAAGCGTGGACCATAAGACGGAGAATAATCATGCGATACTTGACATGCTGACGCTCGTTGATGCGAAAGGCAGGGTTTTGTACCGTGCGGGAAACCCCAGGCTGGTGGGAGACAGTCTTCTTCATGATGCGCTTGTAAAAAGATGCATACAAAAAAAGGAACCTGTCGCTTCCACGGAGTTGATGTCCCTTAAGGATATAGTCAGAGAAAACCCGGCGCTGGCCAAAAGAGCAACCATAGACATTATTAAGACGCCGTTGTCGGCGGAAATTGATAAAACACAACTGACGGAAGGCATGGTTATGAAAGCGGCATATCCGGTGATTGACAGGAACAATAATATGCTGCTCGGAGTGCTGGTGGGCGGGGTTTTAATCAATCAGGACAATGAAATAGTCGACCGGATTAAACAGACGGTTTATCATGGCGAGAAATACAAAGGCCGGGAAATGGGCGTGGCGACGATTTTTCAGGGAGGAATCAGAATATCCACCAATGTCATGACCGAAGAAAACAAAAGAGCGATCGGCACGATTCTCTCCAAGGAAGTATATAATCGGGTTATTGTGGAAGAAAAGGACTGGGCGGGGAGAGCCTTTGTGGTAAACGACTGGTACATAACAACATATACGCCTATTTTTAATTTAAACAGAAAAATAATCGGCGTTCTTTACACGGGCATTCTGGAAGCGAAGTATCGCGACATTATGTGGGAGATGATCTGGATTAATCTGGGCATTACCGTCTATGGCATGCTTATCGCGTTTATCATCTCGTTGCGCCTCGGCAATAATATTATCGAAAGAATAAAAATACTCAAGCGGGCTACCGAAGCCATTGCCTCCGGAAACCTGGATTACAAATTGTCGCCGGATAAGATATCCGGTTTTAATATGCTTGATGAGGCGTTTAATTACATGGCCAGATCTCTTAAAGAGCATAATGATCAGCTGCAGAGAATGCATCAGCAACTGGCGCGCACCGAAAAACTGACCGCCATGGGGCAGATGGCCGCGGGCGTGGCGCATGAAATCAATAATCCGTTGGGGGGGATACTTCTTTACAGTAGCCTGGTTCTGGAAGATCTTCCTGAAAACAGCCCGCTGCGGGATAACATGCAGAAAATAATTTATCAGGCAAACCGCTGCAAGGATATTGTTCAGGGCCTGCTTGATTTTTCCCGCGCGCCCACGGGTGAAATGGCTCCCCTGCAGATAAACCAGGTGGTCAGCACTTCTTTAAGTTTGGTAAAAGATCAGGCGATGTTTCACGGTATAAAGATTGAAAACCGCTTTGCGGATAATCTTCCCGAGGTCATGGGAGACAGGTCCCGGCTGGAAGAAGTGTTTTTGAATCTTTTCATTAACGCTGCCGATGCCATGAATGGAAAGGGCAAACTGAATATTACAACTGAGATGAGCAAGAACGATTGCGTGCGTATTTCCATCGCCGATACAGGCAAGGGCGTCAGCAAGGATCTCTTGCCTCATATTTTCGAGCCTTTTTTCACGACCAAGGAACCAGGACGGGGCACGGGATTGGGCCTTTCCATTGTTTACGGAATCATCAAAAGGCATAAGGGTACCATCGATGCCGAAAGCGAAGAAGGAAAGGGCACTACTTTTATCGTTACGTTGCCGGCATACAGGAATAATAACGATATTAAACAAAAGGGACATGTTGTGGCGGAGCCGAAAATCGGGTAAAAAATTTATTGTTGCACACTGAGCTTGATTTGGTATTAGCATACAATGCCTAACGTTAGAGGCTGCATAGGCTTAACTTAAAAAAACGGATTTCTTACGGGAAAAAATCTGGTGAAAGAAAAGAAAAATAAAAAAAGCAAGATTCTGATCATTGATGATGAGGAAGTCATCCGTGACGGTTGCCGGCAGATACTGACACGGCAGGGATATGTCGTGGATTGCGCATCGAACGCGCGGGAAGGTTTAAAACTGGCAGGCAAAGATATTTATGATTTGATTTTGCTTGATGTGCGCATGCCGGAAATGAGCGGTCTGGATATCCTGAAAAAACTCAAAGCGGAAGATTTCATTGCCGCAAAAATTATCGTTATCACGGGCTACGCGACGATTCCTCTGGCCGTGGAGGCAATGCGCTGCGGCGCGGTTAATTTTTTGGCCAAGCCATACACGGCCGGTCAGCTAAGGGACGCGGTCAGCGAGGCGCTGCACGGTTACGAAAATACGGATGCCCAAAAAGATATCCCGATGCTGATCGGCGTGAGTGATTACATGAAGGAGCTTAAGGATTCCATCAAGCGCATCGCGCAGACGGACAGCACGGTGCTGATCACAGGCTTGAGCGGCACGGGCAAGGAACTGGTGGCGCGCACTATTCATCAGTTAAGCAGACGGTCGGACAAGCCATTCGTGCCCGTCGATTGTTCATCGCTCGCGGAAAACCTGATGGAAAGCGAATTATTCGGGCATGTTAAGGGAGCGTTCAGCGGCGCGACGGAATCACGTGAGGGACGTTTTCAAATAGCCGACAAAGGAACGCTTTTTCTTGATGAAATTTCCAATATCAACCTTAACACGCAGGCAAAATTACTGCGGGTGATTCAGGAACAGGAAGTGCCGCGCGTGGGAAAGTCATCACCGGAAAAAGTTGACGTGCGTCTGATCGCGGCGACGAATAAAGACCTGCGGGCCGAAATCGCGGAGGGGAAATTCCGCGAAGACCTTTTTTACCGGCTTTCTGTTGTGCTTCTGGATATAAAACCGCTGGCGGAACATAAAACGGACATACTGCCGATTGCCGAACATTATCTGGAATACTACCGCAAAAAACATAAAAGTCATGTGCGCTGTTTATCCGAAGAGGCGAAAAAATCGCTGCTTTCCTACAAATGGCCGGGCAACGTGCGCGAGCTAAAAAACACAATCGAACGTCTCTGCGTTATGGTTGACCATGATGAAGTGAATTTATCCGATATTCTTTATTATGGGCAGGGTGATGGAGCCAAGGCCCCGGTGGTCGACGCCACATCCGGCAGGGTGACGCTGGTGGATGTGGAAAAGGAGCATATAGAAAAAGCGCTTGGACATTTTAATTTTCAGATTAACAAGACAGCAAACTTTCTCGGCATTGACCGAAAAACCCTCCGGATAAAAATGCGCAATTATGGCATCAAAGCCAAGGAATAAATAGTCGTGAAAGCGGGGTGTTTTACCCCTTACCCCGGGAATCTTAACCGGTTTTGGTAAATTATTCAATAAAATCAGTTATATATATAAAGCAAAAACTGGCATCATATTTGCTCATATTACATATTAAAATATCCATGGAGGGAATTAATCATGACGATTAAGAAAAAAATACTCCTAATAGACGATGATAAGGACTTCTTGTTTGCCACTAAGCTTATCCTGGAGAAAGGCGGCTATGAGGTGTTCCTGGCCGAAGACGGCAAATCCGGCGTGGAAATGTGGAAATCAATCACCCCTGATTTGGCCATTATCGATATGATGATGGAAACGTGGGGAGAAGGATTTTCTGTGCTCAACAAAATCCGCGCCACCGAAGCGGGAAAGAACACCCCTTTGTTTATGCTCAGCGCCGTCGATTTGCAGGGGCCCTACGGGTCGTTTGAGCCGCCACCGGAGTTTCCCAAAGTGAACCGCGTATTGCATAAACCGATAAAAGCCGATGAACTTCTGCGCATTGTCGCGCAGGAAATAGGCGAAAAATGAAATGTCCGCGAATAATGATAAGCCTTTAATCCTGATCATTGATGACGAAGAAGCGCTGCGCGACGGCTGCCGTCAGGTTTTGGAAAAAAGCGGCTATGAAGTTATAACCGCCGCCCAGGGGGCCGAAGGGATAAAAATGGCGCGCGAGCGCGTGCCGGACATGGTTTTTGTGGATCTTAAGATGCCGAATATGTCCGGCATGGAAATAATGGAAATTCTCTCCAAAGATATTCCTGACACAATCCTGGTGATGATTACCGGTTATGCCTCTATTGTGTCCGCGGTCGAGGCGATGCAAAAAGGCGCTTATGATTACCTGCCCAAGCCTTTCAGCCCGGATCAGCTTCGCGTTTTGACCAAGCGGGGATTGGAGCACCGCACGCTAAGACTGGAAGCAAAGAAACTCAAAGAAGAAAAAGATTTGATGCAGAAAAACTTTATCACTTTTGTCAGCCATGAAATGCGCTCTCCTTTGGTGGTGGTTCGCCAGTATTTCGAGACGCTGAAGGAAATTGCCGCGGATAAATTTGATAATGATATAAAAGAAATTATGGAACGCTGTTCAAAGCGGCTGGAAAATCTCGAAGAGCTCGTTGAGCACTGGCTGGATATCAGCCGTATCGAAAACGGCACGTTCGCGCAGAGAAAAGAAGCGGTCATGCTTTCCAGCGTAATAAAGCGCGCCATAGAGGAAATGGCGCCTGTTTGCCGTAAAAGAAAAATTACAGTTGAAGCGGATGTTCCCGATAATCTGCCCGCAGTAAAAGGCGATGAAGAAAGCCTGGTGCGTGTTTTTACCAATTTGATCGGCAATGCCTCTAAATACACGCCGGAGGAAGGAAAAATAAAAATCAGCGTCGAAAAAGACGACTATTATATCCGGATAAACGTCACGGATACCGGCTGTGGCATACCGGCTGATAAGCTGCCTTTTGTTTTTGAGCCTTTTTTCCGCGTGAAAGGAAAAGAGGAAAGGGACAAAGGTTCCGGTCTCGGCCTGGCCTTTTGTAAAAAAATCATGGAATCACATCATGGAAGAATAGAAATGTCTTCAAGGGAGGGCGAAGGAACTACCTGCCTCCTTACTTTCCCCGTGGAAGTCGAGACCGGCAAATAAAAACTTAAATATTGAACATAATTCTGATATATGGACAAAAAGACGCGGTGTCCTGAAGCAGTGCGGCAGATAGTATTATGAAGTATTATGATGAAGACAGTTACCGGTTTCACAAGAAAGACAATCCGGAAAAATGTTTCTGCTGTGGACAGGGCGCGCCGCGCCTGTTGATTGTGCGTCATGTGGAAAGCCAGATGATGGTTCATCTCTGTCCGGATTGCATGGTGGAGCGCGGCGATGATTATCTTCTGGATAACACCAGGCCCTGGCTTGGCCCTCAGAAAAAACCCTAAATTTTCATTCAGACAGATCCGGAAAATCCCGCCGTACCGACATTTTCCACTGCGGCGCGCGTTTTTGCAAAAAAGATTCTATTCCTTCCAAGGCGTCGGGCTGGGTGCAGATCCATTCAAAAATTTTGAATTCCTTTGCGTCAACTTCCGCCACACCTGTAGTGAGATTATCCCATAAAAGACGCTTGGAGAGCGCTACGGATACAGGCGCGGCTTTGTGAAATTCACGGGCGAGTTCCAGCGCCGCCGGCAGCACCTCGGCAGCGGGAAGCGCTTTCGAGGCCAGACCCATTTGGGCAAGCTCATCTCCGGTGATCATCCGGCCGGTAAGGAGCAAATCAGCGGCACGGGAAAGCCCCGCCACTCTGGGCACGATTACGTGTGAGGAGAGTTCAGGCGTGATGCCGCGGCGCACGAAAGCGAACTGAATTTTGGCGTCCTGCGCGACAAAGCGGATATCGCAGTTCATGGCAAAAGTTATACCCACGCCGATGGCGTGGCCGTTGATGGCGGCAATCACCGGCTTTCTGATCTGCCAGGGCATCACGGCGGGGAAGGCCAGTGAATCGCGCCTGGTTTCCTCATCTTGAGTTTCCCCTAGTTTGAAGGCCACATCACCGCTTAAATCCGCTCCGGCGCAGAATGTTTTCCCTGCGCCGGTAATCACAACCGCGCGCACGACATCGTCTTTATCGGTGGCAAGAAGTGCCGCGCCCATCTCGCGCGCCATCTGCGGCGTCCAACTGTTCATCGCTTGCGGCCTGTTGAGCGTTATTGTCGCGATGCCATCTTCGATTGTGAATAAAATTTCAGAGTATGCCATACTACCTCCGTTTATTTTGCCGCGACGACGCGATTGCGTCCCTTGGCTTTGGCGGTGTAAAGAGCGCGGTCGGCGGCATCGAGCAGGCTTTTGTCGTCGTCTCCATGCAGCGGATAGGAAGCCACTCCCGCCGATAATGTCATGCACGCCTCATCTTTGCCCGTGTCTATTTTTATTTTGCTGAATTCTTCTCTTAATTGGTCAACGCGCTGTTTGGCTTCCTCCGGTGAGGCCGTAGGCATGACGATCACGAATTCTTCGCCGCCATAACGGCAGCAGACATCGGTGCTGCGCGTTTTCTTTTGCAAAAGGCTCGCCAGGCTGGTCAGGAAAAGATCACCCAGCGCGTGCCCGTAAGTGTCGTTTATGTTTTTAAAATGATCAAGATCGATCATCGCCAGGCTCAGCGGCACGTGTGCGCGGTCGGCATGCGCGATTTCACGGTTGAGCGTTTCCTGCAGGAATCTTCTGTTGTAAAGGCCGGTAAGGTGATCTCTGATTGCTTCCTCCTTTAGTTTTATCTGCAGGGTCTCGATTTCCGCGATTTTTTGTTTAAGGTTATCGTTGCTTTGTCTTAACGATTTCTCAACTCGTTTTATATTACTTATATCGCGCAAAATGATCAGTCTACCATATATTTGTTTCTTTCTGTCGGCGAGAATGGTTGAGGAAAGCTCTATGATTTTCTTGTCTTGTCCTTTTGATAGAAATTCCAGACGAGGGTCTTTTTTGGCGGCTATTTGTGAAAGGGCTTCCTGCCATTGGGGAAGTATGGAGGCAACGTCCTTTCCCAGACATTTGTCGATGGTTGTGTCCAGGAATTCTTCGCTCGCTTTATTCATATCGAGAATACGGTTCTGTTCATCGAGCACAATCACGCCCGCGGGCATGTTTTCAAAAACCCGGTTGCGGGCGACGGGCACGAGATCAAAAAGCTGATGGCTTAACTGGGCGTAAGTAAAAATTATTCCCGCCGCGATAAAACCAAGCGGCGAGAAATCGATTTCCCGATATGGGGTAAGCCGGAAGATGGTGATAATATTGGCCGTCCAGGCGAGCAATAATCCCAGCAGAATCAGCAGCGCCTGTTTCTGATATATTTGCCGCACGTGCAACCAGTTGAAAAAAAGCATCATAGCGCCGATTATCAGCAAGGTATAGGAATAAAAGCTGTGTATCCAAAAGGCGATGCCCAGTATGCCGTTTGTGGTAAAACTGCCGGAAAACCATTTGTGCCAGGGGTCGGTCCAGACGATGATATTGAATACAACCGGTTCGATAAAAAGCAGGCAGATGGTGAGCTTGTTGATCCAGCCGTCGTATTTGGTGTAGCGTGAAGCCCATACCAGAAATCCCGCGGGCACCATAACCACGCCCAAAAACATGAGTTTAGACCAGAAATATGGTTCCGGACGATATGCGGCGGAAAGATGAAGCGCATAGGACAATGTCCAGAAACCCATGCCGATCATCATGATCATTAAGCCCTTGGCGCCGGGAGCGCTGCGCCAGCGCCAGCTGGCTACGACAACCCACGTGACGACGGCAAAGGCGGCGAAAAGAATTATATCATAGATAAATACAAATAATTCCGGGGCCATCAGATACTTTCCGCAGAGAAAACAAATATTTATAATATGAGACCGACGGGCAGCTAAGGCGCTGATCTTCCGTGCTTATTTGTTTTCTGTTTTAGCCCGATTTTACACGGTTTTTTGGATATATACAAAGGATATTTATTCTTTGAGGGGTTTATTGCGCCGACGCAGGCGTCGTCATTTTTTATGTTTTGATCCTGAAATATTGCGTCACGGCAAAATTCTTGCAAATGCCATTTGCGGCTTTTCGTTAGGCCACTTGATCAGTCAAATAAATATTTTCCCAGGACGAAGAGATATTTAATGATTAGTAGAAAAAAGGTGGCAAGAATTATGCCGGCGATAATGACAAAAATTAGCTCGTCTATTTTAGCAATTTTTTTGATCAATATATAAGTACCCAAAGGAGCGTTAAGCAAAATTCCGGTGATTGTGCCCGGCGCGTATTTTTTAAGGACGATGGTCGCGATAAGGTGCGGGAAAAAAACGTTTACAACCATCATCAGAATAAAGCCCAGATAAATATATTTTGCCGCGGCATAATCAGCGCCGAAGATAAAATACTGGAACGTCAGTAGGTAACCGATAGCGGTGACGATAATCACGGCAAAACGAAACTCGTGGGGGGATACTTCTTTATGGTATTTGCGCGCATACTTTGACCAGTTGGGCAGCCACAGCGCTTCTTCGATATTGTGCAGAGAAAATCCCAGCAAAAAAAGTAATTCTATCATGTGTTTTATATTCCTCACGTTATGCGCTTGCAATTACGGCTAAGGCTAGCGGCGATTACCACCCTCAGTCGAGAAAGCGCGCTGATAAGATGAAAGTTACAACTCCCGTTGCGACATTGGCGAATATTATAATATTCGATATCAGCAAATTGAAGCTCTCTTTTCGTTTCACAAATATCTTATGAACTAAAAATGGAATCATTCCGCCGATTCCTGTTATTATGCCCAGCCACAAACCTATTTGAGATTGCTTTTCAATTTCCAGCAATCCGTAAAAAAGAATTAAGATTATTGGTATATGCAATATCAGGAAAAAAGTTATCCTGCCGGGGATTTTGAGTATTTCCCATTCTCTTTCATAGGCTGATTCAATTTCATGCAATAAAAGCAGCGTTGCGTTGATGATGTAGAATATGGTGAGCAGATTCATTTCAGGTAATTTCCTTTTCTTTCATGATAAGGTAGGTTTAAGCATGGCCACATATGTTATGTGTAAAAGTTACCATCTTCCCGTACAGTTTTAGGGAAGTAGTGGCAGTCAGTCTTCTCATCGGTTAGGATGTTTTTTTATCAGAAAAAACTATTAGCCAAGGAGGAAGAAATGACTGCCGAGAAGAAGATAGCACAAAAGCGACTAACATTGCTACAAGTAGCGGAAAGAATACGCAACGTATCAGAGGCGTGCCGCCGTCACAGCGTATCGCGGAGCCAGTTTTATGAGTATAAACGGGCATTTCAGGAGCGAGGTTTTGACGGTCTTATGGACAGGCCGCCGATTCCGAAGAGTTTTCCGAACGAAACACCTTCTGCCACGAAGGAAAGAATCATCAGAATGTCCATCGACCACCCTTCATGGGGCCCAATGCGGATAGCCGATAATTTACGTTTGGAGGGTATTTCTGTGAGTCCCAGCACCATTCGTAATATTTGGATTAAGGAAGAGATTGAGACAAAATATAAACGATTGCTCAGGCTGGAAGAAGAAAAGCACGGCCAGGATATTGGTTTGACGGAAGAACAGATCAGGTATCTGGAGAAAGCTAATCCCTGTTTTCGGGAACGCAAGGTAGAGAGCCTTTATCCCGGCTATTTGCTTTCTCAGGACACCTTTTATGTGGGGAGGATCAAGGGCGTTGGGCGCATCTGGCTCCAGGCGGTGGTTGATACCTACGGCTCTTTTGCTTTTGGCAAGCTTTATACTTCAAAGATTGCCGAGACAGCGGTAGATGTGCTTTATGACCGCGTCATGCCGTTCTATGAGGCGCACGGTTTGAAGGTAGAGCATATTTTAACCGATAATGGCACGGAATATTGCGGCAAAGCGATGATTCACCCTTATCAGATTTTCCTGGAGTTAAACGATATTGAACATCGCCGCACTAAAGTGGCCAGGCCTCGCACCAACGGTTTTGTGGAAAGATTTAACCGGACGATTCTTGATGAATTCTTCCGGATAACGTTCAGGGATAAGCTCTATGTTTCGGTGGAAGAGTTACAAGTGGATTTGGACAAATGGCTTCACTATTACAATTACGAGAGACCGCACCGCGGGTATCGCAATATGGGCAAGAAACCTATAGAAACAATTGAGGCTGGCAAATTGATTGAAAAACAACTAGCAAAAGCTGCTTAAAAACGTTGCCGATGAAAGACTGACTGTCCGGCAAGTGGTTGACTTTTACATCTTATGTATAGAAAATAAGCATTATAATATAGCCATAAGCGTTGATTGGAAATGTCTGGAATCCATAAAATCATTTTTTCCAATTAAAGTTTTAATTTTTCTTCATACCCCCGCGTCAGATAAAAGGTGGCTAAATCGAAAAAAATTGTCATGCGGCGCTGGAGTTCAAAGGTCATGTAGAGTTCCATTCTTTTGGTAAACGCGTCATGCGCGAGGCCGAGCTTCCAGATGTGCTTGCGGATGAGGCTTAAGGCACTCAGCGCTTCGCTGATTTTGAAGCCGGATGTTTTTCTTTCGCGCCCCAGCTTGGTGTAGAAATTTTTTATCCGGTTAATATCGTAAAGCCCGCCCAGCCACAGAGATAATTGTGAAAGAATCTTATCGCCTATTTTTTGTAATACCTTGCTGTCATAATTGTGGTATTCAGTTGTGGAGGGATTTGTTGTAGCGTCCGCGAGCCATTGATTGATAATTTCTTCTTTATTGCTGACGATGAAATTGGCAAGACGCCGCGTTAAAGAATTTTTCGCGATCTTGGGCGGGATTTTTTTATCCTCGGCATGTTCTATCGAATCGAATATCGCCCAGTAATCTTTTCTGCTTTTTATGTAAGTCTCCAGCGCTTTTTTATTGGAACTAAAGGCCAGCGGCGGCAGTTTAGCCAGCGGCCAGAATTTGGCCTCGGCGCAATCGTCTCCGGCGGCCAGTTTTCCGCCTGCCTGTTCAGCAACAAATGTCAGAAAAAGCAAATCGCCGTAAAAACGGCTTTTGTAGGAATCCACATCCAGCAGGCGGACAATTTTTCCTTTGATGCCTGTTTCTTCCTGCAGTTCGCGCAGCGCCGCGTTTTCTATGCTTTCCCCAGCTTCGGCAAAGCCCGTAGGCAGGCACCAGTAACCTTTATGCGGCGGGCGGTCACGCCTGACCAAAAGTATTTTTCGCGACAATTCCACAATGCTGGAAACCACAGGCAGGGGGTTTTCGTAAAAAAAAGTGTGGCAGGCCGGACAGTAATCGCGCTGGACGCCATCTTCGTATTTTTTGGTGATTACCTTGCCGCAGTAAAGGCAGTGCTTACGCCGTTTTTTCATGGCTTTTCCTTTGCGGCATGCGGTTGAGCGGCGATAAAAATTGTATCGTCCTTGCACATGCTGACCCAATTATGTTCGCGCGCCGAATTTTTAATTTCACGCAGAATCTGTTCAATTATATCCTGCTTGTCCAGGAGCTTCTCGGTAAGAAAAAAAGATTTCTTGAAATGAAAATATTCCAGAAGATAGTCGATTTCGTGCTGGGGGAAAATAAGCGTGTTTTTGAAATCGACGCTACGCACGTCTGCAAAATGTTCAGCCAGCATTTCCCCGCCATTTTGTGAGGAAAATTTTCCGACAATATTTTCAATTGGCAAGGTCTGATCCGTGGTGAGCAGTTTGTTTTTTTCGAGAACATTTTTTGTAATTTCGACCAATTCCCGCATATCGCATTCGGAATGCGTGATGGTTATAAAAATGCCCTCTGTTTTAAGAATGCGCGCAATATCCGCGATGATATCCGGGAAAAAATATAAAGCGTAACTGCAGATAATCAGATCAAAGGAGCGCGCTGGATAAACATAAATCTGTTCAACGCCTCCGGCGGAAAATACGCCCTCGTAACCGGCGCGTCGGCAGGCTTCCAGAAAAAACGGCTCATATTCCGGCAGAATATCCAGGCCGGTGATTTTTGCCTGGGGATGCAATTTTCCTTTCAATGCCTCGGTAAATGCGCCAAAGGCGCAGCCAAGTTCCAGTACATTGCGGCAGGATGACAAATCAATTTCATCCAGCGCTTTTTGCCGGATATCATCTTTGTTGGAGGAGAAACGACGGATAATTTCTCCGATACGCTGATGTCTGTGCGCGTCGCGAAAAATCTGGCGAATCATTTTCTTGTCTAAAACTTCCGCCATTTGCAAGCGCTCCGATAGTTTGTGGTATTTTAACGGATTTTATCCAAATCCATTATCTTATTTACCCTTCTTGTATGGCGGTCATCGGCAAAAGTGGTCATCATGAAATTTTCCACCAGCGCCGTTGGGGGAATATTGTATTTCACTCTGCCACCCAGCGCGATAAAATTAGCGTTGTTGTGCGCCTTGGCCATTTCGGCGGTGAAGAGGTCGAAAATCTGCGCGCAGCGGATGCCTTTTATTTTATTGGCGGTAATCGCCATGCCGATGCCCGTGCCGCAAAGCAAAATGCCGAAATCGTAGCCGCCTTTTTTATATTCCTGGCAGGCCGCAACGGCGATATCCGGATAATCCACGGAATCCTCGCTCTGCACGCCCATATCCGTGACTTCACAACTTTTTGTTTTTAAAAAGGATATAACTTCTTTTTTCAAAGCCACGGCTCCATGATCGCAAGCTATGACGATTTTTCCCATGATGATTCTCCTTAGCGGTGATTTTTCAAAGTCTTACGCTCTATTCTTACAAGAATATGAAATAAGTCAACAAAAAAGACTTTGCTTCAAGGGGGTATTTACGTTAGAAAGTCGCATGCAAGAGGCGCTGGATAGGTATCTGAATTATCTGTTAGTGGAGCGTGGCGTCGCCCAAAACACGCTGGAGTCGTACGGACGCGACCTGCGCCGCTACCTTGCCTTTATTGCGCAAAAAGGATTGACGGATTTTAAAGAAGCCCTGCCCGAAACCATTGTGGAATATCTAGTTTCCATAAAAAATGATGGGCTTTCGGCCAATTCCATGAACCGGGCGCTGGCCGCGCTGCGCGGCTTTTATAAATATCTGTTGATGGAAAAGCTTATCGAGCAGACGCCGCTGGCGGATATTGAACTGGCGAAAGTCTGGATGCGGCTGCCCGATACGATCAGCAAAGAGGAAATGCAGCTTATTCTCGCGCAGCCGGGCGACAAAACACCCGCCGCACTGCGCGACACGGCGATGTTGGAGCTTTTGTATGCCACGGGAATCCGCGTCTCGGAATTGATTAATCTTAAAATGAATAGTATTAACTGGCAGGTGGGTTTTCTGACGGTAATGGGCAAGGGCGGCAAGGAGCGGATTGTGCCCATCGGGAAAACCGCTTACGATTGCGTCAGGGTTTATGTGGACAAGGCGCGGCCGCAGTTAATGCAGAAAAAAAGCACGGAGGTCTTGTTTCTGAATCGATTTGGTGGAAAATTCACCCGGCAGGGTTTTTGGAAAATGGTCATCCGTTACACGCGCCGGGCCGGCTTGCAGAAAAAAGTGCATCCGCACACTTTCCGGCATTCCTTTGCCTCGCACCTGCTCGAAGGCGGTGCCGATTTGCGCACCGTGCAGGTGATGCTGGGGCATGCCGACATCTCCACAACGCAGATTTACACGCATATTACCCGCGACCGGCTGAAAGAAATTCATCAGAAATATCATCCGCGCGGATGATGGGATATAAAAGCATCAATGATTACGGCAGATAAAATGAAATTTCGGCGCAGAGAAATTAAACCGATGAAAAAGAATAATTTGATTCGTAAAATTTTAGCAGCAATAACAGCCGCCATTTTTCTAGCGGGCGCATTTTATTTTTTGTTTCCGCAGGCCCTGCGTTCCCTGGTTTTTTCCGGCACGCGTATTAAAAACACGTTTAATCATTATTTATTCAAAGAAACGCCGCGTTTTTACTACCTGGTGGTGGAGAAAAACGGGCAGGATTTACGCGTGTATGCAGAGGAAATGCTCCAAATTACCTATCGCGATGAATTCGCCATCAAGGCTGTGGGCAGCGATGATTTGCTGCAGCGGCGCACAAAGGTAATCGTGGAAGGTTTGAGCAACGGCGAAAACGATATAGGCGTGCTTCTGCGCGGCGTCGATCTGGTCAATAAGATAATGCAGGGCGGTTCGGTGGTAAAAGACACGCCGGAAGTAACCGATTACAAAATCCGCGTTTATTACGCGGATAAGGAAACCGGCGTGGTTGGCATAAAAGTAGTGATTACGCCGCAGGATTGGCTGCGTTTCGCGCGGGAGGCGGGCGATGTCCGGCAGCAAATCGAACTTTTGCGAAAAGCGCTGGTGATGAACAAGGAAGATATTGGCGTGCGCAAAATTCTGGCGGGACTTTATTCTCGTCTCGACAGACTTGATGAAGCGATCATTCAATATAAGGAAATTCTGGCGATAAAACCCGATGACACGCAGGCGCTGGAAGAACTGGCCAAATGTTACATCAAAAAAAACGATTATGACAACGCGATTGATATAGCAAGAAGACTGGCCAGAATAAATCCGCGCGAAGCGCAGGCCTACACCGCTTTGGCTGTCGCTCTTTCAGAGAAGGGAATGTGGCGGCAGGTCATAGAAAATTATCGGGAAGTAGTCAAACTCGAGCCGGACAATTTCGCGGCGCGCTATAAGCTTGGCCAGGCCTATGAAAGAGAAAAAATGACCGATCAGGCCATCGAACAATACAAATATATCGCCGAAAATTCAAAAGACACGGATCTGGCTCTTCTGGCGCTGGGGGATGTTTATTTAAAGCAGAAAAAATATGACGAAGCCGTCAAATATTACACCGAGCTTATAAAAAACAAACCGAGAATGGCCGCCGCTTACGCCAACCTCGCGGCTGCTTATGCCGCGCTGGGAAAATCAAGGGAAGAAATGGAAAATCTCCGCAAAGCAGTCGCCATGGCGCCGAATGAACCGGTGGTTCGTTTTAATCTCGGCGTGGCTTATGAAAAAAGAAACATGCACGAGCAGGCGCTGGGCGAATATGAGCAGGTGCTCAAAATCAACCCTCATGACGCGGATGCCATGGAAAGAATAGCCGAGCTATCCTTGAAAACGCGAAAATTCAGTCAGGCGGCAACTTATTTGGAGAAACTGGCGGTGAAATTCCCCCAAAGAGCCGCGCTGTTTGTCAATCTTGGTTTTGCCTACGGAGAGTTGAAGAAATACGAAATGTCCGCCATAAATTATGAAAAAGCTCTTAAGCTCGGCGCCAAAAGCCCCACGCTTCATTACAATCTTGCCTACACTTACAGTCAGCTGGGTAGGGAAAAAGAAGCCGTAGCTCAGTATGAGCAGGTGTCGCCGCCGACGAAAGAAACACTGAGCATTATCGGCCATTATTATCTCAAGGTAAAAAACCATAAAAAGGCGCTGGGTTATTTTCAGCAGATTGTGAAATTGGAGCCGAAGCAGGCGTCTTCATATTATTCTCTGGGTTACGCCTATGCCGCGGGCGGCAACTGGGATAAAGCGATTGAAAATTATCTTGTTGCCTTGAATTACGAACGCGAGGACAGCGAAATCTACGCTAACCTGGGCGAGGCATATGAAAAAAAAGGGCTTTACGCGGAAGCTCTTAAAGCTTATACAGCCGCCTACGAGCTCAATCCGGAATCCACCAAGGCGGAGCGGGGAATTCCCCGCCTGAGGATTTTGCTCTTACAGCAAAAGGCGCAGCCGCAGAGCAAGGAGTGAAAAGATGAAAAGCGTGAAAACAGGAGATTTTTTTGTCGGAGACAAAAGCGGCATTGTTGTTATCGCGGGACCATGCGTTTTGGAATCAGAAGAAGCGGCGTTGAAAATCGCTCAATATCTGAAAACGCTTTGCGAAAAGCTCAAAATTAATTTTATTTTCAAAGCATCCTACGATAAAGCCAACAGGACTTCGATTAAATCTTACCGTGGGCCGGGATTGAAAGAAGGCCTGATGATTTTAAAAAATATCAAAAATAAATTGGGTATACCAGTTCTTTCCGATGTGCATCGCTTTGAAGAAATTGATGAGGCCGCCGCAGTTTTGGATGTCCTGCAGGTGCCCGCGTTTCTTTGCCGCCAGACGGATTTTGTGGTGGAGATCGCGAAAAAAGCGCGTGTGATTAACGTGAAGAAAGGCCAGTTTCTCGCGCCCTGGGATGTGGCCAATATCATTGAAAAGATAAAAACAGCGGGCAACGAGAATATTTTAATCACCGAACGCGGCGCGTCTTTCGGCTACAATAATCTTGTATTTGACGTGCGGGGTTTGCCGATCATGAGGAAAATGGGATATCCGGTGATTTTTGACGCGACGCACTCGGTACAACTGCCGGGAGGAGAGGGAACGGCTTCCGGAGGACAGCGCGACATGGTGCCTTATCTGGCGCGCGCCGCCGTGGCGGCGGGAGTGGACGGAATATTTTTTGAGGTGCATCCCGCTCCCGACAAAGCACTCTGTGACGGAGCCAATTCCCTGTATTTGGATTCGCTTGAAGGACTGCTTGTAGAGCTGATAAAAATCGACAAAGTGATAAAGGAAAAAATGACGACATGAAAAAGGATATAAAGGAAAGGCTCAAAAAGATAAACTTGCTGATTCTGGACGTGGACGGGGTGATGACGGACGGCCGCATCATTATGGATAACGAGGGGCGTGAGTTGAAAAATTTTGATGTCCGTGACGGTCACGGCATCAAGCTGCTGCAGCGCTATAATATAAAGGTTGCCATTTTAACCGGACGAAATTCAAAAGTAGTGGAGCATCGCGCCCGCGATTTGGAAATAGAAGAGGTTTACCAGGGAGCGTTCAATAAAAAAGAAATTTTTGAAAAAATACTCAAAAAGCATAATTTGACTGCGGAAAACGTGGCTTATATCGGCGACGATATTGTGGATGTGCCTGTTTTACGCGCGGTCGGCTTTTCTGTCGCGGTAGCCGATGCCCTTGCCGTGGTGAAAAAGCAGGTTCATTTCATTTCCGCCTTCAGAGGCGGGCGCGGGGCGGTGAGAGAAATTTGCGAGATGATTTTGCAGGCGCAGGGGAAATGGCCGGAAATTGGCGCAAAATACGGCATTTTGGATAAAGTCAATAAAAAAAAGAAAAGCTAAAACAGCTCGTAACATGCCAGTATTTCATTAAATCTTTTCTTGTTTCCCTAATTTCTTTACAGGAGAAAGACACAATGGTATACATTATGCTTACCGGAGGGGAAAATTGCTTAAATTAAGCGTGCGCGATATCAAAATAAACAGAAAAACCAAGATTATCGCCGCCCTGGTTTTTGTCCTGGTAATGGTGCTGGTGGTCACGGCGATTATCGGCATCAGCAGGGGGAGATCAAAAAATATATTGAAAGTGTTGCCTGAGCAGGTTGACCTGGAAATAAAAGGGTTTGTTTATACCGAAGTGGCGGAATCCGGCTCGCGCTGGGAAGTCAGAGCGGATAACGCGACTTATCAGACGAAGGAAAACCTGGCGGTATTCGATAATGTTCATATCAAGCTTGATACCAATGATGGTAAAATTTACACGATGACCGCCAATGGCGGCCAGATGCTGACCGATAAGAAAGACATAGAAATCAAAGGCAATGTAGTCATCACATCAAACGCGGGAGAAAAATTTACCACTGATTATCTTAATTACAGCGATGAACAAAAGAAATTTTACACGGACGCGCCGGTAACCATGGAAAGCGAACGCATAACCATCAAAGGCACGGGTCTCACTCTTCTTGTAAAAACCGGAGAATTGAATCTCAACTCCATGGTGAGGGCAAAAATTAAATAAAGGATAAGCGAAATGGATAAGCGAAAAATTTACGCGTATTTTCTGGGGATTATGCTGCTGGCGCCGCTGGCGCTCAACGCGCAGGAAATGGCGCCCCCGATAAAAGAAGATGTCATTTCCCGGGAAGAGCCGATCGAAATAAATTCCGACCGCATGGATGCTTACAATCAGGAAAAGCTGGTAAAGTTTTCCGGCCATGCCGTGGTTAAACAGGGCGACAAACTTTTGAAAGCGGATGAACTGCGCCTTTATTACAAGGAAGAGCCTAAAAAGCAGGCCAAAAAGGGCAAAAAGCCTTTTGACGCCAGCGGCATTATGGATAGGATAAGCGCCACGGGGAATGTGTCTTCAACGCAGGGGGAGAGAACGGTCAGCGGGGACGAAGCCACCTATTATCATGAAACAGGGCAGGTGATCATTACCGGGAACGTGGTCATGCGCGAAGGAAAAAACGTGGTTAAAGGTTGCCGGGTAACCATTTACCTCAACGAAAACAAAGGCAAAGTTGAACAGTGTGAACCGGGCACTAGCGAGAGAGTGCAGGCGATAATTTATCCACAGGATATAAAAAGTAAAGAAATAAACTAAGCGGAAGCGGGCGTTGTACGGCGATGGGCAATTTAGCGGCAAAAGGGCTGACCAAAATTTACAATAAAAGAAAGGTCGTCAACGAGATTGATTTGCATATAGCGCCCGGTGAAGTAGTAGGCCTTTTGGGGCCCAATGGCGCGGGTAAAACAACCACGTTTTATATGATTGTCGGCCTGATTAAGCCTGATGCCGGTTCTATTTACCTCAACGGCGAAGATATCAGCGCCGATCCCATGTATCAAAGAGCGCGCAAGGGTCTGAACTACCTGCCGCAGGAGCCTTCCGTCTTCCGCAAGCTTACCGTGGAAGAAAACATTATGGCGATACTGGAAACGCTCGATATTCGTGAAGAAGAAAGGGCGGAAAGACTGCAGGATCTTTTAGGCGAACTCGATCTCACTTCACTGGCGAAAAATTACGCCTATTCTCTTTCCGGCGGGGAAAGAAGAAGAGTGGAGATCACGCGCGCGCTGGTAACATCTCCGAAATATATTCTGCTGGATGAGCCGTTCGCGGGCATTGATCCGCTGGCTGTTGCCGATATTCAGAGGATTATAGAAAAACTGAAAAATAAGGGCATTGGCATCATTGTCTCCGACCATAACGTGCGCGAGACGCTTTCCTGCTGTGACCGAGCTTACATCGTTAATGAAGGAAAAATACTCGTCGAAGGATGCCCCGCGGATATCGCCTGCAGCGAGCTTGCCCGTAAATTTTATTTTGGGGAGAATTTTAATCTGTAATAACTTTCGTTTTGTGATTATTTATGGCGTTTGAATTAAAACAGAACCTAAAACTTTCGCAGCAGTTGATCATGACGCCGCAGCTGCAGCAGGCGATAAAGCTGCTGCAGCTCTCCCGCATGGAGCTCGTCGAGACCATAAATCAGGAAATGGAGGAAAATCCTCTACTGGAGGAGATTGCGGCGGATGAAGGTGGCGACGAAGAAATAGTTCCCGATGTCGAAGGAGATCTCCAGCCGATAGAAAGCGCCGACGTAAAGCTTTTGCAAAAAACGGAGGAGCTGACCGGCGAAGGCGACGGCCGGGAAGAATTTGACTGGAATAACTATCTGGAAGATTACGGCCCGGTGGGTGTAACTTACGGCCGCCAGGACGCCGAAGCGCCCACGTGGGATAATATTCTTTGCGAATCGCAGACGCTTGCCGAGTATCTCATGTGGCAGATGAAATTATCGCCGCTTGATGAGGATGAAATCAGGGTAGGGACGCAGATCATCGGCAATCTGGACCAGAACGGATATCTATGCGCGACAACAGCAGAGATAGCCGCGTTGGAAAACGTGGGAGAGGAATTTGCCGAGAGTGTTTTGAGAAAAATTCAGGAGTTTGACCCCCCCGGCATCGCCGCGCGTAATTTGCAGGAGTGCCTGCTAATTCAGGCGCGGATGATGGGCGTCAAGCGGAATCATCTTGTGGAAACGATAATCAGCGAACATCTTAAGGATCTGGAGCTGAAAAACTATCTCCAAATCGCCAGAAAACTGAAAGTTCCCCTGCGCGAGGTGGAGAAAGCGGTGCTGATTATCAGCAGCATGGATCCGCGCCCGGGCAGCATATACGCGGAGGAAAAAACGCAGGCCATCATACCTGATGTCTACGTTGTTAAATCCGGTGACGAATACAAGATAATCGTTAATGACGACGGATTGCCGCGGTTGCGCATCAGTAATTTTTACCGCGAGATAATGGCAGGACTTGGCACGCACGGTAACAATGAACAGGAAAACGGGAAAAAATATATTCGCGAAAAAGTGCAGGCGGCAACGTGGTTGATCAAAAGCATCCAGCAGCGGCAGAAAACGATTTATAAGGTGGCGGAAAGCATCGTCAAGTATCAGAGGGATTTTTTTGATAAGGGCATTAATTACCTCAAGCCACTGGTTCTGCGGGATGTGGCCCATGATGTGGAAATGCATGAATCGACGATCAGCCGCGTGGTAAACAATAAATATATGCACACGCCGCGGGGCATTTTTGAAATGAAATACTTCTTCGGCAGTTCCATTCAGCGGGTTTCCGGGGAAACAATCGCGTCAAAGAGCGTCAAGGAAGAAATCAAGAAGATCATTGGCCAGGAGAATCCCAAAAAGCCTTACAGTGACTGCGAGATCGTGAATATGCTCAAAGAAGGTGGTATTGACATCGCGAGGCGTACCGTGGCAAAATACCGGGAAATGATGGGAATTTTGCCCTCGTCTAAAAGGAAAAAATACTTTTAGATTCAAGCAGTTTTAGAGACGGAATAATAAGCGCTAATTATAAAAAACTGATTGACATTTAGCTTTCATATCACTATATGACTTGCCTTTGCGGATAATCCGTCAGCGGTAGCTGACAGGCGGACGTCGGCAAGGGAAGTATCAACAGGGGGAGCAATGAAAATTTCGGTAACTTTCAGAAATAACGAAGGTGAAAAAGGACACAAAGATTACGCGGCGGAAAAAATCAACAAGTTGAATAAATATTTGGATACGCCGGCCGAAGCGCATATAATCCTTTCCATGGAAAAGTTCAGAAGCATTGTGGAGGTAAATTTCAGCACCAATGGCTGGAATATCAATGCCAAAGAAAAAGACAAGGACATGCGCCTGGCCATTGATAAATGCATAGACAAAATTGAAAAGCAGATAAAAAAGCAGAAAGAAAAAGTTCGCGAAAGAAAGCCCATCAGCATCAGGCATGGCAAAGACAAGACCGAACGGCTGGACGAAACAGAAGATCTTTCAGCAAACAGAGTTGTGGAAACGAGAAAAATCATCCTGAAACCCATGTCGCTGGATGAAGCGGTTATGGAACTGGAAGAAACAAAAGCGGCGTTTGTCATTTATCGCGATTCTTCGTCGGAAAAGGTAAGCGTTGTCTATCGTCGTGATGACGGCCAATACGGCCTTATGGAGACAAAAAGCTAAGCGATAAATACCCCAGCAGTATTCAGCAAAATTAAAGCTTTGGTGTGCCTTATGCAACTAGACCAAATTTTCAACAGCGGATTTATTAATGATAATCTGCAGGCAAAAAACAAAACGGAAGTTCTGCAGGAACTGGTAAAGACCGTAATCGACGGCGGTTTAAAGCTGGATGCGGCTGTGGTGATGGAAGTGCTGCAGCAGCGGGAAAAGCTGGGTTCCACCGGTATCGGCGACGGCGTGGCCATACCGCACGGCAAAATCCCCGAACTGGAGGAACTGGTTGTTGCTTTCGGACGCAGCAAAGAGGGAATTTCTTTTGACGCGATTGACGGCAAGCCGGTTAATTTGTTTTTTCTGCTTCTGGCGCCGGAGAATTCCGCCGGGCAGCATCTGAAGGCTTTGGCCAAAATATCCAAGATGCTCAAAGTGGTTAACTTCCGCAAAAAGCTCATGGATGCAAAATCCCGCGGCGACTTATACAAGGCGATTATCGCCCAGGACCAAACCTGCCAACTTTAAAACACCTCAACATTCTACAATAACATTTTCGCCGGCGGAAATTTAACCGCCAGGCTGGCTATTTTTAAGAAAATCTGCTAAAAAGTTCACATGTTTTTCAGGATGACACAATGAAAAATTTACGCGTGGTCATCATTACCGGTCTTTCCGGTTCCGGCAAAAGCACGGCGCTGCGCGCGTTGGAAGACATCGGGTTTTTCTGCGTTGATAATCTGCCGGTCGTTTTGCTGCCGAAATTTTTGGATATAACCATTCAATCATCGCCCAATGTTGATCGGGTGGCGATGGTTATGGATCTCAGAGAAAAAACTTTTCTGGATAAATACCGGCGCATATTTCAAAAGCTGAGAGAAAAGGGATTCAGGATTGAGATTCTTTTTCTGGAGGCAAGCGACGAAGCCCTCCTGCACCGTTTCAGCGAAACCCGCCGCATCCATCCTTTGGCCGCAAAAGGCCCCATTATGGATGGAATAATTCTGGAAAAAGAAAAATTATTTCCCTTAAGAAAAATGGCGGAAAGAATTATCGACACAACCTCCATAAACGTCCATCAACTCAAAGATATTGTTCAGCGGCAGTTTATTCCGGCAAAAAATTTTAAAAAAATGGTGATTGGCATTACTTCCTTCGGCTATCGTTATGGACTCCCGGCGGACGCCGACCTTGTTTTTGACGTAAGATTTTTGCCCAACCCCTATTTTGTCGAGAATTTGAAAAATTATGACGGGCATAATTCCTCGGTAAAAAAGTACGTTTTAAAAAACAAGGAAAGCAAAAAGGTTTTACGCCAGATTTTGGATTTGCTTAAAATGCTTATTCCGCTTTATGACAAGGAAGGAAAGGCGCGCCTCAATATCGCCGTGGGGTGCACCGGCGGCAAACACCGTTCCGTAGTCATGGCTAATGAGCTCAGCTTGCGCCTGACAAACATGAAATATATAATCAACTTAAATCATCGGGATATAGCAAAAAGTTAATATTGAAGAAGAAATATTAGCATGTATACTTTCTGGCAGGCGCGGTCAGAAGTGCATTTTTTTCTGAAAGTTGTTTTCTATCCAGCGATGGTCCCACCATTCAAAAGGATTGACAAAGTTTCCGCCCACCAGCATGCTGAAATGTAAGTGATCGCCTCCGGCCAGACCGGTTAAACCTGAATGGCCGATGATTTGTTCTTTTTTAACGCTTTGGTCTTTTTTCACTAGTATGGAAGAAAGATGCGCGTATAAACTGAAAAGCCCCTGGCCATGATCGATAATTACTGTATTGCCATAAATTCCCAGTTCCTGGGCGAAGACAACAACGCCGTTGTTGGCTGCTTCAATGGGCGCGTTGGCGGTCGAGGCGAGATCAACACCTAGGTGGATAGAGTTGCCCAGTGTCTTGCCTGCGGCGAGATAAGCGCGCCGGTCGCCGAATCTGGCCATGATAGCGGCGCCGCGCATTCTTAAAAATGTGCCGTCCCACAATTTTTTATCTGATGATTTCCGGCAAATATCTTGAATTTGCCTGTCATTATCCGCGCGCAACTGAGAGTTGATAAATGCAAATGTGTCCGCGGGGCTCTTTCCCTGCAACTGGGGAAAAGCTGATTGAAATTCCGGCATACGGGTTTTCAAAAAAGTTTCGCTTAAAGAGACGCTGTCGCCGCGAAAAATTCGCTCCTGAATAAAAAAAGCCGGGATAACCGTTGTTTCGTTGCCGGCCTCGTCACGCGCGTAAATATGCAGGCGGAAGTTATCTTTGGTGGCATAAAGCGGCACGGCGAGCATCGTGTAATAAACCGTGTTTTGCCCGACCTTTGCTTTGTGTGAGGGAAGGAAGATATCATTGTGATAAATTCCCGCTTCCTCCACCGGCTTGGATACACGATAGGCGATGACCCCCGTCCCTCCCTGCGCGAAATAATCAGGCTCTTCGTGATGAATGATTTGCGGTGGCTGGGTGTCAATAATTACCTCTTGTTCATATATCCGGGTGTTTCTGAAAAGTGAGTGGTCTCGCGCGGAGATGCTGAGCCTGGCCGGTCCGTCTTCAAGAGAAATCTCCCGTGGTTTCACGATGACGATGACGCTTTTTTTCCTGATTCCCCTGGTCGAAATTTTTTCCGCAAAAATTACTTGCACTTTTTCATTCTGCGTAATTTCCGCTCTCAGCACGGCAAGGCCGCTTTTTTGGTCGGAAAATTCAATTTCTATTTTTTTGTTTATGCCGATTAGGGCGAGATTGCCGGCCGGTGTAATTTGTGGTTTCTCTGTTTCCAGGTAATTGAAAAAAAACAGCCAGCAAAATAAACCACTCAGCGCGAAAGCGCCGGCGATAATCAAATAGCGGTAAGGATTTTTCATTCTTTTCCCCGTGGAAGCGATGCGTTCAGCGCGATTTCTTTAATGGCTTTTATTTTATATTGCAAGGTAAATATCCGGATGACATTGCGCAAACATATTTATTCTTAGCGCAGGAATTGCACAAAAAATTATCAAAAATCAGCAGCTCTCCCGGTATGATCAGGGAGTTTATGCCTTGATATTGTCGGCAAACACTGCTATATTTCTGGCAAATTTACCAAAAGAGACAAAAATAATCATGCTCTACGGCAAGAAAATCGTTTTGGGGATTACAGGTGGTATTGCCGCATATAAGGCGGCGGAGCTGACGCGTGCGCTCATAAAAGAAGGGGCGCAGGTAAAAGTCGTGATGACCAAAAGCGCCGCTGAATTTATTACCCCCTTGACGATGCAAACGCTTTCTCAACAGCAGGTTTATATCGATATGTATTCGCCCTCCGTAAAATATGACATGGCGCATATATCACTGGTGGATTTTGCGGACGCTTTTGTCATCGCGCCCGCCACGGGCAATATCATTGGAAAAGTTGCATCCGGTATAGCGGACGATTTGCTGACCACCACGATTATGGCTGCCGATAAGCCTGTTTTGTTTTGCCCCGCAATGAACGATAAAATGTTGGCTAATGCCTTCGTGCAGGAAAATATCGGTAAATTAAGGGAAAACGGCTATGTTGTGATGGAAAGCGGCGTGGGTGAACTGGCGTGTAAAACAAGCGGCTCCGGACGCTTGCCGGAAGTTGTGGAAATTATGGAAGAGATTGAGGCGCTGTTGACGGATAAGGATTTATCAGGAGTAAAAATATTAATTACTGCCGGCCCCACGCAGGAACCGCTTGATCCCGTGCGTTATATTACCAATCACTCTTCAGGCAAAATGGGCTATGCTCTGGCCGCGGTGGCCGGAAGACGCGGCGCGGAAGTTATCTTAATCAGCGGTCCGGTATCACTTATGGCGCCACCGGTGGCAAAATTTATCCAGGTGCGCACGGCGCGCCAGATGCATAAAGCAGTAATGGAAAATTACAAGAAGGCAAAAGTCATCATCAAAGCCGCCGCCGTCGCCGATTACCGTCCGAAAGAAATCTCCGAGCAAAAAATTAAAAAAACGGGAAAGCAACTCGCCGTTGTACTGGATAAAAATCCTGATATTATTGAAGAAATCGGCAGAAATAAAGGCGGAAGAATTGTTGTCGGTTTTGCCATGGAAACGCAAAATCTTCTGGCCAACGCCAAACAGAAACTGAAGAGCAAAAACATGGATCTGATTGTGGCCAATGATCTGTGCGAGGAAGGAGCTGGTTTTCAGGCGGATACGAACATCATTACGATTATCGATAAAAAAGGCAAAACGGAAAGACTGGATAAAATGACCAAGATGCGGGCGGCGGAGGAGATTCTCAACCGCGTCAAAATTCTGCTGAAAAGCGGGAGCAGGTAATAATGCCGCAGTTTTTGCCGCCGGGAGATGCAACCGGCATCAAAAAAGATTTGTTGTCCGTGGTTAAAGCGCTACGCGCGCATGTGCTCAATTACGAGAGCCTGGCAGTGGGGGTGAAATGGGAAAAAAATACCGCGGGGGGAGAAAAAATAAAAACTAAAAATGTTGACAGGGCAGCGGAGCTTCAGGCATTTTATGAGGAAATGAAAAACTGTCTGCTTTGTCCTTTGGGTAAAACCAGAAAAAATCTGGTTTTCGGCCAGGGCAATCCAAGCGCGCGGATTGTGTTTGTCGGCGAGGCGCCGGGCGCGGATGAAGACGAGCAGGGCTTGCCGTTTGTCGGCAGGGCCGGACAGCTGTTAACCGATATTATTGTCAAAGGCATGAAAATGGCGCGCCAAGACGTCTATATCTGCAATATTCTCAAGTGCCGTCCGCCGGGCAACCGCAACCCCTTGCCGGAAGAAATAGAAAAGTGCGAGCATTTTTTGCAAAGGCAGTTGAACATTATCCAACCGCGCGTGATTTGCGCGCTGGGTAAATTTGCCGCCCAGACGCTCTTGAAAACGGAAACACCGATTACCGTGTTACGAGGCAAATTTCACGATTATAAAGGAATAAAGATAATGCCGACTTATCATCCGGCGTATCTCCTGCGCAATCCCTCCGCGAAAAAACCGGTATGGGAAGACGTGCAGCTGATCATGCAAGAAATCGGCAAAAGTTAAAAGGGAGAAAGATGATTAAAAAAATAATCTGCTTGTGTGCCGCACTGACGCTATGCGGCGGCTTTGCCTGGGCAAAAGATGATAAACCGGTATTTAATGTGATTACCGTTGCTGGCGTAATCACAACACCGACGGCGAAATATATTGCCGACAGCATAGATAAGGCGAAAAAAGACGGAGCTGAGGGTTTACTCATTTTGCTGGATACTCCGGGCGGCATGGATACGGCGATGCGCGATATCGCCAAGAGCTTGCTTAATTCCCCCGTGCCGGTGATTGTTTATGTCTATCCTTCCGGCGCGCGTGCGGCTTCTGCAGGAGTGATCATCGCCACGGCAGCGCATGTGGCGGCGATGGCACCGGGCACGAATATTGGCGCTGCTCATCCTGTGGCGATAGGCCTAGGCGGCAGCGGCGGCATGGACAAAACAATGGCGGAAAAACTGGAAAACGACGCTGCGGCTTACGCGCGCAGCATCGCAAAAATCAGAGGCCGCTCGGAAGAATGGGTGGAAAAAGCAGTGCGCAAGAGCGAATCCATCACAGCGGAGGAAGCGCTTAAATTGAGGGTGATTGATTACGTCGCCGCGGATATTGATAAGCTTTTGGCCATGATTGATAAAAAAGAAGTTGTGCTGGCGGATAACAAAAAATTCAGAATATCGACGACCAACGCGGTGGTCAATAATATAGAGATGGGCACGCGGCAAAAAATACTGGCCGCGATTTCCGATCCGAATATCGCCTACATTCTTTTGCTGATCGGTCTGGCCGGCCTCTATTTTGAGTTTTCCAATCCGGGTGCGATTCTGCCCGGCGTTATCGGCGGCATATCGCTTTTGATGGCGTTCTTCGGCCTCGCCACGTTGCCGGTCAACTACACGGGTATTCTGTTGATACTTTTCGGCATCATATTATTTATTGCGGAGATTAAAGTTATGAGTAACGGTCTTTTGACTATCGGCGGCATTATTTCCCTGGCGATGGGCTCGCTGATTTTGTTTGAAACGCCGGAGCCGGCGCTGCGTATATCATTAAGTGTTTTTATTCCCGCGCTGCTTTTGATATCCGGGTTTTTCATCGTGGTTATCTGGATGGCGATCAAAGCGCAAATGCGCAAACACTATACCGGTTCGGAGGCGATGGTGGAAGGCCAGGGGCAGGCGGTTACTGATATAGGCGAGGGAGGAAAAGTTTTCTTCCAAGGCGAATATTGGGAGGCGCAAAGTAAAATTCCGATACCCAAAGGCGCGAAAGTCAGGATACTCAAGGTAGAAGGATTAAAACTCACCGTGGAAGAAATCAGAAAAGAGTCTTAAATAATAAAAAAAGTATAAAGGAGGAAGATGAGTATGTTTGGAGCCGTTTCTACACCGTTAATTCTTATCATCGGTTTGGTGCTCGCCTTTTTGTTCGCGGCGATTAAAGTATTAAATGAATATGAAAGAGCGGTTATTTTCAGATTGGGGCGTATCAGGGATGTCAAGGGTCCCGGCCTGATCATTCTAATTCCGGTGATCGATCGCATGGTAAAAGTGGATATGCGCGTAATCACGATGGATGTGCCTCCGCAAGATGTTATCACTAAGGATAACGTGTCCATCAAGGTAAACGCTGTTATTTATTTTCGGGTGATGGATCCCAACGCCGCGGTGATTAATGTGGAAAATTATCTTTACGCCACATCGCAGCTCGCCCAGACCACGCTGCGTAGTGTCTGCGGTCAGGTGGAGCTTGATGAGATTCTCTCTGAGCGGGAAAAGATTAATCTGGAATTGCAGACGATTTTGGACCGCAGCACTGATCCCTGGGGCGTTAAAGTATCGCTGGTCGAAGTAAAGCATATCGACCTGCCCGAAGAAATGAAGCGCGCTATGGCCAAGCAGGCGGAGGCGGAAAGAGAAAGAAGGGCAAAAGTCATCAGCGCGGAAGGTGAGTTCCAGGCCGCGCAGAAGCTGATTGAGGCCGCGGCGTTGATGGCCACACAGCCGATATCGGTGCAGCTGCGCTATCTGCAAACATTGAATCAGATTGCTGCGGAGAACAATTCCACAACGGTATTCCCCGTACCTATCGATTTGTTCAAAACATTTATCAAATAAACATAAACAGGTAACCCGGGAGGCCCGGATTCTTCATCCGGCCTCCCGGAAAAAATACAATAGAGGAGTTATTTATGGCGAAGACAAAGCAAAATGTTCTTATCGGCGGCATGATTTTAATTACTTTGGGCGTATTGCTGTATTTGTCAAAAACAGGAGTATATCCTTTCGGGCAGACCTGGCCAGTGCTTTTGATTGTTGTGGGTATCTGCACGCTCATTCAGAAATTCACGGATGTCGGCGGCTGGTTTATTACGGTGGTCGGTGCTGTTTTTCTCATTCACGAAACACACGGGTTGCAGTTGTATAAATATTCACAGTATATCCTGCCGGCTATTTTAATTCTTTTGGGAATATTTGTTCTGTTAAAACGCCGCGGAAAAAGTGACAGTTAGTTTAAGCGTACCAGCGATCTAAATCATTGGCTCGCAGGTTAACCAGTTTTTAAGTAGATTATATTTCATTTCCTGATTTTTGGGTGGGATGACATCCTGCCGCATCTGGTTTGTCCGCAGCGCAATATCTCCTAAGGGGAGTGATAATATTATGTCTATTTCCCGGAAAATTAAAGCGTCTCTTTCCAAGTCATCGATGATCAGAAAGATGTTTGAAGAGGGCACCGCGATGAAAAAGAAATACGGCGCGGATAAAGTTTATGATTTCAGCCTGGGCAATCCCAACGTGGAGCCGCCGGAGCTCTTCAAAAAAGAACTGATTAATATCGCGGCGGAAAATATTCCTCTCAAGCATGGTTACGCTCCCAATGCCGGCTTTCCCGAAACGAGGCTGGCGATTGCTGAAAAGATAAATAAGTCATATGGCCTAAAGCTTACGGCGGATAACGTGGTCATGTCCTGTGGCGCGGCGGGAGCGCTCAATGTCATTTTCAAATCACTGCTTGATCCGGGCGATGAAGTTATCGTCCCCATGCCTTATTTTGTCGAATACCCGTTTTATATCGATAATTACCGCGGCGTGGTGAAATTCGTTAAAACCAATGATGATTTTTCCTTAAATATGGAAGCAATAGAAGAAGCGATTAACGAAAACACCAAAGCAATTCTGATCAATACACCCAATAATCCCACGGGCAAAGTGTACAGCGAAAAAAATATCATTGATCTTGCCGAACTGCTCAATCGCAAAGGCGCGGAATTGCTCAAATCTCTTTATTTGATTTCCGACGAGCCGTATAATGAAATAGTTTATGACGGTGTTGCCGTCCCCGGAATTTTGAAAGCGTATAAAAACGCGATTGTGGCCTATTCCTATTCCAAAACTCTATCGCTGCCGGGGGAAAGAATCGGTTATATCGCCGTCAATCCGGAAATAGACAACAGCGCTGATTTGTTAAACGCTTTTATCATGTGCACGCGCATTCTGGGTTTTGTACATGCTCCCGCTTTGATGCAGAGAGTAGTGGCACGCCTGCAGGATGCCAGGGTGGACGTCTCCGTTTATCAGAAAAAAAGGGATTTATTGTGTGACGGGCTGGCGCGTGCCGGTTATAAATTCATCAGGCCTCAGGGCGCTTTTTATCTGTTTGCGAAAAGCCCCATTCCCGAGGACGTGGAATTTGTGAAAGTTCTGCTCAAGAAAAACATTCTTGCCGTGCCGGGTAGCGGCTTTGGCGGGCCCGGTTATTTCCGCATTGCCTATTGTGTGGATGACGCAACGATTATCAATTCTCTGCCCGGTTTTGCCGAGGCGATTAAAGAAGTATCCTGATATTTAATAATCCGGTTAAGGAAAGGAACATCCAGATGTTCATGCGCGAAATTTCAAAATTGCTGTCCATAATATTTTTAATTGCTTGCTTTGTATTGTTTCTTAATTCTTTGTCGGAGGCGGATGATAAAAAACCACAGCAGGCGAAAGCGCCGGAATGGGAATTATTTGAAAAAGGCAACGGTTTTTTCATGTCCGGCAAATATCAGGAGGCGATCGGCGCGTATACCAAGGCGATAGATTTGAATCCGAAAGTCGCCCTGTTTTATAACAACCGGGGATACGCTTACCGCCATCTGGAAAACTTCAAAAAGGCCATCGAGGATTATAATAAGGCGATTGTTCTCGATCCAGCGTATGCCGGCGCGTATAACAACCGTGGCATTGCCTACGGCAAGTTGGGCAATCACACGCAAGAGATTGCCGATTACAATAAAGCCATAGAATTGGATCCGGATGACGCGGTGGTGTATTATGACCGCGGCATCGCCCACGGGAAAATCGGCCGCTATCAGCAGGAACTGGCGGATTACAACAAGGCGCTGCAGCTTGATCCGAAACTCACCGCGGTTTATTACAAGCGCGCGGCCACCCATTGCAGGTTGGGCAACTTTTATCAGGCCATCGCGGATTTCGACAAGGCCGTAGAAGTTAACCCGAAGGACGCTGACGCTTACTATAACCGCGGTGTTGCCTATGGCCGGACGGGAAATTACGATAAGGAACTGGATGATATAAAGAGAGCCGCCCGCCTGGGGCATGCAGGCGCGCGGCAACTGTTAAGAAAGCAGGGCCTGGACTGGTAAGCATTTAGACGCTATATTCAATAACTATTTTGGTTCAGTTAATAAAAAGATGAAAAGCAAGTTATTGAAATTTAAACCTTTGGCAATAATAATCGCGGTTTCTTTTTTAATTGCAATGCCGGCGGTTATCTATGGGGCTTTTTATAGCTGCACAGACAAGGAAGGCAACGAAATATTGTCAGATCATCCCAAGCAGGGATTTACCTGCAGGCAAATCGGGGGATTTGAGGAGGAAAAAAGCACGCGGGAGGGCAGGTCGGCAAAGAAAGATATTCAGGCATCTGCCGATGAGCGAACGACAAAAATCACCGTGCAGGGCAATCGCGTGGTGGTTCCTGCGACAATCGTCTACAAAGGCAATGAAGCTGAAATAAAATTTGTCATGGATACCGGAGCGGAGGCGACAACCATCAGCGCCGATGTGGCGGATCAACTTTACATAAATCTTTACAAAGCTCCCAAAGCAAAAGCCAGAGTTGTCGGCGGCGGAATTATCGACGTCAACGTGGTCAAGATTGATTCTCTGATTATTGGCCCGCATACCATCCGTGATTACCATATAGCGGTAGTCCCGCAGGAAGGCGACGCGGTAAGCTACGACGGGCTTTTGGGCATGGACGTGCTGGGTAAATTTTCCTTTCACGTGGATATGAAAAACCAGGTGATAATCTGGAAGTAGGATATTTTAATATAAATATAAAGCGATTAAGATAAATATGCTTTTTAATATTTAACGCCGAAATTACTAAACTCTCCTGAATAGGTCTGATCATCGAATATAACCTCCTGCACTCTTGCCGCGGGTGGGCCGTGCTGGCACCAGGCGAGCATTTTATCTACATTGGCATCTTCTCCTTCAAAAACAGCTTCCACGCGTCCGTCAGAAAGATTGCGCACCCAGCCGGTGAGATTTAAGCCTATCGCCGCGCGCTGCGTCTCCGCGCGGAAAAATACTCCTTGGACTCTGCCTGAGATTATGACGTGAACCCTTTTCATGAAATCTACCTGCCGATTATTTTTAAAAATTCATCTTCGCTGATAATTTTAATGCCCGCTGTTTTCGCTTTATCCAGTTTGGAGCCGGGGTCATCTCCGGCCACGACATAAGTCGTTTTTTTGGTGACGCCGGCTTGTACAGTGCCTCCTAAATTCTCCACAATATCTTTGGCGTCGTTTCGCCCCAAACTCGCAAGCGCGCCGGTAAAAACAAATGATTTTCCCGCAAGCGGCGCGTTGCGGGAAATTTCTTTCTTTTGCGGAATCACGCCCGCTTTTTCAAACTTTTTCATAACGGCTTTATTTTTCGGCTCATGGAAAAATTCCACGATGCTCGCAGCGATTTCCGGGCCGATTTCATTAATGGCAGTTAAATCTTCAATTTCTGCCGTCATGAGATTTTCGATACTGCCGAAACGCTCAGCCAGCAGTTTCGCTGTGCGCTCGCCGACATGTCTGATGCCGAGAGCGTAGATAAATTTGTCCAACGGCGGGTTTTTAGAGCGCGTGATGGAATCGATAAGGTTTTGCGCGGACTTATCCGCCTGGCGGTCAAGCTCCAGAAGATTTTCCTTGGTTAAGAAATAAAGATCAGCCGGATCGGCGATTAATTTCGCGTCAAAAAGCTGCGCCGATAATTTTTCTCCCAGACCTTCAATATCCATGGCGCCGCGTGAGGCAAAATGCCGGATATGTTCCTTCAACTGCGCGGGGCAGGAAATATTAACACAGCGATGCGCCACTTCTCCTTCAAAGCGAACGACTTCGGCGCCGCATTCCGGGCAGTTTGCGGGCATTTTGAACTTTTTTTCTTTGCCGGTTCTATTTTCCGAAATTACTTTGACTATTTCCGGGATGACGTCGCCGGCGCGCTGAATTATCACCGTATCGCCGATACGAATATCTTTTTTAATAATTTCATCTTCGTTGTGCAGTGTGGCGCGGCTGACCATTACGCCGCTGACATTTACCGGTTCCATAATCGCGACCGGGGTAAGCGTGCCCATGCGCCCCACCTGAACATCTATTCTGATTACTTTTGTTGTTTCCTGCTGCGCGGGAAATTTGCAGGCCAAAGCCCAACGCGGGTTGCGCGCGATATTGCCCAAACTATTTTGCAGGAATAAGTTATCGACTTTAAGGACCACGCCGTCAATCTCATAGGGCAGGGTATGCCTGATCTCGCCGATACGCTTGAAATATTCAATGCAGGCATCGATACTTCCGCACTGCTGGATCAAATTGTTTACCGGGAATCCCCAGCGTTTGAGCGCCTGCAGCACTTCCCAGTGAGTGGAAAAGTCTGCTCCCCGCGCAATGCCGATACCATACAGAAAAATGCTCAAAGGTCGCCTGGCGGTGATTTTGGAATCAAGCTGTCTCAAAGAGCCGGCGGCGGCATTGCGCGGATTGGCAAATGGTTCTTCACCTTCCGCCAGCCGCCGGCGGTTTAATTTCTCAAAAGGTTCTTTTTCCATGTAAACTTCGCCGCGTATTTCCATAAAATCAGGAATCGGTGTTTGACCTGTTTTTTTAATTTTGAGCGGCAACAAAGAAATTGTTTTCAGGTTTTGTGTGACATCTTCGCCCGTGGCGCCGTCGCCGCGCGTGGCACCCCTGGTGAAAATGCCTTTTTCATAGATTAAATTAACGGCCAGTCCGTCCAGTTTTGGTTCGGCAACGTAAGTAAGCTCATCAACTTCCGCCAGCCGTTTAAGACGTCGGTCAAAATCAATAATTTCTTCTTCGGAAAAAGCATTGGCTAAACTAAGCATGGCGGAAGGGTGAGAAAAGGAAGCGAATTTGGCCAGCGGCGCCGCCCCGACGCGCTGGGTGGGAGAAGCGGCAAGCTCGTCATCAGGATACTGTTTTTCCAGTTCCTGAAGTTCGCGCATCAGCCGGTCGTATTCGGCATCGGATATTTCCGGCGCGTCCTGCTGGTAATATCTTTGATTGTGATATTCAATTATCCGTCGCAGCTCGATAATTTTTTTATGGGCGCTGTTTTTATCCATCATTTAACCAGTTTTAAATCGGGTTTGTCACGGCGCGGCGGTGCGGAAGCATTTTCCCCGGGTGTGTTTTTCTTTAAAATTTGCTCATTAAAAACATTATTTTTTATGCGCACGGAATTGATGATGGAAAAGATGATAAAATCCTTTTCCCAGGCGGCACAGGGGGCAAAATTTTGCGCCCTGGCTTTATATTTTTCCCAAAGCGTGTCCAGAGAGGCCTCATCCAGGCCGAGTATCGTTTGCGCTATTTTGCTTAAGGATTCTTCAAGTTTACTCATGGCACAAATATTAGCGGCAGTCCTGTTGAAAGTCAAATCAAAACCTTTTTCCGGCGCAAATAAAGCTTGTTTTTTTTAAGGGTTATGGCTAATAAATAAAGCGTGAACGAAAGAAAAAAAGTCAGAGTAGGGGTTATTTCCGACACGCACCTGGACGGTTTTGACGATCAGCTGAAAAGCGTTATCACGCGCCAATTTGCCGATGCGGATTTAATTCTTCACGCGGGAGACTTGGTGGATTTGGCGGTGCTGGAAATATTCAGCCCGAAGGAAGTGAAGGCGGTTTGCGGCAACATGGATAACCGAAGAGTGCGGGAAAAACTTCCCGAACAGTTAATATTTGAAGTCCAAGGTTTTAAATTCGGCCTAATGCATGGATGGGGATCGCCCTGGGGGATCGAAGAAAAAATCCTGGCGCGTCTGGGGGATGTAGATTGCGTTGTTTACGGGCATACGCATAAGCCCGCGAATTATAAAAAAGATAAAGTGCTTTTTTTCAATCCCGGCTCCGCTGCGCAAAGACGCTTTAACTCGTCACGGACGCTGGGTATTTTGGAAATTGACAAAGAAATAACAGGCAGGATAATTTACATCTAGGAATTGTTCTATGGAAACTATTTTTGCTCCCTGGCGCATGGAATATATTGCCGGCGCGAAAGCCGAAGGATGCGTGTTCTGCAAGTGTTCGGTGCGCTGTGACGAGTTTGTCCTTTACGAAGGCAGAAATGTATTTGTCATGATGAACAGGTATCCGTACGTGAGCGGGCATTTGATGATTATACCAAACCGCCACGTCGGTAAATACGAAGATCTTACCCAACAGGAAAGAAAAGAAATATTCAATCTGTTGGAAACCGCGCTTAAAGCCCTGCGCGAAGCGATGAATCCCGCCGGGTTCAATGTCGGCATGAATATCGGCAAAGCCGCCGGAGCGGGGATTGAAGAGCATATTCATCTGCATGTGATTCCGCGCTGGGAGGGCGACACAAATTTTATGAGCGTGGTTGGCTCTGTGCGCGTGATACCGGAAGATGTGGAGACAACCGCGTCCAAACTTGCTCCGCTTTTTAAGAAATATCATCGGGAGGAATGAAACAAGATGAGAATAATATATTTGATTTTGACCATAGTATTCGCTTTTTTTATAGTTACTTTTTCACAATACAACGCCGCGCCGGTGCATTTGGAATATTACTTTCTGAAGAATAAATGGCTGGATATCGTTGTTCCCGCCTATATGCTCATTTTTGTCGCTTTGCTGATGGGAGTGATAATCACCGGGTTTTTCGGCGTGGTGGAAAGATTCCGCCTCAATCGCACCATCAGCAGACTCAACCGCACGATACGCGCCTTGAGGAAAGAATTGCGCGCCAATGAGCCGCCGCCGGTTATCGAACACCCGCCAAAAACAAATAATGTCTGAAGGCAATGTCTGATTGTCCCAAATTTGTTACCGACGCCACGTTGGGCAAGCTCGCCAAATGGCTGAGGCTTCTGGGATATGACACGCGCGTTTTTCCCCGAGAAGCGGGCAGGGAGTTACTGCGCCTGGCGCAGGCCGAAGGCAGGATCGTGCTTACGAAAAGAGCCGATATTAGAGAAAGGCAATTTGCGGGCATTGTGCTTTTACTGAAGCAAAATGACGTTGCCTTGCAACTCAAAGAAGTAATCGAAAAATGTTCCCTGAAAATTGAAAAAAACAAGATGTTTGGCATGTGCCTTAAGTGCAATTGTGCGCTGGAGCCGGTTGAGGCAACCGAGGTGCGTGAATTGGTTCCGATTTATGTCTTTGAGCATTGCCAGGCCTTTAACCGTTGCCCCGTATGCCGGGGAATTTTTTGGGAAGGCACGCATCAGCGCAACTCCCTCCAGTTTCTGCAAAAACACGGAATTATCTAAAGGCTTAACAACAAGAATTTATTTTAAGTTTGGCAGGTATTGTTAAATTGATGCCCCGCATTCCGATGGATCGCCCTTGATTTTTTCTATGGCGTGTTTCAAGGCCGGCATGACCGCCGCCAGATTTTCAGCGGCTCCCTTGGGGCTTCCCGGAAGGTTGATAATCAGGCAATTGCCGCGAATGCCGGCGACGGCGCGGGAAATCATCGCGTGCGGGGTAATCTTCAGGCTCTCTGAGCGCATGACTTCGGCCATGCCGGGAATTTGTTTTTCGATTACTTCCAGTGTGGCGTCAGGGGTGACGTCGCGCGGGCTGACGCCGGTGCCCCCGGTGGTCAGAATAAGGTCGAGTTTATCGCAATCGGCAAGTTCCTCGATGGCTTTTTTTATTTCTTTTTTTTCATCGGGGACGGTCACCGTGCGCGCTGTCTCGATGAACGCATCCGCCAGCATCTTTGCCAGCGCCGGCCCGCTGGCATCGGCGCGCAGGCCCTGCGATGAGCGGTCGCTGACCGTGATAATTCCGGCGCGCATATTCATCTGCTATTCTTCTTCTTTATCTTTTTTAGCGGCGGCAATTATTTTTTCCGCGATAAATGAGGGAACTTCTTCGTAATGCGAATGAGTATAGGTGAATGTTCCCCTGCCGCTGGTCATCGAGCGCAGATCAGGAGCATATTTCAATATTTCCGCCAGTGGCACCTGGCCTTTGATTACTTGATTAGCTCCTCTGGTATCCATGCCCTGCACGCGTCCGCGGCGGCTGTTTAGGTCGCCGATGACATCGCCCATATATTCTTCCGGAATTTCGATATCGATGTTAACGATTGGTTCCAGTAAAATAGGCTGGCACTGCATCACGCCTTTTTGAAAAGCCATGGAGCCCGCTATTTTAAAGGCCATTTCCGAGGAATCGACCGTATGGAAAGAGCCGTCCACAAGAGATATTTTGAAATCGACAACAGGATATCCGGCCAAGACTCCTTTGGCGGCCGCTTCCACGATGCCTTTTTCGACAGCCGGGCGGTACTGCTGAGGAATGACGCCACCGACGATTTTGTCGGCAAACTCAAAACCCGCGCCGCGCGGCAGCGGTTCGATGTCGATCCAGCAATCACCGAACTGACCGCGGCCGCCGGACTGTTTCTTATATTTGCCCTGCACGTTGGTTTTGCCCTTGATGGTTTCCTTGTAGGGAACTTTCGGCGTATGCAGGTTGACTTCCACGCCGAATTTTCTTTTCATTTTTTCGATATTTACTTCAATATGCACCTGTCCCATACCGGAAAGAATCATTTCCTTGGTTTGGGCATCGCGTGAGAAAACAATAGTGGGATCTTCTTCCGTGAGGCGATGCAAGGATGAGGCAATCTTTTCCTCGTCGCCGCGTGATTTAGGTTCGATGGCAAAAGACATAATGGGCGGCGGCACCTCGACCTTGGCAAAGATAATCGGCGCTTTTTCGTTGCATAAAGTATCGCCGGTTACCGTTTCTTTGAGCTTGGCCACACCCGCGATATCGCCGGGAATGAGCACTTCCGCCGCTTTTTGATTTTTGCCTTCGAGGAAAAAGATGTTGCCAAATTTTTCCGTCACTTTTTTGGTGGAATTGAAAATGCTCGAATCGGGATTAAGCTTGCCGGAATAAACACGAAATAAAGTCAGTCTGCCGGCATAGGGATCGGCAATGGTTTTGAAGACAATCGCGGAAAACGGCTCGTCTTCGGATGGTTTTCTTTCTTCCACAGCGTCCGTGCCCGGTTTTTTGCCTTTTACGGGACCGCGGTCGACAGGGGAGGCCAGCGAAGAAACAATCAGATCAAGCAACAGAGAAATGCCGATTCCCTTTGTCGCGGAACCACAAACGACGGGAATAATGCCGCCCGCGCATACCCCCTTTTTTAAGCCCTGTTTGATTTCATCAGGCGTCAGTTCGCCAACTTCCAGATATTTGTTCATGAGTTCATCGTCGCTTTCGGCGATATCCTCGACCATGGCGCTGCGCATGGCCTTGACTTCTTCAGCCATGTCCGCCGGGATATCCGCGGCCTTTCCCGCGCCTTTATTATCGCTGAACAGATACGCCTTGGCGGAAATCAAATCAACGATGCCGTTAAATTTGTCTTCCTTGCCGATAGGCAGGCACACGGGCGTTACTTTTTTGCTGAATTTATTCTTGATGCTGGCCAGCGCGGTGGAAAAATCCGCTCGTTCGCGATCGATTCTGTTGATAAATACAATGCGCGGAAGGTTGAATTCATCGGCTAATTCCCAAACTTTCTGTGTCTGAAATTCGACTCCGCCCACCGCGTCAATGACGACCAGGGCGTTTTCGACAACGCTCATGGAGCATTTTATGTCGTAGGTGAAGTTGGAATCACCCGGAGTGTCAATGATATTGATTTTATGCTTATCCCATTCGACAAAATTAATGGCGGAGCTGATCGAGATGCGCCTTTTTTGTTCTTCCGGTTCGTAATCCATGGTGGACGTTCCGTCATCCACTCTGCCCAGGCGTTCATTTTTCCCCGATATGAATAAGAGCGACTCGCAAAGCGACGTTTTGCCCGTCCCGCCGTGTCCGACGATTGCCAGGTTTCTCAAAGATTTGGATTCGTATTTTGCCATGAAATCTCCTTTCCGGATATTCTTTGAATCTGTAAAAAAAGCGGTTTCACCTGAAACGGCGCATGTTTAGCTTATCCGTCGGGTAAAATCAAGACAATTTTACCCCGCCTGCGCCTCAGCTTGGGCGGGACATGCCGCGCGGGTGAATTATTGCGCTGTATTATCACGTCTTGCTTAGATGTTTTTCTCCAATATGCATGGGATAGAAAACAGCGAAGATGCAAAGAAGAAAAGCAAAGGAAAAAGACGCAATCAGGCGGACCACGTGCATCAGCGAAAGATTTCTGCCGTGCACGTCGGCCATAAAGGTGTAATAGACAGGCCCTGCTTCGATAATGATCACCGCCGCGATTAAAGCGAAAGAACAGAGCATAAATAAAAGTCCGCCGAAACTTGTCGCGGCCATGGCGGGATTTTCAGATTTAAAATCCGGATAGCGCGCGCCCAGGCCGATCGCCATGGCGACAATCGCGGGCACCAGGCAGAATATCGTGATGATGGACAGGGCCATGATAAAAGGCGCAACGCCGAGCAGGAGATTTGAAACGATAATCAGGATTTCAGAAACTATCAAAAGCGGAATATAATAAAGGAAGAACTTTATCCACAGGAATGTTTTTATCGATACGGGCGCGGCCTGAATTATCCAGAAAGCCTCACTTTCCATGCTTACTGCGGGGAAAACAAAGCGGGCGGCAATCGCGGACAGGACAAATGCGGCCAGTCCCATGTTCAGAAAAGAAAAAACATTCTGCAGATAAATTATATTAACCGGTGATTTTTCCAACGGCAAAACGGAGAAATTATAAAGATAAATAACAATCAACGCGCAGATGAGAAAAAGCTGCGGCCACTGCGTGGAATCGCGGAAAAAAGTCTTGATTTCCTTCACAGCGAAGGCCTTGGCTGCGGGGGAGAGAAAGTTTAACAGGGCATCCCAGTTGTAATTTCCCAAGGTAACGGGATAGAAAAGACGTTTTGCCGTTGTTTGCGCGCGGGAAAAACCGCGGAAATAGGAAGCTTTCGCGATGGATTCGTTGATAAAAATCAAGGAAAAAGCGAAGCTCGCGGAAAGAGCAATACTGAATAATGAAAATTTCCAGTCACCTTTCAGCGCGGCGCTTACCACGTCGGAAATCCAGGTGGTGGGCAAATAAGCGGCGTCAAGCGCCTGCAGGGAGTTCAGGTAAATGACGACGGAAGCAAACGTTTGAGGGTTTACTAGCTGTTCGGGCCGGATTATTCTTAAAACAAGCACGAGCAATATCGCCAACGCGACACCAAGGACAATGAAAAGAGAGCGGATTTTTCCCGCGGGTAAAATCACCGCGCCCAACATTACCAGAATGCTGCTTATGGCGGCGGCAATAAGGCAAAGAAACACCATGCCGGCGAAGGACAAGAAATAAAAACCGGCACCCGCCTGATAAATCATTCCGTAGGATAAAAACACGGGAAAGCTGAATAATATGACCATCCACGAGGAGTCGAAAGCGCTGACGAGCCAGCGGGAGATAAAAATATCTTTAGCCGGCACGGGAAGTGAGTGCAACAGCGACAGATCGCGGCTCAAATAAAGGTGCGACAGGCTGTTGATGATATTGCTGAAAAGCAAAAGCGTGAAAAAAGTAATCACAATCATGGATAAAAGGCGTAGCGCCAGAATATCGCCGAACCCTTCGACGCTTTGAAAATAGTTCAATATCCGGAAGAAAATAATAAAGGCGCCCAGCCAGAAAACCGCGCCGATAAAGATGAAAATAAAAATCCGCCAGCGGTTGCCTTTCTTTTTTCCCGGCTTGATTCCCTGGAGTGTCGAGAGAAGACGCGGTCTTAATAATACGGATAAAAGACTTTGCATGGCTATGCTTCTCTGATCAATGTTAAAAATACTTCTTCGAGACCGGCATTTCCCGTCCGGGCGGCCAAGTTGAGTTCGGCGATGCTTCCCTGCGCCAGCAGCGCTCCTTTGTGGATGACGCCGATGCGGTCACACAAATCTTCCGCGATGCTCAGCGTATGGGTGGAAACGAAGATGGTGACATTTTGGCGGGACAGATTTTTCAGCATATCTTTCACCATGCGCACGGCTGCGGGGTCGAGCCCGACCATTGGTTCGTCAATAACCAAAACTCTGGGATCATGCATCAGGGCCGCGGCGATAATCAGGCGCTGTTTCATGCCGTGGGAATACGCTTCGATAATTTCATGTGCCCAGTCCGTCAGCGCGAATTTCTCAAGAAGCTCCTGCGCGCGCGGCGTTATTATGTTTGTTTCGACTTCGTAAATATCGGCGATGAATTTGAGAAATTCCATGCCGGTGAGTTTCTCGTAAAGAAAAGGCCTGTCCGGCACAAAACCGATGATTTTTTTTGCTCGCAGAGGATCTTCTTTCATGTCGATGCCGGAAATAATTACTTTGCCGGACGTAGGTTCGATAATTCCTCCCATCATGCGTATGGTGGTTGTCTTGCCGGCGCCGTTTGGTCCGATAAAGCCGTAAATTTCTCCCGTGGCCACACGGAGATTAAGATTATTCACAGCCAGTACCGTGCCGTAGTCTTTGGTCAGGTTTATCAGTTCAATCATTTTTTACAGAAATAACCTCCAATTTTATTTTTCCAATGGCACCGAGCAAATCAAGTTGCGCGCTTCCCTCGCCACGGGCCAGGCGCAGGTGCGTGACATCGGCGGGAATCTGATTGAAAACAGCATCGGCGGTAATCCATTCACCCGCATAAGCGCTGTTCCACGCGTGATAGTAAAAACGGCCGTTTTGATAGACGAGCCCTGTTTCAATCTGCGCGGGAACGCCGGCAGCGCGCAAAAGAGCCGCGGTTAAAACAGCGTGCTCATTGCAATCGCCCGTCTTGTTTTTTAGCACCTCCAGGGCGTTGGGCACGGATAAAACGGGTTTTTTTTCAATGTTTCTGTAAACCCAGTTGACTATTTTCCTTGTTTTCTCCAGCGGATTTTCGGAGGCACCGACAATTTTAAGCGCCTGTTCTTTTATGCGGGCGTGATCTGATTGCACCAGCGGCGACGGCCGCAGATAGTGGGCAGCGTTTTCCGGCAGGTCTGTTGTCCGCTGCGCGGCGGCAGAAATATTTTCTTTGCGGACAGTCAGTACGCCCCGCTGAAACAACTGACGTCCGCCCTGGAGGATAAGAAATAAATCACGGACACCGTCAATCCTTATGGAAATTTCCTTTAATTTATCCGGGGCCGCGATTATGACATTAGACGGCAAGGAAGCAATTTGCGCAAAATCAGCGGTTGTATCAGCGGCGAACCCCGCGGTTGCTGTCTGCGCGCTTACTTTTTCCATGGATAAACCCAAAAGGCCGGTTTCTTTTAAAATTTCACCTTCCTTGCTCAGCCAGGCGCAATTTTTCGCTCCCATAAAATCGGCGCAGAATTTTTGTGTCATTACGCGCCTGCCCATTATGGGAATCACTTCATCCTTCTCGCGAGTCGTTTTAATTTTGCGGACGCCGGCGGTGGACGGGTCAAAAATGGTAAATTCTCGATAAGCGCCTGTTTCCAATCCCGCGGTAAATGCCGCCTCATAAATATTACCGCTGATATAGGGGATATCCTTAAGCGGTATTTCGCTTCTTTGCATAGCGGTGGGAATGCCGGTGTGCAAAATCAGTTTATCATGGGATACATACCCGCGCGCGCTGAAACGGAACAAACTTGAGCTTAAATCAAAAGAAAAGGAAGAGAAACTCATGTCAGGATTTAGCACTGTTTCCGTGGCCAGATGAAGCAACTGTGTCGTTCCCAGCGTCTTTATCTGCATGGTGACTTTTTCCTGCGTTTCGTAATTGCCTGATTCGAGAATCAGGAATTGCCGGTGCACAAAGCCGATTTTTTTTCCGTCCTGATAAATATTCATCCAGCTTTCCGCCGGGCGCTGCGCTTTTATGTGCTGAGAAGTTATGGTGTCTGCTTCTTTGGTTCTGACAAATAAATCGAGACGTATCACCAGCAAAATGAGAAAAAGAACGCTGACAAATATTCCCCAAATGAGGGACAGCTCGGGTTTTTTTATGGGCGAAAAATTGAAAAGATTCATGTTCCGACAGTTATTATACAGTTATTATATAGATACAGGCGGCAAGAGTCAACGCGGCGCCTGAACAAAGGCGAGATGGTTTTCCCTAAGCCGTTAGTATTACTGAATATTTTATCTTAGCCAAAAGGGATGGTTATTCTATAAACGTTTCCGGCAAGAGTTTTTTTCGCCTGGTAAGGACCTGTTTCATAGACTTTGAGCATGGCGGTGTTGCTTTCCCATACCTCGCCGGTAAATCCGGCAACGCCTTCTTCTCTGGCCACGCGTATTAAAAGATCAAAAAGGTAGGATGCGATACCGAGCCCCTGGTAATTTTCGTCGACAATAAAAGCCGTGTCGGCGAAGGTTTCGTTTTGCCGAAGCGCGTAGCGCGCCTCGGCGATAATTTTTTCCCCGCCCGCTTCTTCGATCGTGCCAACAATAGACATGGTCAGGCGGTAATCGATATTGACGTATTCCTGCATTTTGTCGTGGGGCATCGCTTTGATCGGGCTGAAATAACGGTAATAAACGGCCTGATCGGAAAATCGGTAAAAAAGCCGGCGCATCTCTTCTTCGTCGGACGGTTTGATGGCGCGGAAGCGCACGGTAAGGCCATTTTTAAATGTATGCGCGCAGGCGATTTTGGCGGGGTAGAGATGTCCGGAGGCGGGAAAATAAATCTGGTCGGCGTAAAGCAGTTTGTTTTCCTTGGCCTGATTGAATAAATTTTCCCGGTCATCGGGGTGCGCTAGTTCAATGAGTGTTTGGGCACGCTCGCGCAGTGTTTTTCCCATGAGGTAAGCCGCGCCATATTCCGTCACAACGATGTCCATTGCTTCGCGGTTGGTGAACTGGAAAGGATACTTGTCGATGGATAAAAGAATATTCGGTTGTCCGTCCCTATTGCGGCTGGGAAGCGCAAATATTGCGCGGCCGTTTTTGGATAAAGATGCGCCCATAAACAATTCCTGAACATTTCCCGGCCCGGCGGTGACATTCCCCCTGCCGGTGTGTAGGGCGATGTTGCCAGTGAGATCAACTTTGCGCGCCGGTAGAATTGCTTTCATATCATCATTCAAGCCAATGATTTGCGGGTCCATAATGATATCCTGAGGCTGAAATTCCACCAGTGGATTCAAATCCAGCCAGAGCATCAGTTCTTTTGTGCCGATGATGTAAGAGGAAGCTGATTTGCCGCGAAAAACGCCTTTATGGCGGTTGGTGACCGCGCCGCTTTTAACAAGATCCATCAAGGCATCGGTGAAAAAAGGCGAGTGTATGCCCAGGTTTTTCTTGCCGGCCAAAGTTTTTGCCAGCGCTTCGTATAAAGGGCCGATGCCGTAAGAAATACAGCTGCCGTCTTCCACAAGCGAAGCGACATTTTCCGCGATTTTCAGATATATATCATGGAGGGGCCAGCGCGGAATATAAAAGGGCGTTTCCGTCGCCTCGATAAGGTGATGAAAATCTGTCACGTTGACAATGGTGTCTCCCATGGTCCGTGGCGCTTCTTTGCTGATTTCTCCCACCACGATTTTGGCCGATTCCATGGCTTGTCTGGCCACGTCCACGCCAGCAAGATAGGCGTAGCCTTTTTCATCCGGCGGAGTAATCTGAATAAAAGCCACATCGATATGAATAGCGCCTGTCTTAAAAAGTTTTGGTATGCGCGAAAAGCGGCTGGGAATAAGATCAACATGCCCACGGGTAATGGCCTCGGAGGCGATCCAGCCGGAGAAAAAAGTTTTAAGGCGGAATTTACGGGCGTAACGTTCGTCAATAGCAACTGTATCTCCCAGGCTGACCAACTGAATCAATTCCAAATCGTGGAGATTCGGCTGAGCGGACTCCATCAGGTGCTTAACCAGCGTGCGCGGTTCGGCCATGCCGGTGCCGAGAAAAATGCTCATGCCGGGTTCTATTAAGGAAAGTACAGATTCAGGGGCGACAATTTTATTTTTCCACATATACTTTTTTATGCGCGAATAAATGTTAAGGGGAGATTAATTATGTCAATCTGTGGCCGCAAGTATATGAGTGGATAATATGCGTGTCAAGGCAATTCAATTTATGAGGCAAGTAAATATCATCTCGGGGATAAAGGCTGTTCTCGCGGGTTAGGTGCAAAAACAATTGATTTTTACGCGATGGCAACTTCAAAGATTTATTGACAAGAGCCATCAATTAATATATCAAAAAAACTCAATTTTTTAGGAAAGACTAAAAAGAAAACAGCATGAAGCATGACGGCATAATCGCCCAGGAAGGTTATCCTTTCATTGTTTTTTGTCTCATCATCACGGCGCTTCTGGCCTTTCTGGGGATTGCCTGGCTGACGATATTGTCCGCTTTGTTTACCGTTTTTATTGTCAGTTTTTTCCGCAACCCGGAGAGATTTTTTGATCAAGAAGATAAGGTTGTTATTTCTCCCGCTGACGGCAAAATTATAAAAATAGAAAACGTGGAAGTGAGCGGTAATATTTCCGGCAGTTTTAAGAAAATAAGCATTTTCATGAACGTGTTCAATGTTCATGTTAACCGTTCCCCTTACGATGGAAGGATTGAAGCGATCAATTATCACGAGGGGAAATTTTTTTCGGCCAATCTGGATAAAGCATCCGAAGATAACGAACGCAACGAAATCATGCTCATCACGGATGACGGCAGGCGCATCTGGTTTGTGCAGATCGCCGGCTTGATCGCGCGTCGTATAGTTTGCTGGGTGAATGCCGGGATGAACCTTAAGAAAGGAGAGCGTTTCGGCATAATCTGTTTTGGTTCCCGCGTGGATGTTTATCTGCCTCCGGATACAACAATTAAGGTGAAATTGAACGATAAAGTTAAAGCGGGGCAGACGGCCTTAGGATACTTGGCATGAAAAAAGAATCCTCGCTAAAAAAAATCCGCATAAAAAAGGGGATTTATGTTCTGCCCAACCTGATAACCACGGCAAGTCTTTTCAGCGGTTTTTTTTCGATTATCGCTTCCCTGAAAGAAAATTTTGTTATTGCGGCCATCGCCGTGCTGGTTGCCGCCGTTTTTGACGGCCTGGATGGGCGCATTGCCCGCGTCACAAATACCACCAGCAAATTCGGCGCGGAATACGATTCGCTTTCCGATGTCATTGCCTTCGGCGTGGCTCCGGCTTTTCTTGCCTATAACTGGGCCTTGTCTTTTTACGGACGCTGGGGATGGATTGCCGCTTTTCTGTTTGTTGTGTGCGGCGCGCTGCGCCTGGCACGCTATAATATCCAGATCGGCGTGGTCGAAAGCAGAGTATTCAATGGCCTGCCTATTCCTTCCGCCGCCGCCGTGGTGGCGACGACCGTTTTGTTTTTTGACTACGCCGGAGTCGAGGGTAAATTCCATGATCCTTCCATGCTCATTTTTGTCCCCGTTCTTTCCCTTTTAATGGTCAGTAATATAAAATACTACAGCTTCAAGGATTTGCAGCTTTTTACCCGTAAGCCTTTTATGACTTTTTTTTCTCTGGTTCTCGTCCTGATAATTCTGGCGGCGATACCTCTGCAGATTTCTGTTTTTGTCGCCATGGCGGGATACGCGCTTTCCGGGCCTATTTGGTGGATGTTCAAATTCGGCAAGCAAACACGCCAGAAGGCAAAGGAGAGAAAAGCGAAATCGCGAAGGAGGAAAAAATAAATCAGGTGATTCGGCGAATCTGAAAAAATGCGCATCACAGGCGGCAATTTTAAAGGCAGGACTTTTTCTTTTCCCGCCGGCAGCAAGGAGAGGCCGACGTCTGATTTTTTAAGAGAAGCTCTTTTTAATCTGCTGGGTTCATTGCAGGGCAAAAGATTTTTGGATCTTTTTGCCGGATCAGGCTCTGTCGGCATGGAGGCGGCAAGCCGCGGCGCAGAGGATGTATTGCTGGTGGAAAAAAACAAAAAGTTGGTGGCTGTCGCGGTAAAAAATATAAAGCTTCTGTCACTGGAAGGTAGATGCAGGGTGGTTTGCGCCGAGGCGGAAAGAGCGCTGAAAGATCTGGCAAAAAAAAATTACCGCGCGGATATAATTTTTGCCGATCCGCCGTATAATAAAAATATGGTCGATGTTATACTTAATAAATTAAGCACATACGGAGTCTTGGCTGAAGAAGGCGAAATAGTTGTGCAGCATTCGGTAAAGGAAGTTATTAAGGAAAATTATGACGAAGTTTTATTTCAGATTAAGCAAAAGATATACGGTGAAAACGCTTTGACTTTTTTTGCAGGAGAATGGAAATGAATCAGGATAAATTTCCCAAGGTGGCGGTATATCCGGGAACATTTGATCCCATTACGAACGGACACGTGGATATTATTAAAAGAGGCAGCAGGATATTTGATGAAATTGTCGTCCTGGTCGCCTATAACCCGGACAAATCGGCGCTTTTTACCGTGGAAGAGAGGATGCAGATGATCAGGGAGGCGCTCAAAGATATTCAGAGCGTGAGAGTAGATTCTCATGCTGGCCTGCTTGTTGATTATCTGAAAATGTCCAAAGCCAGCATCATTTTGCGCGGCATGCGCGCTCTTTCCGATTTTGAATATGAATTTCAGATGGCGCTGATGAACCGCCGCCAGACAAGGGAAATTGAAACCGTATTCCTCATGAGCGGTTTTAAGTGGTTTTATACGAGTTCCAAACTGATCAAGGAAGTGGTCAGCCTGGGGGGATCGGTTAAAGCGCTGGTGCCGGAGAATGTCTATCAGAAACTCCTGGCAAAGTATAATGTGCAGCCGAAAGAAAACAATAAATAAATATAGGAGAAAAATAATGAGATTAGCGGGAAGAATTGCCAAAATAAAGCCATCGGAGACTTTAGCCATTACCGCTAAAACCAACGCCCTGCGCGCGCAGGGCAGGGATGTCATTGGTTTTGGCGCGGGAGAGCCGGATTTTGACACGCCGGACAATATCAAGCAGGCGGCGATTAAAGCCATTGAGGCGGGGTTTACCAAATATACGCCGGTGAGCGGCACGGATGAATTAAAGGACGCGATAGCGGGCAAGCTGAAAAAGGATAACGGCCTTGAATACAAGCGTTCGCAGATAGTTGTTTCCTGCGGCGCCAAGCACACATTGTATAATTTAGCGCAGGCCCTCTTTGAGGAGGGTGATGAAGTGATAATTCCCGCTCCTTACTGGGTATCTTATCCGGACATTGTTGTCCTGGCGGGAGCAACGCCGGTTTATGTGAACACATCACAAGATCAGGGATTCAAGATGAAGCCACAGCAACTTGCGGGAGCGATAACAAACAAGACCCGCGCCGTAATTTTTAACAGCCCTTCCAATCCGACCGGCGCCGCTTATTCCCCGGAAGAACTCAAAGGGCTGGTCGCGGTATTGTTGGAAAAGGATATTTTGGTCATCACGGATGATATTTACGAAAAAATATTTTACGCGGATTTCCCCTTTGCCAATATCGCTTCGGTCGAGCCGAAAATGAAGGACAAAACAATTGTCGTCAACGGCGTTTCCAAAACATACGCCATGACCGGCTGGCGCATCGGTTACGCGGCGGGTCCGGAAGAAATCGTCGGGGCGGTAAATAAAATTCAGAGCCAGAACACTTCCAATCCGACATCCATTTCCCAAAAAGCCGCATGGGAAGCGATCAGCGGCGACCAGAGCAAGATACCGCAGATGGTGGCGGAATTCCGTAAAAGGCGAGATTTTATTGTACAGGCCCTAAACGATATAGATGGCATAAAATGTTTCTCTCCGGAGGGCGCCTTTTATGTCTTTCCGGATGTATCCGGTTTGTACGGCCGCTCTTTTCAGGGCAAAAAAATTGCCAATTCGGCGGAATTGATTGACTACTTGCTGGATGAAGCTAATGTCGCGGCGGTGCCCGGCGCGGCTTTCGGCAGCGATGATCACATACGCCTGTCCTATGCTACTTCCCTGAAAAATATTGAAGAAGGGATAAGGCGCATCAAAAACGCGGCGGGCAAACTGGTTTGAGGAATAAAAAAAAATGGGCGGTCTTTTCGGGGTAGTATCGACAACTGATTGCGTGCACGCGCTTTTTTACGGAACGGATTATCATTCTCATCTGGGCACGGAAAACGGCGGCATGGCGGTATGGGGGCCACAGGGTTTCCAGAAGGCCATCCACAGTATATCCCAGGCGCAGTTTAAATCGCGTTTTGTTGATGATTATAAAAAAATGCAGGGTCTTTTCGGCATCGGCGCCATTGATGATGAAACCCCGCAGCCCTTGATCTTTCGTTCCAAATTCGGCGTTTATGCCGTTGCGGTATCCGGCCTTATCACCAATAAGGATAAACTGGTCAATGAATTACTCAATGACGGCGCGTCTTTCGGCGAATCGTCCGGCGGCACTGTTAATAACGCGGAAATAGCCGCTTATCTGATTAACCGCGGCGATAATATCGTTGAGGGTATTGCCTCTATGCGCGCGGTTGTTGAAGGCTCTATTTGCGCGCTGGTTTTAACCCCGGATGGCATTTATGCCGCCCGGGATAAAGTGGGCAGGTTTCCGCTGGCGCTCGGAAAAAGCAAAGATGATAATAAATCGTACGTGGTGGCCACGGAGGCGAGTTCCTTTGAGAATCTTGGTTATGAACTGGAACGTTTTTTAGGACCCGGAGAAATAGCTCTTTTGACGCCTGACGGCATTAAGCAGATGAAGCCGGCGGGCGCGGAAAAGAAGATATGCTCGTTTTTGTGGATTTATACCGGCTCGCCGACATCTATATATGAAGGTGTTGCCGTGGAAAGCGCGCGGGAAAGATGCGGCCGGTATCTGGCCCGGCGCGATAATGTCCAGGCTGATTTTGTCTCCGGTGTTCCCGATTCCGGCGTCGGTCACGCGATAGGCTACGCGATGGAATCAGGCATCCCCTATCGTCGGCCGCTGGTTAAATACACGCCCGGCTATGGCCGCAGTTACACACCACCGGCGCAGGAGATAAGAGATCTGGTGGCCACGATGAAGCTCATCGCCGTGCGTGACGTGATTAAAGGCAACCGCATGATTATCTGCGATGATTCCATCGTGCGCGGCACGCAGTTGAAAAATTATACCATCAAGAAATTGTGGGAAAACGGCGCGAAGGAGATACATATTCGTCCTGCCTGTCCGCCCTTGATGTTCCCTTGCCTGTATTCTTCTTCTACCCGCACGACGGCCGAGTTGGCCAGCCATAAGGCGATACGCGCGCTGGAAGGAAAAGAAGTAAAAAATTTCAAAGAATATCTGGATCCCGCGTCGGCTAAATACGCCAAAATGGTTGATTGGATTCGCGGCGATTTGGGCGTGACGACGCTTAAATATATGACTATCGAAGATATGATTGCCGCCATTGGTCTGCCTGCCGATGAGTTGTGTCTGCACTGCTGGCTGGGCAAATAAAACCTAAATTAGATTCTCCCGCCAGACCTGCTTTATCATTGCTGGTATTTATTCATTATAAATTATACGTTGCCGAAGATTTAACGGCATGTTATAAAATCCACGGTAAAAAATCGTGAGAAAGCGCTAACTTGTGGAATATTCATCACCGGTTAAAAGAAGAAACACCAGGAAAATTAATTTAGGCGGCCTGATTTTGGGCGGTGGGGCGCCTATCGCCGTGCAGTCAATGACCAACACAGATACGCGCGATGTGGAGAAGACCATTACACAGATAAATGAGCTTTATCAGGCCGGTTGTGAAATTATCCGTGTAGCTGTGCCGGATGCCGACGCCGTAGATGCGTTGGTGGATATAAAAAAAAAGATAAAAATTCCTTTGGTTGCGGATGTTCATTTTGATCATCGCCTAGCGCTGCAGGCGATAAAAAACGGCGCGGACGGCATCAGAATAAACCCCGGCAATATTTCCGTACCGGAAATCCGCACGATCATTAAGGCGGCAAAAGCACGCGAGATAGTTATTCGCCTGGGAGTGAATTCGGGCTCGCTACAGAAAGACGTTGCCGAAAAATACGGCGGTCCTACGGCTGAAGCCCTGGTCGAGAGCGCTTTGCGCAATATCACTGTTTTCGCGGAGGAAGGATTTGACGCGCTTAAGCTGTCGCTAAAATCATCAGACGTGCCGACAATGATTGAAGCGTATCGACAGATTGCGGCGCGCACTGATTACCCGCTGCATTTGGGCGTTACGGAATCGGGCACCGCGGTGGATGCGGCGGTGAAATCGGCGCTGGGCATCGGTACGCTGCTTTATGAAGGCATTGGCGATACTATTCGCGTTTCCGTGACGGGCAGTCCGCTTTTGGAGATTCCCATCGCTTACGCTATTTTGCGGTCGTTGAAAATCAGGATGATCGGGCCGGAAATTGTTTCTTGTCCGACCTGCGGGCGCTGCGAGATTAATCTTTTGGCCTTAACCGAAAAAATTCAAAAAGAAATTTCCGGCCTAAGAGATTATTTTAAAGTAGCGCTCATGGGCTGCGTGGTCAACGGGCCGGGCGAGGCGGCGGACGCGGATATCGGAATCGCCGGGGGAAAAGGCTCGGGAATGCTTTTTAAAAAAGGAAAAGTCGTAAGAAAAGTTAGAGAACAGGATTTTGTGCCGGTTTTGCTGGCGGAAATAAAGACGATGCTTGAGGAGAAAAAGGAGGATTGATGCGTTATTCACAGATGCACCTGCCCACGGTGAGGGAAATTCCTTCGGACGCGGAAGTCATCAGCCACCAGTTAATGATCAGGGCGGGAATGATCAGGAAACTGACCAGTGGCATTTATTCATATTTGCCCCTCGGTTACCGTGTTATCCGCAAAGTGGAGCAGATTGTGCGTGAAGAAATGAACAGGGCCGGCGCACAGGAAGTTTATCTGCCCATGGTGCAGCCGTCGGAGCTTTGGCAGGAGTCCGGCCGCTGGGTTCATTACGGAAAAGAGTTGTTGAGGTTCAGGGACCGGCACGAACGGGAATATTGCCTGGGACCCACGCATGAAGAGGTTATCACCGATTTAGTGCGCAATGACGTGAAAACTTACCGTCAGCTGCCGCGCAATCTTTATCAGATTCAGACAAAATTCCGCGACGAGGTGCGCCCGCGCTTTGGCGTGATGCGCTGCCGTGAGTTCGGCATGAAAGACGCTTATAGTTTCGACGCGGATGAAGCAGGAGCGGAAAAAAGTTACGAAAAAATGTTTGCCGCATACAACAGTATTTTTCGGCGCTGCGGTCTGCGTTTTCGCGCGGTGGAGGCGGATTCGGGCAGCATCGGCGGAAAGTATTCTCATGAGTTTCTGGTCATGGCGGAATCGGGCGAGGACGCGATGGTATTTTGTGAAAAATGCGCTTATGCCGCCAATCTGGAGAAAGCTGAAGTCGCTTCTCCGGACAAGCAGGAAAGTGAATCCAAAAAAATGCTGCCCATAGAAGAAGTGCACACGCCAAATGTCCGCACCATAGAAGAGGTCAGCGCTTTTCTCAAGGTTCATCCGGAAAATATTGTCAAGACGCTTATTTTCAACGCAGACGGCAAGCCTTGCGCTGTTTTGATTCGCGGTGATCAGGAGGTAAATGAAATCAAGGTGAAAAATTATCTGGCGGCTAATGAACTGGAGCTGGCGGATGATGAAATGATTGCCAGCGCCACCGGCGCCCCGCGGGGATTTGCCGGCGCGGTCAATATCAAAACGGAAATAATCGCTGATTATTCCATCATGAATATGGTTAATTTTGTAACCGGGGCCAACAAGGAAGATTATCACTTGAAGAATGTAAACATCGGCAGAGATTTTCCGGTGGCGTCTTTCGCTGATTTGCGCCTGGTGCAAGAAAAAGATGTCTGCCCGCGTTGCGGCGGTAAAATTCATTTTGCGCGCGGCATAGAGGTAGGCCATGTTTTCAAGCTTGGGAAAAAATACAGCCAGGCGATGAAGGCGGTCTATCTGGATAAAGACGGGCAGGAAAAAGTAATGATTATGGGATGTTACGGAATAGGCATTGGGAGAACGGTGGCGGCCTGCATCGAACAGAATAATGACGAATACGGCATCGTTTGGCCGATGCCGCTGGCGCCTTTTCAGGTCATCATTACACCGGTCAATATTAATGATGATGCAATTTCCGCGGCGGCGGAGAAAATTTACCAAGATTTGCTTGCGGCGGGCATCGAAGTGATTATCGATGACCGCGACGAGAGAGCGGGCGTAAAGTTCAACGACGCGGACTTGATTGGAATTCCCCTGCGCGTGGTTGTGGGGCAAAAAAATCTGGCGCAGGGCAAAATGGAGTTAAGGCTGAGAAAAACAAAAGAGAGCAGGCTGGTTGATTCGGATAAAATCGTTGATGAGATAAAAACAATAATATGTGACGCGTTGAACGCGTCTTGAAACATTACGTTGTTTAGTACAGCCGGAAAAATAAATGTTACGCATAACTGACATTCTGGATAAAGCCCAAGAATACCTGCCGCCGGAAGAACAGGAAATGATTAAAAAAGCGTATGTATTTTCGGCGACGGTTCATCAGGGGCAGGTGCGGTTATCCGGCGAGCCTTACCTGACCCATCCTATGGAAGTTGCCGGGATTCTCGCCGATATGAAAATGGATGCCGCCACTATTATCAGCGGGCTTTTGCACGATACCGTCGAAGACACTTTGAGCACGACGCAGCAGGTAGAAGAGGAATTCGGCAAGGATGTTGCGTTTTTAGTCAACGGCCTGACGAAATTAAGCCGCATATCTTTTCGTTCCCAGGAAGAAAGGCAGGCGGAAAATTTCCGCAAGATGATTCTCGCCATGTCTTCTGATATCCGTATTTTGCTGGTGAGGCTGGCTGACCGTATTCATAACATGCGCACTTTGCAATACCATCCGCCGGAGAAAAGAGTTTATATCGCCAGGGAAACGATTGATGTTTACGCGCCGCTGGCCAACCGTCTGGGGATTAACTGGATGAAAACGGAACTGGAAGACTTGTCTTTTCAATACCTGTCTCCGGAGGCATATGAAGAATTAACCGCGCGCGTCGCTAAATCAAAGGAATCGCGTGTCCGCTATACTGATGAAGTTAAAAAAATTATCTCTGCCGAACTGGAGAAATATAATATCAAAGGGGAGGTGGAAGGCAGGCCCAAGCATCTCTACGGCATCTACAAAAAAATGCATGAGCAACATCTCGATTTTGACGAAGTTTATGACCTGATTGCTTTTCGCGTTATTCTTGATTCCGACATGGAAAAGGGATGTTATGAAACGCTGAGTGTCGTCCATTCTCTATGGAAACCGGTGCCTGGCCGTTTCAAAGATTATATCGCCATGCCCAAGGCCAATAACTATCAATCCTTGCATACCACCGTTATCGGACCTTACGGAGAGAGGCTGGAAATCCAAATCAGGACAAGAGCAATGCACGAATGGGCGGAAAAAGGCATTGCCGCGCACTGGCGTTACAAGGAAGGCCGCGCCTACAAAGATGAAGAAGAGAATCAAATAAAAAAACTCCGGGAAATACTTGAGATTCAGCAGGAAATTAAAAACCCCAAGGAATTCATGTCCGATTTGAAGCTCGCGTTGTTTCCCGAAGAGGTTTATGTTTTTACACCCCACGGAGACGTCAAATCCTTTCCCAAAGGAGCAACACCCATTGATTTTGCCTACAGTGTTCACACGGATGTCGGCAATCAGTGCATCGGCGCGAAAGTCAACCGCAATATTGTGCCGCTGAAATATAAACTGCAAAACGGAGACCAGGTGGAAATAATAACACAGGCCGGTCATCATCCGAGCAAAGACTGGCTTAAATATGTTGTCACTACCAGGGCGATTTCCAAAATTAGAAACTGGATAAATACCGAGGAAAAAAAGAACAGCATAAACCTGGGGCGCGATTTGCTCGAAAAAGAATTCAAGCGTCAAAATCTCAAGTTTAGCAGCTATATAAAGTCGGATGAACTGAAAAAGGTGTTTCCCGAATATTCGGTAAACAGCATGGATGATCTCTTTTCCCAGATTGGCTTCGGGCGCATCTCGCCACGCCAGGTGGCTAACCAGTTTCTGGCTAAGGAAGATATTGCTGAGCCGGAAGAAGTGAAAGATCGGGAGAAAAAGAAAAAGATACCACCACCTTCGCTGGGTGTGTCGCTTACCGGGATTGACAATGTTATGGTAAAGTTCGCCAAATGCTGCAATCCCATACCGGGCGATGAAATTTCCGGGTATGTTTCGCGCGGCAGGGGGATTACCGTGCATACGCGGATGTGCCCGCATCTGAAAAAGCTGGATAAAGAAAGAATCGTTGATGTTCAGTGGAACTTAAGTCAGAAAGGCTCCTATCCTGTTCACGTGAAGGTTGTCGGCGATGACCGCAAAGGAGTTTTGACGGAAATCAGCGCGGTCATTTCTTCGTTCGATGTCAATATCAGTTACGCGGAAATAGAAACAACGAATATGATCGCTACGGCCAATTTCATCATCGACGTAAACGATCTACAGCAGCTAAACCAGGTACTGTCGGCAATCAGGCAGCTTAGTTTTGTCAAAGCGGTCGTGCGCTTGCGGCAATGATATAAATTTTCAGCTTCTTTTGTTGACAAGCAATATTTGTCTGCTATAAGCAGGCGCAAATGTAAAAATGTGAAACAGGTGAGGAAATGTACCATATTATGAAAAAAATATTGAAAATGAGTTTGTTTTTAACTTTTTTGGCATTTTGGGGCGTGGGCAATCCAGCAGTGGCCGCAAATGCCCATAGAATCGTCATTGATCCCGCGCATGGCGGAGCTGACGGTGGCGTCAAAATAACGGAAAAAATAAATGAAAAAGATTTGACTCTGGCTATCGCCAGGGTTTTATACGCCGAGCTATCCAGAGAAGCGAACATTAAGGTATTGCTGACAAGAAACGAAGATAAAGAGGTGAGTGCGGAAAAACGTCGCGAGATAATAAATGATCACAAACCTGATTTTTTGATAAGCATTCATGTCAACAGGGGATTTGCGAAAAACGCGTCCGGATTCGAGCTTTATTATCCCGGTTTCGGCAGGGACGAGAAAGGCGGCCGGAAAGCCCTTCAGGATTTGAAGCCTGAAAAGGTGAAGCATATCAATGAAGCCGTCCGCATGGCTCAACTTATTCAGAGAAATCTCGACAGTATATTCCCCCGTCAGGGAAGAGGATTGCGCGAAGCGGATATGCCTGTATTTGAAGGATTATCTGCGCCGGCGCTGGTTATTGAAATTGGCTTTGCCTCAAACCCGGATGAGCGCAAAAAACTGCTCTCTGAAAAAACACAGGTGGAGATAGCCCAGGCTTTATCCAAAAGCGTAAAATCATTCTACAGGTGAAAATTGCAGGAAAGAAAAGATCAGAGAAAATCCGATGAGCTAAGGCCCATCAGGATTGAGAAAAACTATCTGAAAAACGCCTTCGGCTCCGCGCTGGTGGAATTTGGAGATACGAAAGTGATTTGCGCGGCAACACTGGAAGATAAGCCGGCGCCGTTTTTAAAAAATACAGGGCGCGGCTGGATTACCGCGGAATATTCGATGCTGCCCGCATCCACTCAGACAAGAACGGCGAGAGAATCATCACGCGGAAAAATCGGCGGGCGCACGCATGAAATACAAAGATTAATCGGCAGGTCGCTGCGTGTGGTAGCGGACCTGACTGCTTTCGGCGAAAAGACGATTTATGTGGACTGCGATGTTATTCAGGCCGATGGTGGAACCAGGACGGCCTCGATTACCGGCGGTTTCATCGCCCTGATGGAACTTTTCAGAAAAATGAAAGAGGACGGATTGCTGAAGGTAATTCCCATAAAAGATTATGTCTCTGCGGTGAGCGTGGGTATCGTGCAAAACCAGCTACTGCTTGATCTGGATTATGAAGAAGATTCCCATGCTGATGTGGACATGAATTTTGTCATGACCGGCTCCGGCCGCTTTATTGAGGTGCAAGGAACCGCGGAGCACGTTCCTTTTGATAAAAAGCAGCTTGACGAAATGAGCGCGCTGGCGCAAAAAGGCATCAGGCAAATAATCGCGCGGCAAAAGGCAGTGGTGGGAGATATCTGCTGATGAAAATTGTGTTTGCCACCCGTAATGAAGGGAAGGTCAGAGAAATAAAAAATATGTTTGAAGGAACAGGCATCGACCTTGTTTCGCTCAATGATTACGAAAATATTCCGGAAATAATTGAAGACGGGAATAGCTTTCTGGAAAATGCCCTGAAAAAAGCGAAAATCGTGGCGAATATTACAGGTGAAACGGTGTTGGCGGATGACTCCGGACTGCAGGTTGATATTTTGGGAGGTGAGCCGGGAATCCATTCCGCCCGTTATGCCGGCGAGGGAGCGACGGATGAGGAAAATAATAAAACATTGTTGACCAAACTCAAAGACGTGCCGCCCGAAAAAAGACACGCGTCATTTTGCTGTGTGCTGGTCATTTATAGGGCGGATGGCAGTTATCATTCCTTTGACGGCCGCTGGCAGGGCATTATTATCGATGAAGCGCGCGGCACGAATGGTTTTGGTTATGACCCTATTTTTTTTGTGCCGGAGCTGAAAAAAACAGCCGCCGAATTGCCGCCGGAAATTAAAAACAAAATCAGCCACCGCGGCCAGGCTTTTGCCAAACTAAAAGAGTATCTGCCGCGGCAGATAGAAAAACAAATCGGGGCGTAGCGCAGCCTGGTAGCGCGCCTGCTTTGGGAGCAGGATGTCGCAGGTTCAAATCCTGCCGCCCCGACCATTTATTTTTTATAAACAAAGATGAAAAAAGCCCTCTTATCTGTCATGATAAGAGGGCTTTGATGTTTTAGCTTTATTGCTCTGAACGTTAAGACGGCGTGAAACTCAATTCGACGCGGCGGTTTTTCAATTTGCCTTCCGGAGTATTGTTATCGGCGACGGGTTTTGCATCGCCTTCGCCTTTTACTTCCACCTTCATTTTGTTGCTTAATCCCATTTTCTTGAGCATGCCTAAGGTGTTATTTGCCAGATCCTGAGAATCCTTTAGGGTAGCGGCTTTGCCGCCGGCGATATTGGAATGTCCTTCGATGAGCATGCTGCCGGAAGCGTCTTTGATCTTCGTGAAGAATTCCTTAAGTTTATCTAAATCTTCCTTAACGATGGTCTCTCTATTAGGTTCAAAATGGATGATTACTTTACTTAATTCCGCCGGCTTATTTTCTGTAGCGGGTGGTGCTGCCGAAGGAGCCGTAGAGGGAGGAGGAACTACCACGGGTGAAGGAGCAGGCGCGGGTGCCGGAGCGGGAACAACGATGGTCGCTGCCGGGGGAACAGGAGGAGCGCCATGGGTTCTAATCACAATAATACGGTCGTTGGCCGGCATTTTGGATGATGTCCAGAAATCGCTGCCGTCATCAATATAAAAATCCCATTCAATCTTATCTGAATTGAGCTCCGCGGTCCAAACACAGCAGGCCTCCTGGGATATCTGCGGCCCTTCCTTGCCGGTCGCCGCAGTGGGATCGCGCAGGGATAAAATTTCCGCCTTGGTGGGAAGTCTCCAGTCGTTAAACCCGCCTTCATTGATGCGCTTTACCGTATCGATAACATTTTCCGCGGCTATATCGGCGGCTGTATAAATCAGCCATTGCATGCCCGACTTGGAATCAATTATTGTGCCGTTTCTTAAAAGTTGAAAACGCACTATAATAGGACTTTCCAGCACCAGTGGTTGCCTTCCACTGGGCGCGGTGATTTTTCTGGTTACTTTTGATGTCCAGGCGTCTGTTTCGAGCGTAATGATGTATTCGGCGGCTGGCGCAAGGCCTGCGATTTTGAATACGCCATCGGTGCCGGTTTTTGTCTGAGGTTGTTTGGCATCCGGTGTGAGCACCACCGGATTAAAAATTACGTTGACTCCGGACAAAGGCTGGTTCTGCCCGTTGACTACTTTACCTTCAACGCTTCCTTCTTTAGCGCCGCCGCAGGCGAATAAAAAGACACTCATTAATAAAAAAATTAACAAGCGGTAAATAATTTTCATATAATCCTCCTTGCCCGGCAAGTTGCTATTTGCGTTAATGAGCGCAAGTATTTGAAGCTGCGTCAAAACGTTTGATAATATTACACAATAATTACAAAATATTCAATACAAAAAAACCCCGTTAATTACCATGAAAAGAAGCATTCAAATGGTCAGGATGGATTCAACTTCTCCGCGTATTTGCGACAATCTTTTTTCGGAAGTAGCCTCAAAACGAAGCACGATTACCGGTTGCGTATTGGATGCTCTGACCAGCGCCCAGCCATCAGGAAAAGGTATTCTCACGCCGTCAATATCAACAAGGCCGCGGATATTTTTGTAGTGTTTCCTGATTTTTTCCACAACGGCGACTTTCTTTTCATCCGGGCAGTCAACGCGAATTTCCGGCGTGGCATAAACGCGCGGCACATCAGCAAGCAGCGAACTGATCTTTTCGCCGGAGATGGAAAGAATTTCCAGAAGACGCAGCGCCGCGTAGATAGCGTCATCATAACCGAAATAGCGATCAGCGAAGAAAAAATGGCCGCTCATCTCGCCTCCTAAAACGGCTTTTTCTTCTTTCATTTTGGCTTTGATCAAGGAATGCCCGGCTTTCCACATAATCGCGCGGCCGGAATTCTTGGCGATGTCATCGTAGAGAGTCTGCGAGCATTTAACCTCGCCGATTATTGTGGCTCCGGGTTTTTCCTTAAGGATATAACGGGAAAATAAAATTAGCAGCTTGTCGCCCCAGATAATTTCTCCTTTGTCGGAGATGACGCCCAGGCGGTCCGCATCGCCATCAAAAGCGATGCCCAGTTGTGCCTTTTTTTCAGCTACTGTCTCAATAAGCTGGGTCAGATTTTCTTCCACGGTGGGATCGGGAAAATGATTAGGAAACCTTCCGTCCGGCTCGCAATTAAGAGCATTGATGGTGCAGCCGAAGCGCTCTAGAAGAGGCAGGGTAAAATGACCTCCCACGCCGTTTCCACCGTCGATCACCAGATTGATGCCGCGTTTTATCTTTACATTTTGAAAGAGATATTCCTGATAAGAGTTTGCAATATCTTCCTGAGAAGACGTGGCGCTACCATGAACATAGTCTTCTTTTTCCATTATTTTTTTTAATTCCTGAATTTGCGCGCCGTATATGGTGTCATTGCCGATACATATTTTAAAGCCGTTGAATTCCGGCGGGTTATGGCTTCCGGTAACCATCACGCCGCCGCCGACTTTAAGGTGGCGAATGGAAAAATAAAGCATGGGCGTGGCGCACATGCCGATATCTATTGTAGCCACCCCCGCTTGATTTATGCCTTTTTTTAAAGCAATGGAGAAATCACTCGAGCTTAAACGACAATCTCGCCCGACAGTCATGCATTGAATTTTATATCGGCGGGCATAGGCGCCGATCGCCCGGCCGAGATCAAAGACAAACTCTTCGTGCAAATCCTTGCCGACAAGTCCTCTGACATCATATTCGCGAAATACATGAGGATTAATCATTCAAAAACCTTTTTGCGCTAAAATTGTGTGTATATGGTTATATTTGACATACTAATACTAAGGGAAAAGATAGGACATGTCAAACAGAGATATAAAATATGCAAATTAAATGATCATGTTCATCAAGGAGGATGCCCGCGGCAGGACAATATCCGCTTTTGCTTTTTGGAAATCAGAAGACTGGAAATTACCGGTCAGCACGCCCGCGGTGAAAGTTCCGGCATGCCGCCCCGCTTCTATATCCAAAGGGTGATCACCGACCATAAGCGCGCTGGCCGCATTGCCGCTTGTCTTTTCCAGAGCCGCGCGCAGATGCAGAGGGTCGGGCTTGACTTTTTCCACGGCGTCGCGGCAAATCACCGCCTCGCAGAAGGATAAAATATCAGGAAACACTGTGAATACCGCCTTTTGACAATTTCTTGATACTACCGCGCTGGATATATCATTTGACGTTAAAAAGGACAAAAGTTCTCTGGTTGAAGGGAAAAGTTCTCCTTTTTGGGCGGCTTGCATCTCCATATTTTCGATGAAATTCATGGACTCTTGCCGAAATTCTTGGGCTTTTTCCGCGGAATCGTTTTTCATCAGGGAAGCCGCGGCTTGGATCGTTTCCAGTATAAAGCCGGTTTGAATAGCGCCCGGCTCAATGCCGTAGGAGGAGATTATTCGCGTAACCTCCTGCCGCATGCGCGCAAAATCAATATTGAGCTTGGCCAGTGTGCCGTCAAAGTCAAAAATTACAGTTTTGATTACGCTGTCTTTAATTTTGAGTGCGGCCATTAACTCAAACGGCCTCCCGCCAGGTAACCTTGCGTAATTTCTTTTTTGAGGATTTTGGCGGCGGCGGGAAAAGGAAGACTACGGCCAAAAATAATCGTAAAAAAATTGCTTATAATCTGCAAAGTTGCTCCCCAGAGAATATCGTCATCTCCATCATCGTTTTTGATGACAAAACAGGGAAATCTTACTTGTTCATCGTAGGAATTGTTTCCTGTCGGTGTCGTTAGTTGCAACCATGCGTAATTTGTGACGCCAAAGAAATGACTTAGAGGAATTTCTAATATTTTTTCGACTTCATCGCTGGAACGGTATGGAAAATATTTACGCGTGAGGCAAACCACGGGGAAAATAGTTCGTGGAAAAGAGCTGAGCGTATAGGAAGGCAGCGCGCCGAGAAAGTCTACATTGAAGGGGTTCAGGCCGATTTCTTCCCATGCTTCGCGCAAGGCGTTGACCAGAAAAAGTTGCACCAGGCGGTACGTTTCCTTATTCTGATGATTTTTTAAAAATCTGCTTTTCGCGTTCGTTACGGGAATGATGCCGCAGCGCAATAATAAGCTTAAGAATTTGTCAACAGCCGGATTTAATATGCCGCCTGGACAACTGATGTCACCCGCCTGCGCCACTTTTGCTGACCTCTTGATAAGCTGGAAAACGTACTCAAAATTGCCTGCTTTTACTTTTTGATAATGTAGCAATAAAACGACACCCGCTCCGCGACAGGGCGTTCCTTTGGCGTTTGCCCTGACAATTTGACGGTATTTTTGAGCGAAGTCCAGATCAAGCGCGGATAATCTGGAAAAAATTAATGGCGGCAGCGCGTCTTTTTGATTAAATGGAAATGCGTCCATAAACATAAAATCAGCCGATCATTTGCGCGATTATTTTATGATAAAAACAGCCTCTCGGCGCAATATCGATAAAGCCGCAGTGGCCGCCGTATTTGACGCGAAGGATTTGGAAATATTCATTTGCTGACAATTCGTCAAAATCATCCTGCGGAATGACTGGATCATCTTCAGAGATAAATATTCTTACCGGCAGGCGAAAGTTTTCAAAAAAATCTTTTTTTAAAGTGTAAAGGTTGAAATAGTCGCGGTAAGAAGGAAATTCCGGAAAATAAGGCATCATGGCTTCCGTCAGTTCCATGCAGGTGCGGGCGGTGAGCATTTTGCGAAAATCATATCTATGAGGGAAAAGCTTTTGTTTTTTTAGTAAAGAGCGTTTCCATTTCTTCAAAAAATAGCGGCGGTAAAAAGCGTAGCGCTCGTCGATGGCCAGTGTAGTTTTGTAAGGATCAAGCGGCGGACTGATGGCAAAAACACTCTGTAGAGGTGTATCCGGTAGAGAGGAATATTTGCGGGCGATACGCAGGGCGAAATTGCCGCCCATGGAAAAACCGATAAGGTGAGCAGGTTTCCCGTTAGCCAATTTGCTTAAGGCGTGAACGGCATCGAAAGTTTCGTCCAGCAGGGCGCCGTGAAAAAGTCCTTCATTCAGGTGATGAGACTCGCCGTGGTCGCGTAAATTCAGGCGGCAGACGGAATAGCCGCGCTTATGGAAAAATGCTCCCGCGTCGATCATATACGCGGACGATGAAGAGCCTTCCCAGCCGTGAAGTAAAATAATCAGACCTTTAGGATTAGCGTGCGGTGAGTAAATGGCCAGGAGCTTTGTTTGGGCGCTTGTATCTATGACCAAGGAACGGGAGTTAAGCAGAAAGAATCTTTTGTGGAAGACGCGCAATTTTGAGCTGGCCAGGATGGACTGCGTATGCGGATTTCTGATGATTGCCGCCGGCCGAAAGTCCACGCAAGAAACTGTCTGTTTTTTTTCCATAGATGCGCTAAGTATCATAAAAAAGGGCCTGAGCCTGCGCTCAAACCCTCGTTTTTGGTGGCGGTGCAGGGAATTGAACCCCGGACACTACGGATATGAGCCGTATGCTCTAACCAGCTGAGCTACACCGCCTGATATCTACGCTTTGCCCATCCTAAAAGTTTGCCCAAGGATGTGCGCGTCGCTATATCGAAGAGCGTGATTTTTGTCAATAACTTATTCGGCGGTTTCCAGCTCATAGACAACGATGACGCTTCTGTTTTTGAGCGAAGCGCCCACGGATAAAACTAAAGCCAGGACAATTTCCGGCTTTCCGTCATTATCCACGTCTTTAAACGCGTAGTCGGCAACGTAGCCGTTGATCTTTTTCGTGCGCCAGTTTTCGATCATTCCCAGGCCGTCCCACTCCAGGTTGTATATTTCACTGGCCGTGAAAAGATTCAGGTTTTTAAACAGGCGCCCGGTTGACGACAGATTCTTGACAATGATGATTTCTTTTTTTCCGTCATTGTTGGTGTCAAAAGTCAGAATACGCAGATTGGCATAAAACATTTTCTCGTATTCATCCTGCGGTTTTGTTCTGTCAAAGTTGGTGATCAAATTGTTGCTGCCGCCGTAATGCGTGTCGCTTCTCCAGACAATATCTTCATTGGCGGAAAATCCCAGGGTAAAAACCCTGGTGATGTGCTTGTTGTTTTTTTCCAGAATGCAAAGATAGTCCAGCTCGTCCAGGGCGATAACTTTTTCCCCGCCGCCCGTGCCCAGATCAGCCAAGGTGAGGCCGTAGATGGAAAGACCCACGGGAATTTTCATTTTCTGATCGGGAACATATTTCCCGTTTTTCCAGACAATTTCATAAATTTGCGTGTCAAAAGGCTTGTCCATGCCGAAATCCTGCCCTAAAAGCAGCGGCACTCCGGATGGCGTGTCGATCACGCGCAAAAACCAGCGTATTCCGGAGGCGATTACCTGATACTTGCCGTCTTTGTATTCGATGACGAAGGAGTCAAGCGTTTTGTTGTTTATTGAGGTGACGATAATTTCGGGCACGCCGTTGCGGTTAATATCCGCCACATCGACCGCTATATAATTAAGATGAGCTTTGCCGGAGATTTTCTCAAGAAGCTGCATTTCCGTGTCTTTTTTCTGGTAGATGTAAATATTATGGCGGTCGATGACAACGATTTCGTTTGCGCCGTCATTATTGACATCGCCGATATCCATGCCCTTGAATTCCGTCGGAATCTGCTGGCTCATCCAGAATCCGCGGCGATTGACCGGCTCCGGTGAATTAATATATTCAGTGTTAATGGCGGAAGTCATCGTCCCTCTTTTATTTGTCCTCATGCCGGCGATGATTTGCGCTTCGCGCGAAGTTCCGGGAGGAAGGGGCCGCGATACTGTTTTTTCATCGGGGGAAGAAGGAGCGGGGCTTGTTGCCATTGCGGCCGAAGGGGTTGTTCCCAGAATGTGGGAGACAATCTTTTGGGAAAAATCATTGATTCTGGGCAGCACATCATCGATATTCTGCGATTGAGTGAAAATATTCACATCGGATTTGTTGGCGCTGATATCCGCCAGTTTTCCGTCAATGCTGATGCTGTTGCCGATTTTGGTGATACTGCCCCAGACAACATAGTCTGACTTTAGATTTTTTCCGATGGCGTGGACGTCGGCCAGCGTTAAATCTTTGGCTTTAACCTTCCTCATTTCCGCGAGCGCGAGATTGCCTGCGGTAACGTCGATTTTTCCGGGCACGGCGATGCGTGAGGAGAGCATGTTGGTGATTCCGTCTTTTAGATAATCGATATTATCCGCGCTGTGCGTGGAAAAAGGCAGAACCGTCACCGTGTATTTATCTTTCGCCCAGAGCGAACCTGTTATCAAGAGAATCGCGCCCAGGCAAAAAGCTAATTTCAGATATCTTTTCATGATTTTCTCCTTCAATTTTAAATATTTACGGCTAAACCCCGCGAACTTCTAACATTTTCATATTCATAATACAAGATTATTTGCAGCGCGTGCATCTTTCAGGTTTTCAGGGGGATAACATAGAAAAGCACGGCAAAAAAATGGCAGACGCTTCCGGCCAAGACAAAAAAATGCCAGATGGCGTGATTAAAAGGCAGTTTTTTCCATGCGTAAAAAATTGTGCCCAAAGTGTAGGCAAGCCCGCCTACAATGAGCCAGAAAACGGCTCCTTCTGACAGACTCTGGAAAATAGGCTTAATCGCGAAGATGGCGATCCAGCCCATCGCAATATAGGCGAGAGTGGAAAGAATCTTGAAACGATGAATGAAGAATGATTTAAATAAAATTCCCAAAACAGTCATGCCCCAGACGATACCGAAAATGGTCCAGCCCAGCACTCCGCGCACCGCCACCAACATAAAAGGTGTGTAAGTTCCGGCAATAAGTATATAGATGCATGAATGGTCAATGATTTTGAAGATGAATTTTACACGCGGTTTGCGGAAACTGTGGTAAAGGGTCGAGGCCGTGTAGAGCAAAACTAGAGCGAAACCGAAAATAGTACAACTGACGATATGGCGCGCGCCGCCGTATAAACTGGCAAAGACAATAAGCAGCACAAGGGCCGCCAGGCTTAAGAATGCGCCCATGCCATGCGTAATGCTGTTGGCAATTTCTTCCAGCAATGCCAGGGATTTTCTTCGCTGGGCGAGAGTTTCTTCATTCATTTTTGCCATCCATATTTATTCTGATATGTTTTTATTCGTAATTTGTCAATACTTTTCGGGTTTTTGCCGTCAAGGCAAATATTAATTAATCTTGACGCGGCGGTGAAATTCGTAATAAAAAGAAACGAAAACTTACTCATAAATGTCGCATCATCATTATTATTTTAATGAATCCGATGTTGTTTTAAGGAGGTTTGCTTGATACCAAGATATTCTCGGGAAATAATGGAAAAGATATGGAGCCCGCAAAACCGCTATCAGAAGTGGCTGGATGTGGAAATCGCCGCCTGCGAGGCCATGGTCAAATTGGGCAGCGTGCCGCAAAGCGCTCTGGAGAATATCAAACAGAAAGTGTCCATCGATGTGGCGCGGATTGACGAAATCGAAAAAACCACCAAGCACGACGTTATCGCCTTCCTGACGTCACTTACGGAAAAAGTCGGTGAAGACGGGCGCTTCATCCATATGGGCCTGACTTCCTCTGATGTGTTGGATACGTCACTTGCCGTTCTTTTGAAAGAAGCGGCGGAAATTCTACTGGACGATATAGACGCGCTGCTGGCGGTTCTTAAAAAAAAGGCATTGGAGCATAAAAAAACTTTGATGATCGGACGGTCACACGGCATTCACGCCGAGCCGATTACTTTTGGCCTGAAGATGGCGCTTTGGTATCAGGAAATGGAGCGAAACCGCGCGCGCCTGGTCAGAGCCAAGGAGACAGTAAGCTACGGTAAAATTTCCGGCGCGGTGGGCACGTTTTCATTTGTGGACCCGTCTGTGGAAGAATATGTCTGCCAGAAGCTGGGCTTGAAACCGGCGCCTGTTTCTTCGCAAATCGTTCAGCGCGACAGGCATGCGGAATTTTTCACCGCGCTGGCGATTATCGCCTCTTCGCTGGATAAATTTGCGCAGGAAATCCGCCTTTTGCAGAGAACGGAAGTGCGCGAGGCGGAGGAATATTTTTCGCCGGGGCAAAAAGGATCATCGGCCATGCCGCACAAACGCAACCCGGTTCTTTCCGAAAACATATCAGGTCTTGCCCGGTTGATGCGCTCTTACGCTCTTGCCGCGCTGGAAGACGTTGCCCTTTGGCACGAGCGCGATATCAGCCACTCTTCCGTAGAAAGGGTCATCGGGCCGGACGCGACAATTGTTCTGGATTTTATGCTGGCGAGATTCACCAATCTTATGGATAAGCTCGTTGTCTATCCGGAAAGGATGCTTGTCAACCTCAACATGACGCACGGAGTAATTTTTTCACAGATGGTTTTGCTGGCGCTGATCGAAAAAGGAGCCTCCAGAGAAGACGCTTACGCGATTGTGCAGAAAAACGCGATGAAATCATGGCAGGAAGGTCTGGAATTCAAAAAACTTCTCTCCGAAGACGACGTGGTGAAAAAGCATCTGACGCCGAAAGATTTAGATAAAATATTTGATATTAATAATTTTTTGAAAAACCTTGATTTTATTTTTGGACGGGTTTTCGGAAAATAGGTTTATATAAAAAACTTATTTCTCAAGGACCGTGTCTTTTTCGAATTTTTTGAGTGTCTCTGGATAATCAATATTGTAATGCAAGCCGCGGCTTTCTTTGCGCAGGCGGCAGGACTGGACGATCAGTTTAGCCACCATGGTGATGTTGCGCAACTCAATCAAATCTTTCGTCACTTTGTAATTCCAGTAGTACTCGTTGATTTCTTTCTGAATCAGATCGATGCGTCGTTCGGCGCGCTCCAGACGCTTATCGGAACGCACAATGCCCACGTAATTCCACATGCAGCGGCGGATTTCGTCCCAGTTGTTGGTGACCACGATGCTGTCGTCGCTTTCCACGGCGTCACCCGGATCCCAGGGAGGTATGGAAATAGTGCTGAGTTCGGTCTGTCTGAAGGATTTGGCAATTTTGTTAAACACGCGATGCGAGAATACCAGCGCTTCCAAAAGCGAATTACTGGCCAGGCGGTTGGCGCCGTGCAGGCCGGTACAAGAGACTTCGCCGCAGGCGAAGAGATTATCGATAGATGTTTTGCCCCAGTGATCGACGGCCACGCCGCCGCAAATATAGTGCGCCGCAGGCGCGATGGGAATGGGATCAACAGAAATATCGATGCCGAATTCCAGGCACTTTTCGTAAATGTTGGGGAAGCGGTTCCTCAGAAAATCCCGGTCGCGGTGCGTAATGTCCAAAAGGACGTATTCATCACCGGATTTTTTTATTTCTGTGTCGATGGCTTTGGCCACGATGTCGCGCGGGGCGAGACTCTTCATGGGATGGTATTTTTCCATGAATGTCGCGCCATTTTTCAGCTTGAGAATGCCTCCTTCGCCACGCACTGCCTCGCTGATGAGAAAGGCCTTGGCCTCCGGATGAAAAAGACATGTGGGATGAAACTGGATAAATTCCATGTTGGCGATTTTTGCTCCCGCGCGGTAAGCCATAGCCACGCCGTCGCCGGTGGCGATGTCCGGATTGGTCGTGATCAGATAAACCTTGCCCGCGCCGCCGGTGGAAAGAATTGTGTATTTGGCGCGGTAGGTGTGAACGACATCCTCGTCAATATCCAGCACATAGGCGCCCAGGCAGTTAACTGTGCGCCCGTCGGCGTCTTTCTGCAGAATCAAGTCAATCGCGATATGGTTTTCGTATATCTGGACATTTTTTAGAAGGGCTACTTTTTCATGCAGGGCGCGTTCGATTTCCCGTCCCGTAAGATCCTTGGCGTGCAGAATGCGCCGGTGATGATGGCCTCCCTCCTGACCTAAGTCATAGGGGTAGGGAGGTATTTCCGATTTGGTGAATTCCACGCCCCATTCCACCAGCTCCCGTATGCGCGGCGGCGCTTCCTTGACGACAAATTCCACCACGTCTTTGTGGCAAAGCCCCGCGCCGCAGATAAGCGTGTCATTGATATGCTCTTCGAAACTGTCGGTTTTATCGGTAACGGCGGCGATGCCGCCCTGCGCGTAATTGGTATTGGATTCGGATTTTTCTTTTTTGGTTACAATGGCGACGTTGCCTAAAGTTGCCGCTTTTATTGCCAGGCTAAGGCCCGCGATGCCGCTGCCGATAATCAGAAAATCAGTTTTTAATTCCATGGAAGCTGCCGACAATTCCCAAACGTAAAAGTTTGTTTACAAAACGCCGTTGCTTTTATATAAAGATTTTAAGTTTTTAGCAAAGAAAAATATTCGGGATTAAATTGATAGTTTTAGGAATAGAATCATCATGTGACGAGACGGCCGCCGCGTTAGTCAGCGACGGCAAAATGCTTTCCAACGTGATTGCCTCACAGATTAAGGATCACAGCCCCTACGGCGGCGTAGTTCCGGAAATTGCCTCGCGCAAGCATATTGAAGCGATTGTTTCGGTGATTAAAAAAGCCTTATCTGAGGCCGGTTTACAGATGAGAGATATAGAGGGGGTTGCCGTAACCCGCGGACCGGGGTTGGTCGGTTCGCTTCTCATCGGATTGTCTGCGGCCAAAGCGCTTGCTTATGCGCTGGATATTCCGCTGGTCGGGATAAATCATCTAGAGGGGCACATCGCGGCGATTTTTCTTGCCGAGAAAAGGCCAGTCTTTCCTTTTATTGCGCTGGTTGTTTCCGGGGGGCACACAAGCGTTTATCTGGCAAAGGATCATCAAACTTATTCCCTGCTAGGGCAGACGCGTGATGACGCGGCGGGAGAGGCCTTCGACAAGGCGGCCAAAATGTTAAATCTCGGTTACCCGGGCGGGGTAGTGATTGATAAACTCGCCAAAAACGGCAATCCGCAGGCGTTTGCTTTTCCACGCGCGATGAAGGATTCCCCCGATTTCAGCTTCAGCGGCCTGAAAACATCGCTGCTGGTCATGCTCAAAAAACGAGGCAGAAATTTTAGCGATGAGGAACTGTCTGATATCGTGGCAAGCTATCAGGAAGCGATTGTGGATGTTCTTATTGAAAAGACGCTGCAAGCCGCGAAAGACAATAACATAGATCGAGTTGTTGTTTGCGGCGGCGTGGCGGCCAACAGCCGCCTGCGGGAAAAATTTAGTAAGGCCGCCACTGAGCGCAGCGTTGATTTATTCATTCCGCCCATGATTCTCTGTACCGACAACGCGGCCATGGTCGCGGCCATCGGCGAGGTTTTATTGAAAAGTGGTCGGCATGACGTTCTGGATTTGAATGCTGTTTCGCGCTGGCCGCTGAGCGAGTAACCATAAAGAATGTTTTTTTGTCATCGCGAGGAGTCCGCTGATCGCGGACGACGTGGCGATCTTTAAAGGTATGAGATTGCTTCATAAAGGTATGAGATTGCTTCGCTTCGCTCGCAATGACATTTATGCTTGTCATGGCGAGGAGTATTACGACGAAGCCATCTCAGAGAGTTGCCTCGCTTTGATCGGGACAAGGCTTAGTTGCTTCGCTCATAATGATCCGTTTGCGTTTATTTAAAGCTCAAGCCCGATAAATACTCTGGAATCATAGTATATTTATGACTACGCCAAAAGAAATAATTCGCCAGCACGGCATCAGACCGCGAAAGAAATTAGGGCAGTCGTTTCTTTTGGATAAAAATATTATCCAAAAGATAGTCGCCGTCGCGAATATATCCAAAGATGATTGGGTGCTGGAGATAGGCTCCGGCATTGGTGTGCTGACCGAAGAGTTCGCGGCCAAAGCCCGCCGCTTAATCGCGGTGGAGCTTGATGAAAAATTGTCTGGATTATTAAAAGACAAGCTGGAGCGATATGGTAATGTGAAAATATACAACACTGATATACTGAAATTTGATTTTGGCTCTTTGTCGGATGAATATAAAACAAAAATTAAAGTTGTGGGCAATGTTCCCTATAATATCTCCAGCCCGCTGATTTTTTATTTGTTATCAAATCGTTGCGCAATAAGAGATTTTGTCTTGATGCTGCAGAAAGAGGTTGTGGAGAGGCTGGTTGCCGCGCCGGTCAATAAGAGCTACGGCGTGCCTTCGGTGATTCTGCAGATGTTTGCCGAAGTGGAAAAAGTGTTTGATGTGCCCGCGACATGTTTCTATCCGAGGCCCAAGGTCGAATCGGCGGTGATAAAAGGTGTGTTTCGTCAGCAGCCCTTAGTTGCGTTGGATGATGAAGAATATTTTATAAAATTGGTCAAAGCCGCGTTCGCGCAGCGGCGCAAAATGCTCATGAACAATTTAAAATCATCAACATTATTTTCCAGCTGGACGGAGGAAAAATTAAAAAACGCGCTGGGCATAGCGAGCATTGATGGCAAAAGGAGGGCGGAAACGCTATCGGTTGAAGAATTCGGCTATTTGGCAAATATCTTAAAAACAAAAGAGCTAGATGGCTGATTTTCGCAAAAAGAAGTTGACTCTTCTTTCTGATATTAATAAATCCCATAAAAAATATAAATAAATGAAAAACAAATATTTATATATTGAAACTTTCGGTTGCCAGATGAATGTGCATGACTCCGAGCAGATGGCGGCGCTAATGAAGGAAAGCGGTTACCAGCCGACCGAATATCCGGAAAAAGCCGACTTGATTTTGTTCAACACCTGCTCGATCCGGGAAAAAGCCGAGCAGAAAGCTTTCAGCGAGCTTGGTAGAATCTTAAGGCTCAAAAAAAGGCATCCGAAGTTGATTATCGGTTTTGGCGGTTGTCTGGCGCAGCATCTGGGGACGCATGTTTATCATCGCGCGGCTGAGGTGGATTTTGTTTTCGGGACGCACAACATTCATCTGCTGCCCGAAATGGTTGCCGCGGTGGAAAAGAAGCGCCGGCGAATCACGCAAATCGATTTCCATAAAAAATTGCCTTCGGCCAATATTTTCGCGCCGCCGGCTAAGGGCGCAGTTAGCGCGTTTGTCACCATTATGCAGGGCTGCAATAATTTTTGTGCTTATTGCGTTGTTCCTTTTTTGCGCGGGCCGGAGATGAGCCGTACGCCGGAAGATATTATCGAAGAAATAAAAAGACTCACCGATTACGGCATCAGGGAAGTTACTCTTCTGGGTCAGAATGTGAATTCCTACGGAAAAACACTGAATACAGAAATTAATTTTACTTCTCTCATTAAGAAGGTGGGACAGATCGACGGAATTCAAAGAATTCGCTTTACCACATCGCACCCCAAGGATTTATCAGAGGAACTGATTAACTGTTTTGCCACAGAGAAGAAATTATGCGAGCATATTCATTTGCCGGTGCAATCCGGGTCAAATAAGATACTCAAGCTTATGAACCGCGGCTACACGGCTGAGGATTATCTGCAGAAAGTGGCTCATCTCCGGCGGGTTTGTCCACAGATAAGCATCACTTCTGATATTATTGTGGGGTTTCCTCAGGAGAGCGAAAAAGACTATCAAGAAACCATTGACATGATGGGAAAAATCAGGTTTGATTCAGTATTTTCTTTTAAGTATTCCGAGCGTATAGGCACGGCGGCGCGGAAATTGGAAGGTAAAATTGAAGAGAAGGAAAAACAACGGCGTCTAAAAGCATTGCAATCTTTGCAGGATGAATATACCCTTCATAAAAACAAGAATTTGGAGGGATGCTCTCAGGAAGTATTAGTTGAGGGAGAAAGTAAAAATTCCCGCCACGATATGACGGGAAGAACCCGTGCGTGGAAAATAGTAAATTTCCGGGGAAAGCCGGATTTAAAAGGCGAACTGGTGGAACTGAAAATAACGAAAGCTTATTTGCATTCCCTGCGAGGAGAGCTCATTTAAACAGGATGGGAGGTTGGTAATGCTTATTGAAATGAAAGTCTCAGGATTAACCATTGATCCTGTTACCAATACGCCTATTGTTATCTTGAAAAGCAAGCAGGAAAACAAGGCCATCCCCATCTGGATAGGGCTTTTTGAGGCCAGCGCCATCGCCACGGAACTGGAGAAAATAGTTTTCTCCCGGCCGATGACGCATGATTTGTTCAGCGAGTGTCTGAAAGCGCTCCATGTAACGATCACTAAAATTGTCATCGAAGACATCCGCAACAATACTTTCTTTGCCAACATATATCTTAACCGAGAAGGTCAAGATTATGTCATTGATGCCCGGCCCAGTGACGCCATTGCTTTGGCGCTGCGCGGCGGCGCGCAGATATTTGTCAATGAGATTGTACTGGAGAAATCCCGCGCCATCGATTTCGGCATGAAATTAACTGATTTGGACAAACAAAAAGAAGATAAGGTGAGAGAGTTTTTGGAAAATCTATCCGCGGAGGATTTCGGCAAATATAAGATGTAAAAGCTATGGAAAACCTCATAAGGGATTTTCAGACATACCTGGAAGTTGAGCGAAACGTATCAGCGCACACGAAAAATGCTTATCTTACCGATCTTCAGGAATTTGTACAGTTTCTTCAAAAAAGCGGTTTGATAAAAAATGCTAATGAAGCGGCCGAAGCACAGGCGGAATCGATCAGGGCTTTTTTGGGGTATTTATACCGGCAAAAGGTAAAAAAAGTCACCGTTAACCGTAAAATATCCTCCCTGCGGGCTTTTTATAAGTTTCTGATGCGCCAGGGAAAAATAAAAAAAAATCCCGCCAACATGGTGCAGACACCGAAAACCGAAAAATACATGCCTGTTTTTTTATCGGTGGACGAGGCTTTCGAACTTTTAAACAACGCCGGCAATGGAAAGCATACTGATTCGCGCACACAGGCGATGATGGAACTTTTTTATTCATGCGGCTTGCGTTTGAGCGAGCTTGTCGCGCTCAACGTGATGGATATTGATTTTAATCAGCAGCTGGTTAAAGTCCGGGGCAAGGGGAAAAAAGAAAGAATTGTTCCCGTGGGTAAGACGGCCCTGCAGTGTCTTAAAAAGTATCTGGAAGATTCGCGCGCGCTGCGCAAGAGCTCGGTCGGCAGCGTATTTGAAGAGCCGCTTTTTCTGAACGCGCGCGGCCAGAGAATTACGACCAGGAGCATTGCCCGCTCCCTGGATGATGCGGCGGCAAAGAGCGCGCTGGGGCGAAAAATCAGCCCACATGCGCTGCGGCACAGTTTTGCCACGCATTTGTTGAATGCGGGAGCGGATTTGCGCGCGATTCAGGAATTGCTCGGCCACAGGAGCCTTTCCACGACGCAGAAATATACAGCGGTAAACATTAACCGGCTGATGGAAATTTACGATAAAGCTCATCCGCGTGCCAAGGGCAAATAAAATCTCTCTCATGGTGATGATATGGATAAAAAAAGTATAAATATTAAAAGCACCACGATCCTGGCGGTAAAGCACAAAGGTAAAATCACTGTCGCCGGTGACGGCCAGGTCACGCTGGATACGACAATTCTGAAGCGCGGCGCCCGCAAGGTAAGGCGGCTGTATAATAATGAAGTTATTGTCGGTTTCGCCGGCGCCACGGCGGACGCCTTCACGCTCTTTGACCGTTTTGACCAGAAGCTCGAGCAGTATAACGGGAACCTGCTGCGTGCCGCGGTAGAGCTGACCAAAGACTGGCGCACCGACCGCATTTTGCGGCATCTCGAAGCGCTGATGATTGCTGTTAATAAAAATCATTCGCTGATTATTTCCGGTAACGGCGATGTTATTGAATCGGATGACGATGTTATGGCTATCGGTTCCGGTGGCCCGTACGCGCAGGCGGCCGCGCGCGCGCTGGTGCGACATTCCGATTTAACTTCATCGGAAATCGCCAGAGAAGCGATGAAAATCGCCGCGGAGATTTGTATTTATACCAATGATAATTTAACGCTGGAAGAAATAGACAGTGAAGAAGACAATAAAGAGAAGAAAAACTCTAAAGACAAGAGGTGAAAAGTTTATTTTATGTCTGAAAAAGGTTTGAAGCCCAGGGAGATAGTCGAGCGGCTTGATCAACATATCATCGGCCAGTCCGAGGCCAAACGCGCCGTGGCCATTGCCCTGCGCAACAGGTGGCGCAGGCAAAATGTTCCGGCGGAGCTGGCGGATGAAATATCGCCGAAAAATATCATCATGATCGGGCCGACCGGCGTGGGTAAGACGGAAATCGCGCGTCGCCTGGCCAAGCTGGACAATTCACCTTTTATAAAAGTGGAGGCGTCAAAGTTTACGGAAGTCGGTTATGTGGGGCGCGATGTGGAATCGATTGTCCGCGACCTGGTGGAAATATCCGTGAACATGGTCAAAATGCAGGAACAGGAAAATGTGCGCGCGCAGGCCGCGGAAATCGCTGAAGAAAAAATGCTGGACTTGCTGCTTCCGGCAAGGCCCGTCGAGAAAAAAGTGGGCAGTATGCTGGAAGATACCGATGAGCGGCAGAGCGTGGCGTACCGCAAGGAGGAAGATGCGCAGGGCGTTGACACGACAAGAGAAAAATTAAGGCAATTGCTCAAGGCGGGCAAGCTTGATCACCGCATGGTTGAGCTGGAAGTGACGGAAGCGCGCAGCGGCCCGATGATTGAAATATTTTCCGCTGCGGGCATGGACGATATGGGCATGAACATCCGCGACATGCTGGGCAATGTGTTTCCGCAAAGGAAAAAGAAAAAGACGCTGAAAGTGCCCGAGGCACTGCAGGTGCTGGCCGAAGATGAGGCGCAAAAGCTTATCGACATGGACAAGGTTACCAAAACCGCGCTGGAAAGGGTGGAGCAATCAGGCATTGTCTTTCTGGATGAAATTGATAAGATTGTCGGCAGCGACTCGCCGCGCGGACCCGATGTTTCCCGTGAAGGCGTGCAAAGAGATCTGCTGCCGATCGTGGAAGGATGCGGAGTCAATACCCGTTACGGCATGGTCAAGACCGACCACATCCTCTTTATTGCCGCCGGCGCTTTCAGTTCCTCGAAACCTTCGGATTTGATTCCGGAACTGCAGGGGCGCTTTCCGATCCGCGTCGAGCTTGATTCGCTGGGCAAGGAAGAATTTATCAGGATACTTACCGAGCCGAACAACGCGCTGGTAAAACAATACATGGAAATGCTCGCGACGGAAGGGGTCAAGCTGACTTTTACCAAAGAAGCGATTGCCGCGATTGCGGAGATAGCCACGATGGTAAATGAAAGAACGGAAAATATCGGCGCGCGCCGCCTTTACACGATCATGGAGAAATTGCTTGATGATATTTCCTTTGACGCGCCGGATATGAAAAACAAAGAAGTAAAAATTGACGACAAAACGGTGGAAAAGAAACTCGAAGATATTATTGAAGACGAAGATTTGAGCCGATATATCTTATAAGCGGAGTTGTGATGATGGATAATATACAGGATTCGATGCAACGGGCGGATATTCTGCTGGAAGCCCTGCCTTACATCCGGCGTTTTTACAACAAAACAATCGTCATCAAATACGGTGGGCACGCCATGGTGGATGACGAGCTCAAAGACAAGTTCGCCAAAGACGTTGTCATGATGAAATACATCGGCATCAATCCCGTTGTTGTGCACGGCGGCGGACCGCAGATCGGCGATTTTCTGAAAAAGCTGGGCAAGGAATCAAAATTTGTCCAGGGGATGCGCATTACCGATAAAGAGACGATGGATATCGTGGAAATGGTTTTAGTCGGTAAAGTCAATAAGGAAATCGTCGGATTGATAAATAACCACGGCGGCAAAGCCGTGGGCTTAAGCGGCAAGGACGGCAATTTAATCGTCGCGGAGAAATACCTCTTAAGCGAAGAAAAAGCCAAACATACGCCGCCGGAAATTATCGACATCGGCCTGGTGGGTAAAGTTGTGGCGATAAACGCGCAGCTTATTTCCTCTGTGGCGCAAAACGGTTTTATTCCGATTATCGCGCCCACCGGCATCGGCGAACAGGGCGAAACCTACAATATCAATGCCGATATTGTCGCCGGGGAAATCGCCGCAGCGTTGCAGGCGGAAAAATTGCTGCTTTTAACCGATGTGCCGGGCGTCATGGATCAGAATAAGAAGTTGATTAATACAATGAATTCTAAAAAGGTGCAAAAACTGATTGACGACGGCGTGGTCGAAGGCGGCATGTATCCCAAGGTGAAATGCTGTCTGAAAGCGCTCAAAGGCGGCGTGAAAAAAGCGCATATTGTTGACGGTCGCCTTAAGCATGCAATCTTACTGGAAGTGTTCACCGATAAAGGAATCGGCACGGAAATAGCGATCTGATATAAGGAAGCGGGTAAAAATGATTGAGCAGGAAATAAAAGCGCTGGCCGATGAAAATATCATGCAGACCTACAAACGGTTCCCCTTGGTGCTGGCCAAAGGAAAGGGGCAGAAAGTTTGGGATGCAAACGGAAAAGAATATCTTGATTTTGTAGCCGGAATCGCCGTGTGCAACCTGGGTCATTCTCATCCCGGTGTGATTGCCGCGCTGAATGATCAACTGGAAAAGTTAACGCATGTTTCCAATCTGTACTATACAGAGCCACAGGCGCGGCTGGCCAAGCTGCTGGTGGATAATTCGTTTGCTGACAAGGTTTTTTTCTGCAACAGCGGCGCGGAAGCAAACGAGGCGGCCATCAAGCTGGCGCGCAAATACGCGCATGAAAAGCTGGGGGACGACAAGTTTGAGCTTATCACGATGAAGGATTCTTTTCACGGCCGCACCATGGCTACGATAACCGCCACGGGACAGGAAAAATTCCAGTTTGGTTTCACGCCGCTTCTGGAAGGATTTACTTACGTGCCTTTCAATGACTTGAGCGCTTTGGAAAAAGCGATTAATAAAAAAACCTGCGGCGTGATGGTTGAGCCGATTCAGGGTGAGGGAGGGGTTAATATTCCCGATGATAAATATCTGCAGGGCATCCGCGCGATCTGCGACCGGCACAACATCTTGCTTATTGTTGACGAAGTGCAGACGGGGATAGGGCGTACCGGAAAAATGTTCGCGTATGAGCATGCGGGGATAGAGCCGGATATCATGACGCTGGCCAAAGCGCTGGGCAATGGTTTTCCGGTCGGCGCGATGCTGGCGAAGAATAAAATCTCCCAGGTATTCACGCCTGGTAATCATGCCTCCACATTCGGCGGCAACCCCCTGGCCATGTCGGCGGCGCTGGCCACGTTGCAGATTATGCTTAAGGAAAATATTTTGGAAAACTCCCGCAAAGTGGGAGAATACTTTTTAGCGCAGTTAAAGAAACTTAAAGAAAAACACGGCATAATAAAAGATGTCCGGGGAAAAGGTTTGATGCTGGCCGCGACTCTTGATATGGAAGCGGCGGATATTGTCCAAAAATGCATGCAACAGGGGCTGCTCATCAACAGCGCGGGAGGCAAAACGCTGCGTTTCGTCCCGCCTTTGATTATTGCCAAGAAGGATGTAGATCAGGCGATGGCTATTCTTGATAAAGCTTTGGAGGGCCAATGAAGAAAGACTTGCTCAGCATTCATGATTTGGCGCCGGATGATTTTGACTTAATCTGGGAGAAGGCCGCAAAGCTCAAAAAAGATTTAAAGGAAGGGCGGCCACACGCTTCGTTGCGGGGAAAAACGCTCGGGATGATTTTTGACAAATCGTCGACCCGGACGCGTATTTCCTTTGAGGTTGGCATGTACCAGTTAGGCGGCATCGCGCTTTTTTTGAGTTCGCGCGACACGCAAATCGGGCGCGGCGAAACTATCGCGGATACGGCGCGCATGGCGTCAGTTTATCTCAACGGCATCATGATCCGTACTTTTGCTCAGGAGGCGGTGGAAGAATTTGCACGATTTGCGTCTATTCCGGTGATTAACGGACTGACGGATCTTTTGCATCCCTGTCAGATATTGAGTGATTTATTCACCATCAAAGAGAAAAAGGGTTCATATGCAGGAATAAAAGTGGCTTACATCGGTGACGGAAATAATGTTGCCAATTCCTGGATTGAAGCGGCTGCCAAACTGCCTTTTGAACTGGCGCTTGCCTGCCCGGAAGGATATGATCCGGACAAAAACGTTATAGCCAAGGCCGTGCCGGAGGCTAAAAAAATAATTAAAATTCACCGCGAACCGGCCGTTGCCGCGAAAGACGCGGATATTCTTTATACGGATGTCTGGGCGAGCATGGGACAGGAAGCGGAAAATGAGCAAAGGAAAAAAGTTTTTAAAAACTTTCAGATAAACGCGCATGTGCTTAAAGAAGCGAGAAAAGACGCTATGGTCATGCATTGCCTGCCGGCGCACCGGGGCGAAGAAATAACTGCAGATGTGCTCGAGGGGCCGCAGTCTATCGTCATAGATCAGGCGGAAAATCGCCTGCATGTGCAGAAAGCGATTCTGGAGATACTTTTATAGGAGGGAATGATAAATTGTCTGCAAAAGTAAAGAAAGTGGTTTTGGCTTATTCGGGCGGACTGGATACATCGGTTATTGTCCGCTGGCTGATTGATACTTACGGCTGCGAGGTTGTCTGCTTCGCGGCGGATCTGGGGCAGAAAGAGGAGCTGACCGGATTGAAAAAGAAGGCGATAAATACCGGCGCCAGTAAAATTTATATCGAAGACCTGAGAGAAGAATTCGCCCGTGATTTCGTTTTTCCGGCGCTGCGCGCCAACGCGATATATGAAGGAACGTATCTTCTTGGTACGTCACTGGCTCGTCCGTTGATTGCGAAAAAGCAAATAGAGATTGCCAAAAAGGAAAAGGCCGATGCCGTGGCGCACGGCGCTACCGGAAAAGGAAACGACCAGGTGCGTTTCGAGCTTACCTACATCGCTTTGAATCCGTCCATAAAAATTATCTCGCCATGGAAGGATGAAAAATGGAATTTGAATTCCCGGGAACTTATGATTGATTACGCGGAAAAGCACAAAATTCCCGTGCCTTTAACTAAGGCAAAACCTTACAGCTCCGACCGCAACCTTCTGCACATTTCGCATGAAGGGGGCATTTTGGAAGACCCCTGGGCGGAGCCGCCGGAAGATATTTTTGTTTTGACCAAATCGCCGGAAAAGGCTCCGGATAAACCGACATATGTGGAAATAGATTTTGTAAAAGGCAATCCTGTGGCGGTTAACGGGAAAAAAATGTCGCCGGCTGTTCTTATGGACAAAATCAACCAAATCGCCGGTGAAAATGGCGTGGGGCGCGTGGACTTGGTGGAGAACCGTTTCGTGGGGATGAAATCCCGCGGTGTTTATGAAACACCCGGTGGAACTGTTTTATGGGCGGCACACCGCGCGGTGGAATCGGTGACGATGGACCGGGAAGTCATGCTCATGCGCGACTGCCTGATTCCCAAATACGCTCAGCTGGTCTATAATGGCTTCTGGTACTCCCCGGAGATGGAAACACTGCAGGCGTATATCGACGCGACACAGGTCAATGTTACCGGCACGGCCCGAATGAAATTGTATAAAGGAAGCTGCTTTGTTGTCGGCCGAAAAGCGCCGCAGTCGCTTTATAACGAAGATTTTGCCACGTTTGAGAAAGATAAGGTCTTCAACCAGATGGACGCGATCGGATTTATCAAACTCAACGGGCTGCGCCTGAAAATACGCAGTTTGTTGAAAGCTAAAGGCGGCAAAAAATAAAACACGGGGACAAAATCATGGCCCAGACAAAAAAACCATGGGGCGGGCGTTTCCAAAAAGCAACGGCCCAAGACGTGGAAAAGTTTACTTCTTCTCTGTCTTTTGATTGCCGGCTTTATCCCTATGATATTGAAGGCTCCATCGCGCACGCGCAGATGCTTGCCGCGCAGGGGATAATATCGCGCGCCGAGGCAAATAAAATCTGTACGGGCTTAAAGAATATTTTACGGGATCTGGAAAAAGGCAAAATCAAGTTTGACCCCGCCGATGAAGATATCCACATGGCCATAGAGCAGGAATTGACCAGGCGCGTGGGTTCTCTTGGCGGCAAGCTGCACACGGCCAGAAGCCGTAATGACCAGATTGTGCTCGATATGCGCCTCTTTCTGCGTGAAAAGACTCAAGAAATTATCGGGCTTATTTCATCGCTGCGGAAACTATTGGTGAAATTGGCAAAGGAGCATACAAGTACCATCATGCCCGGCTACACACATTTGCAGAAAGCGCAGCCGGTGCTTCTGGCGCATTATCTTCTGGCTTTTCATGAAATGTTTTCCCGCGACGCGGGTCGTTTTGCCGACGGCAAAAAAAGGATTGATGTCTCTCCTTTGGGGGCGGCGGCGCTGGCGGGGACCGGCCTGCCCATCGACAGGCGAAAAACGGCGAAGATGTTGAAATTTCCCGAGGTCAGCAAAAACAGCATGGACACGGTGGCCGACCGCGATTTTGTCGCCGAGTTCATTTTTAACTGCGCGGTAACGATGATGCATTTGAGCCGCTTGTGCGAAGATTTGATATTGTGGTCATCGGAAGAATTCGGCTTCGCGGAAATTTCCGACGCGTATACCACGGGCAGTTCGATTATGCCGCAGAAGAAAAATCCCGATGTGGCAGAACTGATCAGAGGCAAGACGGCGAGGGTTTATGGAGACCTTATTGCGATAATGACTTTGCTCAAAGGTTTGCCCATGACCTATAACCGTGATTTGCAGGAAGATAAAGAGCCGTTGTTTGACGCGCTCGACACGACTAAGAACTGTCTGGCAATTTTCACGCAAATGCTGGCCAACACGAAATTCAACAGGGAAAAGATGCGCGCCGCGCTGGATGAAAGTTTCTGCGCGGCCACCGATATCGCGGAATATCTGGTGAAAAAAGGCGTTCCTTTCCGGCAGGCGCATGAAATTGTCGGCAAAATTGTCGCCGAGTGCCTGAAATACGAGAAAAAGCTGGATGAATTAACGCTGGCCGATTATCAAAAATTTTATCGGGGATTTTCTGCCGACATTCATGATATTATCAAATTGGAAAAAGTGATCAACGCGCGCAAGCACGTTGGAGGCACAGCGACTGACACGGTATTGGAAAGGATAAAGGAAATTGAAAAGAGGAAAAAGTAAAAAGCTTATTATCATCACATTGGTAATTATTTTATGTGGATGCGGGATTAAAAGTAATCCTGTTCCCTCCGTATCAATGGTTGATTACCGTCCGCTGGTGGTTAATATTTTGGCGGCTCCTCAGGATGACGCTGTTGTGCTGAGCTGGGAGCTCAGTGATAAAAAAGGCGCCATTAGAAATATTTATATTGAAAGAAGCCAGCCGGGAACGTCTGGAAACGAATGTCCGGGCTGCCCGCAGACGTTTGAAAGAATGGGGCAACTGCGGATAGAGCGCCTATTATTGACGAGAGAACAACTGAAGCAAATGAGTTTTACGGATAAGAAGGTGGAAAAAGGCAAAACTTACAATTATCGGCTCATCCTTTGCGATGAGGCGGATGTTTGTCAGGATAAACCTGCGGCCCAAATAACCTTTAATTAAAGGAGCTTTATATGTTCAGGGGAGCGATTGTCGCTATTGTTACGCCTTTTAAAAACGGCAAGGTCGATGAAGAGGCGTTGCGTGAATTGATTGAATTTCAGATTGCCAACGGAACGGATGGTATTGTTCCCTGCGGCACTACCGGGGAATCCAGCACCCTTTCCCATGAAGAACACGACAGAGTTATTGAAATTACCATTGACGCCGTAAAAAAGCGCGTGCCGGTTATTGCTGGTACGGGTTCAAACAGCACCGATGAAGCGCTGCGCCTGACGCAGCACGCCTATAAAGCGGGAGCGGATGGCGCGTTGATCGTCTGTCCTTATTATAACCGTCCGACACAGGAGGGATTGTATCAGCACTTTAAGAAGATTGCGGAGAATGTTCCTATTCCCATTGTTCCATATAACATTCCCAGTCGCACCGGCGTTAATCTCCTGCCGCCCATGGTGGCAAAGCTGGCGAAAATAAAAAATATTGTCGGCATTAAAGAGGCATCCGGCTCGCTTAAGCAAATGGGCGATATCATCGAATCGTGCCCGGCGGATTTCGCCGTGCTGTCCGGCGATGATAATTTCACGCTGCCGCTTTTGGCGATTGGCGGCGCGGGAGTGATTTCCGTCGCCTCCAATGTTGTGCCCGCGGATATGGCCGGACTGGTGGATGCTTTTGCCGCCGGAGATATTAAAAAATCAAAATCATTGCATTACAAGATGTCGGCGTTGATGGAGGCGCTTTTTATTGAGGTCAATCCCATCCCGGTGAAAGCCGCGCTGGCCATGATGGGGAAAATCAAGGAAGAATACAGACTGCCTCTTTGCAAAATGGCGGATGCCAACCGGGAAAAGCTGAAAAAAGTGCTGACCGATTACGGCCTGATTTAATTATTTTTATAATGATCATCAACAAGGAGATAATTTGTCATGGTTAAAGCTGTTGTTACCGGCGCCGGCGGAAGAATGGGTGGAAGAATCATCAGCCTGATCGCCCCTCTTTCGGATATAAAAGTTGTCGCCGCGGTGGAAGTCGCCCGCCATCCGATTGTGGGCCGTGATGTCGGCCAGGCTCTTGGCCTGGGCCAAACGGGAATATTGGTCTGCGATAAATTAGCTGACTGCATCGAGCAGGCCGATGTGGTGATTGATTTTACCAATCACGAAGCTTCGCTGCGCTATCTGAAAATAGCGGGAGAAAACAAACGCGCCATTGTTATCGGCTCTACCGGATTCACTTCCGAAGAGATGAAGGAAGTAAAGGAGCTGGCAAAGAACGCGCGTTGTGTTCTTTCCCCCAACATGAGCGTGGGTGTAAACGTGCTCTGGAAGGTGCTGGAAGAATGCTCCGGCATTCTGGGCGATGATTATGATGTGGAAATAATTGAGGCCCATCATCATCTGAAAAAAGACGCGCCCAGCGGGACGGCCATGTATATGGCGCAAATCATTGCCGATAAGTTAGGCCGTGATCTGGAGAAAGACGCTGTTTATACGCGGCGCGGCATGATTGGCGAAAGGACGAAAAGGGAAATAGGCATCCAGACCATTCGCGCGGGAGATATTGTCGGCGAGCATACGGTGATTTTTGGCGGCGTGGGAGAAAGGCTGGAGTTTATTCACCGGGCGCAAAGCAGAGATAATTTTGCCAAAGGCGCGATTCGCGCGGCCAAGTGGATTGTCAACCAGAAAAACGGTCTGTATGATATGCAGGATGTCTTAGGCCTGCGCCGAAGATAATTCTTTTAACATTGCAACGCATCATCTGCCATATAGGAATTGGCTCCAATATAGGAGATGCTTTACAAAATTGCCAACGTGCTGTAGAAGAAATTTGTCATATTGAAACAGTGTCGCTGATTGCTCATTCGTCCTTTTACCGGACGGAGCCGATAGGAGATATAGATCAGGATTATTTTGTAAACGCGGCGGTGGAGATTGCCACCACTCTTCAAGCGCGGGAGTTATTAAAAGCGCTGGAGGCAGTTGAAAGAAAAATGGGTCGGGTCAGAATGCTAAAAGGAGGCCCGCGGATAATTGATTTGGATATTCTGTTTTACGGTCAGGCCGTGATTAATGAAGGGGATTTAGTGATTCCTCACCCGGAATTGCACAGGCGCCGTTTTGTGCTGGCACCGCTTTGCGAGATTGCCTCCTATGTAATCCACCCGGTTTATGGCGTTTCCGTAAGAGGATTGCTCGATAGGCTGGAAGACGACAAAAGCGTGACGAAAATTGAATAATCAATGATCATAATAGGTTAGATAATGTTTTTTCGCGCAGTAATTTTTTTAATCTTGATTTTTCTTCTTTATAAAGTGCTGAAATCGTTTCAGGAAAACCGGTTGGTCAAAGATAAAGATGGAAAAAGCGCTTCACCGCGGATTGCCGGTGAAGATTTGGTGGAAGATCCTGTATGCCACAGGCATATCCCGGTTAGCCAGGCTTTCAAAAAAGATATCGCGGGGAAAGCTCATTATTTTTGTGGCAAAGACTGTCTGGAAAAATATATATCTGCAAATCAGAGATAGATTATTATGGAGGGGCCATGAAGTTTTTTATTGATACCGCCAATATTGAAGAAATCAAAGAAGGACTGAAGCTGGGTATGGTGGATGGTGTTACCACCAATCCATCGCTTATTGCCAAAGAAAAAAAAGGTTTTGAAATTGTTATTAAGGAAATCCTAAATAATGTTGCCGGACCGGTGAGTCTGGAAGTGGTAAGCATGGAAGCAAAAACGATGTTTGAAGAAGGCAAAAGACTTGCCGGGTGGGGGAAAAATGTCGTTATCAAGGTTCCCCTTTGTACCGAGGGGCTAAAGGCGACAAAAATGTTCGCTGACGCGGGTATTGACGTTAATCAGACGCTGATATTTTCGCCGCTACAGGCGCTGATGGCTGCCAAAGCCGGCGCGCGTTATGTCAGTCCTTTTGTGGGGCGCCTGGATGATATCGCGCACGATGGCATGGAACTTGTCGAACAGATTTTAGAAATATTTGACAATTACGAATATGAAACGGAAGTAATCGTCGCCAGCGTCAGACATCCGCGGCATGTACTGGAAGCGGCAATGATGGGCGCGGATATCGCCACCATTCCTTTTAAAGTCATCACCCAATTGGCCCAGCATCCGCTGACGGATCGGGGTATAGAAATGTTTCTGGAAGACTGGAAAAAAGTTCCTAAATAATATTAAGTCATTAGGTAAAGATGTTGCTGAAAAAAGAAGTTTTTAATTTGCCGAACATAATCACCCTGATCAGAATAGGCATGGTTCCTTTTCTTTTCACGTTGCTTCTTTGGCCGGGAAAATTTTGGAGTTTGGTTCTGGCAATCTTATTTGTGCTTGCTTCGCTGACAGATCTGATTGATGGATACATCGCCCGTAAGTATTCGCTTGTCACAACTTTGGGAAAATTTTTGGATCCGATGGCGGATAAGCTGATTGTTAATTCAGCGATGATTTTGATGATTCCCATCGGCCGCATTGACGCCTGGATTGTGGCCATCATCATCATCCGCGATTTTCTCGTAGATGGAATTCGTTCCATTGCTTCCACGGACGGCATGTATATTCAGGCAAGTGAATGGGGAAAGAAAAAGACTTTGGCGCAATCAATTGCGATTACGGCGCTGATCATCCATTACCCATTTTTTGGTATTGACGCGCACTTTGTCGGAACGATAATTTTATACGTTGCGCTCTTTCTCACCATTATTTCCGGGTTGGATTATTTCATAAAGTATTACCGCTATAAATCGCAATCAAAAGAAAATTCGGCCTGAAGATCTGATAAGTAAGACAAAGATTGCAAACGTTTGTTGTTCGTTTAACATTAAACTTCCGGCAGTTAATTGATTAATTATAACGGGAAACGGGCATTTTTTTATTGACAAGATACTTCCTTTTACGATAGTAACTTGGCGCTTTTACGAGCGGGCGTAACTCAGCGGTAGAGTGCTACCTTGCCAAGG
>DLNC01000010.1 GCA_002478265.1 Syntrophaceae bacterium UBA7520
AGTTTCCGGGGGGAAGGTCACTTAAACTATAAAATCCAGGATAATCAGTTAATTTTTTAGTAATAAGAAATTTTTCTTGGTATAGCACAGAAAAAATGATATTAAACTTCATCTTTTTTTCAACTAAAGTTAGTCTGATAGACAATAATAATTATGTGTTTAATTTAATTTAAATAATTTTTAAGAAAGGAAATTGGTATGAGGGATGTAGTGATTGTAGGTGGTGTCAGAACGGCAATCGGGGATTATATGGGGTCGCTTTCTGGTTTAAATCCTGTTCAGTTGGGCGTATTAGCCTTAAAAGGCGCTCTGGCCAAAGCCGGCATTGACAAGAACATGATACAGGAAGTTGTTGCCGGTCAATGCAATCAGGCGGGAGCTCCGGGGAATACGGCCCGACATATAGCGATGGGTGCGGAATTGCCTGTTGAGTCTTTCGCGTTTACCGTTCATCAGCAGTGCGCGTCTTCCATGCGCGGCGCGGAACTTCTTTCTCAGGAAATCATGCTAGGGAAAATTGACATCGGCGCGGTGGTCGGCGTGGAGAGCATGAGTAACGCGCCTTACCTGCTTTTTGGCGCCCGTAAAGGCTATCGCTTGGCGGACGGCGAAAAAATTCAGGATAGTCTGATGATCGGCGGCTTGGTGGATGCTCTTCTAGGCTATCATATGGGTATTACAGCCGACAACATCGCCGACCACTACAAAATTTCTCGCCAGGAACAGGATGAATGGGCGCTGATGAGCCATCAGAGGGCGTGTGAGGCAATCAAGAAAGGCTGGTTTAAAGAAGAAATCGTTCCCGTGGAAATCAAGACGAAGAAAGGTCCGGTGATTTTTGAAACGGACGAACATCCGCGCGCTGATACCAATATGGAGGCGCTCGGCAAACTGAAACCCGCTTTCAAGAAAGACGGTACGGTTACGGCGGGAAACGCATCCGGGCTTAATGACGCCGGTTCCTGTTTAATCATGATGGCGGCGGAAAAGGCGAAAGAATTGGGCGTCAAGCCCATCGCGAAAATTGTTGCTTCCGCGCCCGGTTCTGTTGAGCCCCGCATCATGGGTATGGGCGTTGTGCCCGCGGTAAAAAACGCGTTGAAATTCGCCAAAATGAAGTTAGAAGACATTGATTACTTTGAATTTAACGAAGCTTTTGCCGCGCAAGTCATCGGCTGCAACCGCGAATTGAAAATTCCGTTGGACAAGATCAATCGTGTCGGTTCAGGCATCAGTCTGGGTCATCCGGTTGGCGCGACAGGCGCCCGTCTGATCATTACCATGATTAATGAGCTTAAGCGCATGGGGAAAAAATTCGGTTGTGCCTCACTCTGCGCGAGCGGTGGTCCGGCGCATGCATTGATTGTGGAAGTGATTTAGCGCCCAAAAAAGAAATTTATAAATCCCCGTGACCTGCTCGAACGGCACGGGGATTTTTCATTCGCCAATGATTTTTACCAATACCCTTTTTTTTCTCTTGCCGTCGAATTCGCCGTAGAATATCTGTTCCCAGGGACCAAAATCAAGTTTTCCCTTGGTAATAGCCACAACAACTTCTCTACCCATGATTTGTCTTTTCAGGTGTGCGTCGCCGTTATCTTCGCCGGTTTTGTTGTGCAAATAACGCGATAGTGGTTCATGAGGCGCCAGTTGTTCCAGCCATTGTTCATAGTCATGGTGCAGGCCGGATTCGTCATCGTTGATGAAAACGGAAGCGGTTATGTGCATGGCATTGACGAGCACGAGGCCTTCCTGAATCTCGCTTTTTTTAATACACTCGGCAACCTTATCGGTGATATTAATGAACCCTCTGCGGGTAGGCAGATTAAACCATAATTCTTCACGGTAAGCTTTCATTAATAATATCCTTTTTTTCGAGGAAACATATAAGATACAAAGATGATTGTCAAAGCAAAATGTGCACGTATGTGCCTATTATTTAAGAAATTATCATGCAATTAACTTTACAAGGTTAGTGCCTTGTGTTATTAACGCAAAACATAAAAGCAATAAGGAGCAGCGTATGTCCGGCCATTCTAAATGGAGCACGATTAAAAGAAAAAAAGGCGCGATTGATGCCAAGCGCGGCAAAATATTTACCAAGATCATTAAAGAAATTACCCTGGCGGCAAAATTGGGGGGCGGTGACATAGAGGGAAACTCAAGGCTCAGGCAGGCAGTAGCAGCGGCAAAAGAAGAAAACATGCCGAAAGATAACATTGAAAGGGCTATCAAGAAAGGAATCGGCGGCGGCGACGGCGCGGCCAATTATGAAGAAGTTACCTATGAGGGCTATGGTCCCGGAGGTGTTGCAGTTCTTGTGGAGGTTATGACGGATAATAAGAACAGAACCGTAGCGGAAATTAGGCATATTTTCTCCAAACATGGCGGAAATCTGGGCGAAAATGGCTGCGTATCGTGGATTTTTTCCAAAAAAGGAAGCATTGTTATCGATAAAAAAGAAATCGATGAAGATACGCTCATGGAAATTGCACTCGAAGCGGGTGCTGATGACGTGGTAAGCGATAAAAGCGAGTACGAAGTCATTACTTCGCCTGTTGCTTATGAAAATGTAAAAAAGGCGTTGGACGATAAGGGAATCAAACATCTGGAAGCCCGTATCGGCATGATTCCTTCAAATACGGTTAAACTGGAGGCGGGCAAAGCGGAACAGATGCTGAAAATGATGGAAAAGTTGGAAGATAACGATGATGTGCAGAATGTGTACGCTAATTTCGATATTGATGACGCGGTTATGGAGAAATTAAGCTGAGAAAATAGTTTTTAGGATGTAATTTGCGAATTTTAGGAATTGATCCAGGCAGCAAGAATACGGGTTATGGGATTATCGCCAAAGAGGGCAATTATTTAAAGCAAATCGTTTATGGAGAAATTAAACCAGGCCGGAGAGTCGTATTATCCGGTGTTTTAATCGAAATTTATCAGCGGTTGTCCGAGGTGATGGAAAGGGAAAAGCCGCAGGCAATTGCCCTGGAAAATATTTTTTACGGTAAAAACGTTCGCAGTTTGATCAAGCAGGCCCAAGTCAGAGGAGTGGCTATTTTTTCCGGCGCGGCTATGAATATACCGATCTTTGAATATACGCCTCTCGAAATTAAAAAGGCAGTTGTCGGTTACGGCAGGGCGGAAAAAAGGCAGGTACAAGCTATGGTAAAAGCTATTTTGAAACTGCCGGCTTTACCGCCGGCCGATGCCGCCGACGCGTTGGCTGTCGCCATTTGCCATGCTAATTTCATGAAGGGAACCACAATCTGAAATGATCGCCCTTATCAGCGGTAAAGTTGTGCATAAAGGGATTACACACGTTATTGTGGACACGCATGGCGTGGGCTATCGTGTTTTTATACCTTTGACCACTTTCTATGAATTGCCGGATACAGGGCAGAATATTACCCTGCATGTTTACACTCATGTTAAACAAGACGGTATCAATTTATTTGGCTTTTATACACCACAGGAAAAAGATGTTTTTGAACTGATGTTGGGCGTAAGCGGTATTGGTCCGAAAATGTCACTGAATATTCTCTCCGGCATTTCCGTGCAGGAGTTGCTCAAGGCAATATCCGGCGGCGACGTGAAAAAACTTGTCAGCATACCCGGCCTGGGAAAAAAGACCGCGGAGAGGTTGATTCTGGAGTTGAAAGAAAAAATAATTAAAAAAATAGCCGCTGAGGAAACTGCACCCGGCACGGAAAAGCAAATAAGCCGGGATATGATCAGAGAAGATGTTCTTTCCGCACTCATAAATTTGGGATATAAGAACAGCATTGCGCAGCAGGCGTTGGAGCGGGTAATGAACGACGAGCATCAGGAAATGGCCATGGACAAAATTTTGAAAAAAACTTTAAAAATATTATGGGGATAGGTTGATAAAAAATTATATGAGCGAACAGGCGAAGAATCCTCTGATTAATCCGGTCGGTGCCGATGATGAATATAAATTCGATGCGAGTTTGCGTCCTTTAAAATTGACCGAATACGTCGGACAGGAAAAAATCAAAAGCAATCTCGATATTTTCATCCAGGCGGCGAAAAAACGCCGCGAGTCTCTTGACCATGTTTTACTGCACGGACCTCCCGGGTTGGGAAAAACAACCTTGGCTTACATTATCGCCCGGGAAATGGGGGTAGATATAAAAGTCACATCGGGGCCTGTCATAGAAAGACCGGGCGACTTGGCGGCAATATTGACAAACATGCAGGATCACGAAGTGTTATTTATCGATGAGATACATCGCCTTTCACATGTTGTGGAAGAAATTTTATATCCGGCGATGGAAGATTTTCATATTGATATACTGATCGGTCAGGGTCCATCCGCCAGGTCAATGAAACTGGACGTTCCCAAATTTACCCTTGTCGGCGCGACAACACGCGCCGGTTTGCTTACGTCTCCTTTGCGCGACCGTTTCGGCATGCATTTCCGGTTGGAATTTTATTCGGTACAGGAGCTGGCGGTGATCATCAAACGCTCGGCAGCTATTTTAAAAATCAAGATATCTGAGGCAGGAACGGAGGAACTCGCCCGTCGCGCCCGCGGCACTCCACGTATCGCCAACAGACTGCTTAAACGTGTTCGCGATTATGCACAGGTAAAACATCAAGGGAAGATTGACGATATAATTGCTTGTGCCGCATTGGATCTTTTTGAAGTAGATAAACAGGGATTCGACCAGATGGACCGGAAGCTGCTTTTAACGATAATCGAAAAATTCAACGGCGGCCCCGTGGGATTGGACAATATATCCGCGGCAATGGGAGAAGAGAAAACAACTATTGAAGATATATATGAACCGTATCTTATCCAGGAAGGTTATCTGCAAAGGACAGCCAGAGGAAGAATAGCCTGCGCTAAAGCATACGATCATTTCGGCCTGAAAAATTCCAAAACGCAAAACGAATTATTTTGAGCGTTAGCATTTAAACCGTTTAGTCATGAAAATATTAATGCATATATGTTGCGGACCGTGCAGCATTTATCCTTTACAAGTATTACGCGCTCAAGGTTTCGAGGTAACAGGATATTTTTATAATCCCAATATTCATCCTTACCGGGAATATCTGCAACGTAGCCAGACATTAAAAAATTACGCTCAAAGTGTGGATTTACATGTAATCTGGTCGCCAAGCTATCCGCTGGAAGAATTCCTCAGACATACTGCCTTTTTAGATAAAGACAGGTGTGTCTATTGTTATAAAGAGCGCTTGCAGGCCGCGATTGGCGTCGCGACGAAGTATCATTACGACGTTTTCACAACGACACTGCTTTACAGTAAATTTCAAAATCATCAACTTATTAGTGAAATTGCGCATGATCTTGGGAGAAAAGCAGGCATTGACTTTTATTATCAGGATTTTCGTTTAGGGTGGTCGGAGGGTGTCAGAATTTCCAAGGAAATGGGCCTTTATCGTCAGCCTTATTGCGGATGTATTTACAGCGAAAAGGAGAGATTTTATAAAATATAACGATGAGAATTCTTAAAAACCATACTGTGGCTTATTTGACACACTTTTAGCGAATCAAACCGTATTCTTAAAAAATCAATTAAATAATATTAGTAATTACAAATAGTTACAAGTTAGAGAAAATTTCCAATTATGGTATAGGTTTTGCTCTTATTTTAAGAAAAATTGAGAAAAATATGTATTTTCAGCGTACTTTAAATAAAGAAATCAATTGTTCCAATATCGGATTGCATACCGGCCGTAAGGTAAAAATGAAAATCAAACCCGCCGGTGTGGATACCGGAATAGTTTTTCGGAGACGTGACTTACCGGATACTCCCGAAATTCACGCTGATTTCAATAATGTCTGCGACACAACGTTGGCTACGTCCCTGGGCACGAACGGGACAAGAGTAGCTACAGTTGAACATATACTTTCCGCGTTTAGCGGCATGGGTGTGGATAATGCGATAGTTGAACTCGATTCTTTCGAAGTGCCGATCATGGACGGCAGCGCCCTTCCTTTCGTCAATCTCCTTAAGGAAGTCGGCACGCATGCTCAGAAAAAAGCAAAAAAAATGTTAGTCATTAAAAAACCCGTTACAGTTAAAGAAGGGGACGCGAGTGCTACCTTTTTGCCTGCAGACGAATTTAAAATCACCTATCAGATCGATTTCAGTCACGATGTCATTGGCAAGCAGGAGTACAGCATGACATTCTCCGATGAGATTTATGAAAAGGATATCTCTCCTGCTCGTACTTTTGGTTTTCTCAAAGAAGTGGAATATTTGCAGGCGAAGGGTCTTGGTCTGGGCGGTTCTTTGGATAACGCGATAATTCTGGACGATAAAAAAATCATTAACAAAGACGGCCTGCGTTTTCCGGATGAATTTGTCAAACACAAAATTCTTGATGCCATTGGTGATTTGTTTCTTTTAGGTATGCCGATCATCGGCCATTTTATCGCCTACAAATCAGGCCATCGTTTGAATAATTTATTGCTCAAGGAGTTGACCAGGCAAAGGGATTCCTGGGAAATAATAAGCTATCAGGATAAGTCTTGTGATTCGCCAAGCGCTAATTCTTTGAGAATTCCTTCCTTCACCATTCTTGATTCCGTGTCGGCGTAAATCAAAATAACCTTGATTTTTATTACTATGTTTCTTAGTATGAACAATTAAGTTTATACGTGTGACACGCTCGACGTGCGTTGATAAGCTAGTGATATAAACTAGTTATGATTAAAAACGTGAAGTGGCCGGTAAGCGGATGATCTGAGATTCCGTAATTTAAGAAATAAGGTGAAGAAGATTATGGCGCAGTTAAGATTTTTGTTTGTTGCTTTGTGTATCCTGGTTTTTTTTACTTCGTGTTCCGGCAATAAAAATATTACAGCTCCGCAAATTGCAGATTTTATCATCACCAATAACGAAGCAAATGTTCTTTTGTATGCGCGTTTGGTTAATGGATTTAAAGATGATATTGTATCAGAGATTATGGCCGGAGTTCCGAAAGAATATATCCTTCAGATAAGAGTTTATGAGGAAAGGCCGTATATTTGGAGCAAAAAAATCAAAAGCAGTAAAATCAGACGGACTATTAAATACGATAATCTTAAAAAAACGTTCATTGTTTCCGGCGCGGATAAACCTGAGCCGGCGGAATTCAGTGATTTATACAGTGCGCAAAATGCAATGGCAGATTTTAACGGCATTATCGTAATTCCGATTATTGATCTGCAAAGAAATAAGAATTATTACCTTAAAACAATGGTCACCATAGATAAAGTGCGCCTCCCGCTGAGATTGGAGCGTCTTTTTTTCTTTGTCTCATTTTGGGATTATGCAACGCCCTGGTATAAACAGAAGTTTATTTTGAAATAATTTATCCACGCATAGTGATTGTGTGAAAGAATGGTTAGGAAAAGCAAAAAAGCATATCTGGATGAAAAAGAAATAAAAAAAAGGCGCCGTGAACGTGTAATTATCGTCGTTGTCGGGTTCCTAGCGATTATCTTTACGATAATAGCCAGCAATATATTCACCGATGAGGGTATGCCCTATTTGGCGAATGTATTTGTCTATGGCCTTTACATGATTTTTATTATTTTAATACTTCTTTTATTCTTTTTAATTGTTCGGAACGTAGTCAAGCTTTTTTACGAGCATCGTCGTGGCGTCATTGGATCAAGGTTGAGGACGAAGCTTGTCGCTGCTTTTGTCGGATTGTCTCTCGTACCGACGGTGTTATTATTTTTGTTTGCCATAAATTTTCTCTCTTATGGTCTGGAATTTTGGTTTAACGTGAAAACGGGAGATGCCTTAAATAAATCTTTGGAGGTGGCCCAGATTTATTACCAGCAGGCGGCGGAGCAGGCGAAATTCAACGCGCGACAGATCAGCTCAGATATTACTAAGAACCGTCTTTACGAACGAGAAAGATTGGAATATCTGCAGAATTTTATCAAACAGCGACAAAAAAATTATAATCTGGGGATGGTCGAGGTTTATTTTGATTTCCAGCCGCAAAACATTGTTTTTCCTGATGTTGAGCACCCGGAGATGATGCCGGCGATGCTCTCGCCGAAATTACTGGAAGAAATTTACGCCGGTAAGGAAGTGTCTACTGTAGAAACAACTAATACTGGAGAAACAATAGTGGGAGTGGCGCCGGTATTTTCCTACGCCGTGCCCTCAGAGGTCATCGGCCGTATTTCCGTGAATTACAATGTTCCTAAGGGGTTTGCGGAAAAATTAAGAAGCATTGCTGATGCCACGCAACAGTACGGTCAAATCAATATTTTAAAAAATCCCATAAAATTCAGCTATATATTAACGATGTCTATTGTCACGCTCATCATTATCTTTTTAGCCACCTGGTTTGGATTAACGCTGGCGGGCGGCATCACCGGTCCTATTCAAAATCTTGCCAAAGCGACAAACAAAATCATCCAGGGTGATTTGGATATTCAGATTGATGTTGAGGCGGATGATGAAATAGGCCTCTTGGTAAAATCATTTAATAAGATGACAAAAGATTTGAAAAAAAGCAAAGATGGTCTGCTGCAGGCAAACATAAGCCTGGAACAACGCCGTAAATATATCGAAACGATTTTAAGCAATGTCTCCGTGGGGATTATCTCGCTGGATAAAGACGGCGTTATCACAACGATAAACCAGGCCGCAGAAAAAATGCTCGATATTAAAACAGAGAATGTTTTATTCCGCAATTTTCGCGAATTAATGGTATCGGAGCATCTCATTCGCATTGAGGAATTTTTAAAGGAAATAAACGAAACGCAGGAAGGCGTGTTGCAAAAACAGGTGGAGCTGATATTCAAAGACAGGGCTCTTACCGTTCTTCTTACGCTTACCGTAATTAAGGAGGAAGAAGGCAAAGACGCTGGTATGGTCGTCATTTTTGAGGATCTAACGCAATTACAGAGGGCGGAAAGAGCGGCGGCGTGGCGTGAAGTCGCCCGGAGAATGGCGCATGAAATAAAAAATCCGCTTACACCGGTGCAACTCTCCGCACAGAGGCTGCAGAAAAAATACGGCGACAAGCTTGGCGAAGAGGGTTCTGTTTTTAAAGAATGCACGCAGACGATTATTGACCAGGTCGATGTGCTTAAAAATCTGGTAAATGAATTTTCGCAATACGCGCGAATGCCCGTAACGACGCCATCGGTCAACGACCTGAATGAAGTTGTGGCCGAATCCGTTTTCCTTTTTCAGGACGCTCATAAAGATATAGAGTTTATTCTCAATAAAGCGATAAGTTTACCGAAATTCGAGTTTGATGCGCAGCAGATGAATCGCGTATTGATAAATCTTCTGGATAATGCGGTGGCGGCAATCGACGGCAGGGGAGGGAAAATTGAAATAACCATGAATTATGATGAGCAGACGCGCAAGGTTTTTGTTGCTGTTGCCGACGATGGCGAAGGTGTTCCGGCAAGCCATAAGGGAAAAATGTTTGAGCCTTATTTTTCGACAAAAAAATCCGGTACCGGTTTGGGGCTGGCCATTGTGAACTCGATCATCTCTGATCATCGCGGTCAGGTGACTGTCGCGGATAATTATCCGCGCGGAACAGTGATTTCATTTTATTTGCCGGTTGCCTGAGATAAGATAAATATTTAGTAAATAGTCATTGATAATATATTTAAAATTAAATACTTATAAAGCATGAAAGAAAATATCCTCATTGTTGACGATGAAGAAAGCATCTGCCAGACGCTAAAAGGAATTTTGAGCGATGAAGGCTATAATGTGCTGGTGGCAGGCAGCGGTGAAGACGCGCTCAAAATAATGGAGGACGAACTGCCGCACCTTGTCATGCTGGACATCTGGCTTCCCGGTATTGACGGTTTGGAAACACTAAAAAGGATTAAGGCGCAGTATCCTGACGTGATGGTTATCATGATGTCGGGGCACGGCACGATTGAAACGGCGGTGAAAGCCACAAAATTAGGCGCCTTTGATTTTATCGAAAAACCACTTTCGCTGGAAAAAGTGATAATCTTAATCAACAACGCGCTAAACGTTTTGCGCCTGGAAGCGGAAAACGTCATGCTGAAACAAAAGATAGCGCATCAGTATGAGCTAACCGGTGTAAGCAAACAGATAACGGAACTCAAAGAAATGATCAGCATCGTTGCCCCGACCAACGCCTGGATTCTCATTATGGGAGAAAACGGCACGGGCAAGGAACTGGTGGCGCGATCCATACACCACTTAAGCCATCGAGCGCATAAGCCGATTGTGGAAGTGAATTGCGCGGCGATTCCCGAAGAACTGATTGAAAGTGAATTATTCGGGCACGAAAAGGGAGCTTTTACCGGCGCAACGGAAAAAAAACGCGGAAAATTCGACCTGGCTCACGAAGGCACGATTTTTTTGGATGAAGTGGCCGACATGAGTCTGAAAGCGCAGGCAAAAATTCTGCGCATACTGCAGGAGAAGAAATTTGAAAGAGTGGGAGGCAACAAACTCATCGATATGGACGTGCGTGTGTTGGCCGCGACAAACAAAGATTTGGAAAAGGAAATGGAAGCCGGGCGCTTTCGCCAGGATCTTTATTACCGCCTGCACGTCATCCCTCTTTATGTGCCAGCACTAAGGGAAAGAAAGGAAGACATCAGGCCACTGGCGGAAAAATTTTTGCAGGACGCAGCGGAAAAAGAAGGCGAAGATCCTAAAATATTGACGGATGAAGCACTGGCGGTGCTTATGGAACATGATTGGCCCGGTAACGTCCGAGAGCTGAAAAATATTATCGAAAGATTGGTTATCCTAACACCAGCCAGAGAAATCACGGCAAATGATATTCCGCCACTTCAGGTCAGGGATTTTGGCAAAACACCTTTTGTTATGGAAGATAATATCTCGCTGAATTTCATCAGTAATTCCCTGAAGGACGCAAAACTGGATTTTGAAAGGCAGTTTATTCTAAAGAAACTTGAGGAAAACGAAGGCAACATTTCTAAGACCGCCGAAGCAATTGGGCTCGAGCGAAGCAATTTGCACAAAAAACTCAGAAGCATGAAATTAGTTGTGAAAGAGTAATGATTGCGGCAAATTAAATTTTGGCAGCAGTTTAACCATTATTAGATTTTTCACCGTTGAGCAGAGCCTTTATCTCTTTGAAGGAGAATTTGTTGTAAGGCATAAAAAGAATGCCCAGCACAACGACAATGGCGATGGAAAGAAAATGATAAACGACGGCGAAAGAAAATGCTTCGGATTTAGCCATGCCGAAGATACTTAAGCCTAAAATGCAGGCAAAATGCCAGTTGCCGATATAACCGGGGGCGGTGGGAATGGCGATTCCCGCAATCAGAACAATCATGAGCACCACCGCGGCCAGGAAAGGCAGACTGAAATCAAAAGCCAAAAACAGCATGTAGATTGCCAGAACATCGACGAACCAGATTAGCGCCGAAAGGAAAAGTAGATACAAAAGCATTCTTATATCTGTGATGATTTTGAAGCCGTCAATAAAATGATGGATCAGTTCATCAATTTTATGCGCCAGTTTTTCCGGCAATTTACTGAAAATTCTCCGGGCAACATTCGATGCGGTTTGTCGTTTCCAGATCAGAACAATAATAAAAATCAGCAACAAAAAAGCAATAATGAAAAACAAAATACTGGATTTTATCATCCAGTCAGGCAGGCGCATAAAGGTCAGAGAAATAACCATGATGGATATAACCGCCAGGCTGTCCAGTACTCTTTCCACAAAAATCGTGCCGAGAGCGGATGAAAATTTTATTTCACTTTTCTGCGCGATTAAATAGGGGCGGGCAAATTCTCCCAAGCGAGCGGGGATGGCGGCAATAGCCAGAAACCCCACAGAGGTAATGGCAAAAAGGGTAAACTGGTCAAGTTTCTGCAGGGGTTGCAAAATGACGCCCCAACGGTAGGAGCGTAAAAACTGCATTACCAGCACTATGGCAACAAAGCCGGCAACCGGCAGCAGTTTGATATTTTTCAGACTTTCGATAGTTTCATCAAAGTTTATCCCGCGGACGGATAAGTATACCAGGACAAGGCTAAGCAATATTCCCGCGATGATCTTTTTTTTCATCTGGCATTAATACCCCGGCCGATATTTGTTTTGTGGCTGCCTCTGAATTATTGATTGGCCAGGTGATCAGCTATTTTATCATGGAGCAATTGCGAAGAAAGCTTGTTTCCTAGTAATCCCACCCGAATCGAAACACTGGTCAGTTCTTTTGACTTATAAGTTACTTCAATTTTCACTTTTTCGCTTTTGATGATAGCGTTTATTCTTCCCCGGGCGATTTCGCGGACAGGTTGGACATCGATGCCCCTCATATCGGCGACGGTTTTTTCGCAGGCGGTCCAGACCTGATCGAAAGAAGCGGGATAGTCTGTTTTTAATTCACCGGAAACGTAATAATATGTTCCAACGCCTGCCCCAACAGCGGTGCCCCCGACTACCAGAGCGGCGCATCCGCATAAAAGAAATAAGCTAAAAAGCAGCGATACGGCAGAAAACAAATTTTTCCTCATGTTTATTCCTCCGGTGAAGTTTGTTTTTTTAAACATATCATTGATGCAATTGCAATATTAAATATTTCAGTCCACTAACTGCTGCTTTCGCGATATTGAAAAGATTATCACAGCGGCCTTGTTCGAAGAAAATATTATTTTAGGCACTGTTCGTTAAGGATAGTTTCTCAAATTCTCGCAGAATGTCTTCTTGTTTTTTGCTTAAGTTTGTAGGCGTCTGCACGAAGATTTCCACAATCTGATCACCGCGGCCGTAACCACGAATATGCGGAATGCCTTTGCCTTTGAGGCGGAAAGTTTTTCCCGTTTGCGCGCCTTTGGGAATTTTTAGCTTTTCTTTGCCCTCTATTGTCGGCACTTCTACCGTCGCTCCAAGTGCGGCCTGAACAAAAGAGATTGGGATGCGGCAGATGACGTCATCACCGGAACGGGTGAAAAATTCATGATCTTCCACGTGTAAAAAAACGTAGAGGTCACCATTTGGGCCTCCGTGGTCACCCGCCTCTCCCTCGCCGCGCAGTCTCAGGCGTGAGCCTGTTTCCACGCCGGCGGGAATCTTTAACTGAACGCTTTTGGTGACGGTTTCCTTTCCCGAGCCATTGCATTTATCGCAAGGCTTGGTGATATATTTACCATGACCGCCGCACTGAGGACAGGTGGTACTGATCGTGAAAAAGCCACTCGATTGTATCACCTGCCCACGGCCCTGGCAGGAACGGCAGGTCTCCGGGCGCGCGCCGGGGGCGCAGCCACTGCCTTCGCATTGGTCACAGGTTGCCAGTTTGGATATTTCGATATTTTTTGATAGCCCAAAGGCAGCATCCATGAATGAAATATTCAAATCATAGCGCAGGTCTGCGCCGGCGCGGGCATAGGAGCGGGATCTGCCTCTTGCGCCGCTGAAACCGAAAATATCTTCAAAGATATCGCCAAAGTGGGAGAAGATATCTTCAAAACCGCTGAAACCCTGAAAGCCGCTGTTGCTAAGCCCCTCATGGCCATAATGGTCGTAGATTTCTCGTTTATGGCGATCGCTCAGCACTTCATAGGCTTCAGCCGCCTCCTTGAATTTTTCTTCCGCTTGTTTGTCTCCCGGATTTTTGTCCGGGTGGCACTGCATGGCTATTTTCCGGTAACTTTTTTTTATTTCTTCTTCTGAGGCGTTCCTCTTTACGCCCAGAACCTCATAATAATCTTTTTTGATCATTTTTCGTTTCCGTGACTTTCCGCTTCCATCATTTTTCGCAGCGCATTAAGATCTTCCTGCTTACCGGCTTTTTCCAGCGCGTGCCTGGCAAAATAATATTTTTTCTGAGTAATGGCATTTTGTCCGATTTTTTCCCAGTCGTCTTGCGCAGGTTGTTTATTCAGGGCTTTCAGGGACTGCTCGAAGAGGAAAACATCCGCGGTCTCCATCGCCAAGGATTTTATATTTTCTATCCCCTTGGAATGCCTAGCTTTTTTGTAAAACTCGAGGGCGTCAGAAAATTTCCCTTCAGCAAAAAAAAGGTCACCGTAATTAATAAGCGTTTTTTCATCAGTCGCGTCGATGTAGAGAATTTTTTGTTTCAGCCTGTAGTCAGGAAGTTTTTTGCCGCTCAAGGATAACTCCTTAATAACAGTATCAATTTACGGGCGCTAATATAATAATCAATCACGCCAAGTCAACAGTTTAAATCAAGGAACCAGCCTGCGGTAGGCTTCCTCGTATTTTTCTTTTGTCTTGCTGATTATCTCAGGCGGCAGATCGGGAGCGGGCGGCTTTTGATTCCATTTTATGGATAAAAGATAATCCCGCAGGAATTGCTTATCGAAGCTCTTTTGTCCACGTCCTTCGGCATATTCAGCGGCCGGCCAGAAACGCGAAGAATCCGGCGTGAGCAATTCGTCGATCAAAATTAGTTCGTCGCTGATGAGGCCGAATTCCATTTTTGTGTCGGCAATAATAATTCCCGCCTTCAGGGCTGATGCTGCGGCGCGTTCGTAAATGGCAATAGAAATATTTATCACTTTGTCGGTCAATTCCGCGCCGATGAGGTTTTCCATGTCTTTTTTGGTGATTGCCGTATCATGTTGTCCTTCCGGCGCTTTTGTTGTCGGCGTGAAGATCGTTTGCGGCAGTTTTGCCGATTCCTTCAGTCCTTCAGGCAGCTTAATGCCGGAAACGCTGCGGCTTTGGCAATAATCCTTCCAGCCCGATCCGGAAAGATACCCGCGCACAATGCATTCGACGGGCAGGGGTTTGGCCCTCCTCGCCAACATGCTGCGTCCTTCCAAACTTGAGGCATAGGGAAAACATTCCGGTGGGTAATCGGCCACGTTTGTGGAAATGATGTGATTGCCGATAATGTCTTCCATTTGCCTGAACCAAAAGGCGGACATGCGGTTTAAAATTACGCCCTTGCCGGGTATGGGATTGGGCATAATTACGTCAAATGCTGATATGCGGTCGGTAGCGACAAGCAGCAGATTATTTCCCACCGCGTATAAATCGCGCACTTTGCCGCGGTTGAGAAATTTTAAATCAGGGAAGTTTGTTTGCGCAATTGCGTCAGACATTGTTTGCTCCTTCAGCGTAAGAAAGGGTTATATTTTTTTTCATGGCCGATTGTCGAGGTAGGCATGCGGCCGTAATTATGGCCGGGCATGACTTTGGTGTCTTCCGGCAAAGTAAAAAGTTTTGTTTTGATGGCGTTGCACATAATCTCCCAGGATCCGCCCGGCAAATCAGTTCTGCCGATCGCTTCCACAAACAGCGTATCGCCGCTGAACACGAAGCCGGGAGTGTACAGGCAGATGCCGCCCGGAGAATGCCCTGGCGTATGAATGACTTTAAGCTCCACATTGCCCGTGGAAATGGTTTGCCCGTCTTTTACCAGGATATCCGCGGGGGGAGACTGCGCCGCGCCAAACATTCTCAGCATGGCGGCGGGTGTCGCTGTAAGCATTATCGCGTCAGCTTCATGCACGATGATTTTCGCGCCGGTAAGCTTTTTCATCAAGGCATTGCCGCCGATATGGTCAACGTGTCCGTGTGTGTTGACGATGTAATTAATGCGCAGTTTGTTTTGCTGTGCCACATGGATGATGTCTTCAACATTATCCGCCGGGTCGATAACCAGAGCGTCGCCGGTGATTTTATCCCCCACCAGATAGGCGAAAACGGCCATGTGCCCTACCTGCATTTGCTTAACGAACATAAACTGTACCTCAAAAAAATATCTGGTTACCTAGCATTATTTGATTTTATTCGTCAATTTAAATTAGGCGGGAGGATTAATTACGCCGGAGCGCCGCGGCGAAAAAGCCGTCAGTATTATGGATATGCGGATAGGTGCGATAGAATCCGTCACCGTCAAAAAGGCTTTTATCGAGGCCAGCCGGTGGAGGGCAAAGAGAGAATTCGCTGTTTTGCGCCATGAATTCTTTAACGATATTTTCATTTTCCTGCGGCAAGAGCGAGCATGTGCAGTATATCAATTTTCCGTTGTTTTTCACCGCTCGCGCCGCTTCAGCAAGAATTTTTTTTTGCCGCCGCACAGTTTTAGGAATATCTTTGGGCTGTAGGCGCCATTTTATTTCCGGATTGCGGCGTAGCGTGCCTGTACCGGAACATGGCGCGTCAACAAGGACAAAATCAAATCTGCCGCTTAATTTATCTGGCAGGCCGTAGCTTAAATCCATCTTATATGCCTCAGCACAGGTTACGCCCAACCGCAGAGCTTCCTTTTTTAATTCTTCAATCATCGCGGGATTCTTATCTATTGCCAGAATTCGCCCATGATTTTTCATCAGTGCCGCCAGATGCGCAGTCTTGCCGCCGCTTCCTGCGCAGACATCAAGGACATTGCTGTTTTCTTCCGGTACAACGAGATACGCGATGCATTGGGCGCCTTCATCCTGCAGGCGAAAAAAACCGGCGGAAAATGCTTCAGTTTTTACGGCAGCCTGGATGCCTTGATGTATGATGAGGCCGTCCGGCGAATGCCTGGTCGGTGCAAGATGAAAACCATCGGCGCTGAGCTTGGCGATCAATTCAGCGCGTGATATTTTCAGCGTATTAACCCGGAGAGTCACGGGTGGTAGCTCATTGTTCGAAGCGCATAAGGATTGCGTGTTTTCGGGACCAAAAATGTTCAGCCATTCATTTACCAACCAGGAGGGATGGGAATAATTTACGGATATGTATTTTGCCATGCCATTTTCGGGAGCAGGAAAAGGAATATTATTCCCGCGCCGCAAATAATTACGCAGCAAGGCGTTGACTAAAGAGCTTTTCTGCGGAGAGATTAAATTGCTTATTTTTACCGCTTCGTTTACTACGGCAAAAGCGGGCAGGCGGTCGCTGCTTGTTAATTGAAAAAGAGAAATGCGCAGAATATTTTTAACAGTTTCGTCAAGATTCTCGAATTCGCCGCGATAAAGAGCCGCAATAATCCAATCAAGCCGGCCGCGATTTCTCAAAACGCCGTAAACAAGGTAAGTAAGCAACTTTCCGTCCGCCGTACCCGACAGTTGATTGGCATCCAGGCAATCGTCAAGAAGAAGAGAGGCAAACGCGTCGCTGCGATTAACCCGCGTGAGAATAACCGTCGCCAGATGCCTGATGGATTTCTTCATAGGTTCTTAGTTGATGACAAAATATAAAAAGTAATAAACAAATCACAAAGAGTCGTTTTATGCCTGTTACGAAAAAAAGTTTAAGTATTCGTGGGAACCGCCGCCGGGCTCGTCAATTCAGAGCGCTTGCCTTTAACTTGCAGGTAAAAGTCGCGTATGGCGACCATGTCGCGTGCGATATCTCCGGTGGGGAATATAAGCGGCCCCGCGCCGCCGGTTTTGGTCGCGTAATCGATATAGCCAATTTGTATGGGAATGCCGGCGCCCGTGGCGATATGGTAAAAACCGGATTTCCAGTATTTTACTTTGTGACGGGTTCCTTCAGGTGCCAGGGCTAAAACAAACTCACGCCTTTTTTTGAATTCCTCGATCATTTTTTCAACGATATTGGAATGCGCGGATCGATCGGTGGCGATTCCTCCCAGCCATTCGATAACCGGCCCGAAGGGCCGGCGAAACAATTCTTTCTTTGCCAGAAAACGGGCATCAAGTTTCAGAGCGAAAGCCAGCATTACTCCATAAAAAACATCCCAGTTGGAAGTGTGCGGCGCGACAATGACCAGATATTTTGGCAAATTTGGCAGCGGGCCAATGGCTTTCCATCCGAGTATTTTCAATAAAGTAAGAGATAAACCGCGTAAAACAGATTTGATTACCGGCGTGGTGAAGATTGAATAACGCAGCAAAGAAGCCTCCCCGTGAGAAATAGTGACAAATAAAAATTATTATATTTAAGATTAAAGAGCGGTGTCAAGAAATTAAATATCGGCATGCCGCGCCGGATTGAATAATCAGGAATGATATCATGAACCGAAAGCGGCATTGGTTTTAATTTGATAGCCGCGCAGGAAATCTTGCACCGGCATCTTTTTTTTCCCGGCGAGCTGCACTTCCTTTAACAGGAGAAGACCATCGCCTGTGGCAACTTTGATTATGTCTTTGGCAACCTCAACGATTGTGCCGGGTGTTTTATTGGTTTCTTCCATCAATGGTTCCGCCACGTAAATTTTAATCATTTTCTCGTTTAAGAAGCTGTACGCGCCGGGCGCGGGGCTCAAGCCACGGATGAGATTGTAGATATTAACGGCGCTTTCGCGCCAGTTTATTTTCTCGGTTTCCTTGGTCAAACGCGGCGCAAAAGACACTGCCTCTTTATCCTGGGGACGAGGGTCAATGGCGCCGGCAATAAATTGGTCGATAGTCGAAAGAAGCAGCTGCGCCCCGAGCCTGGCCAGCCGGTCTTGCAGATGGCCGAAATTTTCCCCCGGAATGATGTCTGTTTCCTGCTGTGTCAGGATATCGCCGGAATCCATTCCTTCGTCCATCAGCATTATTGTTACGCCGGTTTTTGTTTCTCCTTTGATCAGGGTCCAGTTAATCGGCGCGGCGCCGCGGTATTTCGGTAGGAGCGAGGGATGGATGTTCAGACAACCGCGAGGGGGAATATCCAGGATTTTTTTGGGTAGGATTTGTCCAAACGCCGCGACCACAATCATCTCCGGGGATAAACTCTTAATAATTTCCACGCTTGTTTCTTCCCTGATATTCTCGGGTTGAAAAACGGGCAGCTCTAATTTTTCCGCGAGAATTTTGACCGCCGGGGCGGCGGCGATTTGTCCTCGGCCTTGGGGGCGGTCTGGCTGCGTGATGACGCCGGCAATTTCATATCCTGCGACATGCAACATCTGGAGGGCCGGCAAGGAAAATGATGGTGTGCCCATGAAAACTATGCGTAGCGGATTCATAACCGATCCTCCTTGTTTATTGAATGAACATAATAGAGGAAAAGGCCGTAGTGTCAAGGCATCTTTTTGTTTTGAAATAATAAAAATTTTGTAGTATTAAAAACGTAACAACGTACCTTACGGGGGGAAGGTATAGGCAACATATTAAGGATCATAGATTAAGGAGGAAATTATGAAGAAGTGGTTATTAATTTTTGCCGTATTTCTTCTCTTTGGTTGTGGTGATCAGCCTGCCGTAGATTTGATTAAAGAAGACTTTCAGAAGGTATATCCGACAGGCGAAATTGTTTTGATGAACCCGCTGGAAAAAAGTTCCGATACCTACCGCGTGCAGATAAGTTTTCGCCCCGACACCAGCTATAGCACCGAGCGGGAGGGAAAATTCAAAGAAGACATTTTTCTTTATAAGAAAGTCGGCGATAAGTGGGTGTTTACCTGGAGAAGATCCAGCGGCAAATAATAATTCTTCATATTAGTAGCGGAAAATAATGAAAAAATCGTATCCGTCTCTTTTTGCGTGTATTTTTATCACCTTGGCGGCAGGGATGATTTCCGGAGCGGTAAATCGTCCCGATTCTTGGTATGCCGCGTTGATCAAACCGTTATGGACGCCGCCCGGCTGGGTTTTTGCTCCGGTGTGGATCGTGCTTTACGTGATGATGGGCGTTGCTCTCTGGCTAATCTGGGAAAGACGCACCGCTCGTTTATCGTCTGCGGCAATCTCGCTTTTTATGATACAATTAATTTTTAATGTTGTTTGGAGCTGGTTTTTCTTCGGCATGCACAGCCCGGCGCTGGCCTTCGCCGATATTTGTATATTATGGGCGTCAATTTTGGCGACAATAATTCTTTTCGCGCGTGTTTATCGCCCCGCGGGGCTGCTTTTGATTCCTTATTTCCTGTGGGTGAGTTTTGCCGCTGTTCTTAATTTTTCCATCTGGCGCCTTAACGCGGGGATAGTTTAAAGTCGGTTATAAAAAGAGCGGATTTACATAAAATTTTCCGGGTCGACATCAACGGACATTCTCACAAAGCTATTTTTATGGTCTTGCAGCAGTTCCTGCGCCAGTCGGCGCAATGTGTTTATCTGTGCGCCCTTTAAAAGCATCTGGTAGCGGTAGCGGCCGCTTAATTTAGCCAAAGGTGCGGGCGCGGGACCGATTATTTCCACCGCGTCAGAGCAGGCGCCTGCCAAACTTTTTACTTTTTTCTCCAGCTTCTGGGATGCGCAAAGCAGTTCTTCTTTTTTTGACGAAGAGAGACGGATGTTGACGATATGGCCAAAAGGCGGATATTGAAAAGTCCGGCGGAAATCCAGCTCTTCAGCGTAGAACGATTTGTAGTCATGATGTTGCGCGTGACGCAACGCGAAGTGCTGAGGATTAAAAGTTTGAATGATTACTTTGCCCGGGTTGTTGCCGCGTCCGCTGCGGCCCGCCACCTGCGTTAGCAGTTGGAAGGTTTTTTCCGCCGCGCGGAAATCAGGCATATTCAGGGAAGTATCCGCAGCAACGACGCCGACCAGGGTGATCAGCGGGAAATCATGTCCTTTGGCAATCATTTGTGTGCCAACAAGGATATCGATCTTCTTGTTTTGGAGAGCTTCGAGAATTTTCTCCTGTACATTCTTGCCGGAGGAGGTGTCGGCATCCATCCGCCGCACGCGAGCGGTCGGGAATATTTTTTCTATTTCTTTTTCCAGCTTCTGTGTGCCCGCGCCGTAGCTGATCACGCGGCTTCCCCGACAGGATGGGCACTGCGGGATGGCTTTCTGGCGGTAATCGCAGTAATGGCATTTAATGGTATTTTCCGCCAGATGATGTTTCAGCGAGACGGCGCAGTTCGGACAGCGGAAATTATAACCGCAATCCGCGCAGACGAGAAACGTTTCAAAGCCTCGTTTATTCAAAAAAAGCAGCGCCTGTTCATTGTTTTCCAATGTCCTGGCTATTTCATCAACCAGATTATCGGAAAGAAGGGGAGTTTTTCCCGTTTTTTCCTTTTGTTTTTTCATATCGATTATCTGCACAAGCGGCAGCGGCCGGTTATGCACGCGCTGCGGCAATTCCAGCAAGCGATATTTTTCCGTCCGCGCGTTGTAATAAGAGCGGATACTGGGCGTGGCCGAGCCGAGGATTACCACGGCGTTGTTCAGTTTCGCCTTGAGGACAGCCAAATCGCGGGCATTGTAGCAAAGGCGGTCATCCTGTTTATAGGAGGAATCATGTTCTTCATCTACGATAATCAATTTTAAATCGGGCGGTGCGGCAAAGATGGCGGAGCGCGCGCCAATTATCAGCTTTATTTTACCGCGCTTGATTTCACGCCATTGATCGTAACGCACGGATTGCGCGATGCCGCTGTGCAAAACAGCGATTTTGTCATCGTCGAAGCGGCCCGAAATTCTGGCAATCAGCTGCGGTGTCAGCGCGATTTCCGGCACGAGGTAAATGGCCGCGCCGCCGGCCTTGATGGTAAGTTCAATGGCTTTCAAATAAATTTCTGTTTTGCCGCTGCCGGTAATGCCATGGAGCAAAAACGGCGTGAAAGTTTTCTTGTTAAGACTGGCGGATATTTCCTCAAAAGCGGTTCTTTGTTGCTCATTGAGTTCATGATTGGCCTTATCGCTCTTTATGGAAGAGGAAAGTGAAGGGCGTCGGAGTACCTCGCATGCTGAATAAGCGATCACTCTTTTTTTGTGCAGGCCACGTGAGACGGCGGCAGATATGCCTGTCTCTCTGGTTATGTGCGCCATGGTGGACGGGCCGTTTTCTTCCAGAAAAGAAACAAGCGCCTGTTGTTTATCGGTCAATTTTATTTCGGCAATGCTTTTTTTGGTAAGACTGACAATATTTTCCGTGCGGCGTGCAAGATGCTTTTTTTGTTTTTCTTCCAGGGATAAAAGCCCCATAAGGTGCAGCCTGTTTATGGTGGCGACATTTACCGCGCCGCAGAGACCAGCCAGATTTTTCAGCGAAATTCCCTGCGGGTAAAGTTGCAGCGTATCCAGAATGCTTTTTTGCGAGGCCGAAATGAAGATATCATCAGGCAGGGGCAGGGGACTTACCCAGCGCAAGTCTTTTTTTTCCGCGCCGGCGGGAATTATTTCCGCCAGCGTTTTTCCCAGTGGGTACAGGAAATACTCCGCGATCCACCGGTAAAAGTCAAGGTCCTGGCTGTCGAAGAGAGGGTCAGCGTCGAGTATTTCCAGTATAGTTTTTACTGCAGCCAGCTCACAATTGGGGCGAACGGTCACGATAAAACCGGTTCGTTTCCTGCTTCCGAAAGGCACAAACACACGTTTGCCGATGGCGATTTCTTTTTCCAGCTCCGGCGGCACGGCATAGGTGAAGAGTTTATCCTGGGGAATATTTAAAGCGACATCTACAAACATGGTATCACAAACGGAAAGAAAGTTTTAAAATAAAAAACGCCCCAGAGACGGAGCGTTTGTGAGGTTTATGTGCTCTTAGATTATTCTCCCTTGAGCTTCTCCATTTTTTCCTGCTTCGTTTTGCAGTCGATGCAGAGAGTGGTTACGGGCCTGGCCATCAGTCTTTTTTCCGATATCGGTCCGCCGCATACCTCGCAGATGCCGAAAACGCCGTCATCGATTCTTTTGATTGCTTCTTGCATTTTAAGAATCAGCTTGCGTTCGCGGTCACGGATGCGCAATTCAAAATTTCTGTCTGCCTCCAGCGCCGCCCGGTCAGTCGGATCGGGAAAATTTTCTTTGCCGTTGGTCATTTCGGAAACAGTCTTACCTGCCTCGCTGAGCAATTCGTTTATTTTCTGGATAAGCATATTGCGGAAAACATCAAGTTTTTCCGGTTTTATGGCTGCTTGTTTTTCCAATATTTAGCTCCTTTAAAAAACTGAAAGTGTCTTTTACCTAATGAAAAATTTTTTGTAAAGGAAAATAATCGCTTTAAAAAGGCGCGAAAAACAAAACTATCCAGACGCTATCAGCTATAATTTTTTCTGATTTTATCGATGATGTTCGTCGTGGATTTGCCAATGATTTCAGGTATTAAAGTCAATTGGCCGCCCCATTTCTTTATTTCTTCGCGTCCCACCACTTTGTCTTCTGGCCAATCCCCGCCCTTGATCAGCACGTCGGGCTTCAGAAGCTTTATCAGCTCCAGCGGAGTTTGCTCATCAAATATAGTCACAAAATCGATAAATTCAAGGGCGGCGATAATTTCCGCTCTTTCTGCTTGGGGCACGAGCGGCCTTTTTTCGCCTTTGATTTGTCTGACCGAGGAGTCGCTGTTGAGCGCCAGAACCAGAATATCGGCGGTTTTTTTCGCTTCTTTCAGATAACGTACATGGCCGACATGCAGGATGTCGAAGCAGCCGTTGGTAAAGGCGATTTTTTTGCCTTGTTTTTTCAGCGCATCGAGTTTTTCTTTGAGAGTTTCGCGATCAAGTATCTTATTCATAAAAAGTTCCTGTTTAAATGACTCTGGCCAGCGTTAAAACCGCTATTTCTTTGGCGCCTGCCCGGCGCAGTGTTCTGGCGCATTCATTGACGGTCGCGCCGGTGGTAAAGACATCATCAACCAGAATAATATTTTTTCCTTCCGCCGCTTTTTCGTCACTTACGGCAAAAGCGCCCTTGATGTTGCCTTCGCGCTCTTTTTTCTTCAGGCCAGTTTGAGTTAAAGTAAATTTAGCGCGTTTTAGCAAGAAATAAGTTAAGGGCATGCGCCATTTTTTTTTCAGAGCCTGCGCCAGAATGACAGCCTGGTTAAAGCCGCGTTGCCGTAGTTTTTTGATATGCAGTGGCACGGGAACAATCATATCATAGGCGCGGCAATCAAAATCTGGGAAGGGGAAATCAGCCATGAAAGAGGCCAAATGCGATCCTGTTGACAAATCGCGGCCGTACTTGAATTTCTGTATCGCTTCTAGCATGACGTTTTCGTAGGCCGCCACGGCGCGGGCCAGGGAAAAAAAAGGCTTTTGTTCGATGCAGTTGCCGCACAGGTGGCTTTCCGCTGGGCTGTCAAAAAAAGTTATGCCGCAAATAGGGCAGATGCTGCCGGTTAAAAATCTGATTTGACGGCGACAGTCTGGGCAGAAATATTTATCTTCCTCGCGGGCGAGAATTTCCTCGCAGCCCAGACACGCGGGTGGAAAGATAATATCGGCTATGTTTTTTAAGATGCCCATGACGGCTCAGGACATATCTTTATTGAGACGCGTTATTTGCGTTTTATTTTCGTCAACGCGCATGACAGGCGCGTCCCACAGATTTTCTATGTCGTAGAACGAGCGTATATTTTCCTGAAAAATTGATATTACCACGTCGTCGTAGTCCAGCAAAACCCACTGCGCGTTATCTTCTCCCTCGACGCCCAACGGTTTGATGCCGGCTTTTTTCAGATATTCCTGAATGGCGGAGGAAATTGCCTGCACCTGCCGGTCGGTCGCGCCGGAACAGACGAGCATGTAGTCGGTGAAACTGGAAATTTTTTTTACGTTCAGAACAACAATGTCTTTGGCTTTTTTCTGCAGGGTCGCGTTGATGCACAAAAGCAGTCGCTTGCGTGTTTCGTCTTTCTTTGCCGCCAAACAAAAACTCCTTATGAAGGGATTAAGGCCAAAGGCCAAAGTCTTAGTTGTTCTTTTAACCTATTTTTTTTATGCTTGCCACATAAAAAATGAGGAGCAAATTCCCTTTACAGATATTTGGCGGTTGTGAAAATATTTTTGCCATGATAAATAAAAGCTATCTTTCTGACAATAAGGATTTAAACATGCAGGACGTTATCAGCAAGGTTCAGGTGCATATTCCTTATCATCTTTTGCCTCAATATGAGTCGGACATAATCGGGAATAAACTCAATCCGGAAATATATTTTAGCCAATACGCGCTAAAAGACATGGATATGGAAAGATGCAGGCAGACGGCAGGGCTCATCAGAGATGCCGGCTTGAAGGTTACTTTTCACGCGCCTTTCATGGATCTGCGCCCAGGCGCGCTTGATGACAAAATCCGCCGCGTCAGCGTGGACAGAATGAAACAGGCGATAGAGCTCGCGCCGCATTTCCAGCCATTGCGCATTGTCTGCCACCCGATGTTTGACGATCGCTATTACGTGGATTGCGACGATTTGTGGATGGAGGCCTCCGTCAAATCATGGACGGAGTTGATTGCTTTGGCCAAAGCGCACAATACGGTTTTATCGCTGGAAAATGTTTATGATAAGGAGCCGCGTCTGCTGCGGCGGCTTTTCGAGGCGCTGGCCTCGGATGCCGTGTGTTTTTGTCTGGATACCGGCCATTTCAACGCATTTTCCTACGCGCCGCTTAAAGCATGGCTGAGGGAACTGGGCAAATATCTGGGGCAGCTTCATCTGCACGACAATTTCGGAGAAAGAGACGAGCATCTGGCGATCGGCAAGGGCACTTTTCCTTTTGATGAGCTTTTTGCGTGGCTGAAGAAAAACAAAAAAAAGCCCGTGCTCACGATTGAGGCGCACAATCAGAAAGAGCTCTGGAAGTCAATCAACAGCATCAAAAAAGAAGGTTATCTGGATTTTATTTAAGCGGCACGTTTGGTCGCGAAAATACCACGGGGAGTAGCAATTGCTTAAATACATCGTCAAAAGACTGATTTTTATGATTCCGCTACTTCTGGGCATCACTATTATCTGTTTCGGCGTGATGCGCCTGGCGCCCGGTTCTCCCACCGATCTGCAGATGCAGATGAATCCCAAAGCGACTGTGGAAATGCAGGAGAGGTTGAAAGCCCTGTATGAGCTGGATAAGCCGATTCCTCTTCAGTACTGGTCGTGGCTGAAGAAAATCATTCGTGGCGATCTGGGAACATCATTCGCCAGCGATCACCGACCGGTCGCTGATAAAATTCTGGAGCGCCTGCCGATTACTATTTCCATCAATTTCTTATCGCTGCTGATTATCATTGCCGTGGCCATACCCATCGGCGTGCTTTCCGCCGTGCATCAGGATTCGCTTTTCGATAAAATCACGGCGGTGGTGGTGTTTATCGGTTTTGCCGTGCCCACTTTCTGGCTGGCTCTTTTGCTGATGATTTTTTTCGGCATTCATCTGGGTTGGCTGCCGATTTCTGGACTCAGATCGCTTAATTATGAATACTTGAGCGCCTGGGCGCAGTTTATCGATTTGATTAAACATCTGATTTTGCCCGTCTTGGTTTCCGCCTTCGGTGGGTTGGCCGGGCTTTCGCGATACATGCGGGCGAATATGCTGGAGGTAATCAGGCAGGATTACATCATGACGGCGCGCGCCAAGGGACTTTCCGAGCGCGCGGTGATTTATAAACACGCTCTGCGCAACGCGCTTCTGCCCGTTATCACCATTTTAGGTCTTTCTATTCCAGGGCTTATCGGAGGCAGCGTGATTTTTGAAACAATTTTTGCCATTCCCGGTATGGGGCAGCTATTTTACATGGCGGTGATGGCGCGTGATTATCCGACGGTGATGGGAATTCTGCTCATCGGCGCCATTCTCACATTGTTGGGAAATTTAATTGCGGATGTCTCCTACGTGGTGGCGGATCCGCGCATCAGAATTTCATAAAAAATGCCTTGCGTAAACAGGCGCTAAAGATATGAACTTTTGGCAGACATTTTATAAAAACAAACTAATGGTTGCGGGCGCGGGCATTGTTTTACTCCTTTTTATTGTATCTATTTTGGCGCCGTGGCTGGCTCCCTATGATCCAGGAGAAATTAATCTGCAAAATGTTCTGGCGCCTCCTTCCTGGCAGCATCCTTTCGGCACGGATCAGTTGGGGCGCGATGTTCTCTCCCGCATGATCTGGGGCGCGCAGATTTCTCTGAAAGTCGGTTTTGTCGCCACGGGTATTGCCATCATTATCGGCACAATTCTGGGCGCCATCGCCGGTTTTTACGGCGGCTGGGTGGATGCCGCCATCATGCGTTTTGTCGATATTATGCTTTGTTTTCCGACTTTTTTTCTGATTCTCGCAGTAATTGCCTTCCTGGAGCCGTCCATTTGGAATATTATGATTGTTATCGGCCTTACCGGCTGGATGGGCGTGACACGCCTGGTGCGTGCGGATTTTATCTCGCTCAAGGAACGTGATTTTGTCCAGGCGGCACGGGTTATCGGCGCGAGCGACGCGCGCATCATTTTTCTGCATATTCTGCCCAATGCTTTTGCCTCAATTCTGGTTGCCGCGACTCTGGGCATTGCCGGGGCGATTCTTACGGAATCAGCGCTGAGCTTTTTAGGCATCGGCGTGCAGCCGCCCACGCCGAGCTGGGGCAATATTTTAACCGCCGGAAAGGACAACATCGATATCGCCTGGTGGCTCTCTCTTTATCCGGGTCTGGCGATTCTCATCACCGTGGTGGGCTATAATCTGCTAGGCGAAGGTATCAGAGATGCGCTTGACCCCCGCCTGAAAAAATAAAAAATCTTGATAAATGTCACGCAATACGTTACAAAATAGCCGTGATAAAAAATTTGCCGACAAGCATACAAAAGATTTGTATGTTAAGGGGACATCGAAAAAATTTCAGCCGGATATTATAAAAAGAGCGTTGCGTCGCTTGGAATATATTGATTTGGCAACATGCCTTGAAGACTTAAAAGTACCGCCCAGCAACAAACTTCATGCTTTGAAAGGCGACAGAGAAGGGCAATGCGCTATATCAATAAATGATCAATGGAGAATATGCTTCAAGTATGTTCACGGCCATGCATATGACGTTGAGATAACCGATTATCATTTAGGGTAAACAAATGAATATTAAGTATAATGGAAAAAGAGAAATAAAGCCTACCCATCCAGGAGAGATGTTGAGAGAAGATTTTCTTCCTGATTACAATCTGAATGTGGCCTCGCTGGCGAAAGCGATTGGTGTTTCCCGCCAGACGGTTAATGAATTATTGCGCGAGACGCGCTCCCTCACACCGCTTATGGCGCTACGCCTGAGCAGATTATTCGGCAACACTTCTGAATTCTGGTTAAACGCGCAGTGTGCGTACGATCTTTGGGAAGTCCAGCAATCACACAAATCAGAGATTAAAAAAATACAGCCGCTGAAAGCTGCGTGATTTAGTTCTCTTCAGGGCCTGATATTTTGCTTTTCGTCGAATATTTTCTGATAAATGCCTGACTGGCGTATTTGGTGAGCGTTCCCAGATGCTGCGGCGCGTGCGCGAGCCACGCCCCCAGAATAAAAACAAGGCACGAAATAACATAAATTGTCGGCCCGCCGATAACCGCGATAAGCGGTTTTTTATACCAAACGGCCAGCGCCCCCAGCGCGGCAACGGCCGGCCAGCCGATGACATAGCTGAAAGCCATGAGAATCCAGCCCCAGATCATCCGCTTTGTCGGGCGCTGGCGCAGTTGGCTCAAATCCACGGGGCTTTCCATCATTTTACTGATGGATTTTTTTTGAATAAGATAGTCGGCGATTTTTCTTCTGATTGTGTACATATTTGATTAATACACAAGCCTTCGTATTTGCGCAACCGCTTTTGTTTGGCTGAAGCTGATCCTTGACAGGGCGAAAGGCGCGTATTATAGCTTTCCAAATAAAAAAAGTTTAGCGAGCCAAGATGACGACTGAAGCAAACCCGTGGGATTATTTTGACCGCCTCTACTGCATTTCTCTGGAGGCGCGTGAAGACCGCCGCCGCTCAGCGCGCGAGGAATTTGTCAAAGTGGGCCTGGCCGACCATGTCGAGTTTGTGATTGTTAAACATTACCCTTATGACGTCATGCAGCAGATATACGAATCGCACATGCTTTGCCTCCAAAAAGGATTGGAGGCGGGCGCGCGCAACATCGTTGTGTTTGAAGATGACGTTGGATTTGAAGGCTTTGACCCGCGACGGCTGCAAAGTTGTGTGGAATATTTAAAGCAGAATCCAAGCTGGAAAGTGTTTCTTTTTGGCGCCTTGATTCGCGCCAGCCGCAAAACAGAAAATCCCAACGTGCAGAAAGTTCGCTATCAGAGCTTGACCCATGCGTATGCTTTAAACAGGGATTACGCGCAGACGCTGGCGTACGTGCCCTGGCAGGGTATCGCCAACGATACGCTTTTCCGGCCGCTCAAGGATGGTGTTTACGCGGCCTATCCCATGTTCGCTTTTCAGAAGGATTTTTCCTCGGATAATCTGGAATATCTTCGCCTGGAGCGTTTCAGAAAATTATTGGGGGGGCTCAAGCGCATCCAGAAAGGCATTGAATTCTACCGCCGCCACATAGTCAGCATCTACGCCGTGCAGACTGTTTTTATTATAATTGCGGTGATTTATTTGTTTTATTGGTGACAAAAAATAGATCAATTCTACGGTATCCTAAACTCTATCTGCTTTTATATTTCATTTTTAGACCATCTGCAACGTGTGCCAACTTTGCATCGAATGTCCAGAGCATAACGCCGGTTAATTTAGCAGATGCCATAAGTTGAGCGTCCACATAGCTGATGCCTTTCCCCATCAGTCGGTTATTTTCAATAAACGACAATACTTCTTCGTGCTTGGCCTCAATACTTTCTGGCAGCATTTTCAGAAAGGATAGGATGCGCGCCCGGTCTTTTAGATTGCCGCAAGCCAATTCTCCGAAGATGAAGGGGTGACACAGGACTTCTCCGTTATTGAGTAAATCCGCTAATTCATCATTTCCATTTCTCAGATGCGCTACCCAAACGGATGTATCAACAAGAACCACGGGCTTTCATGCTCCTCTTCTTCTGGGTATTTCCTTAAGCTGTTTCTGCGAGCCGCCGAGTTTAGCTAATCTACGGGCGCTTTCCATAGCAATAAGCGCTTCCAGCCCTCGTTTAACAAGTGCTGTTTTTTCTTTAATTCCGGTAATTTTGGAAGCTTTGTCCACCAGGTTGTCGTCAATATTCAATGTTGTTCTCATCTTTTTACCTCATATAATATGTTCATATTAGTATGCATATTACATGCATAAAAGTCAAGGGTTATCAGGTATGTTTTAAAGCTTGCTGCATGATATTAATTCCTTTCCAGAAAGATTTTCCACGGATAACTTGGAATATCTTCGCCTGGAGCGTTTTAGAAAATTATTGGGGGGCTCAAGCGCATCCAGAAGGGGAGCGAATTTTACCGCCGCCATATGATTGGCATTTACGCTGTGCAGATTGTTTTCATTTTAATTGCGGTGATTTATTTGTTTTGTAGATGATAACAATTAATATACCAACTTGGTTTTTCCCGATATTTTTGGATATTCTACTTCCTCCCAGAAAAAAAGCAAAAAGAAAAATGTCCTTTTAAAACAAGCAATAAGCGGAATCAACTACTTGGCATTTTCTGGTAATAAAGACAAAAAACCAAGTTGGTAATTTGTGATAAAAATGTCCCCCAAAATTTATTTTGCCAGCCAGCCCAGGCCCTTGGCATGCAGGCTCTGAATATATAGCTTATCTTTGGTTTCCGTCACGCCTGTTGTTTCTGGATAAGTTCCCTTGGGATTCTGCAGATCGGCAACCACCTTGCCGTCTTCGGTAAAGGCAAAGACATGGCCATACGGTTTGGGAACGGGCCAGAGCGCGCGCGGCAGGCGCAGGCTTAGTTTACGCATGAAAGGTTTGGGCATCATTTTATCAATGGCCGGGTTGCGCGGTTTAACGAGGCCCACCCAGATTTTGCCATCCATGCCCCGCATCAGGTTATCGGGATAGCCGGGAAGGTTATCAAAAACTACTTTAGCCAGTTTGCTGTCGCTGGCGATATCCAGATCGCGCAGGTTGACGGAAATTTTCCAAATGCGGTATTTGCCGGTTTCGGCCACGAAAAGCCACTGTTCATCTTCGCTTAAGGCCACGCCGTTGGCAAAACTGAATCCCTTGGCCACCACGCGGGTGATTTTCCTGGCCGGATCGTATTCCAGAATGCGACCGGTTGAGGACTGTTCCATGATATCCAGAATGCTCGCGTTAAACGTGCCGCCCCAGTCTTTGGGAGCGAAACGGGTGGAGGCGTCGCTGAAATAAATTTTGCCGTTTTTGGCCACCACCACCGCGTCGGCATAGCGGATCGGGTCGCCATAGACTTTATCGGTGAGAATTGTCACCTGTTTATCGCGGCTGATGGAAAGAAGTCCTTTCACGGCGTCGGCGGCAATCATGTAGCCGCGCGCGTCAAAAGCAAAACCCAAAACGCGCCCGCCCGTGTTGATGAAAACTTCCTGCTTGCTGCCGTCGGGATTCATGCGCAGAATGTTGCCGCTCTCCACCGTAGTGTAAAGCTTGTTGTCTTTGCCGATGACGATATGCTCCGGGCCCGCTTCCGCGCCCAGGGCGATTATTTTCAAGTCGGCAAGTCTCGTGTTGACCTCATGGGGACTCACATAGCCCGGAGGCATTGGCGCATCCCAGGCCACCGGCTTAATCGGCACCGGCCACATGATTAAATAAGCAATCAATGCGCAAACAATGATGATAACGACACTGACAAAAATTAACAGAGCTTTTTTCATAACCGCCTCCTTGAAACTATTTTTTAAAAATGGTTAATGCCGCATTTTTACAGCGGTATGTTATTGTGTTTTTTAACCACTCTTGTTTCTTTTTTGTCTTTGAGCGCCTCCAGTAATGAGATGACGCGGATTCTCGTATCACGCGGAGCGATGATTTCTTCAATGATGCCCAGGGACGCCGCGAAATAAGGATTGTTGAATTTGTCCTCATAAGCGGCGACAAGTTCCGCTCTTTTTGCCGCGGGATCGCTGGCCGCGGAAATCTCCGCGCGATAAATTATGTTGCAGGCTCCTTCCGCGCCCATGACAGCAATTTCCGCCGTTGGCCAGGCCATGACATAATCCGCGCCCAACTGTTTGGAACACATGCCCAGATAAGCACCGCCGTAGGCTTTGCGGATAATCACGGTAATTTTCGGCACGGTGGCTTCCGAATAGGCGTGCAGCAGCTTCGCGCCGTGGCGGATAATGCCCGCCCATTCCTGATTAGTGCCCGGCATGTAGCCGGGAACGTCAGTAAAGGTTAGAAGCGGAATATTAAAGGCGTCGCAAAAACGGATAAAGCGCGAGGCCTTGTCCGAGGCGTTCACATCCAAAACGCCTCCCATAAAGCGGGGATTGTTGGCGATCACCCCCACGGTCTGTCCCATTACGCGGATGAAGGCCACAACCATATTTTGCGCCCACATTTCCATCGGTTCGAACATCTCGTTGTTGTCGGCTATGGCTTTGATGATCTTTTTCATGTCGTAGGCGCGATTGACTTTATCGGGCATAATGGTATCAAGCTCCGCACAGATTCTGTCGGCGCGGTCTGTGCAGTCAGCCGCGGGAAGAGGAGATTGACAACTATCCGGCAGATAGGAAAGCAGTGTTTTGATTTTTTCCAGACAGTCTTTGTCATTTTCCGTGACAAAATGGCAGACGCCGCTTTTGGTAGCGTGCGCTACCGCGCCGCCGAGTTCATCATGCGTAACTTCCTCGCCGATGACGGCTTTGATGACGTCCGGGCCGGTGATATACATGTAGGAACTTTGTTTGACCATGAAAACCCAGTCGGTAAGCGCCGGGGAATAAACCGCGCCGCCCGCGGTAGGGCCCATGATGGCAGTAATCTGCGGAATATAGCCGGAGGCGATAGTGTTGCGGTAAAAAATTCCGCCGTAGCCTTCCAGCGCCGGCACGCCTTCCTGAATGCGCGCGCCGCCGGAATCATTGAGAGCCACAAACGGCTTGCGCGCGGCGAGAGCCATATCCATAACCTTCCAGATTTTTTTGGCGTGCATTTCGCCTAGGCTGCCGCCGGAGCTGGTGAAATCCTGCGCCGCGGCAAAAACTACCCGGCCGTTGACTTTGCCGAAGCCGGTCACGACACCGTCGGAAGGTATCTCTTTTTTATCCAGGCCGAAGAGCGTGGAACGGTGCCGCACAAAAAGCTGCACTTCTTCAAACGTACCTTTATCAAAGAGCAGATCTAGCCGCTCGCGCGCGGTAAGCCTGCCGCCTTCGTGCTGCTTGTTAACCTGCTTTTCGCCGCCCATCATCTTGATGGTCTGGCTTTTTTTCTCAAATTCATTGATTTTGTCTTTTGTTGTTTTCTGTGAGTCGTCCGCCATAAATCCTTCTCCGTTTCCCCCTCAAAATTTTGCCGATTTTCTTAAGTGTTCAATGTTAAAAGAAATATTTGTGACGCGGGAAATCCTAGCTTTTTTGTAAAAAACTGGCAAGAAAAAATAACACTCTGAATCGCTAAAATGAGCTCCCCAACGATTTTTTGGTAAAACTTATGCTTTATTTTTTCGGGCAAACCGCATAAATTCACCTGCGGTGAAAAAATGACGGATAAAAACATACGCAATTTTAAAATAGTTGTGGAATACGACGGCAGCGCCTACCGCGGCTGGCAGAGGCAGAAAAACGGTCTATCCATACAGCAGGTGCTGGAAGAGGCGATTAAGAAAATCACGGGGCAGAAAGTTTCCGTCATCGGCTCAGGTCGGACGGATGCCGGCGTGCACGCGCTCAATCAGGTGGCGAGTTTCCGCTGCGTCACAAAATTGCCGGTAAACAGCATCTACCGCGGCGTCAACAGCGTATTGCCTGAAGATATCGTGGTGAAGGAGATGGAAGAAGTTCCTTTTGAATTTCACGCCCAGCGCGATGTTAAAAGTAAAATTTATGTCTATAAAATCTGCAATCAGAAACTCCGCCCCGCGCTGGGAAGAAATTATTCCTGGTTTGTCCGCTTTGATCTGGACTTGCCGAAAATGCGGCAGGCGGCAAAATACCTGCTCGGCACGCATGATTTTTCCTGTTTTTGCGCCACCGGCACGGACGTGCAGGACCGCGTGCGCACAATTATGAATATCGAAATAAAAAAAGTTGCACAAGGCAACATTGAAATAATTGTGGAAGCGAAGGGATTTTTAAAATATATGGTGCGCAATATCATCGGGACGCTGGTGGAAGTAGGGCGCGGCAAACGCCTGCCGGAAGAAATGAAAAAAATCATTGCCTCACGAGACCGGAAAATCGCGGGAGCCACCGCGCCCGCGCACGGCCTTTTTTTGATGGAGGTTAAATACTAAGCGTGAAGATACTGCTTTTGGGACATAAAGGCATGCTGGGGTGTGACCTGCTGGCAAAATTATCCTCAGACCATGATGTTGTCGGCATGGACAAAGATGAAATCGACATTACCTGCGAAGACGATTGCCGGAAGGCGATTGCCCAGGTCGGTCCGCAGATTGTAGTCAACGCCGCCGCGTTTACCAATGTGGACGGCTGCGAGAAGCAAAAAGAAGAATGTTTTGCCGTCAATGCCGGGGCGGTTAAAAATATCTGCGTGGCCTGCCATGGTAAAAACATTAAAATAATCCACTTCAGCACGGATTATGTTTTTGACGGTAAAAACACCCATCCGTACACGGAAGAAGATCAACCCAATCCGATTAATGTCTATGGTGAGTCAAAGCTTGCCGGAGAACAATATTTACAAGCGCTTTCCGGTGATTATTTGCTTATCCGGACCTCGTGGCTTTACGGCGTAAACGGCAAAAATTTTGTCCGTACGATTCTGGAAAAAGCTGAAGCCAAACATTTTATTCAAGATACGGCTGCCCGGGTAAAGGCAACGCCTGATGAACCATCGTATCTTTCGGTAGTGGATGACCAGATTGGCTCTCCCACTTATACAAAAGATCTGGTCGCGGCGGTGGATTTGCTTATTTCTCAAAATCAGAACGGCATTTTTCATGTTACCAACCGCGGGCACTGCAGTTGGTATGAATTTGCTGTGCGGATTTTAAAAGAAGCGGGCATGGATGATGTGGAAGTCAGGCCGATTAAAACAAGTCAATTGCCAAGGCCGGCCATGCGCCCCGCCTACAGCGTTTTGAGCATGCAGAAATTCATCACGCTTACCGGCAAAACACCGCAGCCCTGGCAGCTTGCCCTCCAGGATTATCTTAAAAATATCAAGAAGATGCAGTAACGGGTAAGCAGCTCTTTTAGTAAGCCATTAAAAATACAAAAGATTTAATTCCTGTTGCAACCTGCCGCGGATTTTGTTACTTTTAAGTTGAAAGTACTTGAGTTTATATCGTTTTTAAGAAGCGTTTGAACTTCGCTGCACGGCACAAAGGAGGCCTTTATGAAGTCAAGATGCGCATTCCTGATGCTTGTCACCGGTATATTTTTAACTTTTGTCACAAACGGATTTTGCCAGGTAAAAACATCCCCGGTGGAGTCAGTGGAAAAATACGGCCAGAGTACCATTAACTGGTCGGTGGGTTACATCGAGGCGATGGGGCTCGGCGCGTCGCCGGACAGCGCCACGGCAAAAATCCAAAACCGTCCCATAGCCCTGCGCGCTGCTAGAGACATGGCTTCACGCAATTTGGCGGAAATCGTCAGGATGGTGCAGGTAGATTCTTCGGCAAAGCTGGTAAATCTCATGGCGCAAAACAGCGCGCTCAATACTCAGGTTAACGCGCTGATTCAAAGCTCCATTGTTGCCGATCAACAATTTATGCCGGACGGCACGGTGGAAATAAGATTACGTATCGCGCTTTATCGCGAACTGGGTCAGGCGATTTACCCTTTGCTTGTAGTAACGAAACAAGAGGCAAACACACCCGTGGCAACCGGCGCCGCGCCCGTGGCGTTTACGGGAATTGTTATTGACGCGCGCGGCACGGGCGCAAGGCCGGCAATATTCCCCAAAATTCTGGATGAAGACGGCAAAGAAATCTACACCGCGTCAATGGTTGACAGTGATGCTTTCGCGCAGTTCGGCATGAGCGGCTATACGCGAGAAATCATGATCGGCCCCAGGCATCCGCGCGTGGCGCCCAGCGCGCTCATCATCAAGGCGATAAGAGCATCAGGCATGGGTAAGGCAGATGTCGTCATCAGCAGGGAAGACGCGCAGAAAATAAGTGCCGCGCCGCAAAGCGCCGGTTTGTTCCAGCAATGTCGGATAATGATGGTAGTGGACTAAGGAAAAAAGTAAAAAATAATTTTGCAGGCCGCGGTCGATGGTAAAATGACCGCGGCCTTTTTTCATGCCGGATAATATCTAGCAAGTCTTTCTGAAATGTTATAAAGAGAAAACAAATCAGCAGGAGTATTTTTTTGTCCCAGCATATTATTGTTTTATCCGCGGATATTGCCAGTAAAATTGCCGCCGGAGAAGTGGTGGAAAGGCCGGCATCAATTGTCAAGGAACTGTTGGAAAATTCCATTGACGCCGGAGCCGCAAATATAAATGTGGAGCTGGAAAAAGGCGGCTGCCAGTCAATCAAGGTTAGTGACGACGGCGCGGGTATTGACACCATTGACGTGCCGCTGGTTTTTGAAAGACATGCCACCAGCAAAATCCGCAGTTTTGAAGATATCTACAGTGTTTCTTCTTTTGGTTTCCGCGGCGAAGCCATGCCCAGTATCGCTTCCGTGGCCAGAGTGGAACTGATTACCAGAAAGGAAGGCGAAAAAGAAGGAATTAGAGCGGTAGCAGAAAGGGGCGCGGTAAAAGAGATAGCTCCCGCGGGCGCGCCGGTGGGCACGCAGATATTGGTGAGTAATATTTTTGCCCATATTCCCGCGCGCAAAAAATTTCTCAAAAAAGAAGCAACGGAACAGGGATTGTGCATGGACGCGATAACGCGCCTGGCTTTAGCGCATCCAGAAATCCGTTTCCGTGTGTTAGTTAACGGCAAAGAAGTGTTTACCGCGCCGCAAACAAAAGATTTGAAACAGCGTGTCGCGGCCGTTCTGGGTATGGATTTTTCCGCCAGCTGCATCAGCGTGCAGGGCAGAAATGAAAATATTAGTTTGTCAGGATTTGTTTCACATCCGGAATTTACCCGCGCCAATTCCAAAAATATTTATTTTTACGTCCATAAGCGTTTTGTACGTGATAACAGCCTGTTACATGCTGTTTTATCCGCTTACCGGCAGATCATACCGCCAAGGCGCTATCCGGCAGGCGTAATTTTTATCGAACTGCCGCCGCAGGACGTCGACGTGAACGTGCATCCGGCAAAACTGGAAGTACGCTTCAAAGACGCGCGCGCTGTTTATGAGCTTCTCTCCAATGCTGTCGCCGGTCAGCTCGCGGGGCTTTCCGCATCCAAAGGAAGTTTTGTTTATCGACTGGCGGACAAGAAAGAAGAACCGGCGGCGCAAGCGTGGACAAGACAGCAGAAATACACGGATAAAACGTCGAATTATTCTTCCAGCGGCAGGAATGCCTCAAGTATGCTTTCGGATATAGAGACAATACCAAATGTGATCAGCTCTCAAGCCCTACCCGAAGCAGGCCAACATCAGCAAAAGCAGCTAACTTTTTCCGGCTTGAATTATTTAGGGCAGTTTGCCGGCACTTATCTGGTTTTCTCATCCACGGAAGAATTACTGCTTATCGATCAGCATGCGGCGCATGAAAGAATCCTCCTGGAAAAACTGAAAAGAACATCAAGCGAGAAGTTACCAGCGCAGCAGTTGCTCATGCCGGAAATTGTCAGCATGCCGCCACACCAGATTGATCTGTTCGCGCAGAATATGGATTTACTCAAACAAACCGGGCTGGAAGTGGAAGTGTTCGGCAAGGACGCGCTAGCCATAAAGGCGCTGCCGGCAATATTATCCGGCGCTCAGGCCAGGGAAATAATCGCCGACATCGCTGATAAACTGAAGGAACAAAATGAGTCCGCTTCCTGGCAGGAAAAGAAAGAGGAAATATTCGCCTCGTTGGCCTGCCGCGCGGCGATTAAGGCCAATCACGAACTCTCCACGGACGAAGTAGGCGCGCTTTGCCGGGAACTGTCCGAGGCGCCTTATAACGCCACCTGCCCGCACGGGCGACCTATCACCGTTAAAATTTCTTTGAGCGAAATTGAAAGAATGTTCAAAAGAAAATAATTCATGAGCAAAATTCCCCTGGTGATCATAAACGCGCCGACCGCAACCGGCAAAACTTCTCTGGCGATAATGCTGGCGCGGAAATTTGGCGGCGAAATCGTCAACGCCGATTCCATGCAGGTGTACCGCCATATGGATATCGGGACAGCCAAACCGACAAAAGAGCAAAGACGCGAAGCGCCGCATCATTTAATTGACGTAGTTGATCCGGATGAAGAATTCAACGCGGCGCTCTATGCGGAGACGGCGCGGGCGGTTATCGGGGAAATTAATGAGCGAAAAAAACCGGTTTTTGTGGCAGGAGGGACCGGCCTTTACATACGCGCGCTCACCAAGGGTATCATCGATACGCCCGCTGTGGACGAAAAAATACGTAATCATTATAAAAAATTAGGTGAAACGCGCGGCAAAAACTATCTTTTCGAACTGCTTAAAGAAAAAGACCCGGCGGCGGCCTTTCGGATTAACCCCAACGACGCGGTAAGAGTCATCAGGGCTCTGGAAGTTTTCGATCAGACCGGTGAGTCTATTACTTCAAAGCAGATCCGCCACGCCTTTTCCTCAACCCCGTACCGTACGTTGAAAATTGGCTTGCGGGTTGAACGCGAAATTTTAAAGGCGAGAATAGCAGCCAGAACAAAAGAGATGATTGCGGCAGGTTTTGTCGATGAGGTAAGAGGCCTTTTACAGCGCGGCTACAGCCAAAAACTCAAGCCAATGCAGTCGCTGGGCTATCGGCAGATTATCCGATATCTGGCCGGCGATTATGACCTGAAACAGGCCGAGCTTTTAATTGCCCGCGATACCTGGCACTATGCCAAACGTCAGATGACCTGGTTTGCCGCAGATAAAAGCATCCAATGGTTTGCCCCAGATAATGAGCCCAAAATTGAAGCGGAAGTTAAAAATTTTTTACAGGAAAATGACCTTATTTAGGAGGCAGGAATATTGCTTGACAAGCGACAGGTTATGAAGATAATTATGCATTTTTCAAAAGACGGGTTGTGATGATAAGGATTTTTAAAATGATCATACGGAAAAAAAGGCTAGGCAGCCAAGTAAAAAAACGGATTTTAAGCCGCCTGCTATAAGTTAACGCACTTTTTATGAAAACAAAGAGCTAAAACAGGGGGCGAAGAGCCCTTTTTATTTATTAATATATGTTTGCGGAGTAAAGATTCATAATGACGAGACAAGAACTAAACAAGGCATTTGAACCGGCGGAAGCGGAAAAAAGAATCTATGATTACTGGCTGAAGAATAATTTTTTCCACGCGTTGGATGAAAGCGAGAAGAAGCCGTTTTCCATTGTTATCCCGCCGCCCAATGTAACCGGTATGCTGCACATGGGGCACGCTTTAAACAACACACTGCAGGATATAATCATCCGCTATAAAAGAATGCAGGGTTACAACACTTTGTGGATGCCGGGCATGGATCACGCAGGCATCGCCACGCAGAATGTGGTGGAGCAGGAACTGGCGAAAGAGGGCCTGACCCGTCATGATCTGGGACGTGAGAAATTCATCGCGCGCGTCTGGCAATGGAAGGAAAAATACGGCGGTGTCATCATCAATCAGCTCAAGAGACTGGGCTGTTCCTGCGACTGGCAGAGAGAGCGCTTCACCATGGACGAAGGTCTTTCGCAGGCGGTACGGGAAGTTTTTGTCAAGTTATTTGATGACGGCCTTATTTATCAGGGGGATTACATTGTCAACTGGTGCCCGCGATGCCACACGGCCATCTCTGATCTGGAAGTGGAATTTGTTCAGGAGGCAAGCTGCCTGTGGCACATCGGCTATCCGTATGCCGATGGCCAAGGAGAAATTATCGTCGCCACCACGCGACCGGAAACGATGCTGGGCGATACGGCGGTAGCGGTTCATCCGGCTGATAAAAGATATAAGGACAAAATCGGCAAATTTGTTGTTTTGCCTCTGGTAAATAAAAAAATACCCATTATCGCCGATGAATACGTGACCATGGATTTTGGTTCCGGCGCGGTGAAAATCACGCCTGGTTCCGATCCCAATGACTTTGCCATGGCGCAGAGACATAATCTGGAAATCATCAACATCATGGACGGCCGCGGCGTGATTAATGAAAAAGGCGGAACTTACAAGGGGCAGGAACGTTACGAGGCGCGGAAAAATATTATCGCCGATCTGGAAAAAGGGAAATATCTGATTAAAACAGAACCATATTCGCATAACGTAGGCAAATGTTACCGCTGTAAAACGGATATCGAGCCGATGGTTTCCAAGCAGTGGTTTGTTAAAATTCAGCCGCTGGCCAAACAGGCAACAAAGGCGGTGGTTGAAGGAAAAACCAAACTTGTTCCTAAAAGCTGGGAGGCTACGTATTTCGAATGGATGAACAATATCCGCGATTGGTGCATTTCGCGCCAGCTGTGGTGGGGGCATCGCATTCCCGTATGGTATTGTGACGGCTGTTCTGAAGTTATTGTTTCCAAAACTGACCCGGACAAATGCCCGAAATGCGGCGCTAAATCGCTTAAGCAGGACGAGGACGTGCTTGATACCTGGTTCAGCTCGGCGCTGTGGCCTTTTTCCACCCTGGGTTGGCCGAAGAAAACAAAAGCGCTTCAGAATTTCTATCCCACATCTTTATTAATCACCGGTTTCGACATTCTTTTTTTCTGGGTAGCCCGCATGATGATGATGGGGCTCTACGTGATGAAGGATGTGCCGTTCAAGGACGTTTATCTGCACGCGCTGGTGCGCGACGAAAAGGGAGAGAAGATGAGCAAGTCCAGCGGCAATATCATTGATCCGCTGGTGATGATCGAAAAATACGGCACGGATGCGTTTCGTTTTACATTGGCGGCTTACACGGCGCAGGGTAGAGATGTGCGCATGTCGCCGGAAAGAATCGAGGGATATAAGTTCTTTGTCAATAAAATCTGGAACGCCGCTAAACTGGTAATGAATAATCTAAATGATTATGATGCTCAAAGCGCTGCCAAAGCAAAGGATGCTCTTCCCGACAAATGGATTAAGTCCAGATTAAACCTGGCGATCGAGGCGGTTAATCAGAACCTTGAAGAGTACCGCTTCAATGAAGCCGCCGCTGCAATTTACCGCTTTGTCTGGCATGAATTCTGTGACTGGTACCTGGAACTCATCAAGCCCGCGCTTTACGGCAAAAAAACGGCGCAGCGCGCCGCCGCCCAGAAAACAATGCATGATGTTTTCAAAACTGTTCTGCAACTGCTGCATCCATTCATGCCTTTTGTTTCCGAAGAACTCTGGCAGGCGCTCACCCAGGCGCAAGAAGGATCGGTTATGATAAGCGCGTTTCCGCAACCGGTTAAGGCAAGGAAAAACACCAAGCCGGAAAGGGATATGCAGTATATCATGGATGTTATAGCGAGCGTGCGCAATATACGCGGTGAAATGCAAATTTCTCCGGCAAAAAAGTTAAAGGTTTTAATATCCGTACCCGATGCCTCTTGTCAGAAAGTAATCAATGCTGGGAAAAACTATATAGTCAACCTGGCCAACGCCGAGGAATTGAAGGTTGATATTAATCTGGACGAGCCAAAAGGCGTCGCCACGGGCGTGATAAATTCCACAAAAGTGTTTGTTCCTGTGGCGGGCATTGTGGATATCGCGGGTGAAAAATTACGCCTGCAAAAAGAACTGACTAAAGTGGAAAAAGACCTGCAGCAGAGCGCGAAAAAACTCGCCAATAGCGATTTCATGGAAAAAGCGGCGGCGGCGGTCATAAAGAAGGAAGAGGAAAAATTAAGAGAGTTTCAGGAAAGACATGCTGCGCTGGAGAGCGCCTTAAACAAACTAAATGAGATTCATGTGTAGAAACGCACGTTTTTAATAAAAAGTTACGGCTTATTATGAAAAATAAAAACGCGGCGGAGCAAATTAAAAAGATAATCACAAACGCCTTGAGGGAGGATATTGGCACGGGGGATATAACAACGCGGGCCACAGTGCCGCCCCAGGCAAAAGGCGTCGCGCAAGCGTTGGCAAAGGATGATTTTGTCGCGGCGGGAATGGGCGTTTTTAAGAAGACCTTTCTTCTTCTGGATAAAAGAATAAAGGTTAAAAGTTTTGTGACTGACGGAGAACCGGTAAAAAAGGGAGATATTATCGCGCGCGTGGAAGGGCCGCTGGCATCGATATTACAGGCGGAACGCGTTGCCCTGAATTTGCTGCAGCGGATGAGCGGCATCGCCACGCGGACAAACAAATTCGTGAAGGCGATTGCAGGAACCAAAGCCAGAATTTTAGATACGCGCAAGACAGCGCCGGGTTTGCGCCTGCTCGATAAAATGGCCGTTAAGGCCGGCGGTGGTTGTAATCATCGCATGGGGCTTTATGACGCCGTATTGATTAAAGACAACCATATCACGGCGGCGGGCGGTATCACCCAGGCGCTGACCAGACAGAAAAAAGCGCTGCGCAAAAAAACGGCTATTGAAGTGGAAACAAAAAATCTGGGGGAAGTCGCGCAAGCCCTGAATTGCGGCGCAGACATCATCATGCTCGATAACATGCCGCTTGAAGAAATGGAAAAAGCGCTGAAAATTATCGGCGGGAAAGCGCTGGTGGAGGCTTCCGGCAACGTCAGCTTGGATAATGTTGCGGATATCGCGCGAATCGGCGTGGATTTTATCTCTGTAGGCGAAATCACGCACTCAGTGCGCGCGGCGGATATCTCCCTCAAGATTAATAATAAAAAATAATTATTTGGAGTTAGTATATGGCGATTGAACAAACTTTAATTCTGATTAAACCGGACGGACTTGTCAAATCCCTGACCGGTAACGTTATTTCCCGTCTATCGGAAGCTAAGCTGACGATCATGGGCGCGAAAGTAGTGCGCGTGAGCAGAGAGCTTGCGGAAAAGCACTACGAACATCTCAAGGATAAGCCTTTTTTTGAAGAACTGATCGAATACATCATGGGAGATGTGCATAAAACTCACCGTGTGCTGGCGCTTGTTTATCAGGGAGAGGACGCGATCACCAAAATAAGAGATATTGTCGGCGATACGGATCCGGAAAAAGCAAATCCTGTTTCCATCCGCGGGGCATACGGCCGCGTGACCAGAGCAGGCGTGTTTGAAAACGTTGTGCATGCTTCTTCAAGCCCGGAAGATGCCGAAAAAGAGATAAAACTCTGGTTTATGCCGGATGAAGTAGTGGAAGACCTATATCCGGTAAAAGAGGCGATCTTCAAAGAAGTCAAGAGATTGGTTTGGGCTTAATTTGTTTTAAGCATATTTCCCCATTTGATGATTTATGGATTTTTGTCTGCCCGAGCTTGAAAGAAGTCTTGCCGGAGAAATAATCGGCCATAAAATATACTATTATGAGGAAATCGGCTCAACTAACGATGAGGCGTATCGTCTGGGGCGACAGGGTCTGCCGGAGGGCAGTGTTGTAATCGCTGACGAGCAGAAGGCGGGTAAGGGCAGGCTGGCGAGATCATGGCATTCGCCGCCGAAAGCGAATATCTATACTTCAATATTATTAAGGCCGAATTTTGCGCCTGCCGCCGCGCCGCGCCTGACCATCATGGCGGGTCTGGCGGTAGCAGAAACATTGAAAATATTCTGTCCCGAAATAATTCAGCTCAAATGGCCCAATGATATTTTGATAGGCAGGAAAAAAGTATGCGGCATTCTGGCGCAGATGCAGGCGGAGGCTGGTAAGATAGATTTTATTGTTTTGGGCATCGGCATTAACGTTAATATGAGCGACAATGATTTGCCGCCGGATATTGAAAAAAGCGCGACTTCGCTCATGATGCTAACCGGAGCAGCGCTCTCGCGCGGGGAGATTTTAATAAATCTGTATAAAAATCTTTCAAAATGGTATAAAAAACTGATTGATGGCGGCTTTGAGGAAATCAGACAAAAATGGACACAAGGCGCGATGCTTATCGGCGGCGAGGTTCAGATAAATTACCACAAAGAGATCATCAGGGGAATAGCGCAAGGCATAGACGAAGATGGGGCGCTGCTTGTAAAGCCAGCGGAAGGCAAAGAAATCAGGGTTATGGCCGGAGATGCATCGATCATAAAGGAGAATAAAAATGCTGCTGGTAATTGATGTGGGCAATACCAACACCGTTTTAGGCCTTTTCGACGAAGATAAGCTCATCCATGACTGGCGCATACGCACCGAGACGGACCATACGGTGGATGAATACGGCATGCTGATTTTTAATTTATACCAATCAAGCAGAATTAAGACAGAAGAAATAAAAGAAATAAAAGCGATTATTATCTCCTGTGTTGTGCCGCCGATGCTGAATATCCTTGAGCCGCTTTGCATAAAATATTTCAACGTCAAACCGATGATCGTCGGGCCGGGCATAAAAACCGGCATGCCTATCTATTACGATAATCCCAAGGAGGTAGGCGCGGACAGAATTGTCAACGCGGTCGCCGCTTATAATAAATACCATAAGGCGGCAATCATTATTGATTTCGGCACGGCCACGACCTTTGATTATATTTCACCGAAAGGCGAGTATATGGGCGGATGCATCGCGCCGGGTATTTTCATTTCCAGTGAAGCGCTTTTCCAAAAAGCCGCAAAACTGCCACGCGTGGAATTCAGCAAGCCCAAGGCGGTAATCACCAAGGACACGGTAAGCGCGATGCAGGCGGGTATCATGTTTGGTTACGCCGGCTTGATTGATGGTATCGTAGAGAGGATGAAGAAAGAAGCGAAGACCAATCCTATGGTTATTGCCACCGGTGGGCTGGCTGCCGTGGTCGCTCCGGAGACAAAATCAATTGAAAAAGTCGAGGAGATGCTGACCTTGGAAGGCCTGCGTATAATCTATGAATTAAACTGCAAATGAACTGTATTTGCGGTGTTTGGATTGTGATAAATATTTTTCGTAATTAAAAGAGTGCTCTGATTATGCTTAATGTCGGATTAACGGGAGGGATAGCCTGTGGAAAATCAACAGTGGCGGAGATGTTTGTCCGGCGCGGAGCTTATTTGATCGACTTTGACACTCTGGCTCATGAAGTGCAGAAACCCGGCCGGGCGGCATGGGAAAAGGTAGTCGGATATTTCGGGCAAGACATTTTGCTCACGGATAAGCGTATTGACCGGGGAAAGCTTGCCGGAATTGTTTTTTCCGATCCCCGAAAGCGGGAAATTCTCAATGAGCTTGTCCATCCCTATGTTTTTTTGGAGTGGCACGACCATCTCGAAAAAATCGCACGTCAGCAAAAAAACGCCATAATAATCGCTGCCGTACCGCTTTTGTTTGAAGTAAAAAGAGAGCATCTTTTTGATGTAACCGTGCTGGTTTTGGCCACAGAGGAAGATCAGTTAAAAAGATTGATGACGCGCAACAATTTGAGTCGCGAGGAAGCGCAAAAAAGAATTCAAAGTCAGATGCCCATCGCTGAAAAAGTGGCGCTGGCGGATATTGTTATTGATAATCGGTCAGGTCTGGCGGAAACGGAAAAAAGTGTGGAAGAAGTATGGCAGCGACTTTTGGAAATGGAAAAGAAACCGATTAAAAAAAGTAAGACACGCTCATAATCCGATAAAATATTTACGGAGGAAAAAATGATTCATAAAAACGTTAAAACAGATTTCAGCCAGCAGGTATTGGAGCCAATTATTGACGCGTCCGCCTATGTGCATCCGCTGGCAGCCGTAATCGGCAATGTGATCCTGGGGAAAAATATCATGGTGGCGCCCACGGCCTGCGTGCGCGGCGATGAAGGACAGCCCATTTATGTGGGAGATGATTCCAATATTCAAGACGGTGTGGTCATCCACGCGCTGGAGACGGAAACTGATGGAAAACCAGTCGAAAAAAATCTGATGGAAGTAAATGGGAAGAAATACGCTGTATATGTCGGCAGCCGCGTGTCTTTGGCGCATCAGGTGCAGATTCACGGACCAGCCGTGGTTATGGACAATACCTTTGTCGGGATGAAAGCGCTGGTATTTAAATCTTTTGTCGGTAAAAATTGTGTCATTGAACCGGGTGTCATTCTGATGGGCGTGAAAGTGCCAGACGGCCGCTATGCTGAAGCGGGAGCGATTATAAAGAATCAACATGACGCGGATAATCTGCCGGCTATTACGGATAATTATCCCCTGAAAGACATGAATAATGGTGTTGTCCATGTCAATGTTTCCTTGGCGAGGGAATATCTTAAAGCGAATATAAAATAGAAAATATTTATGACTAAAATAGTCATGTCGGATGAAATAAGTAAAATAGATGTCAGCCTCCAAAGCAGTATCGATTAAACATAAAACAAAAAAGAACTTTTGTCTTTCCTGTGGAACAACGGAAAACATAAATAATCGTCGTTATTGTTCGATACGCTGCCGCCAGATTCTACGCCAAAGGCTCAATGCCAGGAACGGTCTCTTGGAAGCGCTAAACACGCGCTGGGCGGCTTTCTATTTTTCCGACAGCATGATTTATCTGGACATAGCCGCCGGCGGGTATAAAGAGATTTTCCGTTTTTCTTATCAGCGCAACCGGGGGCATAAACCGTCGGAAGATTTCGGCAGAATGGCTAATGAATTGGGGAAGGCCTGGTGGGAAGAGGAGAAAAAATCGCAGAAGAAATATCTGGCTTCGCGTCATGTGCTAGGTCTGGCTCAAAAATCCCCGATGATCGCTGCCGCGCGTCCTAAAGTACTGACGGATTATTACATACAGAAAAGTTCTTTATCCTGCCTGGGAATAAATAAAGCCGACCTGGAATCAAAGCATCTCAAAACGATTATCAAAAATGCCTACCGGCGTCAGGCAAAATTACATCATCCCGACCTCGGGGGGTACGCGGCTTCTTTCCGTAAAATCAACAATGCGTACAAGGAGCTGCTTCGCTGGGCGGAAAATCCGCACTTCATTAAAAGAAAAGGGTTTGCCGACAGATGGTTTTATGACAGTGAAAACAAAAAGTGGGTGCAACCGCTTCCTTTAAGGAAATAACACCTTAAGATATTACTTTGAACCGTATTTTTATTGCCCCAGCCTGAGTTTGTCCAGTTCTCTGGGGGTGTTTATGTTTAAAAAAGTTTTTCCATCTTCGTTGAAGGGCTGAAGTTTTTCTTCCGTAACCGTTAAAACACGCAATCCTTTATAAAAACCGGTGATTTTCAGTTTATCCGCTTCGAGATTCTTTTTGATGGGCGCCAGGCAATTTTTGGAATAAACGGCATGCAGAGGCTGCATCCCGTCCGCTCCCTGTGGCACGACAATATCATAATTAGCCGCCAGACCCGCCAGGTGAGCAATCAGGTCTTTGTTGATAAACGGCATATCACAGGCGGTAATAAAAGCGTGATTTTCGGAGGCGAAGAACAGCCCCGCGTAAATTCCTCCCAGCGCTCCTTTGTTTTTGTAGATATCCGTGACAATGACCGCGGAAAAAAGGCGGGTGTAAGACAAAGGGTCATTGGTCACGATAATTATTTCCGGAAATAATTCGTTTAAAACGGCTTTGATCCGTTCAATGAGAAGTATGCCGTCCAGTTTAAGAAAAGCTTTGTTTGTGCCCATGCGAGAGTTTTTTCCGCCCGCGAGAATTATTCCCGTCATTTTAAATTTCATTGGGGTTTACCGAATCATCTGATTATTTTTCTGTTAATGGCGATATTTTCCGTTCCTTCTCTTTCGACCATGGTATGGGCCTCCGCGCCGCTTTTAAAGCGCAAAACATTGAGCATAAATATTTCCAGTTTGCTCAAGACATTGGGCGGCAGCAAATTGCCGTCAATTTCTATGGATATTGTTGGGTATCTGTTTTCTCTGGCCCACGGGGTGAATAATCCTTCTATCACCCGGCCAATCAGACAGGCGAAAGGAGAAATATTAACGATGCCCGAATAGCCGTCCATCATTGCGGTGGCGGCAACGCCGCTGGAGATGCTGATTTCCGAATAAAGCTCGTGACTAACAAAATGTTTTTGCGTGTTGGCCATTATTTTTTGCATATCGTGCGGGGAGGAGGGAATCAAACCAGTAACGCCGAGCGCAGAGCGCACATTTTTTTCCACTTTGTTTTTATACATTTGTTCGATGTTCCAGTTAATTAAATCCATGAACTCCGAAGCAAAGACGCGGCGATACCAGGGAATAAGTCCCAATCTTTTTTTCAGATCGTGATGGCGTACGAAATCGCAGTAGTAAATCCATTCGGCGACATTAGAAATTTTACCGATAATGCCGCGGCGGCTGAAATGCTGAATTAGTTCCTCGACAGCAAAATCGTCTCTTCTTACATAAATTTCACCAACAATCAGCACTTTCGGACACTGCTCAATCGATTTTTTAAGAGGAATGCTGGAAATTTCCGCTGCGATTTCTTTTAGAGTGGGCAGAACTTGTGTAATATCTTTTTCCGCCACGTCAATCATTTTATGCCACAAATCATCGTAAATTTTCATGGCGGAAACCGGGTCGGCGGCACAAGTGCGCAGCGATGTTTCCACGTCTTTCATGTAATCGCCGATAATCACCGCCCACCAGGCGTGCTTGGAAAACTCCGCGCCCAGCTCATTGTAGGAGTTATCCGAATCCAGCGTGAAGACCAGGACGTTTTCCAGGCGTAGATCACGGAAAAGATTTTCATAAAAAACAAAATACTGGCCGGTGCGGCAGGGCCCCGTCGTGGTCGGAACAAAGAGAATATATATTTCATCTTTGCGGTATTTATCGGAGGAAAGGTATTTAAGGGCGCTGCCTAATACCAGATGTGAGGGCAGGCATTCTTTTCCCGATGCGTGGTTGCGCGCCATTTGCAGCGTGTAGATATCCGGGACAGGCATGGTTTCGGCGTTGATGCCCAGGCCGCGGATGGTCGCACCAATCAGTTCCGCGGAAAGCCGTCCCATGTTGGAAAGCAAAAGTTTAACCCGTGGATTGTCTTTCACGGGTATCTTTTCACCCGTATGAATATTGGCGATATAAATATCTTCGGCGCGGTTATTGATGAACCTCAAGCCGTTATCATATCTTTCTTCGCGAAGGGAGGAGATTTTCGCGCGGTACCCCTCAATGATATCAAGAAAAGCCTCAATGCGCGTATCCACGCCGGCATCCGCGGTGTGTGAATCAAGTTCCAGAATAAGAAAAGGCTTGGTTCCCATCATCCATTTTAGATAGTGCAGCATGAATGAATCCGGCGCGCAGGAGAAATTGGAAATATAGGTGATAAAAATATTGTCTTCTTTCTTTAAAAACGCGCCCGCTTTCATGTCCTGCTGGCCGTAATACCAGTACATATTGGGATAAATCGTTTCATCAGTGAAAGGCAAAATATCGAAAGGAACAACGCTATAGCCGCGGGTGCTAAATTTGCGTGGAATGCCCATGTTGGCATCAGTGGTGAAAGCGTTGTAGGGTCGACCAAGAATGGCGATAACCGGCCGCTGCGAGAGGCGCGCCTGCGTGATCGCGGTTTTACCCAGTTCGGAAAACTTTTTGAAGCATTCCATCTGCTTTTCATAAGCCTCGAAGAATGCTTTTCTGGCGTCTCTTTCACTGAAGCCTAATTGCAGCGCCATTTCCATGAAGGGCTCTGCGGCCTTTTCTTTGCCGTACATAAAACTGACCACCGGGGCCAAATATTTGCTGTCCGGGATTTCCGGAAAGGCCTTTTTAATGTAATAGGGAAGGGCCTGTGTTATCGGGCAGAAGTTAGCCGGTGTTTCCTCTTCGTAGCTTTCCATATCGCGGAAATGCGGCAGAAAAATGTAATCGGGGTTTCTGTCAAAAATATCCTGAACGGCGCCATGTGCTATTTCCGCAGGGAAGCAGTAACTGCTTTCCACCCGCGCGGTGCCTTCGCCGGAAATGTTTTTGGAAACAACAGTTTCCACGCCCAGGTTATAAAAAAACCAGCTGTAAAGCGGCCATAAAGTGTAGAAGGAAAAACAACGCGGAATTCCGACCACAACATCTTTTTTCCTGACAAAAGTTTCTGGATCCGGCGCGCATTCCTCGAAAAGTATTTCATTGCGCTTTTCGATATAGTCGAACACTTCATTTTCATTGATAGTTTTTTTCTTGCGAATGTTGGCGTACTTGTTACAGCGACCTCCGAACATGTATTTATGATTATTGACATTGAGAATTCTGATCGGGCAGAAATTGTCACAGGCTTTGCAGATAAACTCTTTCTCATAAATAATGTTGGTCGCCAAAATGTTGTCTATATCAAAAGAACTTTTGACCAAAAATCCTTCTTGGAGCTTTTGCCTCGCTAGAATTCCGACGCCGAAGCAGCCCATCAGTTCCGGATCGGGCGGAACGAGAATGTCTTTATTGAGCAGCATGGCAAAAGCGAGCGGGACGGCTTTGTTTTTCGCGACTCCTCCCTGTAAAACGATATTTTGCCCGATCGTCCTGTTCCCCACGACTCTGTTGAGATAATTGGAGACGATGGAGGTGACGATTCCGGCGGTAATGTCTTCACGTGATGCTCCCTGCTGGATGGCGTTGCGGATGTCAGAATTAATAAAAGCGGAACAGTGCTCGCCGAATTTTAAAGGCGCTTGGGCGGCTATAGCGATATCGCCGATTTCTTCAGCGCGCGCGATATTCAAATCTCCCTGCGCCGATTCCTCGAGAAATGAACCTGTTCCGGCGGAGCAGGCTTCATTCATGGCGTAATCAATTGGCACCTTGTTTTTCAGGAATACATATTTGGCGTCTTGTCCGCCGATTTCGAATATCGTGTCGATATCTTCACGGTAAAATGTAGTGCCGACGGCATGGGCGATAATTTCATTGTAAACAGCGGGTGTTTCCAAGAAAACGCCCAAAATTTCGCGCGACGAGCCGGTGGTGGCGGCCAGGGTTATGCTTATTTTCCCATCGCCAATATCTTCACTAATTTGTTTTTTAATTTCGCTCAGGCAAAATTTAAGAGCAGCCACCGGGTCGCCGTGCGTGCGACCGTAATAGGAAGCGGTGATTTCATTTGTTTCGATATCAATCAGACATGCTTTAGTTGTTGTGGAACCTCCGTCCACGCCTAAAATGTATTCTCGTCCCGCGACAACCTTGCCTTTCTGAGAAGGAAGATACGTCACCCGGCCGACGGCGCTTTTCAGATTATTAAACCGTTTAAATTGAATGCGGCTTTTTTTAAAAAGAGAGTTCAGCGGCGGCAGGATGCTGCCGGATTTTCTGGCTAAAAGAGCCGCGCCGTACGCTTCGAAAAACGGCGACTGAGCGGGTATGATCAGTTCAATTTCCGGCAGTCTCTGGCGGATAAAACGGATAATGTGCGGATTCTGGGTAACGCCGCCCACCAGCATGATTTTGCCGCTGCTAATTCTGGCGCGCTTGAGGAAATCAATAACTTTGATGGCCATGACATCGCTGAGAGATAAAACGATATCCCCCTTGGTGGCTTCCCCCTTGTTCAGGCGGTGTGTGCAGTCGCTTTTCATGAAAACGGAACAACGAGAGGAAAGCTTGAAGACACAGCAATTATCTTCGAGCGAGTTGATGTCACCAAGCTTCATGTTCATTCGGGCCAGCTGCTGCTTGAAAAATTCTCCCGTGCCGGAGGCGCATTTATTGCCGGAAAAGCTGTTGATAATTTTTTTGTTCTTATCAATGGTGTAAACAACAAGGTCTTCGCCGCCGAGAGAAACCACAGCATCGATGTTTTGATTGAGGCGTTCAAGCGCCTCCTCGATGCAAAGCGGTTCGATCACGCTGTTTATATTTAGCAGGCGGCGGCCTTCCGTGCCGGTAGCCAGCGATTTTACATCGGCGGGCAAGGGATGTAAGGATAATATATTTTTTAAAGTGTGTAGAAAATTGCCTTCATGCGGCTCGACAGCGCTCCATAATATATTATTGCCTTCCAGCATGGTCGCTTTAACGTTGGAAGAGCCGATATTGATTCCTAAGCTATACATTTCCACCTCGGATATATTAAAAAATCATGTGCTAGATATTACGATTAAGGCAAGACGTCAAGTATGATGTTGATTATTCTGTAATTTCATTTTGCTAAAATATCCTGACAGGACGCGAAAATAAAAACAGCTGGCAGCATCATTGCTGCCAGCTGTGGTTAAATTTGAGTTATCCCGCGCCGTATCGCGCAACGACAGCGGCAATGATCAAATCAGTGCGCTTCTTCCTCTGCTCCGGCGATATACATCATGGCTAGCAAGACAAAAACCAGCGTTTGCACCAGATAGACGAAAAGCTTCAGCGCCATGATCGGCAGCGGCACAAGCATGGGCACCAGAATCAGCAGAATTATCAAGACCAGGTCTCCGCCTTTAATATTTCCGAAAAGACGAAAAGACAAAGAAAGCGGGCGGGAAAGATGGCTGACGATTTCAATGGGAATCATCAGCGGAGCAAGCCAACCGACCGGGCCCATGAACTGCTTGAGGTATTTTAAACCGTGTGTTTTCACGCCGACAACGTGCGTGGAAAAAAAGACGACAAGCGCCAGCGCCGCCGTGGTGTTGATGTCTGAAGTGGGTGACTTGAATCCGGGAAAAGCGCCCATCAGGTTGGATAAAAAAATAAAAAGTCCCAAAGTGGCGACAAGCGGAAAATATTTGCGGCCCTTGGGCCCCATGATTTCATTAAGCAACGCGTCAAAGCCACCGATGACAACCTCCATGAAATTCTGCAATCTGCCCGGATAAACCTGAAGACTTCTTGAGGCAAGAAAGGCCAGGACAATCAGGACAGCGGCCAAAAGCAGGGTGTAAGCGACGTGCGCGGGAATATAGGGATTTTCCAGAAAATAAATGGGGTGCATATTTATTAACTCTCCTCAATAAAGTTTTTTTTTGAAAATGTAATCAAGACCGTCAAAACAACAGTCACCATCACCACGGAAAGGCCGATAATCAGACCAATGATATTCACCGTTTGCGCGGAAATGAGAAAATACAGAACAATCGCGCTCAATACTAGGCGCAGAAAATACTTCAAAACAACGTTGGATTTGATGCTGGTGGATTTTTTATTAAAAGCGTGGCGCAACGAATGTCCCATCCAATAAAAATTGACGATACAGATGAACCCGCCGATTAAAACGCCCATGGAAAATTTTAACGTGCCGAAAATTAAGGAGGGAATGAAAACGACGGCGAGAACAATCCAGTTGTTGATTTCAATTCTTCTTTGGAGCGGGTCTTTGGCGATGAGGTTCACTTTTAAAGCTCTTGATTATCGGTTCGTCATCAGTAAAAGTTCTTTTTATCAGAACATAGAGGTTGCGAAATCCGGCCGCGATACCGATGATTAAAAAAATAAAGGTAAAAACATTGCCGGAGTCAAATTTTCTGTCTAAATAAACTCCTAAAATCAGACACCCAAAAATCGCCAGAACCATAGCGATGCCGATGCTGCTGGCATAGGCCATTTGAATGGCGCTTTTTTTGACGTCCTTATCCATTCAACAAAAGAGTCCTTAACACCGCGTAATATTAATGTCAATAAAAAAATGACCGGCGTTCATTTAATTTGCTAATTGCCGGAAGTTTTTATACCATTGGATAGTTTTGGCCAGCCCAGTGGCCAGATCGGTTTTTGCCTTAAAACCGAATTCTTTCCATGCTTTAGAAGTGTCGAGCAAACGCCGGGGCTGACCATCCGGTTTAGTCTTATCCCAGATTATATCGCCTTGAAAACCACTCAATTTTGCGATCAGTTCCGCTAGATCTTTAATGGATATTTCATAGCCGGCGCCGATATTTACTGGCTCACTTTTATTATATTTTTCGGTGGCCAGAACAATGGCTTCCGCCGCGTCTTCCACATAAAAAAATTCGCGCGTGGCGGCGCCGGTTCCCCAAACTTCGATTGAATTTTCTTTTCTGTCGCGAGCATCAAAGCATTTTTTTATCAGTGCAGGTATAACATGCGACGAGCGCGGATCAAAGTTGTCGCCGGGGCCGTAAAGATTAACGGGCAGCAGGAAGATCGAGTTAAAACCATACTGCTGCCGGTATGCCTGCGACTGCACCAGCATCATTTTTTTGGCCAGCCCGTAAGGAGCGTTTGTTTCCTCCGGATAGCCGGACCAGATGTCATGTTCTTTAAAGGGCAGGGGAGTGAATTTAGGATAGGCGCAGATTGTTCCCAAAGCGACAAATTTTTCTATTTTGTTGAGATACGCTTCATGGATCAACTGCGCGCCCATCATCAGATTATCATAAAAAAGCTCCGCCGGTTTTTCCCGATTGAAACCGATGCCCCCGACCTTGGCTGCTAGATGGATGACAATATCCGGTTTTTTTTCGGCATACATGCGGCGCACAGAGGAAATTTCGGTAAGATTGTATTCCGGAAGGTCGGCGATTTCGATTTTCGCACATCCCTGTTCGGCAAGTTTCTTTATCAGGTGTGTACCCAAAAATCCTTTGCCGCCTGTAACGGTTATGCGTTTATTTTTGAGCAAGAAAAAACTCCTGATATTTCTATGACAAGCGTTCACTGTTGGCGCAGGTGAAACCGGCGTCAACAAGCGTTTTTTCTTTTTGGGCAATCTCCATATCGGCGGCAATCATCATATCGATTAATTTTTCAAAAGAAACTTTTGGTTGCCAGTTCAGGATTTTTCTGGCTTTTGCGGCATCGCCCAGGAGAACGTCCACTTCCGTCGGTCGTAAATATCGCGGGTCAAGCGCAATGTATTTTTTATAATCCAGATCAAGTTTGGCAAAAACCATTTCGGCAAATTCCCGCACCGAGTGAGTTTCTCCGGTGGCGATGACAAAATCATCGGGCTTTTCCTGCTGGAGCATGAGCCACATCGCTTCGACGAAATCTCCGGCGTATCCCCAATCGCGTTTGGCTTCAAGGTTGCCCAAATAGAGTTTGTCTTTCAATCCCAGTTTGATTTGTGTGGCCGCGCGCGTTATTTTGCGGGTGACAAAAGTTTCGCCGCGCCGCGGCGATTCATGATTAAACAAGATGCCGTTTACGGCAAAGATACCGTAAGCATCGCGGTAATTTTGCACCACATGAAACGCATAAACCTTGGCCGCGGCGTAAGGGCTGCGCGGCTGGAAAAATGTTTTTTCATTTTGTGGCGGGGGGGCGGCGCCGAACATTTCACTGGATGAAGCCTGGTAATATTTTGTTTTTATGCCTGTTTTACGGATGGCTTCCAGAATTCTCAAGGTGCCCAAACCGGTAATGTCGCCCGTGTATTCGGGCATGTCAAAACTTACGCGCACGTGACTTTGCGCCCCCAGGTGGTATATTTCATCGGGAGCGATGGCATGCAACAGGTCCATCAGCTGGCCGGACACGCTCAAATCGCCGTAGTGTAAAAATAGTTTTGTGTTGGGTTCATGAAAATCGCGGTAAAGGTGATCGATTCGATCGGTGTTAAAAGTGCTGGAACGCCTGATCAGGCCGTGCACCTCGTATCCTTTTTTTAGGAGAAGTTCGACAAGATACGATCCGTCCTGTCCTGTTATGCCGGTAATAAATGCCTTTTTCATTTCACCCCCGCCGGTAATTTCCGGTGCATGACGTAGTTTGTGCAGCAGATTACAGTAAGGCCCGCGCGATGTCAATCAGCAGGTCATAAGGATTTCAACGCCTTCGCACAAGCATCCAGCGTAAAAGATAAGTCGTTCCTGCTGTGCGCGAAGGAAACAAATAAAGCTTCAAATTGTGAAGGCGCCAGCCACACGCCATTTTTGAGCATGGCGTGAAAAAACCGAGCGAAAAGTTTTGTGTCGGATTTTTGCGCGTCAGCTAAATTATTTACCGGCCCCTCCTGGAAAAAAATTGTAAACATGGAATTAACGCGGTTAATGCAGGCATTAAATCCTTTTTTTTCAAACAATTTTTTCATTTCCGAACATAAAAATTCGGCTTGACGCGACAGACGGTTATATTCGTCTTTTTTTTCCTTAAGCAGAGTAAGTGTTGTTAAGCCGGCACTAACGGCTAGCGGATTTCCGGAAAGAGTTCCGGCCTGATAGATTTCACCGCTGGGAGCGAGTCTTTCCATGATATCGCGCCGGCCGCCGATCGCGCCTACAGGCAGTCCGCCGCCGATGATCTTTCCCAAACACGTAAGATCAGGCTTGATGTTTATTAAATCCTGATAGCCGCCAAAAGTAAAGCGGAAGCCGGTGATTACTTCATCGAAAATCAGAAGTATTTTTTCCCGAAAGGTGAGTTCGCGCAATGTTTCGAGAAAACCCGTCTGTGGCGCAACAACGCCCATATTTCCGGCAACGGGCTCGATAATAACGGCGGCAAGGTCAGAACTATATTTTTCGATAGCGGCGCGCGCTGTCGTTAAATCGTTGTAGGGCAAAGATATAGTAAGATGAGCTGTTTCTTCAGGGATTCCCGGTGAGCCGGGTATGCCCAGTGTAGTCACACCAGAACCGGCTTTAACAAGCAATGAATCGGCATGACCATGATAGCCGCCATCGAATTTGATGATTAATTTTTTACCAGTAAAACCGCGCGCGAGACGGATTGCCGTCATGGCCGCTTCCGTGCCGGAACTGGTCATGCGCACAAGCTCTAAGGAGGGAATCGCCTCAGAGAGCAACTGCGCGATCTTTGTTTCCGCTTCCGTCGGCGCGCCGAAACTTGTTCCTTTTCTGGAAGATTTATTGATGGCCTCGATAACTTGCGGATGGGCGTGTCCCAGTATCATCGGCCCCCAGGACAGGACATAATCAATGTATTTTTTGCCGTTAGCGTCGTAAATTTTGGAACCTTTTGCCCGGCTCGCGAAAAGAGGTTCGCCGCCCACGGCGCGCCACGCGCGCACGGGACTATTAACGCCGCCGGCAATGAATTTCTTCGCACGGGAAAAATAATCACACTTTTTTACGCGCATCAAAAATACTCCGGCGATGATTTCTTGTATTCCTGCAAGCTTTTTAAAATCATAAAATTGCCAATCCCGGATAAAAATGACATGGAAGAGACGAGGGCGCGAATATCTTTATCGCGGCTGTGCACCATGGTAAAAAGATTATACCTTCCCGCGAAAGCGGGGTTTCTTTCATAGCAATGTGAAACAAACGGCAACGATGCGAATGCTTCCCCGATTTTGTTTATCTGAAGCTCAGGAACGGACCAAATAACCAGGGCGTTTTTATTAAAGCCCGCCTTTTGGTGGCGTAAAACGGCGCCGAATTTTCTGATCAGTCCCTCCGAGCAAAAATAATTTATAATATCAATAATTTGTGCCTCAGGAAGGTTCAGTTCTTTGGCAATTTTTTCAAAAGGCCGTGATGTAATTTCTATTTCTTTCTGGACAATTTGCGCCACACTTAATTCTAAGTCGTTCATACGAATCTAATATCTTGCCTGCTTGATAAAATCAAGAAATGTGTTTGTTGGTGTGATGATCCGAAAATTTACTTGACTATCCACAAAAAATGACCGATAGTCTAATAAATTTTACGGCAGAGAAAGGAGGTCGAAAGTATTAAAGTTTGCCGTTGTCGTTTAGTTGGTTCATAGTTTAATGGCAGTTAATTTTTTACAAGGAGAATTACCATGAAGAAAAGTTTACTTTACACGATGTTGGTTATGTTGTTGACGGTTGCATTCGCGCCTTTTGCCTACGCGGCACCTGAAGCGGCGGCGGTTGATTACACGAAAGCGATTGTTGTGGGTCTTTCCGTTTTTGGAGCGGGCTTCGCGATTGCTTTGGGCACTATCGGCACCGGCCTGGGCATGGGCAACGGCTTAAACGGAGCGACCAATGCCGTGGGCAGAAATCCGGAAGCGCAGGGCAAGGTTCTTCTGACCATGATGGTTGGTCTGGCAATGATTGAATCACTGGCGATTTACGCGCTGGTTGTGGCGCTGATTCTGCTTTATGCAAATCCGCTTTTGAAGGTTATCGGCGCATAGTAACAAACAAAAAATTGTCATAATAAAAATCAGGGAGGGGAAGCGTGCATCGACTTTCACTCCCTTTTTTTATGAGCAGAAGCTAATTTTAATCAAATGCAGCAAAGTTGAGTAAATTTTCTATTCGTGCGGGATAATTTTCCCGCGCAGTGCTTTTGTTTCCGATCTTTTGCGTTTGGTGGCGAGAATTTTTTCCTTGGCTCTTTTGCTTCTCTTTCTTTTTTGTCGGCGGATTTTTTCCTGAGCTTTCCTTTTTTCTTCTACAAAACCTTTTTGGCGCGCCTCAATTTTATCCAGGAGCAATCGTCGCGCCAGGAATCTGTTCAGGCTCTGTGAGCGTTCACGCTGGCACTTTACGGAAAGGCCGGTGGGCAAATGAATGAGATGCACGCGCGTCGCGCTTTTGTTGACTTTTTGGCCCCCTGGACCTGAGGAATGGATAAAAGATTCCACGAGATCTTTTTCGGCAACGCCTAAAGAGGCCATCCTGTCGGCCAGCGCTTTTACTTTTTCGGCGGATACGGGCATGAAAAAAAATTATGGTATGGCGTAAATTTCTTCATCAATGAGGGAAATCCAGTTTTGCTTCAAAATTTCCCTGGCTTCGTCAATTTTGTCCACACCGAGAATAACTATGGTTTCCTTGCCGATGCGGTTGATGGTGGTGTAGAGGTAATGAATGTTGATGTCGCCTTTCGCCAACGGTTTGAGGATTGCGTTCATACCGCCGGCGTGTAGCGGTACTTCCGCGGCCAGCACGGGAGTCACTTCAAAATTGAAATTATAGCTCTTCAATACCGCGGCGGCGCGGTCGGGATCATTGACGACCAGGCGCACCGTGCTGTCTTCAGCGGTGCTGGCGGCGGAGACGGCTTTGGTGCTGATGTCTTCCGAATCCAGAATGTGCGTGAGCCGCGCGAAAGAACCAGGTACATTGCCCAGCAGTACGGAAATTTGTTTTACAGACATACCTGCATCCCTTTTTTTCAGTTTTTCAGATAATCAAAGCCGGTGGAAAAGGCGCGACGGTTGATTTCCGCGGCGGATTTTTTTTTGCTGCCCAGAATCGACTCTAGGCTCTGGAGATATATCTCCGCAGTGACAATGCCTGTTTTTTTAATAAAGGCGCCCATCATGATGATATTGGCCACGCGGCTGTTGCCCATCTCTTCAGCCAGTTCCGAGCAGGGCACGGAACATATATCCACATCTGGTCGGTTTGGATGATCTTTGATGATGGAAGAGTTCAAGAAAATCACGCCGCCCGCGGTTATTTTGTTCTGAAAAGTAAAAAGAGAAGGTGAGTTCATCGCCACTAGGTAATCAGGTTCGGAGGCGACCGGCGAGGCGATTTCTTCTTCGGCAATCGCCACGGTGCAGTTGGCGGTTCCGCCTCTGACTTCCGCGCCGTAAGAGGGAAGAAACGTTACATGATAGCCTTTGTTCATGGCGCTGTGCGCCAGACTGTAACCCATCATTAATACGCCTTGTCCCCCAAAACCGGAAAATATCGCTTTAGTGGCCATTATTCACACAGCCTCCGTATTTTTTTGCGCAGCTGGGGTAATGTCTTTGAATACGTCCAGCGGGAATTCTTTGCTCATTACTTCATCAATCCACTTGCAGGCATCAATTGGGCTCATTTTCCAGTTTGTCGGGCAGGGTGAAAGAATTTCCACAATGGAAAAACCCAGCGCATCTTTCTGGCACTGAAAGGCTTTGCGGATCGCTTTTTTTGTTTTATTAACCTGCGCGGGAGAAGTCAAGGTACAGCGCTGCGCGTAGGCAACGCCTGGCAGTTGCGAAAGTAGCTCGCAAACTTTAACCGGATAGCCGTCGAGCGTTTTGTGCCTGCCGGCGGGAGTGGTGGTTGTTCGCTGCTCCAATATGGTCGTCGGCGCCATCTGCCCGCCCGTCATACCGTAAACCGCGTTGTTGATAAAGAAGACAGTGATGTTTTCGCCGCGGTTGGCGGCATGGAAACTTTCCGCGATGCCGATAGCGGCTAAATCCCCGTCACCTTGGTAGGAAAAGACAAAACGGTCGGGCAAGGTGCGTTTAAGACCCGTAGCCAGCGCAGGGCCTCTGCCGTGCTGGGCTTCAATCATATCCAGATCAAAGTAATTATATGCCAGTACGGCGCAGCCTGCCGGCGGCACGCCGATGGTTATTCCCCTGATGCCCATTTCCTCGATCACTTCCGCGATCAGCCGGTGCGCGATGCTGTGTCCGCATCCGGGACAATAATGAAAAACATTTTCCTTGAGATATTTAGGGCGTTGAAAAATTACTTTGGCCATTTTTATTTAAATTTTTAATCCTTTTTTTCGTAATAGCGTGCGATAACGTTGGCCAGTTCCGCCGGCGTGGGCACGGCGCCGCCGGGACGTCCATGAAAACCGATATCGGCATATCCCTGCAGCGACAGACGTACATCCTCAAGCATCTGTCCGGTGCTCATTTCAAAGACAAGAAAGTCCTTGATTTTGCCGGAAAGCGAACGTAGCTGAGTCTCCGGAAAAGGCCACAGCGTGATCGGGCGGAAAAGGCCAGCTTTCACTTTGTTATGTTCGCGCAGCCGTTTGATCGCTCCTTTGGCGATGCGGGCAGCCGTTCCGTAAGCCACAACAACCAGTTCAGCGTCGTCAGTTTGATAAGTTTCGTAACGGATTTCGCTTTTGGTTATAACCTCATATTTGCGGGCCAGTTTCCAGTTGTGTTCTTCCATATCGATGGCATCCAGAATAAGGCCGCGGATAATTTTACTCTTGCCGTCACCCGCGCCGCGCAGCATGAAATTTTCGCTATATTGGCGCGGCTTTGGTTTCTTGAAGATAACCGGTTCCATCATCTGACCCATCATGCCGTCGGCGAGAATCATCACCGGTGTGCGGTATTTATCGGCCAGATCAAAGGCATCCATTGTCAAATCCGCCAGTTCCTGACAGGTGGCGGGACCGAAAACAATGGTGCGGTAATCTCCGTGCCCGCCCCCGCGCGTGGCCTGAAAATAGTCGCCCTGCGCTGGGCGGATATTGCCGAGGCCGGGACCGCCGCGCATAATGTTAACAATAACACTGGGAAGTTCGCAGGCCGCGAGGGAAGAAATGCCCTCCTGTTTCAGCGAAATACCGGGACTGGAAGAAGAAGTCATAACCCTGGCGCCGGCGGCCGCCGCTCCGGTAATCATATGTATCGCGGCGACTTCACTTTCGGACTGAATAAAAACGCCGCCTTCGGCATTGCGCATGTGCTCGGCCATGTATTCGGTAAGCTCATTCTGCGGCGTAATCGGGTAACCGGCGTAAAAACGGCAGCCGGCACGAATCGCGGCCTCGCCGATTATATTATTGCCGGACATTAAAAATTTATTCACGGTAGACCTCGATGGCAATGTCCGGACACATCGTCGCGCAAAGAGCGCAGCCGTTACATTCCCTGTCTTCGCGGGTGCAGACCGGGCGATATCCCTGCGCGTTATATTCTCTTCCGGCGATGATGTGTCCTTTCGGGCAGGCAACAATGCACAAATGGCATTCCTTGCAGAGCACCTTATTTATTTTGATAAATCCTTTCAAAATCTGTTCCTAAAAATATATTTTTCCGGCGCAAGCTATCTTGCGCATAATAGTCGGAATGTCAAGTATTTTGAATACAATATTCACGATTATTATCCGAAAATTCAATCCTTAATTCAGACGGCTGTCGATAATTATATCCTGTCCGCTTTTCCATATCTTTTTCACGGATAGTATTTTCGCCTTATTCAGTTGGCGAATATTCAGGTCGCCTACCGCCTGTGTTCCCGTGCCGATAATTTTGGGAGCAATGACCACAACCAGGCGTTGCGCGAGATTTTCCTTGAGAGCCGAAGTGATGATGCGCGAGCCGCCCTCGATCATGATAGAAGAAATATTTCGCGCGGCCAGTTTTTTGAATAAATCTTTCAGATTAACCTGCCCTTGTTTGGTGGCGCGGCACGATAAAACGATAACTCCGGTGGCGGAAATTTTTTTAAAAGCGGTATCTGTTGGTTTTTTTGTTGTAGCGATTAATGTTTTTACTTTACTCGGATTTTGCAGAACTTTCGCTTTGAGAGAAATTTTTAATTTAGAATCAACCACAACACGCAGAGGATTACGACCGCGTACACGCCGGACCGTGAGCTCGGGGTCGTCTTTAATCACTGTATTGATTCCGACTAATATCGCGTCATGCTCAGCGCGCAGTTTATGCACGTAATTTAAAGATTCAGTGCAACTGATCCATTGAGATTTGCCAGATGATGTGGCAATGCGTCCGTCGAGCGTCTGCGCGTATTTTAAAGTCACAAACGGGAGTCCCGTTTCCATGTAGTGGAAGAAGATTTCATTAAGTTCGCGGCATTCTTTTTCCAGCACGCCGCTTTTTACCTCGATGGCGTTTGCTCTAAGAAAATCTATGCCCCGGCAGGATACCAGCGGATTGGTATCTATGGCGCCGACCACAACACGGCTGATTTTATTTTGCAGTATAAAATCAGTACAGGGAGGCGTTTGTCCGTGGTGACAACATGGCTCCAGCGTCACATAAAGAGTTGCGCCTCTGGCTTCAGGCCCGGCTTTTTTTAAAGCGTTAACTTCCGCATGCGCCGAACCGCAACGCCGATGATAACCTTCGCCCACAATGCGGCCGTCTTTTACCACCAACGCGCCTACCATCGGATTGGGGCTGACATAGCCCTTTCCCTTGCGGGCGAGTTGCAATGCCCGGCGCATGTAATCTTCGTCATTCATGAGAAATAATTACCTTATTAGCCAAGCAGCTGTAAAGAATTTTGTTGTTTATGCAGATCAGGATATGTTATGCAAAAAAAAGATTTATTAATAAAATGAGTGAAAAATTAAGGAGATAACATGAAGGGCGTAGTTTTAGCCGGAGGGTTGGGCAGCCGGCTTTTTCCCCTGACGAAAGTAACTAACAAACATTTGCTTCCCGTATACAATGAGCCGATGATCTATTATCCTATTCGCACGCTGGTAAACGCGGGAATCAATGAAATTTTGATTGTTACGGGAGGCAATAACGCCGGAGATTTTTTACGCCTTCTGGAAAACGGCAAGGATTTCGGATTGAAGCACATCAACTACACCTATCAGCAGGGCGAAGGAGGCATTGCCGCGGCGCTTGGTCTGGCGGAGCATTTTGCTGATAGGGATAAAATTGTCGTTGTTCTAGGAGACAACATTATCGAAAAGAATATTAAGGTGGCGGCGGATAAATTCCGCGCGCAAAAAGAAGGTGCGCGCATTTTGCTCAAGGAAGTGATGGATCCGCAACGATTCGGCGTGCCCGTTTTTGACGGAAAAAAAATTGTTCGCATTGAAGAAAAGCCCAAGCAGCCGGCGTCAAATTACGCGGTCATTGGTATCTACATGTATGACTATCGTGTTTTTGAATTTATCAAATCACTAAAGCCATCACAGCGCGGCGAGCTGGAAATCACGGACGTCAACAATTTTTACATTAATGAAGGAAAAATGGAATGGGACGTTCTGGACGGCTGGTGGTCGGACGCCGGTACTTTTGAATCACTGCAGGCGGCCGGACAAATGGTGGCGCAGACAGGAGCGAATAAATTATGATTGACGGCGTGATTGTTAAAAAGCTTAGAGTAATTCCAGATGAGCGAGGCCGGCTGATGGAAATATTCCGGTCGGACGATGAATTTTTTCAGAAATTCGGTCAAGTTTATCTGACTACAGCTTATCCCGGCGTGGTCAAAGGCTGGCATTACCACAAAAAACAGGCTGACAATATGGCCGTGGTTCAGGGAATGATGAAAATAGTTTTATACGACAGCCGTAAAGATTCAACGACACACGGCCAGATAAATGAGATTTTTGCCGGTGTCCATAATCCTGTTTTAGTGCACATTCCGCCGCTGGTCTATCATGGCTTTAAATGCATATCAAAAGAGGAAGCGCTGGTTATCAACACGCCCACGGAAGCATATAATTACGACGCGCCTGATGAATACCGCCTGCCGGCGCACGGCAGTGAAATTCCCTATGATTGGTCAAGAAAAGACAGCTGAAATCAGATAGTTATCGCGACAATAATATTCTTGACTTTAGGGGAAAAAAGAGTAAAATTTTAAACATCGAAAAGATGAGCAAACCGTTTGAAAAAACGGGGCGCAAAGTTACTGGCCTAAGTCTTGGGAAATGGGGGATAGGGCGGCAGAACTGCCGATAGTCACATCAGGTTTTCATTGAATCTCATCTGTCACCCTAAAAGATAATAACGGAAAAAAAATGATGATTTGTAATTTTTTTGCCTTTATTTTTGGCGCGGTTGTGGGAAGTTTTCTCAACGTATGCATCTATCGCCTGCCGGATAAAACATCTATCATCAAACCGTTATCGCGTTGTCCACACTGTGAAAAGCCTATTCGTTTCTATGATAATATTCCGATTATCAGTTTTTTTATTTTAAAAGGCAAATGCCGTGATTGCGGCGGAAAAATTTCCTGGCGCTATCCGTTGGTGGAATTGCTCACGGGAATATTAGCTTTATTGCTTTTCTTGAAATTTGGCTTGAGTTTAAAATTTCTGGCCGCCTTTGTTTTCGCGGCGGCTCTGGTTGTTATAACCTTTATTGACCTTGATCATAAGATTATTCCTGACATTATCACTTTGCCCGGGATTCCGATATTTCTTTTGGCGGGTATCTTTATCATGAAGGTTCCCTGGCCGGAAGCGCTTATCGGAGTTTTGGTGGGCGGCGGTGTGTTGTTTGCCATTGCCTTTGTATATGAAGCGCTTACCAAGCGAGAAGGAATGGGAGGAGGAGATATCAAGCTTTTGGGGATGATTGGCGGATTTTTCGGCTGGAAAGCGCTTATATTTATTTTACTGGCTAGTTCTTTGACCGGAGCGCTGATAGGAATCGCTGCCATGATTATAAAAAAACAGGATATGAAATACGCCTTGCCTTTTGGCCCTTTTTTGGCCGCGGCGGCGATTGCTTATTTCTTCTGGGGAGACGCCTTCATGCGGTTTGTTTTTATGAGTTATTAGATGTGAAAATAACTGATTAGCTATGGATTTTAGGCGAAAAAGACAAAAGAGAGAAAAGAATAAGTAATTGACAGGATTTTTTTTAAGGCGTAATTTATCGGTAAATAAAAGTTTTTTAGAAATTTAGTATAAGTCAGATTATTGGCATATAAGTTGCTGATATTAAAAACTAATTGACGGTGGAAGCTGTGAGAATCACCAAAAACAAAGGAATGACTTTAATCGAACTGATTATGGTGGTGGCCATTCTTGGTATTGTTTTGGCCATTGCTTCGCCGAATTTTATGCGCTATCGGCAGAACACAAATTTGCGAGAGACAGCGGAAGATTTCACGGCCCAAATTGCTCTTTACAGGCATAGAGCTATGGCAGAAGACATTAGATACAGGATTGCAATTAATCTGGCCGCTGGTGAATATTCGGTAGAAAGAAATCCATTGCCGGAAAACCCTGATGTATATGTTCCGCTGGTTCCTGCCGTGACAAAGAGATTCAACGAGTACAGTCCACAAATTACGCTTGTTTCCGCGCCGGTAAGTTTTGTCATGCAACCGAGAGGAACGCTCACTGCGGGGACGCTTACATTACAGCACAGCGGAACGCAGAGAAGAGCAATAATTATCACACATTTATCCGGAAGAGTGAATTTGCGATATGAAGATTAACAATGAAAAAGGCATCACCATTGTCGAAGCGCTGATTGCTTTTTTCCTCACATTCGTTGCTATCGCCTGGCTGATGCCGATGCAGAGCACTTCTTTAAACACCGGCTTCCGGGCCGATTATCTTGGGCGCGCAACCTATATTATGCAGACGGAATTGGAAACGAGAGAATATATGATAATGAATCCTAATATACCCGTTGCGGTGGGCACTTTCCCACAAGTAATTACCGCAAGCGGTACAATGGGAGGACCGGAAGGCGACGCGGTGTTTGATGTTGTCACAACAATAACGCCTGTTGCCGGCACGACAAATTCCTGGCTGGTGAATGTCCGTGTCAGATGGGCGCGCGGACCGGCAAACGGCATCACCAGCTCGATTATCGCCACACGGCATTTCAATTTTTGATTTTTATGCGTAAAATTTTAAAAAAGAAAAAAAATGGTTTTACATTAGTTGAGCTGCTGATTGCAATTCTGGTGGGCGGGCTGGTCATGCTTGCGGTTTACATGGCCATGGTCATGTCCCAGCGCACGTCGGCTGGCGTGGGCAGAAAAGTTATCACGCAGCAGGACACGCGCGCGGTGCTGGATATCATGGCCTCAGAAATAGCGATGGCTTCATTCAATCCGCTGGTGCAGCCGACAACATGGACAGGCGATAGTATAGTGAATTTGAACAATTGTGGCATTCCGGTTGTCGTGGCCAATCCCTTAAATAAGGGCATTTTCATTGCTGATGCCAACAATATGTATATTGCCATGGATTTAAACGCAGATGGCGTTATCGGTTGCGCTTGCGCCAATCCTGCTGACTGCTCTAATGATGTACCCTGCGCCGGACAAAATGAATTTATATTGTACTCATATAATCCAGCGATCAGGGCAATCACACGCCGCGTTTCTTGCGGTCAACCTGTATCTATATTAGGTAATACTGCGCTAGGTAGTAATGTTATAAATCAAGATGCGGGAATTCCCCTGTTTCAATATTTTGACCGCTTTGGGCAGCCCTTGCCTTTGCCGATAAATATACCGGCAGTAAGGCGCGTTAAGGTAACCATTGTGGCGGAAACCGCGGATATTGACCTTAATACAAGACAACGTAAAAGAATGATTTATTCCACGGATGTTATAGTGAGAAACCATGCAGCTTTTTCGCCGAATACTGGAGCAGGGGGAGCAGGGGGAGGAGGTGTAGTTGTTGTTGGACCATAGCAAAAAGAAACTTGCGTCACAGGACGGCTTTGTTCTCGTCGCGGCGATTATGGCGCTGATGATTTTTATCGCGGTCGGCTTTTATGCTTTGACGGTCACCACGCAGGATCTGCGCGTCAGCGCCAGGCTCGTCGGCGAAAGAAAAGCTTTTTCCGCGGCCGAAGCCGGAGTTAGTGTGATAAGCAGAACATTGAATCCCACATCTCCATCTACGCCTATAATAGGGCAAAAAGTAGACCCGGTGAATGACCCTAAGGCGGAATTTGACGCGACTGCTTTAGTGCAAGACACAAACATTCCAGATATGTGGTTTCCCGGCTTCAGCCCCTCGCAACGTTCCGCTGTATTTCGCTCAACCGTTACCGGCAGGGATACCGCCTATGGTTCGCGCGTGAGACTTTCCGTGGGCATTGCCAGCGCGCCTGTCTCCACAGGAACAGAGCAGGGGCCGTTTTAATTTTAAAAGGTAAGTGGCTAAGATTGTGTTTAATTGTCTAGGGGGTATTTGTTATGTTGAAAAAAAAGAAATTTATGGTTTTTGTCGCGATCATCACCATCTTAATATTTTTATGTTTGCCGGTTTTCGGCGCGACGAAAGACGAGAATAAGCCGCCGGAAGATGATGAGCAGGTTCCCACCGTCACCGGCACAATAAACTACTGATGTTTTATTCAGGGGGAGATAAATTATGCAAAGCAACAAGATTATTTTACGCTTTGTCTGTATAATTACGCTGGTAATTTTTCTTGCACTGCCGGGATTTGTCCGGGCGGATGACCCGGAACTGCCGCCGGACAATGACGAGCAGGATACCTTTGCCGATGTGAGTCCCGACGCGCTCATCGTGCTGGATTTATCCGGTTCGATGCTCTGGACGCCGGCAGGAAGTAAAATGTATGTCCAGAGCGCCCAAAGTTGTTTGGGGAGTGGCGTTCCTCATTATGCAACGCAGGGTTCAGGAATGAAGCTATGTACAATTGATCCCTATGGAACAGTGCCTAAATATTCAAATTCGTCTTGTTCGGGCCCGTTTTACACGACGGCACAGACCGGTTATGCCACCAACTGCTCCCGCGTCGCGATCGCCAAAAGGGCGCTTTTTGCCGTGCTGGATGACAACAGCGACGGTAAAGTGGATAAATACGATGCTGAAACCCTCGGCATCAGAATAGGGTATATGCGTTTCCGCGGCGGCAATGACACGGGAGGTGATTACGCCTCCGGCAACAATCAGTTGATTAAGGAAATAAGCAAGCTTGGTTCCATGACCGGCACGTCTTATCAGTATACTTATTGCGGTAAGACCGGTTCTACATCTTCGTGTATTATTACTGATACCTGCAGCGCGAACGTTAACTGCATCGCGCGTTCCGAAGCAGAAGCCACCGGAGGTACGCCGCTGGTTTATTCGCTCAAGGAAGCAAAAAAATATTTTGATATACATAAAGATAGAGACCCGGCCAAGGAATGCCGTCAGAAATTTGTTATTTTTGTATCCGACGGCGCGGATACATATGTTTGCGATGGCGGAGGGGCGGAATGCCAAACGCACATGTATAAACGCCGTAGGGAAAGCGTGGCAGCCGCCAAAGCGCTGGCTGACGCCGGTTATCGTGTGTTTGTTGTCGGATTCGGCGCCGACATGCCCGCTTATTTAAAGAACACGCTCGAGTGGATGGCTTATTACGGCGGCACAAACAACCCGCGCGTTCCTGACAGCGGCAATACGCAATCATATAACTTGCCGGTAGGTTGCAACTCCGAACCGCCCGTTGCTGGTGCTTGTTGTATCTTTCCCGCCAGCGCCACCGGCGCGTCAACTACTCCGGCTGCCTGCTATCCGGATGGGATGTCATCATGCGCAGATTTACCGGCAACATCCGATACTGCCTATTGTACAGAAACAAGCTCTCCAACCTTCAGGACAACCACCGCGGGTACAGATCCCGGTTACGAAACGCTCAGCGGCTATGCGTTTCTGGCGCAGGATGGTGATGAATTAACGGCGGCATTAAAGAGCGCTATTTCCACCATCCGTGAAACCACTTATTCTTTCACGCAGGCATCGATTCAGGCTATCCGCACGGCTGATGAAAATTTCATTTATGAGGCGTCTTTTGAACCGGTAAGTTTTTGTCCCTTCTGGCTTGGTTATCTAAAAAGGTATAACTTGGATGCGGCCGGTAACCTCATCGTCCCTACCAACTGGGACGCGGGAGCGGTTTTGTCCAACCAAAGCGCCAGCGGCAGAAATATGTTTACCTTAATCGGAAACGCCCGAGAGGAATTTAGCGTATTTAATTCGAGCATTACCGAGGCCCACTTGAATGCCAATTCTTCCACGGAAAGAAACATGATTATCAATTATTTCCGTGGTGGCGAAAAGATTTCCGAAGATCCTTTAAAATATTGGCGTTTGGGGGATATCTTCCATTCTTCGCCTCTGTCTATCGCTACGCCCAATTTGCTCTTCTACGATCGGTGGGATAAAAGCTATCCAAAAGCATATAACGAATTTCGTGACGATCATATCCGCACGTCGGCCAATGGCAAACGCCTGATGATTGTGGGCGCCAATGACGGCCAGCTCCATGCTTTTCGCACGGGAGAGCTGGGTGATGGCGGTGGTACGGAAATGTGGAGCTTTATCCCGCCTAACCAGTTACGTCGGCTTAAACTAATTGCCCATCCTTCACACCCGACTTCCTTAGTGCGTCAGTATTATGTGGATGGGCCGACCAGCGCCGCCGAAATTTGGATAAAGAACGGCGCGGCGACAACTATTGATAATACCTATAAGTCAAAAGAAGAATGGATGACTTTATTAGTGACCTCGCAGGGCCGCGGCGGCATGACCACGCTATGGAGTTCATCGACCGGCTGTGATTCCGGTTTCAGTCCCGATTATACGACGACCTATAATAATTATTGCGGTTATTACGCCTTTGACATTAGCGATACGGCAAGTCTCCCTATTTACAAATGGCGTATCGGCGGTAATGCCGGATTAACGGCGCTGCACGGCAAGCACCTGGCTCAGCCCTGGAGCAAGATGACTATGGGGCGTGTGCGCATTAACAATACGGAAAGATGGGTAGGATTGATCGGCGGCGGATATTCCGGCTGCGGACGTGTTGTCGGACAATGCGATGAGCGCGGCAAATCCTTTTATGTCATCGATTTAAAGGACGGTTCAATTCTCTGGACGTATAATTACGCGACCGACGCGACGATGAATTATGATCTTGTAGCTGGGCCCACGGCCGTGGATTCCGACAATGACGGTTTTTGGGATACGGCTTATGTCGGCGATTTGGGTGGCAACATCTGGCGGTTTAAATTCTGCACAAAAACTGAAGCGGAAGCAACGGGAGGTTGCGGCATTGCCAATTGGAGCGGGAAAAAATTGCTGAATGAACCTGCGCAATCGACCATCAGGCCTATTTACACTTCTGTAACTGTGGCGGTTGACCCGGAATTTAATCTGTGGGTTTATGTTGGAACAGGAGACAAGACTAATCCCACCGCCCCCAATGCCCAGGAAAGGTTGTACGCGATTAAGGACGCCGATCGGACGAGTACTTACACCATAGCGGATCTGCTGAATTTAGGTTCCTCCGGCGTGTATGACCCCAATGATCCGGGCGGACAGATTGGCTGGTATATTACTTTTTCCGGGTCGGAGAAAGTATTGGCGGAACCGGTTGTTTATCAAGGAAACGTTTATTTTACCACTTATGTGCCGAACAAAGGTGGCTCAGATCCCTGTAATACGGCCGGGCAGGCATTGGTTTATAATCTGGATTATATAACCGGCGCGGGGCAATGGGAAGGTGGAGCCAGATCGATCAGTTTAGGAGAGGGCAGCGGTGTGCCGTCAGCGGTGGTTGTGTCTGTCAGTCCCGAAGGAGATGTAAATCTTTATGTTTCAACCAGTGTGGCCAGAGGTGGGGCGCATGGAACGCCAATAGCGGATCCAAGCCTACAGCCGGCTTCAGGCAGTTTAATTTACTGGCAGGATATGCGTATTCGCTGATAATAGTAGAAAAGGACTTGACAGCGAAAAATCATCTGTATAAAGTGTCGCGCAAAGGTAGTAGAAAGCGGGAAGGATTTTTAGATAAATGAGTTCGGAAAAAAAATATTGCGCGATTTGCGCCTGGCGCGTGGGATGCCAGAAACGTTTCAGCGTGGTTACCGATTCCCAGGGATGCGTGCGCTGCCCTGATTATTCCCGGGATTTGTCCATTAAAGACAGCGATATCGAGGAAGCAGTGAAAAAAGATCAGCAGGCCTGAAGTCCTTGCTGATCTTTATCATTGGTTTTCATATTTTAGTAAATATATTTGCTGATAGTATTATCCTCGTCAAAAACAACGGCCACGTGCTTGCGGTGAAATTCGTCGTCCCATCGGCGCAGAATTTTTCCTTCCACGCAAACTTCTGCCTCATCAAACTGAAACTTCAGGTTGACGTTAGTGCCAATCTTAACGGAATGATCAGCTTCATACATAATCAGGTGGGCGCCGTTGCTGGAAATATCCACGACCTGGGTTTCTTTTTTCTGGCATCTGACGCGGACTTTCGGCAGCAGGTTTTTTTTGATCCGCGGCCAGCGGCGCAACTCGCACGGCGCCGGATCGTTTAATTTGTAAAGTATCAGCCGTCCTTCGGCGGTAATGGCTTTTATTCGGGCTTCGAAACCGATTCGGCCGGTTTTCCCGTCGTCGATAAAATAAGTAACAAAAATAATCTCGTTCAAGTGTTCTTGGGTTATGGCAGGTTTAGTCTGGTCTACTGAAATATATTCGTTGGGAAGCTGTTGCTGAAAGCGGGAAATTCTGATCTCTTTCTTGTTTAAGATAAGGTATATTTTTTGTTCAGGTCGTATATTCAGATGCATATTTATTCATCATTCTCGTAAGTGATAAATGAAGAGAAAAGCAAAAAACCTAAACTAATTAGAATTTAAGATATATAAATATCATTAGTCAAGTAATTTTCCGAGTTAATCCTTGCATTGCCGCTTGCGAAAAGACAGAAAATGTAATAGGAGAGCGCTCATTAAAACATTCATCAAAGATTATATTTAGGGAGGATTTATTAAAATGCCCCAGAAAGACAGCACTCAGGCACTGCAACATGACAAACGCATTATTTCCCGCCGTCTCCTGTCCGGTGAATTATCTGAAAAAGAACTTGGCTCTTTGTTGAAAAAGCTTCCTGATGTGGCGGAAAACGCTGAAGAAATCTCCTTCGAAGAAGCTGAAGATAAGCAATAATGCTCATTGACGCCCACGCCCATCTGGAAATGAAGGAGTTTGACGCGGACCGTGAGGCAGTTCTCGGACGGGCGGCGGCGGCGGGCGTTGATTATATTATCACCGTTGGAACAGATATAAAGCTAAGCCAAAAAGCCCTGTCCCTCGCATCAAGTTATCAGAATGTATTTGCCACCGTAGGAATTCATCCACATGAAGCGGACACGGCCACGCAAGAGAACTTAGACATAATTGCGAAAATGGCCCGCCATCAAAAAGTAGTCGCCTACGGCGAGATCGGGCTGGATTTCTTCCGCGACCTGGCGCCGCGCGAAATGCAAAAAGATGCGTTTGCCCGTCAATTAAATATCGCCGCGGAGTTGAACCTGCCCGTGGTTATTCATGACCGTAACGCCCACGATTTGGTTTTAAAAATGGTCGAGGAATCAGGAGTGCGCCGCGGCGTGTTTCATTGTTTTTCCGGCGATTATCAGATGGCGGAAAAATGCATCGCTTTGGGTTTTTATATTTCCATTCCCGGCACGGTAACTTTTGATAAAACAAACAAAACTTCTGATGTCGTAAAAAATATTCCCCTGGAGTGGTTGCTTTTGGAGACAGATTGCCCGTATCTTTCGCCCGCGCCCTATCGGGGAAAACGCAATGAACCATCCTTTATTGTTCATACGGCAAAAAAAGTGGCGCAAATAAAAAATCTTCCCTGGGAAGAGGTGGCACATGCCACGGCTCAAAACACCAAGACACTTTTTGGTCTTCCTCTTTGAAGCAATCAATTTTCCCATCAAATAACCTGTGTCTTTTTAATAAAATCTGCTAAAAGAAGATCATGGAAAAAAAACAAAACACAGCCGAAAAAAAAGCGGTGATTCTGCTCAGCGGCGGGATTGATTCCGCAACGACTTTGGCAATAGCGAAAAGCTTGAATTTCGCTACGTACGCGCTTAGTTTTTCTTACGGGCAGCGACATTCTGTAGAGGTGGATGCGGCCCGTCGCATCGCGCGTTATTTTGAGGTTTGCCGCCATTTGATTGTAAATATCGATTTAAGAACCCTCGGTGGTTCAGCTTTGACGGCAGACATTGATGTTCCGAAAAACAGAGACTTGCGTGATGTTTCTCAAAAAATTCCCGTAACTTATGTTCCGGCGCGCAACACAATTTTCTTATCCTACGCGCTGGCCTGGGCGGAAGTGATCGGCGCGGCGGATATTTTTATCGGTGTCAATGCTCTGGATTACAGCGGTTATCCCGATTGCCGCCCGGAATATATCGCCGCGTTTGAAAAAATGGCGCAGCTGGCAACTAAATCATCAGTGGAGGATAATCAGCCGATGCGTATTAACGCTCCGCTGATTAATTTGTCGAAGGAGCAGATCATTCAAAAAGGCCTAAAATTAGGTGTTGATTTCAGTTTGACGCACAGTTGTTACGATCCGTCTGCCGATGGATCCGCTTGTGGTGCCTGTGATTCCTGCCTTTTGCGCCTCAACGGTTTTCGCTCCGCTGGTCTGAAAGACCCAGTCAGATACAGATAGGACAAGTCGGAATTTGCAGTATAAAATCAAAGAAATATTTTATTCCGTACAGGGCGAAGGGTATTGCGTAGGCCGTCCGGCGGTGTTTTGCCGTTTTTCCGGGTGCAATTTATGGTCAGGGAAAGAAGAGGATCGCGTCAACGCATTATGCGATTTTTGTGATACGGATTTTTACGGCACGGACGGCGAAAATGGCGGCATTTACGAAAACGCCGATGCGCTTGCCGCTAAAATTGTTAAGTTGTGGCCGGAAGGAAAAAATAGCCGGAGCAAATTTGTTGTCTGTACGGGAGGCGAGCCTCTTTTGCAATTGGATAAGACTCTGATTGATGCGTTACACAAGAAGGATTTTTACGTGGCTGTAGAAACAAACGGCACGATTAAATCGCCCCAGCTCGACTGGATATGTGTCAGTCCGAAAGAGGGTGTTGATCTCGTGCAAAAAAGAGGCAATGAACTCAAGCTGATCTATCCGCAGGAGGGCAGTGATCCGCGAAAATATTTGAAATATGATTTCGAGCATTTTTTCCTGCAGCCGATGGACGGACCGCATTATATGGAAAATCTGCGCAGAACGCTCCAGTATGTTTTAGATCACCCCCGTTGGAGGTTAAGTTTACAGATACAAAAAATTCTCAACATAAAATAAATCATCACTTACTTCGTTCACCATGAAAATAAAATTTATAATTACTGCCGAGATCATTATTTGATTTAAGTCTTAAGCCGTTTTTGGTTGACACGTTTTTTTCTTTTGCCTATACTCTACCTAATTTAAAAAATTCCTGACATTCCTTGTCTTTAATAATCTTCGCCACAATTGATGCAAAATGTTGTAAAGGCAGGTAATGTAGTGCAGCCAAAATAATCAAAGGAAAAAGATGAATGTTATCAAACAGTAAGCCGCACGAAACGCTTTCCGTAATAGACGCCGTTGCCATAATCGTCGGGATGGTGGTGGGAGTCGGAATTTTCAAGACCCCATCTATTGTGGCGGCCAGCGCCGACAGCGAAACGATGCTCATGCTCTTTTGGTTTCTCGGAGGTTTAGCTTCGTTTATCGGGGCGATGTGTTACGCGGAATTAGCCACCACATATCCGCACGCGGGTGGTGATTATCATTACCTCAAAAAATCATTCGGCCGGGTTCCTTCTTTCCTCTACGCGTGGGGACGGATGGCGGTAATTCAAACCGGCTCGATTGCGATGGTTGCTTTTCTGATCGGCGATTATGCGTCAGAAATATTTCGCCTGGGGCCGTATTCCACATCAATATACGCGGTTTTGACGATAGTTTTACTTACCGGCGTCAATATCGCCGGAATCCGTCAGGGTAAATGGACGCAAAAAGTGCTCATCACGGCGATTATGTGCGGTTTGTTTATTATCGCGCTAATAGGCATCTTCATTGCCGAGCCTCAAATCGCCGCTAATACCGGGAAAATCATGCCGGGCAAAGTGGCCCTCGGGACGGCGATGATTTTCGTTTTGCTTACCTACGGAGGTTGGAATGAAGCGGCGTTTATTTCCGCTGAAGTTCACGAGACGCGCCGCAATATGGTGAGGGTTCTTCTATACAGCATCATTATAATCACGCTTATTTATTTGCTTATCAATATCGCTCTCCTGAACGGGCTGGGGCTATCCGGCATGTCCGCTTCGGAAGCGGTTATGGCCGATTTAATGCGCGGGACATTCGGTGATAGAGGAGCGCAATTTATCAGCCTGCTGATACTCCTGGCGGCGCTCAGCACCATTAATGCGGCGATTATCACCGGCGCGCGCACGAATTACGCGTTAGGAAAGGATTACCCTTTGCTGAAATTTTTAGGAAGCTGGCAGGGGATCCGAAACACTCCAGTTAACGCTCTTTTGGCGCAGGGAGCGATAGCGCTTTTGCTGGTTCTTCTTGGGACACAATCGCGTGACGGGTTCGTGATGATGGTGGAATATACCGCTCCGGTATTTTGGTTTTTTTTACTGATGGTCGGCATTTCTATTTTTATTCTTCGTTATAAAAACGCAAAGATCAGGCGACCTTTCATCGTGCCACTATATCCCTTATTGCCTTTTTTATTTTGCGTCATCTGCATATTTATGCTTTATTCCAGTATCATGTACACAAGCAGTGGCGCACTAGTTGGTGTCGGCGTTTTGTTAACCGGTATCCCGGTAATCATTTTACAAAAGCGAAAGAAATAAATAAAAAGGAGAGAATAATGAAAACGAAAATATCTGCGAAAGTAGTTTTTCTGCCGCTGCTTGCGGCAATAGTCATTATTTTATCGGGAGCTATTGTTGCGGCGCAAAATAAACCCTCGCGGACTCCCGATATTCATTTTGTTCCCACTCCGCATGAAGTAGTGGAAATAATGCTGCGTCTGGCGGATATAAAAAAGAATGACATTGTTTACGATTTGGGTTGCGGTGACGGCAGAATCGTCATTGCCGCGGCTAAGAAAGCCGGCGCGAGAGCGTACGGATTTGACATTGATCCGGAAATGGTCAAAAAATCTCAGGATAATGTCAAAGCTCAAAATATTGGGCATCTGGTGACGATTCAGGAAGCAGATATTTTTGAGCTCGACTTGAGCGACGCGTCCGTGGTCACGCTCTATTTGTTGCCGGAATTAAACGTGCGGTTGATACCCCAATTGGACAAATTGAAACCGGGCTCCCGGATCGTTTCGCATGATTTCGATATGGAAGGAGTTATTCCTGATGTCGAAGCCACGGTAACGCGCAACGACGGCGGCACCAGCAGGGTTTATCTCTGGACGACGCCTTTGAAAAAAGTATCCGTAAAAAAAAGGAATCGATAAATATTAAATAGTGATTATCGAACGGCGAAAAAGTTATATTAATGAAGTCACAAAACTTTAATATTTTATTTTTTTTAATAGTGGTTTGTATTTTGGCCACATTATGGCTTGCCCTGCATTGCCGTGCAGAGGCAGTACGGGAAAAAGACTACTCTTTGCTCAGGGAAAGGATGGTGACCAGTCAGCTCGCTGCCAGAGATATTACCGATAAAAATGTTCTTTCCGCCATGAGACAAGTGCCGCGGCATTTGTATGTGCCGGAGAATTACCGCCATCTGGCTTACGAAGATTATCCTCTGCCAATCGGTGAAGGGCAGACAATATCACAGCCCTATATTGTCGCGCTGATGACGCAGGTCGTCAATCCACACGCGCAGATGAAAGTTCTCGAAATAGGCACAGGTTCCGGCTATCAGGCGGCAATACTGGCAAAGCTATGCCGAGAAGTATATACAATTGAAATCATTGAAGTATTAGGGGCAAGAGCGCAAAAGATTTTGCAGAAGTATTATGACAATGTAAGAGTAAAAATAGGCGACGGTTATCAGGGGTGGCCCCAATTCGCTCCTTTTGACGCCATAATTGTTACCTGCGCGCCGACGCATGTTCCCCAGCCGCTTGCCGAACAGCTTCGTGAAGGCGGCAGAATGGTTATCCCTGTGGGTGAGGCAGGATATCAGCAACTTGTTGTGCTTACCAAAAGCAAAGGCAAGCTTATTGAAACAGAGGTCATACCGGTGCGCTTTGTGCCCATGGTAGACAGCAAAGGTAGGAAATATTAAAAACGTAAAAGTTAAATTCAATTATCTCTCTAAAAACGAAAACAATCATAGACAAAAAATAAAAATTGCTTTAAAAGCATAAGTCACATTTACAAAGATAAAAAATTTCCGAAAAATATAAAGAGCAAGTCGCGGGATGGCTTAAAATGCAAATGCTTAAATTATTTATACCGGAAATAAAAGAGTTGTTGGCCCAGAAGAACTGGCTGGAACTAAGGGAGTTGCTTTTAGAAATTCCAGAGCCGGATATTTCCGATCTGGTTCAGGAACTGGATGACTCGCAACGCATCGTGATTTTGCGTCTGCTGCCGAAAAACATGCTGGCTGAAGTGTTTACGCATTTGGATGCGAAGGTCAAGCAGGATGTTCTCAAGGCGATTACCGAAGACGAAACCCGCGCCATTTTGGCGGAAATGCCCCCGGATGACCGTACGGAATTTCTCGAGGAATTGCCGGGTCAGGCGATTCAAAAAATGGTAAATCTGCTTTCCACGGAAGACCGCAAAGAAGCGCTTCAGCTTCTCGGTTATCCGGAAGAAAGCGTCGGGCGACTTATGACGCCGGATTATGTGGCGATCAGGCCGGAATGGACGGTGGAGGAAGCTCTCGCTCATGTGAGGCAGAAAGGGATGGACAGCGAAACCACAAACGTCATTTACGTGACGGATAAGTGGTGGCGGCTCATCGGGGTTTTGGGTTTGAGGCGGCTTATTTTGGCCAAGCCCGGCGATAAAGTCGAAGATATCATGGATACGGCGGTAATCAGCGTTTCCGCCTTCGATGACCGGGAAAAAGCGGTGCAGTTGATTAAGCGCTATGACGTTGTTGCCCTGCCGGTTCTCGACGCCAGCGGTATTTTACTTGGCATTATAACTATTGACGACTTATTTGATGTGGCCGAAGAGGAAGTAACAGAAGATTTCCAGAAGTCCGCGGCAATCAATCCCTTGAAGACGAGTTACCGCGAATCATCGGCCTTTTCTCTTTACGCCAATCGCGTGATCTGGCTAGCGGCACTTCTTTTTATCAGCGTAATCACCACGGGAATAATCTCATCGCATACAGATATTCTCAATTCTGCTATCGCGCTGGCTTTTTTCATTCCGCTGCTTATCGGCACCGGAGGAAATACAGGGAACCAATCCGCGACGTTGATGATCCGCGCTCTGGCAACGGGCGATATCCGCGAGGGGCAATGGATTTGGGCTTTTTTAAGGGAAATAGGCATCGGCGTGCTTTTGGGAGCGACGATGGGCGTGGCCAGCTGGCTTTTAGGTTTGTACAAAGGAGGCTACCAGATTGCGCTGATTGTTTCGATTTCCATGGTAGCGATTGTCATGATATCCAGTTTAATCGGCATTGTTTTGCCCTTGATTTTACAGAAATTGCGTATCGATCCGGCGGTCGCCAGCAACCCCCTGATTGCCTCGGTAATGGATATTCTTGGCCTGCTGACATATTTTTTTGTGGCGTCAATAATTCTGCGGAGCTTATAAATATTTTTTTGATCGCTGTATCACTAAAATACATTTTGAAGAAAATAGCCTAAAATGTCGATTCATGTAAATGCGCCAGAAAATATACCGGTAGTGTTAATTTATAATGTTGACCCGGGATGGAAAATAGAAGAAAAACAAGAAGCGAAAACTGTCTCCGAGAAGCTGGGCAAAGCCCTTAAGGATGTCGGTCATCCCACGGAATTTGTTGCTATCGATAATGAAAATATCAAGGATAAACTTTCTTCCTTTAATCCCGATGATTGGATTGTTTTTAACTGGTGTGAAAGCATTCCCGGCATCATGCACAGCGAGTGGATGGTTGCTGACAAGCTCGAAAAACTTGGTTTCACTTTTACCGGGGCTGACGCCCATACTCTTCGTCTTTCTCAGGACAAACATCGCGTAAAAAACACCCTTAAAGAAAGTGCAATTCCCACGCCTGCATGGGTTTTATGGGAGCGTCCCGGGGCGGTAGAATGGAAAATATTTCCCGCGATTGTCAAACCGGTATATGAACATTGCTCAGAGGGAATAGATGCCGGTTCTGTTGTTTTCTCTGAAGTTGAAGCGCAAATTAGAGCCGGCGCCATTATAGATAAATACCGGCAACCGGTATTGCTCGAAGATTTTATTGACGGGAGAGAATTTCGTGTCGCTATTTTAGGAAATGAGACGTTGGAAGTTTTGCCGGCAGCAGAAATGGAATTTTCTCATTTTAAAGATACCAAGGATCGCCTTTGCGGTTATGACGCTAAATTTGTTCCCCAAAGCGAGCATTACGAGAAGATCAAGACTCTTCTTCCCGCACCGCTGGAGGATGAAGAATTAAAAACGTTGTACAATATTTGCCGGAGGGCTTACCGTGTGACGGGATGCCGCGATTATGCCCGGATGGATGTGCGTTTGCGCCAGGGGATATTCTATGTTCTCGATGTCAATCCTAACGCTGACCTGAGCTTTGATGCCTCAATGGCGTGCGCGGCGGAAACTGCTGGCATAAGTTACGGAGAAATGGGCAGCCGTATTGTTCGCTTGGCGGCGAAGCGTCATCACGCATACAGGGGAATTAAATAAAATTAAAGAGGAATTAACGCTATTACTTCTTGACACCTTTTGGCGATGGTGATAATGACTTCGCACTTTTATTGTTATGTCGGGGCGTGGCGCAGTCTGGTAGCGTATCTGAATGGGGTTCAGAGGGTCGGAGGTTCAAATCCTCTCGCCCCGACCATCTTTTTTTATTCAATTTATCTTATTAAGATAATCCCCATACCGAATAATTGCTGAAGAAAAAACTTAAACATTATTTTAGACTGAATATTTCTTTAGGCTTATGCTTTTTATCTAGAAATGTTCTCGTTCGGAAACGACGAAATCAGTATAATATTTTCAACTTTGAGATTGTTTTCAGAAGTTTTGCGTGCGCCGCAATAAGCTATCAAAATAAATATTTTTTATCCTGAAACACTGAAATGCAGCTCGTAACCACATTGGTATCGTAAAGAACTCCCCGCATACGGCTGATTTCAGCGATTGCATCATCAATACCGAAAGCAGGCCGGTATGGACGATGTGATGCAATGGCTTCGACGACATCGGCGACAGCAAGGATTTTGGCTTCCAGGATGATTTCGTCATTTTTCAGACCGTAAGGATAACCGCTGCCGTCCAAGCGCTCATGATGTTGTAGCACGATTTCCGCGATCGGCCAGGGAAATTCGATTTCCTTTAATATTTCGTAGCCGACAAGGGGGTGTGTTTTTACCAGGTTAAACTCCGGCGAAGAAAGGATGCATGGTTTGCTGAGTATTTCACCAGGGATCGATATTTTGCCGATATCATGAATCATACTGGCCAATTGAATTCCTTCGATAACTTTCGCATCCAGGCGCATTTCTTCGGCAATCGCATGCGCCAGCCGCGTGCCTCGTTTTTGATGGTCCGCGGTGTATGGATCCTTCATTTCCACAGTCATGGCCATTGCTTTAACCGTGCCGCTTAAAGAACGGGTGAGTTTTTCCAGGGACTTATTTAACTCTCTTTCCGCATTTTTTCTTTCCATAGCATAACGAATAATGCGGGGCAGAAAGGAAATGCTGGCCGAGTTTTTTATAAGATAATCCTGAGCTCCCCGGCGCACAGCTTCCATGGCGATATTTTCTTCATTATTACCCGCAAGGATAATGACGGGCAAAGTAGGTTTTCGCGAAAGCAGGGATTCAATGGCCTTCAACCCGCTGCTGTCGGGCAATTCTAAATTCAACAAAGCCGCATCAAAGTTCTGGCTACGAAGAATCTCCAGGCCATCGGATAGTTTAGTGGCGAAAAGGATATCAGTAAAGGTTTTGTCTCCGGCCAGCTGTTCGCGTATGAGTCGGGCATCGCTTAGGTTACTTTCCAGAAGGAGCAATCTGATCTTATTATCGGTCATATAATCAGGCCAGGCAGCGCTTTTAGCGCTTTTATACACGGAAAAAAGTATAATGTCAAAAAGATAATGAAAATAAATCAATATGATATGCATGAATTGAATCTTTTTTTCTTGCATAAACAGGCGTTATCAAATAGACAATGAACAAGCGTCTTTTGTTTATCGATGTGAACGAAATAATCCGCGTTGACAAGTTAAATAGTAGTGCATATAAGGCGACAAATCCAAGGCGAGAGTGGCGGAATTGGCAGACGCACTGGACTTAGGATCCAGCCCGCCTAAGCGGATAGGGGTTCAAATCCCCTCTCTCGCACCAAAAACTTAAATATTTAGGAGAAGAAGTTGTGAGTTCAAAGACGATGAAAATGGAAGATCTAAGTCCGGTGAAGAAGAAAATATCCTTTGAGATTCCCTGGGAGGAAGTAAAATCCGAGTTGGATTCAGTATACCGTGAAGTAGGTAAGCAGGCGAAAATCAAAGGATTTCGGCAGGGGAAAATTCCCCGCCAGGTGCTGGAAAGCCATTTTAAAGAACACGCCTTCACGGAAACAGCAAATAATCTGATCAACAAGTATTACTGGCAGGCGCTGGAAGAAAATAAAATTGTGGCGCTGACGCGACCGGAGATCAGCCAGGATGGCTTAAAAGAAAATGCTGTTTTCTCTTTTTCCGCTTCCTTTGAAACGGAGCCTGTTTTTGATCCTCAGGGATATATGGGGATGAATTTGGAAAAGGAAAAGATCATCGTCACGCAAGAGGACATGGCGAAAAAAATCGATGAAATTCGCCAAATGTTTGCGACCATGGAAGAATTAAAAGATGAAAGGCAAGTGAAAAAGGGCGATTTTGCCGTGATAGACTTCGCGGGCAGTTTTGAAGGGGAAATGCCGCCAGAATTGAAGGCAGATAATTATTTTTTGGAAATAGGATCGGGAAGATTCGTGCCGGGATTTGAAGATCAGATTGTCGGCATGAATAAAGATCAGAAGAAAACTATTCAGGTCACGTTTCCGGAAAATTATCAGGAAAAGAAATATGCCGGTAAAAATGTTTTGTTCGACGTCACCTTGAAAAGCATCAAAGAAAAGAAGCTGCCCGAGCTCGATGAAAATTTTGTTAAAAATTTCGACAAATATAACACCATTGAAGAAATGCAAGATGACCTGAAAAAATCACTCGAAGAAGAGGCCGTGCGCACCGCGGAAAGCAATCTGCAACGAGCGGTTACGGAAAAATTGCTGGCCATCAATGAATTTGAAGCGCCGTCTTCTCTGGTGGAGCGCCAGATTTATTATATGATGGCGGATATGAGCAGAAGAATGACCTCCGCCGGCATGGATGAAAAAAGCGCCGCCGACTTGTGTCTGAGTATGCATGACCAATTCAAGGAGGAAGCCGCCAAGGAGGTGCGGGCTTTCTTGATTTTCAAAAAAATCGCCGAAAAGGAATCTCTCGTAGCGGATATAGGCCAAGCGGAAGAACACCTGCGCGCACTTGCGGCAAAATACGGAAAAGATTACGAATTAATACGAAAAGCTTACGAAAATGAAGAAAGAATGGAGAATCTTAAGCTGGATTTGACGCAAAAAAAGGTATTTGACTTTATTGTGCAAAATGCCAATATTAAGGAAGTGGAAAGAGTTGGTTTGACGGGCGCGGAGGTTAAAAAGTGAATTTAATTCCAATGGTTGTGGAGCAGGACGGCCGAGGTGAGCGGGCTTTTGATATTTACTCACGCCTTTTGAAAGACCGTATTATTTTTTTAGGCACGCCTATTGATGATGCCGTGGCCAACCTTGTGGTCGCTCAGATGCTGTACCTGGAGTCCGAAGACCCTGATAAAGATATATTTTTCTATCTTAATTCACCAGGAGGGCACGTCAGTTCCGGGCTGGCAATATATGATACCATGCAATACATTAAATCTCCTATTTCCACAGTGTGCATGGGTCAGGCAGCTTCCATGGCGGCGATTTTGCTGGCGGCGGGCAAAAAAGGGAAAAGATTTGCCCTGCCACATGCGCGGATTTTGATTCATCAGCCTTTAGGCGGTTTTCAGGGGCAGGCAACGGATATTGATATCCAGGCCAAGGAAATATTAAGATTAAAAGACGAATTAAACAGAATTCTGGCGAAATTGACGGGCAAGCCATTGGAAAAAGTGATTAACGATACTGAACGTGATTATTTCATGAATAGTGATCAGGCCAGAGAATATGGTATAATTGATGAAATTATCGTGCGTAAACCGGGTATGTCGGCAGATAGCATTAAAAAGGAGAAATAAGTGATTAAAAAAGGCAAAGATGATCGCATGGGGCAGGGGATGCTCTTTTGTTCTTTCTGCGGGAAAATGCAAAGTGAAGTGAGAAAACTGGTTGCCGGACCGACGGCCTATATCTGCGATGAGTGCATCGAATTATGCCGATATATTATCGAGGAAGAAGAAGACAAATCAGCGGCCAAGGATTCCCGCGCCAGCGTGCTTCAACCGAAAGAAATAAAAAAATATCTTGACCAGTATGTTATTGGGCAGGAAAAAACAAAAAAAATTCTTTCTGTCGCGGTATATAATCACTACAAAAGACTGTTATCCGGCGTTGATTCCGACGGCATTGAGATTCAGAAAAGCAATGTTCTTTTGATCGGACCCACCGGTTCGGGAAAGACGCTTTTGGCCAAGACACTGGCTAAATTTCTCAATGTTCCTTTTACCATTGCCGACGCGACAACGCTTACCGAAGCGGGCTATGTGGGCGAAGATGTGGAAAACATAATTCTGAGCCTGCTGCAAAACGCAGATTATGATGTCGCCCGCGCGTCCAGGGGCATTGTTTATATCGATGAGATAGACAAAATAGCGAAGAAATCAGGAAACCCCTCCATTACGCGGGATGTATCCGGAGAAGGAGTGCAGCAGGCGCTTTTGAAAATCATGGAAGGCACTATGGCGAACATTCCTCCCAAGGGAGGGCGCAAACACCCGCAACAGGAATTTATCCAGGTCGATACGACTAATATTCTGTTTATTTGCGGCGGAGCTTTCAACGATCTGGAAAACATAATTTCGAAGCGGCTGGGTGTTAATGCGGTAGGATTCGGCGCGGAAATAAAAAGCAAAAAGGAAAAAAGATCGGGCGAATTGCTTGCGGAAACTAGATCGGAAGACCTGCTCAAATTCGGATTAATCCCGGAGTTTATCGGGCGGTTGCCGGTGATTGCGACCCTGGATGATTTGGACGAAGCGACATTAGTCAGGATATTAGTTGACCCGAAGGATGCGATCATTAAGCAGTATAAAAAGTTGTTTGCTCTCGAAAACGTCAATTTGAAGTTCACAGATGGAGCACTGCGCGCTGTGGCAAAAATGTCGATGGAAAGAAAATCCGGAGCGCGCGGCCTGCGCTCCATACTGGAAAATACCATGCTGGAAGTAATGTATGACATACCTTCGCAGCAGGATATAAAAGAATGCGTGATTAATGAAGACGTGGTTTTGAAAAAAGAAAGGCCGATTCTGATTTATGAATCGAAATCGGAATCTGCTTAGAATTACAGGATATTACATTTATGTTTGAGAAAGATGAAAACATGGAAAAAGGAAGGACGATAGCGATTCCGCTGCTGCCGCTGCGTGATGTGGTGGTATTTCCGCATATGATTGTTCCCTTGTTTGTGGGCAGGGAGAAATCAATCGCAGCGCTGGAATCCGCGATGAAATATGAAAAAGGCATTTTCATGGTGGCTCAGAAAAATGCCAAAAAAGACGACCCTGCACCGGAAGACATTTACCATATCGGAACAATCGGCATCATCATTCAGCTCTTGCGTTTGCCGGACGGTACGGTGAAAGTTCTGGTGGAAGGAAAAACGCGCGGCGCCATCAAGGAATATCTGCCCAACAATGATTTCTTTTTGGTGCGCGTTCAGGAAATCGAAGACATCGACGATCATGACGATGTCAAAAAACAGGCATTGATGCGCAGCATCAAAGAATCTTTCGAACTTTATCTGAAACTCAGTAAAAAAGTTCACCTGGAAATGATGGGCACGATTGCGGCGATAGAAGACGCGTCGAAATTGGCCGATGTTGTCATAACTCATGTGAACGTTAAGCTGGAAGATAAACAGAAAATCATTGAAATATTCAATATCGGCGACCGGCTGGAAGCTATTTATTCGCTGCTTCTCGCGGAAATTGAAATTCTTCAGGTGGAAGAAAAGATTAAAAGGCGCGTCAAAAAGCAGATGGAAAAAACGCAGAAGGATTATTATCTCAACGAACAGATGCGCGCCATACAGAAAGAAATGGGTGAAAAAGATGATTTTCGCAATGAGATAGCCGAACTGGAAAAACGGCTCAAACAAAAAAAGATGTCGGAGGAAGCGACAAAGAAAGTACGCCAGGAAATAAAGAAACTGCAGATGATGGCGCCCATGTCCGCCGAAGCCACGGTCGTGCGAAATTATATTGATTGGATTCTGGATATGCCCTGGTCGGACAAAACGGAAAATAAGTATACACTCAAGGAATCAGAGGCTATTCTGGAAGAAGATCATTACGGCTTGAAAAAAGTGAAAGAGCGCATTATTGAATATCTGGCCGTCCAATCGCTGGTGGAAAAAAATAAAGGCCCTATTCTTTGTTTGGTCGGCCCCCCCGGTGTAGGAAAAACATCTATTGCCAAGTCGGTAGCCAGGGCCACCAACAGGAAATTTGTTCGTATTTCGCTGGGCGGAGTGCGCGATGAAGCCGAGATACGCGGTCACCGGCGCACATATATAGGTGCGATGCCCGGGAAAATTATTCAGTCTTTGAAAAAAGCCGGTTCAAACAATCCTGTGTTCTGCCTGGACGAGGTTGATAAACTAAGTTCTGATTTTCGCGGCGATCCATCTTCAGCGCTGCTTGAAGTGCTGGACCCGGAACAGAACTTCGCTTTCAACGATAATTATCTGGACCTGGATTACGACCTGTCGGATATCATGTTTATTACGACAGCGAATGTTTTGCAGACGATTCCGGCGCCACTGCAGGACAGAATGGAAGTGATCAGAATTGCCGGGTATACCGAACAGGAGAAATTGCAGATTGCGCAAAAATTTCTGGTAACCAAAGAAATGGAAGCCAATGGACTGAAAGCGGAAAATATCGAATTCACCAGGGGAGCCATTTTGCGGATTATCCGTCAATACACCAGAGAAGCGGGCGTGCGTAATTTGGAGCGCGAAATCGCCTCTATTTGTCGAAAAGTGGCGAAAGAAATAGTCGGAAACGGCAAGAAAGACAAGAAAATTGTCATTACTTCCAAGGTGATTCCCAAATATTTAGGAGTGCCGAAATTCCGCCACGGAGAAACGGAAGGTAAAAGTCAGGTAGGACTGACCATCGGCTTGGCTTGGACGGAAATAGGAGGCGAACTTCTGGCTATCGAGGCATCGATTATGGAAGGCAGTGGCCGAATGGTTATGACCGGGAAACTGGGAGATGTGATGCAGGAATCCGTGCAGGCGGCGCTGACTTATATCCGCGCACGCGCGGAAAAGTTCGGTTTAAATAAGAATTTTTACAAAAAAGTGGATATCCATGTCCATGTGCCGGAAGGGGCAATTCCTAAAGACGGACCGTCAGCGGGTATCGCCATGGCCACATCTATTGCCTCGGCGTTGATGAAGAAAAGAGTGAGGTCGGATTTGGCGATGACCGGCGAAATAACGCTGCGGGGAAGAGTATTGCCCATCGGAGGCCTCAAGGAGAAGATCCTTGCCGCCCATCGCGGTAATATAAAAACAGTGATTATTCCCAAGGATAACGAGAAGGATCTCGCTGAGGTCCCACAAAATGTGCAAAACGCCCTCGAAATAGTTTTTGTGGAACATATTGATGAGGTATTGAAAATCGCGTTTGAAAAGGAAGATGACGATTTCGGCGCGAAGGTTTCACCTAACTTGCCGGTAGCTTCTCAATCGGTGAATTAAAACGCGCCTCTTTTTAAAAAACTTGACAATAAATGTCAATGTTGCTAGAAGCCACGCACTGTTTCTGAGCGATTGCGGGCGGGTAGCTCAGCTGGGAGAGCGCCACGCTTACACCGTGGATGTCACAGGTTCGAGTCCTGTTCCGCCTACCATTGACAAAAGTTTTTGACAGAGCAGTAGAAATATAAATTGATTTCGCGGGGTCGTAGTTAAGTTGGTTATAACGCCGGCCTGTCACGCCGGAGGGCGTGGGTTCAAGTCCCATCGGCCCCGCCAGAATAATCAAAAAGGGGAGTCGGCAATGTCGCGGCTCCCTTTTTTTGTCCGCCAGTTTGCTTTTTTAATGTAGTTTATATTATATAACCTTCAATTGATTATAAAGGATTATAAGGGAAAAAAATACATGGATTACGAAGGTTTTATCATCCGACCGCCCAGTGAGGCGTATAGTTTATTGCTGCAGATATCCGTAGGCTGTTCGCACAACAAATGCACTTTTTGCGGTACTTACCGGCAAAAGAGGTTCAAAATAAAACCGCTGGAAACAATAGAAAGAGATTTAAAGGAAGCGCATACGTACAAAGGCGTCGAGAAGGTTTTTTTATGCGATGGTGACGCATTGATTATACCTCAGCAAAAACTCGAAGAGATTATCAGCATGATCAATAAATATCTGCCGCATCTCAAGCAGATTTCGACATACGCCAACGCCAAGAGCATCTTGAGAAAATCACCTGAAGATTTGAAAAAACTCAACCAGATGGGTTTGAAAATGATTTACCTCGGCGTGGAAACGGGTAATGCAGAATTGCTGAAAAAAATTCAGAAAGGGGTCACTTACGAACAAATGGTGGAAGCGGGGCGCCGGGTAAAGGATGCGGGCATGATTTTGTCGGTCACGATATTACTGGGCGTGGGAGGCATTGAAAAGAGCATCGAACACGCTTTGGATACAGCAAAAATTCTCACGGATGTAGACCCCGATTATGTCGGCGCCCTTACTTTAATGCTTATTCCACAAACTCCGCTATACGAAGATTATATAGTTGGCCGGTTCGCCCTGCCGGATACTTTTGGTTATATCAGGGAACTTTATCTGATTATCGCTAATGCAGTCTTTACCGATTGCTACTTTACTTCCAATCATGCCTCAAATTATTTGCCCGTTAAGGCATATCTACCGCGACAAAAAGAAAAAATCTTAAAAATGATTAATGCCGTGATTGAGGCGAAAGACGCGACAAAGATCAGGCCGGAATACATGAGAGGGCTATAAACTAATAAGAAATTATTCGGGCGGCAATTTTATGAACGGACAAAGGGCTGACGGATTTAAAATAATGAAAAATATTATGCAGATGACTTTGATGGATATATATTCGCGCGGAAAAGAATACTTGAGTAAGAAAGAAATCGTTTTAGCCGCGATCAGCGGTATTTTTCTTTTTTTGTCGTTTCCCAAGCATGGTTCGGGGGCAGTAGCTTGGCTGTCGCTTGTTCCCTTGTTTTTCGCTCTGCGGCGCAGTTCATCGCTCAAACGCGCTTTTGCCTTGGGTTTTATCTGCGGCTTTATAGCATATACAGGCATTATTTACTGGATTGCCTTTGTTGTCGTCAATTACGGCTATCTGCCGCTATACATGGGAATCTTCGTAATGCTCTTGCTGGTTTGCTATTTAAGCATTTATACTGCCCTGTTCGCGGCAGGGGTTTATTTGCTGCAAAAAAAAGTCACGCTATTGCTTGCCGCGCCGGCGCTTTGGGTTTGTCTGGAATATATAAAATCATATCTTTTTACCGGTTTTCCGTGGGAAAATCTTGGTTACTCCCAGTTTAGTAATTATTACCTTATACAAGCCGCGGATATTTTCGGCGTTTTCGGACTGTCTTTTCTGGTGGTATCAGTGAATGCGGCGATATATATGCTCATGATCGGGCGGGAAAGAAAGAACATTGTCGGAGTGGCTGTGGTTTTTATTTTGATCGGCGCTCTTTATATTTACGGATATTTGCGTGCGGATGATATTCGGCAGCGCATGGCTCAGGCGCCAAAACTGGAAGTATCTTTAGTGCAGGGTAATATCGATCAATCAGTGAAGTGGGATGATTTTTATCAGACAAGGATATTGAATAAATATCTCCAGCTTTCCTCAAATAATTCTTCCCGGGAAAACGGCCTGATTGTCTGGCCGGAAACGGCGCTGCCTTTTAACTATCAGCGCGATGTATCACGGCAAAAGCAGGTTAATAGTTTATCAGTAGAGACGAAATCCTGGTTTATCTTCGGCGCGGTAAGTTATGACTATCAGCAAAAAGCAGTGGATTTCTTCAACAGCGCGTATTTGCTGTCGCCGGAAGGTGTAATTGCGGGCAGATACGACAAAGTTCATCTTGTTCCTTATGGTGAATATGTGCCGTTGAGAAATATTTTCCCCTTTATCAAAAAGTTAACCGCGGGCATCGGCGATTTCCGCGCCGGTGATGGGTATCGTCCGTTGAATATCGCAGACAAGAAAACAGGCATTTTAATTTGCTATGAAGGAATTTTGCCGCATGCCGCACGGTCTTATAAATTGCAGTCTGCTTCATTGCTGGTTAATATTACTAACGATGCCTGGTTTGGCGCGACATCCGCGCCCTATCAGCATTTTTCCATGTCCTTATTTCGCGCCATTGAAACAAGATTGTATTTACTCCGATCGGCAAATACGGGTATTTCCGGGATTGTCGACCCCACCGGATATGTGGTTGCCCAAACGAAGATTTTCGAGACGGATGTCTTACAGGGACAGGTCGGATTTCTTGATGTGCCGACTTTTTACGCGAAATTCGGCGATATTTTTGTTGCAGGATGTTATCTTTTTATTATAGTTTCTTTCTTATTGTTGGGAAAGGGAGGCAGAAATACATGGCGACAGAAAATATTCAGGAAGCGATAAGCTCCTTGAAAAAAAGAATTCAGAACATCGGGAAATGTCTTTGACGTTGAAGAACTTGCCCTGAAAATCAAAGACCTGGAGATGCTGTCTTTAAAGAAAGATTTCTGGGATAATCAGGCCAACGCCAGGGAAATATTGCAGAAAAAAAACAAGTATTCCGAATCTCTGGACGGCTGGCATAAATTCAATAATCAGATAAGCGATATTGAAAATCTCTGGCAGCTTGCCTGGCAGGAGAAAGATGAATCTGTCCTTCGGGATGTGAGCGCGGAGTTTACCGCTTTGGAGGCGGCCGTAGCCCAGGAAGAATTAAAGATGATGCTTTCCAGCGAGGAAGATGCCATGAATGCTATTGTATCCATTCATGCAGGAGCGGGCGGCACGGAGGCGCAGGATTGGGCGGAAATGCTGTTACGGATGTATTTACGTTGGGCGGAAAAGAGAGGCTTTAAAACAACGATTATTGATACCCTGCCGGGTGATGAGGCAGGCATCAAAAGTGTTTCTTTCACCATGGAAGGTCCTTACGCTTACGGTTACGCCAAGGCGGAGATCGGAATTCACCGCTTGGTCAGAATATCGCCTTTTGACGCTGGTGCGCGCCGCCATACATCTTTCGCCTCTGTCTTCGTATATCCCGAGGTCGATGATGAGATAAAAATAGAAATTAACGATGAGGATTTACGCATCGATACTTTTCGCGCCGGCGGCAAGGGAGGACAGCATGTAAATAAGACGGATTCTGCTGTGAGAATCACCCACTTGCCAACGGGAATCGTTGTGCAGTGCCAAAATGAGCGTTCTCAGCATAAAAATAAGGCGATGGCCATGAAATACCTTAAGTCACGATTGTACGAAAGGGAATTGCAGATTAAAAACGAGAAGCAGAATCAGGAAAACAAGGCAAAAAAAGATATCGCGTGGGGCAGTCAGATACGTTCCTATATTCTACACCCTTACAAAATGGTGAAGGATCACCGGACCGACATGGAAATTGGCGATGCCGGACGCGTTCTCGATGGAGACATTGATCCGTTTATTCATGCATATCTCATGAACAGGTCGGGAAGCGTACAGCAGGGAAATAAATATTGATTTGAAATGATTTGATAAGAATGATTTTGTATATTATAAAATAAAACAACAAGTTGATGGAATAATGTTTATGAGGTGTTGAAAAATATGAAAATACTTTTAATAAACAGACCAAAATTAAAATATTCTTTTTGTCTGTATATTTTATTGTTTGTGTTTGGTTTCAGCGCGTGCACTAAACAAGTAATAACAGATAAGAAAGCTCAGCCCAATTCAGCAGCGCATCTTGAAACGAGCTCTGCACAGGAAACGGCAGCAGCGGATAAACCAAGCAATAATGACGCAGCCGATAAAAGACCAGCTGCGGCCTACGCGCATGCGGAGGCGGAGATCGCTTCGGACACTGAACAGGAAAAGATGGAAAAAATTCTCGCCATGCTCCACGAGGCGGACGCTTTTTGGGACAAAGGGGACGTGGATAAAACCATCAGCACCTTGGATCGCGCCTACGCGCTTCTGTTGGAAGAAAATAGCGATGCCGAGATGCCTCGCCAGAAGGATGATCTGCGTCTTTTGATTTCGAAGCGAATTTTAGCGGTCTACTCGGCGCAGCAGTCACTAACGCGTGGGAAAACATCGGAAATTCCCTTAAAAATGAATGAAGATATTGAGCGAGAAATTCGCTCGTTCCAGGGACCGGAAAGAGAATTTTTCATTTCTTCATATCAACGTGCCGGTATATACCGGGAAATAATATTAAAAGAATTGAAAATGGCGGGGATTCCGGAGGAGTTTATCTGGCTTCCTTTGGTGGAGAGTGGATATAAAATCAACGCCTTGTCGCGCGCTCGCGCGCTCGGTCTTTGGCAATTTATTCCTTCCACCGGCTACAAGTTTGGCCTGAGCCGTGATGAATGGATCGACGAACGCATGGATGCGATTAAATCCACTCAGGCGGCGATTGCATACCTGAAAGAACTGCACGCAATGTTCGGAGATTGGTTGACGGTTTTAGCTGCATATAACTGCGGTGAGGGAAGGGTTCTGCGTGTTATTTCACGCCAGAGAATAAACTATTTTGATCGCTTCTGGGATTTGTACCGGCTTTTGCCGCAGGAAACGGCACGATATGTACCGCGATTTTTGGCTACTTTGCATATAATTAAAGATCCGCAAAAGTACGGCTTTGAGCTTCCGCCGCAGGATACGGCTGCCTTTTCTTTTCAAGTGGTAAAAGTTGACCGTATGATGAAACTGCAGGATATCGCCGCTTTGCTGGACGTTTCCGAAGAGATAATGTGTATTCTAAATGCCGAACTCAGGCATAAAATCACGCCGGACCGTGAGTATAATCTGAAAATTCCCGTTAATGCCCTTGATAAGTTCGTGCAGGTAGCAGCCGACATTCCCGCGGCGGAAAAGCCTCGATTGGCGGAGAAAACATCAGTCGTACGTCATAAGGTGAAGCGAGGAGAAACGCTTTCCTCCATCGCCCAGAGATATGGTGTTTCTCTTGTTTCCCTGAGAGAACATAACAATCTGCGCGCTAACAGCGTTTTAGTTGCCGGCAGAATATTAACCATTCCTATGCCTGGAGTACAGAAGGCGGCAGGCGCTATTTCAGTACAAAATCATAAAGAGTCCGCCATGACCAATGACGGTCGATACCGCGTGCAAAGAGGCGACACGCTCCAGTCCATTGCCCGGCGTTTTGAAGTGTCTGTCGAGCGAATTAGGGAGATAAATAATCTGCAGACAGACGCTATTTATGCCGGTCAGTGGATTCAGCTTAAAAATGTTCCCCAAAAAACCGCTCAGGCGAAATTAAAAAATAAAGTTTTGACCACCGAGGACATTGAGTCTTTAGGTACTGATAAATATATAGTTACTAAAGGCGATAATCTTTACCGAATTGCGCAAAAAAATAATATCGACGTTGCCAGGCTGAAAGAATTAAATAATTTGTCGGATGAAAAAATAACACCAGGTCAGATTTTAATAATCAAGTAATTTTGAAAATTATTTTTTCTGTTAGTAGCAAATAGAAAA
>DLNC01000034.1:0-31154 GCA_002478265.1 Syntrophaceae bacterium UBA7520
ACAAAAAGGAAGTTCTTATCAATCAATAAAAGGAAGTTCTTATCAATTCAATATACTTCACCCCACAAAAAGGAAGTTCTTATCAATTCAATATCAATCAATAAAAGGAAGTTCTTATCAATATAATTTTTATACAGAGGGCAGGGCAATGAGTGGCGCTTGACGACCGCCGAGCGCAAACGCATTCTGCTCAACAACATCTACGGTGTGGATATTGATATTCAGGCTGTGGAAGTCACCAAGCTTTCTCTTCTGCTCAAGGTGCTGGAAGACGAAACCGACGAAACGCTCAACCGCCAGCGCGTCCTTTTCCAGGAGCGCGCCCTGCCCGATTTGGGCAACAACATCAAGTGCGGCAATTCGCTCATCGGGCCGGATTTCTACGAAGGCAAACAGATGAGCATGCTGGATACCGAAGAAGCCCAGCGCATTAATGTTTTCGACTGGCAGGTCGAGTTTCCCGAAATCTTCAAGGCCGGCGGCTTCGACGCAGTCATCGGCAATCCGCCGTATGGTGCTGAATTTAATAAGATCGTTCTAGAATATCTGAAAGAACGTTATGAGACCTTCACTTGGCGTGGAGAAAGCTATTTGCTTTTTGTTGAAAAAGCAATTTCTTTGCTAAATAAAACAGGTCGGTTTGGTTACATTATCCCAGATACGTATTTAAATCTAATTTTCACGCAATCATTACGCACTTACCTTTTGCAAAAAACAAAATTACGAGAAATTGTTGTTTTACCTTCAAAAGTGTTTTCTGGGGCAACAGTTGATACAACGCTGCTTTTTACGGACAAAGAGATTGAATCAAAACATTTTCATAAATCGGAAGTGCTTGTTAAATGTTTTAACAAAAAGTCTCTGATACACGTGGTTGATCAACCGGATCGTGAATTCCGCATTTCAACAAGTATTTGGCATGCGCAAAATGCATTCAACATTCACAGCGACGGCATTGAGTCTGCTATTATTGAAAAAATGAATAATCGCTACAAACGTATCTCAGATTTTGCAGAAATGTTTTATGGTATTAAAGTTTATCAAGTGGGCAAAGGCAAACCACCACAGACTGAGGTAATCCGTGATACAAAGCCTTTTACGTCTGACCAGCAAAACAATAGCAGTTTTTTACCATTTTTTGATGGCAAGCACATTGGACGTTATTGTCTCCTGTGGAAGCAAAACAATTGGTTGAATTATGGACCTTGGCTTGCAGAACCTAGAAAACCAGAAAAATACGAAGGTCAAAAAATACTTATTCGTAAAATTATAGGAAAAACATTAATTGCGCAATACATACCTGAAACATCATACTGTAATACATTGTTATATGTGTTGAAAATTAGACCGGATGTTTTAATCGATTATAAATATATGCTTGGTATTCTCAACTCAAACTTTATCGGATGGTATTTTAGAAAGAAATCGCAGATATCACCCGATGACACTTTCCCTCAAATAATGATTAGTGACATTATGCAGTTTCCTATATCAACGACGGAACAATCTAAACAAAATAAAATGGTGCAACTCGTCGAACAGATGCTTTCCTTGAACAAACAACTGCCGGAAGCAAAAACCGGTCATGAACAAACGCTTCTCCAACGTCAAATCGACGCAACCGACAAACAAATCGACAAACTGGTTTACGAACTCTACGAGTTAACACCGGAAGAAATAAAGATCGTTGAAGGGCAATAATATATTCGGCGTGCTCAGGGGAGCCCGCCCTACAAAAAAATGGAAACACAATTTTGAAATGTAGGGATTGATCCCCGATCAATCCGCAAAAACTACGACGTTTCTAAGGGATTGTTACCAATGCCCGAGTACAAATATAAACAAAAGCTAAAAGAATATATTGCCAGGCACGGAAAGCCTGACGCGCTGACGGAATACTTAATCCTTGAAGATTGTTCAGAAGATCAAATAGAAAAGGGGCTAGAGCCGTACATTGAGGAATGGGAAGAAGCCATCTATTGGATTGGAAGAGACGATGGATCGGAATATGATTGGGATTTGTGGAAACGCAGCTCATTGTATGAGGTATTACGCCACACCACAACCGAGCAAATTGAGCCTTATCGGGAAAGAATCGAAAAGGCTGACGAAAAATTCAGGTCAATGACATATGAAGTCGAAGAACCTTATGATTATCTGCTTGATGATAAGGAAACCATAAACAAGCAGACGCATTGGTGGCTTTTCAGGGTGCCAATGCATGGCAATGTATGGAGAGATTACCCATAATTATTAGCAAGATAGGAGAATAAAAAACGGCATGCGGTGGGGCCTCCCACAAACCCCACTTTACGCGCCCCCGCTGGAAGCGGGGTGCTACGGCCGGGAGAATATTACCGTGTTACACATGCCTGGAAAAAAATAAGCGCGCTATAAAAACCGACCAGATGCAGAAGCCAACTGCACCGGGGATAAAAACATAATGTGTATCGGCAACCAGATGCCAAAAAATAATATGCGCGAAGAGAAAAGCCATTATTCCGCCAGCGATATAAAGCAGCGCACCGAGAATCCAGATGCCCTTGAGCCGGATGATTCCGTAAGCGGCGGCGCAGCCGACTGCCGCGCCGATAAGAGAGGCAAAGAAGAGGTCTAATTTCATGATCGTTGATTCCCCGCGTTGTGCAATCGACGTGATGGAAGGCGTTATCGCCCGTGTCCCTAATGTGATTACAAGTTTAGGTAATGCGTCTAAAGAAGTCAAGAACGACTTTGATGACATGAACCGACACAGCTCCGCAAAGCTCAAGTCTCTGGCTGCACTTGTTAACAAGATGTCCGAAACGATCATGGAGACCGAAAAAAATCATGAAAAATCGGCTTGACATGTCGAATTTTCAAGGTAGGTTCAATCTTGCCGACAAGCAAATCGACAGACTGGTTTACGAACTTTACAACGTGACGGAAGATGAGATCAACATCATCGAAGGAGGCGCCTAATATGAAAGTATTATTGATTAACGGCAGTCCCAGCAAAAAAGGATGTACCTACACAGCGCTATGTGAAATCGAAAAGGAATTGAACATCTCCGGTGTAGAAACGGAAATATTCTATATTGGTAAAAAACCCATCCGGGGATGCACCGCCTGCGCGAAATGCCTGGAACTGAACAAATGCGTGTTTGAAGACGATGGGGTGAATGTCGCGCTGGGTAAGGCCGATAAAGCGGACGGATTTGTTTTCGGTTCTCCGGTGCATTATGCGGGAGCTTCCGGTTTTATAACATCATTTCTGGACCGTTGTTTTTTTGCGGGCAGCGACAGGTTTGCCTTCAAGCCCGGCGCGGCCGTCGTCAGTTGCCGCCGCGGCGGCGCTACTGCGGCGCTGGACCAGCTCAATAAATATTTCACCATCAATAATATGCCGGTTGTTTCATCGCAGTACTGGAATATGGTTCACGGCAACACGCCGGAGGAAGTCGTGCAGGATCTGGAAGGCATGCAGATCATGCGGGCGCTGGGACGGAATATGGCCTGGCTTTTAAAATCAATTCAAGCGGGTAAAGAAGCAGGGATTGTCCCGCCGGAACCGGAAGAGCGGATTTGGACAAATTTTATCAGATAATCAGGAGTTATGTTTGATGTTTTCGCATGAGATCGTTACCGAAATCGAAATCGACGCGACAGCGGAGCGTGTCTGGGAAGTGTTGACGGACATCGATTCTTTCCCGGAGTGGAATCCAATGATCCGGTGGGCGAAAGGGGAGGTGCGTCCGGGGGCTCGGCTCACCGTGCGTTTTGAACCCGAAGGCAGCAGGGGATATACTTTTACGCCGAAACTACTGGCTGTCGAGCCCAACCGTAAGTTGCTCTGGCTGGGATATCCGAGGCTGCCCAAGCTCATCGATCTGGAGCATTACTGGATTATTGAGCAGATAACAAAGGGGAAGGTCCGCTTAATACACGGGGGCGTTATCTACGGCTTGCTTACCCCCCTGAGCGGGAAAATATTCGAGAGAAAATCAAAGGATCCTTTCGAGGCAATGAACCGCGCTCATAAAAAGCGCGCCGAGTTAAGAAAGGTTTGATGCGCAATCGGGATGATGGTTGAATGTTGATTGTAATCCCGCGATGAAAAGGACAGGGGATAATATTAACAGCGGAAGGCATGATGTTGAGAAAAGTTAAACGGTGCGTTCAGTGTGCGTGTCATTCCCGGGGAACACGACCAGACTATTGTGCAATTGTTTGCATAAAAGTCTTGACTTATGTGCAAGGTATTGCTAAATTGTCCAAGGACGGACTTGACTTGACAGTTAGATAGAAAAGGTGGTCAGTACCCTCCAGATTGTTTAGCCATAAACAAAAAAGGAGGATAGCAAGATGACCACCCAAGAGAAGCTTATCAGAAACAAACTAAGTTTACTAGAGTTAGCGGAGTATTTGCAGAACGTATCAGAGGCCTGCAAGGTAAACGGCGTATCCCGTCAGCATTTTTACGACATCAAGAAAGCATACGAAGAGAACGGTTTAGAGGGACTCCGGGAAAAGAGCCGTAGGAAACCATGTATGAAGAATCGGGTAGCTCCGGAGATAGAAGAAGCAGTGGTCCGGATGGCTTACGAATATCCGGCCTATGGACAGGCCAGAGCGGCCAATGAGTTAAAGAAGCAAGGCACATTGGTTTCTTCCGGCGGCATTCGGAGTATCTGGCTTCGGCATGGATTAGAGACCTTTAAGAAGCGTTTGGTTTGTTTGGAAGAGAAAGCAGCAAAAGAAGGCCTTGTTTATACAGAAGCGCAGATCGTTGCTTTGGAAAGCGCCAAGCGGGAAAGAGAGAGTTCTCCTGATGAAATCGAGACCGTGCATCCGGGATATTTGATCAGCCAGGATACTTTTTATGTCGGCTATTTAAAGGGCGTCGGGAGAATCTATCAGCAGACCGTTGTGGATACCTATTCATCCGTTGCCTTTGCCAAAGTTTATACGGCAAAAATACCGGTTACCGCGGCGGATACATTGAACGACAGAGTTCTTCCGTTCTTTGAACAACAATCCATACCGGTGATGCGGGTCATAACCGACCGAGGCACAGAGTTTTGCGGAACACCGGATAAACATCCCTATGAGCTTTATTTACAGCTCAATGAGATTGAACACACCAAGACCAAGGCACGAAGTCCGCAGACCAACGGTATTTGCGAGAGATTTCACCAGACGATTCTGAACGAATTTTACAGGGTTATTTTTAGAAAGAAGATATACAGCGATCTGGACGTCTTGCAAACGGATCTGGATGAGTATATAAACCGTTATAACAATGAGCGGACGCATCAAGGGAAACGCTGTCAAGGCAGGACGCCGATGCAGACTTTCATTGACGGAAAACAGCTTTTTGCCCAGAAGAATTTGAATGATCTGGCAGCATAAAAATTAGCGGACAATCTCGGAGTGGCTGACCATTGTCAACTCAAGTATCGTTCAGGACAATTTAATTATCAATAATAATTCAATTCAATCAATTATCAATAATTCAATTCAATAATCAATTCAATCAATTATCAATAATTCAATTCAATAATCAATTCAATCAATTATCAATATCAATCAATTTCAATCAATCAATTCAATACCTTCACCTTTTTCTTGTTCCCTTCCCTGTTCGAAAGAGGCCTTTAAGCACCAGGATTTTCCACTAGACCTTCCGCTATCTTTGCCAGAACGTCATCCAGGTAGGCGTAATCCGCAAGGGCCCGAGGCATGGCCAGGACAAAATGGACCCGGTCATCAACGCCGGTCATGACCACAGAAAGCGGAATGGATTCAAGACATAGGGGAAGGACCCAATAATCCCGCGCCGTGAAGCCACCGCCGACAAACGACGACATGGAATATCGGCCGATATTGGAAATCAACCCGGAACACCGATATTGTTTCAGTTGATGGCTTCGCCTCGCTTCCGCCCGCAGAATCACTTTAAACAACTGCAATGGAATATAAGGCACAATCTTATCTTCCCAGGTTATCTGGCCGTCACGACGCTCCTGCAGGCGCTGCGAGATCTCACGCGCCAGCAATTCAATCGTAGAATCGGGAGTAATCTCCACGAAGATGGCGTTGGTGAGATTACCCGTGGAACGCACCCCTTCGCGGCGCGGCCTCAAATCCACCGGTATTCCGAACCGGACCCTCCCCTTTCCAAAGCGCCAGATTTCCTGGGCCAGCAACAGAAGCACTTGAGGCAGCAACTTGCTGAAACGCCCTTGGACAGTCTGCTTTCGCCAAAGAATGCCACGCTCCTCGGAAACCTTTCTCGGCTGGGGCGCCACGAAATGCTGCGCGATGGGTTTTTGAACCTTTTCGCGTGTGAAATTCAGCAAATCATTTTCCGTGATGCTGACATCGTATTCTTGGACCGATTCTCCCCGCAGAACCTTAAAAATGTCATCGACCCAAGTCAGGGCTCCCCGGCCATCCATGATGGCATGATGCGCCCGGAAAATCACCCGCGCCGGCTTGCAGATTGCCATGCACGCCATCGGCGACGCGGCCATCGACCAGGCGCTTGCCGCTTATGAGGCGGCGCTAAAAGATTTCCCCCGCGCGGACCACCGCCACATCATCATCCACGCGGATCTGATGAGCGAAGCGGCCATTGAAAGAGCAGCCCGTCTCAACCTTTGTATTCCCCTGCAGACGCCCTTTTTATACTGGCGGCAGGAGCCGATGGAATATCTGGAAAGCATCTTGGGCAAGCGCCTGAAAAATCTGCTTCCACTTAAAAGCATGCTTTCCGCAGGTCTCACCCTGGCCAACGGCTCCGACGCGCCCTGCACCCTGCCTGATCCCATCGCGGGAATTTTCGCGGCGTGCAATCATCCCAACCCGGGTGAATCAATTTCCGCGCTTGACGCCCTGCGCCTGCACACGGCAAACTGCGCCAAATTATCCTTTGACGAAAAAACGCGCGGCACGCTCACGGAGGGCAAGCTTGCCGATTTTGCCGTGCTGAATAAAAATCCGCTCACCACGCCCGCCGAAAAACTAAACACGATAAAAACGGAAGCGCTTTACCTGCGCGGCGAAAAATACGAAGGCCAGGATAAACGCACCGTGGGTTCCTTTTTGTTCGATTCGATCAGAAATAAATATAAAAATTAGGCTGAAGATGCAGCGTTGCTTCGCAACGCGGAATCCGGCGAATGCCCAGCGCATGAGATTGCTTCACTTCGTTCGCAATGACAAAAAGGGAAATTTCATCGCGAGAACCGACTTGTCGGGGCGAAGCGATCTTTTGCACGCCGCAGAGATTCCTTCGTCGCTGACGCTTCTCGGAATGACAAAGGCGGCCGTTGCCGCCTCGCAATGACAGAATAAATAAAACTTTATCAAGTTTTTTCCAATGATATAATCTTTTCACGAAGCATATAATTTTTTATCTTGACAGAAGCGGCTATTTGTCTTTTTATGTCGCCGCTCGCTTGCGAGTGAAGTTCAACCTATGGAGCACACTATGCCGGAAAATCCTCTGCACCTCTTGATGAATCCCAAATCTGTCGCCGTGGCGGGCGCGAGCAACACGCCCACCAAAATGGGCTCGATACAGACGCTTTCACTTTTAAAGGACGGTTACCGGGGAAAAGTTTATTTCCTGCACCCCAAAGATAAAGCAATTTTCGGCATGCCCGCCTATCCTTCACCCCAAGACCTGCCGGAAGTGCCGGACCTGGCCTTTCTTGTCGTTCCCATTAACGCCGCGCTGACGCTTTTGGAAGAATTCGGAAAAATCGGCACAAAAAGGGCAATTGTGGTTACGGCGGGCTTTAAGGAAACCGGCGAAGAAGGAGCGAATCTGGAAAAGCAGTTAAACGAAGTCGCCGCGCGCTACGATATTCGTTTTGTGGGGCCAAACTGCCTGGGCGTCATCAACAGCCAGATTTGCCTGAACACAACCGTTTATCCTTTTCCGCCGGTCGACGGGCTTCTGGGCCTGGCCTCGCAAAGCGGCACTTACGTCACGCAGATTCTACCGCTTTCCAGAAAAAGGGGAATTAAATTCAGCAAGGCCATCAGTCTGGGCAACGAGGCGAATATCGATATCGCCGACGCGCTGGAGTATCTGGGCGAAGACGAGCAAACCAAAGCGGTTATTCTTTATATCGAAGGCATCCGCAACGGCAAAAAATTTCTGGAGATCGCGCGCCGCGTGACCAAGCGCAAACCGGTGCTGGCGCAGTACGTGGGCGGCACGGCTTCCGGCGCGCGCGCGGGCATGAGCCACACCGGCGCGATGGCCGGGCCGGATTTTCTCTACGACGGGATGTTCAAGCAGGCGGGCATCATTCGCGTGGGTTCCATCGAGGAACTCTACGACCACGGCTGGACGCTCGCCACGCAGCCCATGCCCAAAGGAAACCGCGTGGCCGTGATGACTAATTCTGGCGGGCCTTCGTCTTCTATTTCCTATACCTGCGATCTGGTTGGCCTTACCGTGCCGCGCTATTCGGAAAAACTGCAGGAAAAGATCCGCCCCTATCTTCAGCCGCACGCGGCTTCTTCCAATCCGGTGGACCTGACCTTCGACACAAGCATGAGAAATCTGGCCATCACCATTCCGGAAATCATTCTCCAAAGCGGCGAGGTGGACGCGATGATTTCGCACGGCATTATGCATTCAGGATTCCTGCGCGAAATTTATTCGCATGCAGTGGATTTTTTAGGCGACATGTCGTTTGAGCAGTTTCTGGAAATGGCCGAACCTGTTTTGGAAGAAACTTTTGAGATTCCCCGCCGATATAACGTCCCGCATCTTATTTCCACTTTCTTCGGGCAGGAAGATTACTACACCTTAGGATTTCAAAAGCACAACATCCCGGTTTTTCATTCGCCGGAAAAAGCCGCCCGCGCGATGGGCGCTTTATACCATTATAAACTCATTAAAGAACGCAAAGCGGGCAGGAAAAATGCGCTGCCCAAAATCAGCGCGCGCGCGAGCAATATCCTGAAACAGGCCAAACAAAACGGCCAGAAGGCGCTGGATGAACACGCGGCCAAAAAACTGCTGGCCGCTTATGGCGTGCCGGTCACAAAAGAAATTTTGACGGAATCGCTCAAAGAGGCGCTCGCCGCGGCAAACAAAATCGGTTATCCGGTGGCGCTTAAAGCCTGCCACTGGGAAATCATGCACAAATCCGGCAAGGGGCTGATTGCCCTGAATGTCAAAAACGCCAACGAGCTGAAAAAAGCGTTTCTGGATATCCGCCGCGCCGCGGGTTTTTTCACGCCTATCCTCGTGCAGCAGATGCTTTCCGGCGGACGGGAATTTTTGGCGGGCATGACGCGCTTTGCAGCCTTCGGCCCCAGCGTGGTTTTCGGCCTGGGCGGAGTGTTGACGGAAGCGTTGCGCGATACAACTGTCCGCGTGGCGCCGCTGACGGACGCGGACGCGAGAGAGATGCTTGCCGATATCCGCGCCAAAGTGCTGCTGGAAAAATTCCGAGGCATGCCGGCGGTGGATAAAGAAAAGTTGGCGAAAATACTGCAGGCGTTGGGCAATATCGCTTTACTGCACCCGGAAATTGCGGAAATTGATTTAAACCCGCTGATTATCGACAAAGCGCGCCCGGTTGTCGCCGACGCCTTGATCGTGCTTAAGGGATAGATAGCGTCGTCGCTTTAACGCCACGCTACGCTCGTAACTTTGGTTTGTCCTCGTCATGACATAATAACTTGTCTTTGCGAATCCGCCGCAGGCGGGTGAAGCGCCAGTCCAGCGTATGCAGGACAATCTCAGGGATCGCTTCGTCGTTTCACTCCTCGCGAAGACAAAAAAACTTCGGCCATCGCGATCACACATGATTATCACTTTATGACGAAAATAATTTTTACTTTTTCTTTTTGTGTTTTTCGAAAGCGTGGCTGAGCGTCCCCATATTCTTGGGCGCTTTGGCGATGAAGCTTTTCATTTCATCTTTTTCCGCCGCGGCGGCCGCCTCTTCCGCGGCGTTGGCCGCCAGATCCAGCGAAATTTTCTTGGCGTCCAAATCAATCTTTTCCACCCGCACTTCCACCGGCGCGCCTTCTTCCAGAACCTCGCGCGCATGCTTTATCTTTTTGCCGCGTCCCATTCTGGAAATATGTAAAAGACCGTCGATGCCGTCCTCCAGCGTCACAAACGCTCCGAATTCCGCGAGTTTTGAAACCTTGCCTGTATGCACGCTGCCTTCCGGAAATTTAGCCGCGACGTTACTCCAGGGATCGGGCAATGTGTCTTTAACCGAAAGACTGACGCGGTCTTTATCCCAATCCAGGCTGGCGATCACGGCTTCGATTTGATCGCCGGGCGCATAAAGGGCCTTGGCGTCAGCGGAGCGTCCCCAAGCCATCTCGGACACGGGCAGGAGCGCCTGTATACCGCCGATATCCACAAAAGCGCCGAAATTCTGCACACCGATTACCGTGCCGGTTACTTTCATCCCTTTTTGCAGGGAGGCTTTCAGCGCCTCGATCTTTTCTCTTTGAATTTTTTCCAAAAGCGGACGGCGCGAGACAACAATCTTGCGGCCCCTCTGCGCATACTCGGTGACAATAAATTCGAACTTCTTGCCGACATAAGCCGCGGGATCTTCGATCCTTTTTAAATCCATCTGTGAATAAGGACAGAACCCCTCGGCGCTGGCGCTGATTTTTACCGCAAACCCGCCTTTAATTTCTTTTTCCACCGTGGCTTCCAGCGGCATGCGGTTTTTGTAGGCGTTATATAAATAATCATCCACGCTTTTGCGCGTGAGCAATTTGGTGGTGAAAAGTTTCTCGCCGTGGCGCGAAGAAAGAAAATACGCGCTGATGACATCGCCTTCTTTAACCGTCAGGTTGCCGTTTTCATCCAGCAGCTCCTTCTTGTCCAGATAACCTTCGCTTTTGGCACCCAAATCCAGAAAAATCCACTCCGGCGTGATGTTGACGATGGTCGCCTCAATTTTTTCTCCGACCGAGTAACGTCGGGATTTAAGCTCGGATTCATTGAGCAATTCGGCAAAACTCTTTTCCTGTTCCATATATTTTCCTTATAAAATTTGTCGGTATTCGCGAAAACGAATGTGCCTGATAACACGAAAAACACATTTTGTCGCCTCAAAAATTACGGCCACGATTATTTTTAATTATTTCAAATAATTAAAATTTTATAGATATTTGGACAAAAATGTAATATGAACTTTCCATAAAAACATAAGGAGTTAAATAGTTTATGCGTTTTGAAATTTCCCGCGGCGGCAGCGGTCTCACCTATGAAATTCGCAATATCGTCCTTATCGCCAACAAGCTCAAAGAACTGGGCATGGAAATCGTCTGGGAAAATATCGGCGATCCGGTGCAAAAAGGCGAAAAAATACCCGGCTGGATGAAGGAAGTGCTCACGGAAATCATCCGGGATGATTATTCCTTCGCCTATTCGCCGACCAAGGGCGTCAACGAGACGCGCGAATTTCTGGCCGGTCGCCTCAACAAGCGCGGGAAAGTGCAGATAACTTCTGAAGATATCATTTTTTTCAACGGCCTGGGCGACGCCATCGCCCGCGCCTACAGCTCCATACAGGTGGACGCGCGCATGATTATGCCGGAGCCGACCTACTCCACTCATTTCATGGCGGAAGTCCTGCACGCCTCGTTCCCCCCCAACACCTACCGCATGAACCCGTATAACAACTGGAATCCGGATATGCGCGAACTGGAACAGAAAGTCAAAAGCCATAAGGCGATTGTCGGCATCCTGGTCATCAACCCGGATAACCCGACGGGCTTTGTTTATCCCGAGGAAATGCTCAGGCAAATAATTAAGATCGCCAAGGATAATGATCTTTTTGTCGTCTTTGACGAAACCTATATCAACATCGTTTTCAACGGGAAAAAAACCGTGCCGCTTTCGGATATCGTGGGAGATTTGCCCGCCATCAGCATGAAGGGGATTTCCAAGGAACTGCCCTGGCCGGGCGCGCGCTGCGGCTGGATGGAAATTTACAACGCCGGCAAGGACCCGGTGTTCGACCGCTTCATCAATACCATTCTGCATCAGAAGATGTCGGAGGTCTGCTCGACCACGCTGCCGCAATTGGCGATTCCCAAAATAATGACGCATCCGGAATACACAAATTATCTGGAGGAGCGCAGAAGCCACTACGCGCGGCTTTCAGAAATCGCCTACAATATTTTGAAGGATGTTCCCTACATCATGGTGAACAAAACCAACGGCGCTTTCTACATGACGATTGTCATCAACGAAGCCGCGCTCAACAGCCGCCAGAAGCTCCATATTAAGAATAAGGAAGTAAGGGAATTTGTGGAAAATCTGACCAAGGAAACCATCGAGCACGACAAGCGCTTTGTTTACTATCTGCTGGCATCCACCGGCATTTGCGTCGTGCCGCTGACTTCGTTTTTCACGCCGCTTTTGGGCTTCCGCATGACGCTGTTGCACAAAGATGTGGGAGAATTCGAACAAACGGTAAAAACCATCGCGGAAAAGATTACCGAATATATTAATTCGAGCAAATAAAATATTACGGAAAAATCCTTCTTATTATTAAGCATCAAAGGCAAAAATAAGCGGGCTTTATGTTTTTGCACGTAATTCTTTTTGTTTTAGGCATTGCTTTTTTATGGATCGGCACAAATGCCGTGCTGCGGCGCGTGCCAGTTTTGGCCGGATGGCTGCGTGTTTCTCCTCTGGTGATAACCGTTTTACTCCTGGCGGTAATGACCTCGCTCCCGGAATTCTTTGTTTCTCTCTTTGCCTCTCTGCGCGGACAGCCTTCCGCCGCGGTGGGAAATATCGTCGGGTCTAATTTTGTCACGCTGACCTTTGTTGCCGGTGTCTGCGCGCTATGGCGTCCTATTGAAGTGGGGCCGACACTGCGCACGCGGGAGTCAAGCTGGATGATCATGGCGGCGGCGCTGCTTTTGATCTTTGCCATGGATGGGATCGTCAGCCGGATCGACGGCCTCATTTTGCTTGTTGCTTACGTTCCGTATTTTCTGGGCGCACTTGATGACGCACGGCGGCAGCGGGAAAGGGAAAACAGAAATAATCATTCCGCCGTAAAAAGGCCCTGGCTGGAAGTGATTATCTTCGCGGGCGGGCTCGGCATGATTGTGCTGGGTTCAAGCTGGGTGGTAGAAAACGGAACTGCTCTGGCGCGCATGTTCGGCATGAGCGATTTGCTGATCGGCGTTACCTTTTATGCTTTTGGAACATCATTGCCGGAACTAGCGATTGCCCTGGGCGCGGTGCTCAAAAATCAAGCTAACGTTACGCTGGGCGAAATTTACGCTTCCAATATTTTCACCGGTCTGGCCGTGGTGGGCGCGCTTTGTGTCATCAGACCTTTGGTGGTTGAACCAATCATTATCCAACGGGATTTGCCGATGCTGATTGTGGCGGGCGTGCTCCTGCAGATGTTTATTACCACGGGCAGACGTTTTGTGCGGCTGGAAGCGCTGGTCATGGTCGGCATCTATATTCTGTTTTTGGCCGCACAGTTTATGGGTTTCAGCATTTCGCTCGATTAAACGAACAATTTTCCCGTATTTTAGCCGCCGGGTATTTTATGATAATAAAGACCAAATGCCCAACGGCAAAAGTCAAATTATATTGATTTTATGATGTTTTTTGGCTTTCCGTTCATTATTAAATAAACCGGATTTGTAGAAAAACCCGGGAAATACCCATTGGGTATATTAATTGTAGGCCGCCGCGCTGTGCGCTGCGGCCTACGGCGGAGCTCAGCTCTCGCTGCCCAGCTCTTTTTTAAGCCTTAATTATCTGCTCAAAACAAACGCCGCCAGAGAAAAATAGACGATAACGGTGCAGATGTCGGCCATGGCCAAAGTGAGCGGACCGGACGCCACGTGCACGTCAAGTTTCATTTTATGTAAAAATGATGGAACGCTTACGCCCAGGAAACAGGCCAAAAGCAATGATGCCAGAATGCCCGAGGAAATTATCAACCCCGCGTTAAAATCATTTCGCCAGACAATAACAATCAAGCCCACAATCAGCGCGCAGGCCAGCGCCATTAAAAAAACGCGCGCCAGTTCCCGGCGCAGCGCGCGGAAATACCAGCCGGACTGAGACAAGCTGTGATGCATAAAATGAACGGTGATGGCCATGGTCTGCATGGAGACGCTTTCCCCCAGGCCTAAAACCAGCGTCAGAAAAAACGCCAGCACCAGGCTCTGGGCCAGCGTCGCCTCGAAAAACCCGACCAGGAGCGCGCAGACAGTGCCGCTGGTGATGGTGGCCAAAAGCCAGGGAAAACGATGACGGAAAACGCTCCACGGTGACTTGCTGCGCGCTTCGGAAATTTTCACACCCAGGGTGTCAAAAACGCTGTGCACCTGTTCCTGCTCCTCAATATCAAACATTTCTTCGGTGAACACGCCAATATCGATTACGCCCAGCATTTTTTTATCATCATCTATTATCGGAAACGCCAGATAACGGTGCAGAATAAAAAACTCCAGCGCTTCCATCAAGGTTGCCGTATGGGGAATCGCGATGAATTTTTTGGTAGTGATTTCTTCCACTTTTATATCCAGCGCGGAAGTAAGAAGTTTTCTGGTCTGAATAGTGCCGACCAGGCGGTTTTCGGCGTCCAAAACATAGAAATAAAGAATTGTTGACTGCGTCTGGCAGGTGCGGATACACTCCAGCGCTTCGCCTACGGTATTATAACTGTAGATGGACACAAAATCCGTGCTGGCGTGCTTCATCACGGGATCTTTGAGCTCTTTTAAATTAACGGAGCGCTCCATTGTTGATGTTTTCCTTCCGCGTATAGAGGAGAAATCAGCGATTTGGTTTATCGGAATAATATCCGCCAAATAATTTGTAAAATAACACAGCCGTAGGAAATTTGCCAAATTCTTTATAAAAAGGGCGAATCAATGGGGGCGATACCTCGAAATTACTAAAAAATAAAAGGGCGGAGATTGTTGAAATTCTTCCGCCCTTTTGAAAGTTATCTTGGCTTTTAAATAAATCTAGTATCTGCCGCCGCCACGATTGCCGCCACGGTTAAATCCGCCGCCACCGCGGTTGCCGCCGCCTCTGGGACCTCCGCCGCCGCCGCTGAATTCTTTTTTCGGACGGGCTTCGTTCACTGTAATGGCTTTCCCATCCAGCGTGCCGCCATTAAATTTTTTAATTGCTTCAGCCGCGCCTTCTTCCGTCTTCATCTCCACAAAACCAAAACCTCTTGATTGCCCGGAAAACTTATCCTTAATAACGGAAGCTGCAACAACCTCTCCGGCCACAGCAAAATTCGTCTTCAAATCATCATCAGTGATTTTGTAAGACAGGTTACCAATGTATAAATTTTTGTTCATCTCAATCCCTCTCTTCTCTTTAAACTTTTCTTCCCCCGTATGGGGCTTCACAAAGCACCAAAATCACCCCTATCCATCTCCCCGTGAAGAAGGAAGGAAAAGTGAGGGACTTGCATGCCTTACCTCTGAAGCTTTTTGCAAAGCTGGCCGCTATTTAAACTGAGAGCATCATGCGCACACTAAAGCCGGATAGTCAATAAGGAATTCTTTTAATTTTATGTTGTTTCGGCGGCGTGATTTGGTAGAATAAGGCATATAACGCCAAGGAGCATGAATTATGTTTGACTACATGATGACCAAAGAGCAGCTCAAAATCCGCGATGAGGCGCGCGAGCTGGTGAAATGGGTGCCCCGCCAGATGATTCTGGATATGGACACGGACACGATAAAATTCCCCAAGGAATTCCTTCAGGAAGCGGGCCGCCGCAATCTCATGGGCTGCCGCTATCCCAAAAAATGGGGGGGCAGGGACATGGATTGGGCAACTACCTGCATGCTGATGGAAGAAATAGGAACTCTCGGCTATGAATTCGCCTGTGTTTTCGGCGTGGGAGCGGAACTGGTTTGCGACGCCATTATCCTGCACGGCACGGACGAACAGAAAGAAAAATACGTCAAACCCCTGCTCAGGGGAGAAATTTTCGCGGCGGAGTGCCTGACCGAACCGCGCGGGGGCTCTGATTTTTTCGGCGCTACCACAAGGGCGGATGACAAAGGAGATTATTTTCTTTTAAACGGCCAGAAACGCTTTATCGTGGGCGCGGAAGGCGCGGATTTTTTCCTGGTTTACGCGCGCACCAATCCGCAGGCCAAGCCGCAGGAATCCATTACCTGCTTTATCGTTGACCGCGGCCCGGGCGTGGAAGTTAAATATCTCTACGGCCTCATGGGCTGCCGCGGCGGCGGGACAGGACGCCTTATTTTCCGCGATGTCAAAGTGCCCAAAAAAAACGTCGTGGGAAAAATTCACGGCGCCTATTCTGTTTTCAACACGATGATGATCCCAGAGCGTTTGGGCACGGCGGCCATGACTATCGGCGCGGCGCGTCCCGCGCTGGATATCGCCACGCAATACACATCCAGGCGCAAAGCCTTCGGCCAGGTCATCAATCAATTTGAAGGAGTAAGCTTCCAGGTTGCGGAAGCGGCGATGCTTCTGGATGCCGCCCGCGCGATGGCCTATGTAACTTCCAGAGCGGTGGATGATGGCGCGGATACCGGGCGCGTGCGGCGCATGGTTTCGCAGAGCAAGAAATTCATCACGGAATCCTGCCAGAAGGTGGTCCACAACTGCATGCAGGTAATGGGCGGCATCGCCTACACCAATGTTTTCCCCGTGGAACGAATTTATCGCGACGTGCGGCTGGCTTCCATCTGGACGGGCACCAGCGAAGTCATGTCGATGATTACCGCCCATGAATGGTACCGGGAATATTTCGCGCAAAAAGCGAAGGCGCAGACCCGCGATCATGAACTCGACGCCGCCGAAGCCCACGATGAGGAAAAAATCTATGACGATGAAGACATGTGGAAAAAAGGATGGTAATGCGATAACGATGCAAAACATAATAAAAGCATTTGACCAATGCGAATACTTTGATTATATTTACACGCAAGACACCCCCAAATAAAAATATTAAATGGAGGTAGGAATATGTCTAAATCGAGAGATATCAAGAAAGACGCGAAGAAAAAGCCCGCCAAGAGTTTAAAAGAAAAAAAGGAAGCGAAGAGATTGAAAAAACTGTCCAAAGAAGGATTCTGACAAGGCGTGTTAAAGCGGGAATTTCATTAGATGAAAATAAAATTTTTAGGCGCAGCAAGAGCCGTTACCGGCTCTTGTTTCGTTATTGAAACAGACAAGGCCAGATTTGCCGTTGACTGCGGCATGCACCAGGGAAACGCGCAGATCGAAAAACGCAACTGGAACGTAAAAATATACGAACCGGAAAAAATTGATTTTTTCATCATCACTCACGCGCACATCGATCATTCGGGCCTGCTGCCGCTGGTGGTGAAAAACGGCTTTCACGGCCCTGTCTATGCCACCGAACCTACCGGCGATCTGGTAAAAATACTGCTCCTGGACAGCGCCCACATCCAGGAAGTGGAAGCGCTGACCAAAAACAAAAAAATGCAGCGCTGGGGAAAATCAGCCGACACTTCCCCTCTTTACACAATAAAGGACGCCGAAGCCGTCGCGGGATTAATCAAAACAAAAACATACAATAATATGTTCAGCCCCGCGGAGGGAATTAAAGTCAATTTTCAGGACGCGGGACATATTCTGGGCGCGGCCATTGTGGAAATATTTATCGAGGAAAACGGCACGACAACCAAGCTTGTTTTCTCCGGCGATATCGGCCGCCGCCATCAACTGATGATGGAAGATCCCGTTTTCATCGAGACCGCTGATTTCCTTTTCATGGAATCGACTTACGGTGACCGCAACCACAAAGGCGAAGAGGAAAGCCTGGAGGAGCTTTTCGAGGCGATTAACTACAGTTATTCACGCGGCGAAAAAATAATCATTCCCGCCTTTGCCGTGGAAAGAACGCAGGAAATGCTCTACTCACTGTATCTGCTGGACAAGCAGGGAAAACTGCCCAAAGACCTCCCTGTTTTTCTCGACAGCCCGCTGGCCATAAAGGCAACAGAAATATTCCGCGCCTATCATACTTATATGGACAGGGAAACGCGGGAGATTGTCAAAAACGGCGAGGACCCGCTGGACCTGCCGCAGTTACAGTTTTCGTCAACCACGGAACAGTCCATGCGGATTAATGAAATGAAAGGTTCAGCCATCGTCATTTCCGCCAGCGGCATGGCCAACGCCGGCCGTATCCGGCATCATCTGCGCCATAACCTTTGGCGCCCCGGCGCGAGTGTTGTCTTCGTGGGTTATCAGGCGGAAGGCACGCCCGGCCGCGCGATTGTGGAAGGCGCAAAAAAAATCCGTATTTTCAATGAGGATATCGCGATCAAAGCCAAAATTTTCACTATTGGCGGTTTTTCCGCGCATGCGGGACAAAATCAGCTTATGGAATGGCTGCATAACTTCAAAAGCAGGCAGATGAAGGTGTTTTTGGTGCATGGAGAATTAACCGCGCAGGAAACGCTGGCTTCACTGATCAGAGAAAAAATTGGGTTTGAAGTAACGATTCCCGAATACCTGGAAGAAATTATTTTACAGCCGGGTGCGAAAATCCAGGAAATCAAAAAGCCTTTCGAAGAAGAAAAACCACGCATCGACTGGGATACTTTGCTGGGCGCTCTCGAGGCAAAAATTTCCTATCTCAAGGAACGCAAAAAAACCATCACGTCACTGCCGGTGAGCAAACAGATCGAAATCCGCGACGCGCTGCAGGAAGCAGATACGCGCGTGGACGATATTAAAACAGACGTTTAGAACCCTCCCCGTCGCTTTTCCGGGCGGTCATTTGTTTTTTTGTTTTTCATTTTCCCCAACCGGCATGAGGCTTTGTCATAATGACTGTTTGTCATTGCGAATCATGCCTTGGCGTGATGAAGCAATCTCTCATCTGTTCGATATTATAGGAGTTGCCGCGTCCCGCTTTATCGGGACTCGCAATGACAAATGATGCTTGCGACACAGTCTCGTATGCCGGGCTCTGTCTGCGTCCTTCAGTCTTCTGTCTTCTTCCTAATTTTAATTTCCGGATGGAAAATCAGCGCCATCTGCTCAATGGCATCCACAATCCGCGGCGAGGCGCGGCCGATTAAATCCGTGTCCACGGCGTAAATTCTTCCTTGTTGCACGGCTGTAATCACGCTTAGTTTCTCCCAAAATGCTTTTGCGGCTTTTAATTCTTTATCGCCACGCATCGGCGCGAGCAAAATAATATCCGGTCTGGCCGCGGCAATGCCCTCCGCGCTGAAACGCGGATAACGCGCGGCGCTTTGCCCCGCAACATTGATGCCGCCGGCGCGTTCAATCGCTTCATTAATCAGAGTTCCCCCGCCCGCTGAAATCACCGGTTCCAACCCAAGCTGAAAAAAGACGCGGGGCTTTTCCTTTCCTTTTATCTGCGCGGCAATATCATCAAGCCGCCGCCGCAGTTGCGCGGCAAGCCGCGCGGCTTGCTGTTTTTGGCCGGTGATTTCACCAATATGACCAATGCCGCGCAGAATCCCGCTGGTATCGCTGGGATTTGTCACATAAACGGCCAACCCCATTCTTTCCAGTTGACGGACTGTATCTTTGCGGTTGCCGTCGGCCGTGGCTAAAATCAAATCCGGTCTTAAAGAAACTATTTTTTCCAATGAAGGATTGATGAATCCCCCTACTTTTTCTTTTTCCGCGGCGCGGGCGGGCCAATCGCAAAATGTTGTTACTCCCACAATTTTATCCTCAAGCCCCAAAGCATAAAGTGTTTCTGTAATGCCGGGCGCCAGGGAAACGATACGCTGCACGCGTGGCGAAATATTTACAAAACGCCCGAGTTCATCCGTAACTTCGCGCGACCATGATAATGAGGCGGGAAAAAGCGTCAGCCCGACGAGAAAAATATAAAGGGTAATTTTTATTATTGTTGAAGGCATGATGTAATAATTTAATTGCGGATGCTGTAGCGAAAAGAAGCCACGATATGCAGGCGGGATAAATTGTAATGTTCGGGCAGGGGTGCATACGGCGCGGCGGCCCTGACCACGCCCAACGCGCCATTATCCAAATCCGGAAATCCGGAAGACGTCAGCAGCACGGTATGCGCGAGCTTTCCATCCGCGTCGATAGATAGCCTGACGATGACGTTTCCTTCCTCGTTTCTCTCAAAAGAGCGGCGCGGATATTCCCAAATGCGCAATATCTTTCTTTTTACTATATTAAGATACGCGGCGTATTTCACGTCAATGCTTCCCAGATCAACTGTGTCTTCACGCCAACCGTCGTCGACGGCAACCTTCTTTTCCGATCCTTTATCCGGAGAATCGCTCGTTGCGTATTTGTCCTCCGCCTGTGACTGCGGTATTTTGGGATAAATTTCCTGGATATCGACGGTGAGTATTTCCATATCCGGGATATTGCGGCGCAAATCTATGGCGCCGGTGGCGGTGATTAACGTCAAATGCACAACCAGAGATATCACAACCGGCCAGATGATATGCTTTGTATCCACTTGTTCACCTTTTCCGCTCACGCTTAATTTCAAAACACAAAAAAACTGAGCGCTTATGAGCATAAATCATATACAGCATTTGCCACAAAATCAACAATATGATATCAGTAATTGAAAAATTTGTCAGCCCTCGTTTCGCGTCAGCACTATTTTTTAATAAAAATACCGGAGCAAAAAAAGACAAAACCGTATGCGAACAGACGAAGAATTCATGAAAGCAGCTCTGGAGGAAGCCCGCCTCGCCTATAAAGAAGGAGAGGTTCCGGTAGGAGCGGTAGTGGTCAACGGCGGGAAGATTCTGGCGCGCGCGCACAATTCTCCCCTTCTCAATAATGATCCGTCGGCGCACGCGGAGATGCTGGCTTTAAGAAAAGCCGCGCAAAAGCTGGGCAATTACCGGCTGACCGACGCGGAGCTTTTTGTGACGCTGGAGCCCTGCGTTATGTGCGCGGGCGCGATTATCCAGGCCAGGATTTCCCGGATTGTCTTCGGCGCGCGTGATCCGAAAAACGGCGCGGTTGTATCATTATATAAAATATTAAGCGATGGGCGGCTGAATCATCAGGCAATAGTAACAGAAGGAGTATTGAGCGAGGAGTGCGGGGAAATTTTGAGTAGATTTTTTCGCGAAAAGAGGATAACATCCGCGCCCGCGTCGACAAAGCAATAAACATAAACGTTTCGCTTAAATAACGGAGAGATACCGAAGTGGTCGTAACGGGATCGACTCGCCCGGCATACGCCGGGCGCCCAGCGGATGCAGGGCGAAATCGATTTAAATCGATTTAAAATTATGCACTATGTTTATATACTTCAAAGCGAGAGTGACAAAGAATTTTATATAGGACAAACAAACGACCTACGTAGAAGATACGCGGAACATACGGCGGGGCGTGTAGATTCAACAAAGCACAGATTGCCGATGAAGCTTTTATGTTACGAGGCTTATAACACCAAAGAAGAAGCAGCCAGGCGCGAAAAATACTTAAAGAGCAGCGATGGCAAAAAAGACATTAGGAAACACATAATAGAGAGCATGCTTAAATAACGGAGAGATACCGAAGTGGTCGTAACGGGATCGACTCGAAATCGATTTGGGGGCCAAAAGCTCTCACGGGGGTTCGAATCCCCCTCTCTCCGCCAGAATATAATGATTATTATTCCCCTGATGCAGAGAAAACCCGGCGCACGATGGGGGAATCCATGATATATAATAGTTGTTCTTTACATGATTAAAATTTTGCGGAGAGATGTCCGAGCGGCTGAAGGAGCACGACTGGAAATCGTGTGTATGCCCCCAAAGGTGTACCGCGGGTTCAAATCCCGCTCTCTCCGCCATTTTAATAAACAGGAGAGCCGCTTATAAAAGTGCTGCGGGTTCGCCCCCCCCCGACAGGAGCTCCGGCGTATGAAATTGTGTCAATAGCTGTTAGTCATTGCGAAACGCCTCTCAGGCGTTGTGGCAATCTAATATTTTCAAGAGCGTACGAGATTGCTTCGCTCATTACATTCGCTCGCAAAGACATTATGACACAGCCTCGCATGCCGGATTCGCCGGGTAGTCCGGCGCATGCCGGACAAATCCCGCTCTCTGTGCCATTTAATTTTTACTTGCTTGTCCGCCTGCGATATTTTCGAGTAATAACAGCATGATCGCCCGCGGCAAGATAAAAAATAAATTTAGGGTTGATTCCTGCCCGTTTATCAATTAAGAATTTCCTAAACTTGTTTTTTAAAAATATGGCCGGGTCCCGTACAACGAAGGTTTGTGAACCCCGTCAGGTCCGGAAGGAAGCAGCGGCAGCAAATCCCTACGTGTGTTGCGGCAAACCTGGCCACCAGCTATCATTAGTAAAGTTAAACTTTTCAAGAGGCCCAATTGGAATATCTAGTATTAGCCCGTAAATTCCGGCCGCAAACTTTTGAAGATGTATCTGGCCAAGAACACGTCGTAAAGACACTAAAAAACGCCATCGGCCAGGGGCGGGTGGCGCACGCTTTTTTATTTTCCGGTCCGCGCGGCGTCGGTAAAACCTCTATCGCGAGAATCCTTGCCAAATCTCTCAACTGCGAAAAAGGGCCTTCAGCCATCCCCTGCAACGAATGCTCCAACTGCAAGGAAATAACCGACGGACGTTCTCTTGATGTGCGCGAAATTGACGGCGCCTCCAACCGCGGCATCGACGAAATCCGCGAACTGCGCGAAAATGTCAAATTCGCGCCTGCCTCATCAAAATATAAAATCTACATCATCGATGAAGTGCACATGCTCACGCGCGAAGCCTTCAACGCGCTTTTAAAAACGCTGGAAGAGCCGCCCGGACATGTAATTTTCGTGTTTGCCACCACGGAAAGCCATAAAGTGCCGGCAACGATTCTTTCACGCTGCCAATGCTACGATTTTCGGCGTATTTCACTCAAGGAAATTATCGCCAATCTGGAAAAAGTGGCCGAAAAAGAAGGAATCCAGATCAGCAAAACCGCGCTGGGCTGGATCGCCGAGGCGGGCGACGGCAGCATGCGCGACGCGCAAAGCATCTTTGATCAGGTTATCTCGTATGCCGGAAAAACCATCCGGGATGAAGACGTGGAAGAAAATCTTGGCCTCGCGGACAAAAAATATCTTTTTGTGCTCTCCGAAGCGGTGATTAAAAGAGACGCGGGCGCGTGCCTCAATATTCTGGAAGAAGCATATCTGGCCGGCATCGATATGAAGCATTTTTATCAAAGGCTGCTCAAGCACTTCCGCGATTTGCTTCTGGTAAAAATCGCGGGCGACGGCAGCTCTTCATTTGATATCGCGCCGGAGCAAATCGAAAAATTGAAAAATCAGTGCCGCAACACGACGCGAGAAACGCTGCAGCGTTACCTGGAGATTCTTATCTCGCAGGAAGACGCGCTGCGCCGTTCGCAGGAAACCCGCATGAAGCTGGAAACCATCATTGTGAAAATGGCCTATCTGGAACCGATTGTGCCGCTGGGAGAAATCATCTCCGCCATAGAAGATATCGAACAAAGAATTAAAGGAGGATTGTCGCCGACCGATTGTGGCAAGACGAACCCTCAAGCGCATCGCGCGGCATTGGACACTGATGCCAATCAAACGGCAAGCAGAGAGACCGGAAATTGCGTAGCACAAAACATGGAAGAGTTAAGCGCACAGTTCAAGAGCTTCATTAAAAAAGAAAACGCGCCGCTCGGGGCAAAAATAGATACCGCGGAAGTTGTAAGCCATGAGGATAATTGCCTCGTTTTGGGCATTCCCCAAAACTCCATTTTTCTTGAAGATATTAAAAGCAAGCCGCAACTGGAAAAATTACGGAAAATCGCGTGTAAATTTTTCGGCAGCGATGTCGAGTTAAAAATAACGCCTCTGAAAACGGAAAAAACAAATGCCTACGGCAATAATTCGCGCGGCAGAGCCAATAACATAAATGAAATAAAAAGAGAGGCGATAAACCACCCTATCTTGCAAAAAGTAATGGATGAATTTTCCGGCGCGCGAGTCATTGAAATTAAGGCGCGCCTGGACGAAGATTAAAAATATTTGCGGGCCTCGCCGCCCGGAAAAAATCATTTTTCAAGGAGATAAACAAAAGTGCAGAATTTCGGCAATATAATGAAGCAGGCAAAAAAAATGCAGGAGCAGATCGGCCGCATCCAGGAGGAGCTGGAGACAAAAACGGTGGAAGCGCAGGCGGGCGGCGGCATGGTGCGCGTTGTCGTCAACGGCAAGTTCAATGTCGTTTCCATAAAAATTGAGAAGGAAGCGGTGAATCCCGAAGACGTGGAAATGCTCGAAGACCTGATTCTGGCCGCCGTCAACGAAGGAGTGCGCAAAGCGCAGGAAATGGCCTCTCAGGAAATGGCTAAAATTACCGGCGGACTGGGAATTCCGGGGCTGGGTTTTTAAGGAATCATGTCCATGAAAGCATACGCGCAACCCATTAAAAGATTGATTTCGGAATTGAGCAAACTCCCCGGCATCGGGGAAAAAACAGCCACGCGGCTGGCCAATCATATCCTGAAAGCGCAGGATGAAGACGTCAGAAAACTCGCGGAAAGCATTATCGACGTTAAGAAAAAAATTAAATTATGCCGTACCTGCCTGAATCTCACCGAAGCGGACGTCTGCCATATCTGCCATGACAAATCAAGAGACCAGGGGATAATCTGCGTGGTGGAAGAGCCGGACGCGATGGCCGCGATTGAGGAATCCGGCGGCTATCACGGCACGTATCATGTGCTGCACGGAGCGCTGGCGCCGCTCGACGGCGTCGGGCCGGAAAACCTGCATCTCAACGAACTGATGAAAAGAATCAACGGCGGCGGCATCAAGGAAGTGATTATCGCCACCAATCCCGACGTGCACGGCGAAGCCACCGCCTTGCTGATCATTAAAATGCTCAAAGGAAAAAACATTAAAGTTACGCGCATCGCCACGGGCGTGCCGATGGGCGGAGACTTAAAATACGTCGATAAAATGACTCTGTCCAAATCGCTGGAATTCCGGCGCGGCATGTAAAAATAATTATGGCTGAGATAAAAATCAGGGAAATAGACAGTAAAACCATTACGCAGACGGTAAAAAAGCTTTTCATTGATGCCAACACAAATCTGGGCGATGATGTGGTTTGCTCCCTGCAGGATGCCGTCGGGCGGGAGGAATCACCCCTGGGCAAACAGGTGTTGGAAAAAATAGTGGAAAACGCCCAAATCGCCCGGCAGGAAAAAATGCCGATCTGTCAGGACACAGGCTTGGCGGTAGTGTTTGTTGAAATTGGGCAGGATGTCCATATCACAGGCGGCAACCTGAAGGACGCGGTAAACGAAGGAGTGCGACAGGCCTACCAGGAAGGCTTCCTGCGCAAATCCGTCTGCGATCCGCTGACCAGGAAAAACACGCAAGACAACACGCCCGCGGTTATTCATACGGAAATTGTCGCGGGAGACAGGATAAAAATTATCGCCATGCCCAAAGGCGGCGGCTCTGAAAACATGAGCGCGGCAAAAATGCTGACACCGGCTGCCGGCAGCGAGGGGATTAAAAAGTTTGTGCTGGAAACGGTGGAAAATGCCGGTCCCAATCCCTGCCCGCCGATTATGGTCGGCGTCGGCATCGGCGGCTCGCTAGAGGAAGCCTGCCTGCTGGCGAAGAAAGCGCTTTTGCGAACGCCGGGAGAAAAAAGCGAAGACGCGCGCCTCGCGCAAATGGAAAAAGAGCTCTATGAAAACATCAATAATCTCGGTATCGGGCCGGGAGGCCTGGGCGGAAGGATTACAACGCTTTCGGTAAGCATGGAAATGCTGCCCTGCCATATCGCTTCTTTACCCGTCGCGGTAAACATTCAGTGCCATGTGGCGCGGCATAAAGAAATTATTATTTAGGATGATGACTTGAGCAAAGCCGCCAACTCACCAAGACGCTTTGATCTGCCATTGACCGCGCAGATGATTTCTTCGCTGCGGGCGGGAGATATGGTTTCCCTTTCCGGCGAAGTGTACACCGCGCGCGATGTCGCGCATCGGCGTCTTTATGAGGCGTTGAGCAAAGGCGAAAAACTTCCTCTTGATTTAAAAACAGCGACGATATTTTACGCGGCGCCCGCGCCGACGCCGCCGGGCAAAATCATCGGCTCTGTCGGCCCCACCACTAGCTATCGGATGGACGCCTTCACGCCGGCGCTCATCGAGCACGGACTGAAAGCGATGATCGGCAAGGGAAGCCGCGCGCCCGAAGTAATCGAGGCAATAAAAAAATACGGCGCTGTTTACTTTGGCGCCATCGGCGGCATCGCCGCGCTCAGCGCCAAGCGAGTGGCAAAAGCGGAAATCGTGGCCTATGAAGACCTCGGTCCCGAAGCGATAAGAAAATTAACCATCGTTGATTTCCCGGCCATCGTCATTAATGACGCGCAGGGCAATGACCTGTATCTGTCAGCACGCGAGCAGTGGCGCATTGCGTCAAAATAGTTCTTCAATTTCAAAAAACAAGAAAAAAGTTGACTGAAAAAAGGTTCTATACTATGAACGGGGGTCATTTTATACACTAATCATGGAGACATCTTTAAATGATCGAAATTAGATGGCACGGCAGAGGCGGCCAGGGTGCGGTAACCTCGGTAGAATTATTGGCGGTATCCGCGATTGCCGCGGGTAAGTACGCGCAGGGATTTCCCAGTTTCGGTCCGGAAAGACGGGGCGCGCCGGTAGCCGCATTCACACGCATCGATGATAAAAAAATCAACAAAAGATCGGGTATTTACAAGCCTGATGTTGTGCTGGTGCTGGATGCGAGCCTGATCGGCCTGATCAACGTCACCGACGGATTGAAACCGGGCGGCAAGCTGATCGTCAACACGCACAAGACAACGGCGGAAATCCGCAAGGAGCTCAACTTCAGCGGCACGGTGGCCACTGTCGACGGCACGGGCATCGCGCGCAAGGAAATGGGCGTGCCGATCGCCAATACCACGATGATCGGCGCTTTGCTGAAGGTAACGGGAATTATGGATCTGGACGCGATGAAAGATGCGGTCGAACATCGCTTCGGACGCATTGCGCAAAAAAATCTGGCGGCGATGAAGCGCGCTTACGACGAAATACAAATCGAAAACTAATAAGAGGTAGCAACATATGGCATTAAAGACATGGAAGGAGCTTCCGATCGGCTGCGTTGTTTCCGAACCGGGGAGCGCCAGTGAATATCACACCGGCAGTTGGCGGTCCCAGCGTCCCGTCTGGAACGACGCCAAATGCATCAAATGCGGCATCTGTTACGTCTTTTGCCCGGAAGGATGCGTGCAGCAGGCCGAAAACGGATTTTTCAAGGCTAATCTGGACTACTGCAAAGGCTGCGGCATCTGCGCGCATGAATGCTGGCCCCGCGCTATTTCTATGGTGGAGGAGGGCTAGGCATGGGCAAACGCGTTGGCTTGGAAGTAACAGTAGCGGTGGCGGAAGCGGTGGCGCTTTGCCGGATTGATATGGCGGGGGGTTATCCCATCACGCCGCAATCGCATATCGCGGAGCATCTCTCCAATCTGGTGGCGGACGGCGTGCTGGACGCGGAATTTGTGACGGTGGAATCAGAACATTCGGCAATGAGCGCGGTAATTGGCGCCTCTGCGACAGGCGCGCGCTCGTATACGGCAACAGCTTCCCAGGGGCTATTATTGATGAATGAACTTTTGCCCATCGCCTCGGCAATGCGCCTGCCGATTTGTATGGCGATTGCGAACCGCGCCGTATCCGGACCGCTCAACATTTTGAATGACCATTCGGATATCATGCCGCAGCGCGACACAGGCTGGATTACGCTTTTTGCCGAAAACGGACAGGAAGCGGTTGACCTTTCCATCCAGGCATTTAAAATTGCCGAGCACAAAGATGTTATGCTGCCGGTTTGCGTGAATATCGACGGTTTTCAACTGACACATATGGTCGAGCCGGTGGAGATGCCCACGCAGGAAGAAGTGGATAAATTCCTGCCGCCTTTTGCGCCGCATGCGACATTGCATCCGGCCAAACCGGTGACCATGGGTGCGTTTGCGATGTCCGATTATTTCGCGGAAATCATGAAGGCCAAGGACGAAGCCATCAAAAATTCCAAAAAAGTAATCCTGGAAGTTTGGGATGAATGGGGCAAAATGTTCGGCCGCAATTATAAAGCGGTGGAGAGCTACAGAGCACAAGACGCGGAAATACTGATGCTGACCATGGGTTCGATGGGTGAAACGGCACAGGTGGCCATTGACGAGCTGCGCGATAAGGGAATCAAGGCGGGCCTGGTAAAACTTCGGCTCTGGCGTCCTTTCCCATTTGAGGAAATAAGAGCGGCGCTGAAAAACGCGAAAAAACTGATTGTCACCGATCGCGCCTGTTCTTTCGGCGGCCCCGGCGGACCGGTATTTTCGGAAATCAAATCCGCCTTGTACGCGGGCGACCATCACCCCGCAATTTATAACTTTATTTACGGACTGGGCGGACGCGACGTGCCGGTGCAGGATTTTACCGGTATGTTTGAAAAAGTAATCGCCGATACGGACAACAAGGCCAAAGACACATATGAATTTTGGGGAGTGAGAGAATAATGAATCTTGTAGAAAATTTTGATTTATACGCCCCGCGGCTGATTAATAAAAAAGAATTGTTCTCCGCCGGCCACCGCGCCTGCTCCGGCTGCGCGGAAGTTCTGGCGGTGCGCCTGATGTGCAAGGCGCTGGGAGAAAACACGGTTATCGCTTCCGCGACCGGGTGCATGGAAATCGTCTCCAGCATGTTCCCGACCACGGCCTGGGAAGTCCCCTGGATTCACGTGGCTTTTGAAAACGCGGCAGCGGTCGCTTCCGGCGTCGAAGCGGGACTCAAGGCGCTTAGGCGTAAAGGCAAGGTTGACGACCGGTATGTAAAAGTGGTCGGCATGGCCGGCGACGGGGGCACGATGGATATCGGCATTCAGGCTCTTTCCGGCGCGATGGAACGCGGCCATGATATGATTTATGTCTGTTTCGACAACGAGGCGTACATGAACACCGGCATTCAGCGCTCCAGCGGCACGCCGATGGGCGCCTCCACCACCACCGCGCCCGCGGGCAAAGTCAGCATGGGGCAGAAAACGTGGAAGAAAAACATGCCGGAAATCATGGTCGCGCATAATGTTCCTTACGTGGCCACCGCATGTCCCAGCTATCCGCTGGATTTCATCCGTAAAATCGAGAAGGCCAAAAGCGTAAAAGGCCCTTCCTATATCCACTGTTTTTCCGTCTGTCCTACCGGTTGGCGTTGTCCCTCGCATTTAGCCATCTCCATGGGGCGCCTCGCGGTAGAAACGGGCGTGTTTCCGCTGTTTGAAGTGGAAAACGGGCATTATCGCCTCTCTCCGGATATGCCGAAAAAACTGCGGCCAATTCGCGATTACTTCAAGGCGCAGGGTCGTTTTCGCCATCTGACCGATGAAGAAATCAGCATGATTCAGGAAAGAGTCAACACCGAGCATAAAAAGATTACGGAAAAAGCCAAGTATCTGAAAACAGGCAACGAGTAGCAATAACACCGAGGTGTATAAAATAATGAGCAAAACCGATAATGTTGCAGCAAAAACAAAAGAAATCGTAAAGAAACACGGCGGCGATAAAAGCACGCTGATTGCCGTTCTGCAGGATATACAGGAAGCTTTTAATTATCTGCCCAAAGAAGCGCTCAAGGCGGCAGGCAAAGCGATGAATATTCCGCTCAGTCGCGTTTACGAAGTGGCCACGTTTTACAACGCTTTCAGCTTGAAGCCGCGCGGCGAGCATATCGTAAAAATCTGCATGGGTACCGCCTGCCATGTGCGCGGCGCAGCGGCCATCCAGGATAAAATGGAAAGAACTCTCAATATAAAACCGGGAGAAACAACCGCGGATAAAAAATTCTCGCTGGAAACGGTCAATTGCGTGGGCGCGTGCGCTCTGGGGCCGGTGGTGGTGATCAACACCGAATATCACGGCCAGATGACCATGGCTAAAGTGGACAAAGTTATCGGCAAGCTTAAAGAGGGGGCGCAGCAATAATGAAAATAATAGATGATGCTCTGGCCTTGCGCCAAATTCAGGATAGCTTACGGAAAAATTACGACCCGACCAAAAAACTTGTGACCATCTGCGCCGGCACGGGCTGCCGCGGCTACGGCTGCATTGCCGTTAAAGAAGAGTTGGAAGCGGAAATCAAAAAACAGAATATGAACGTGGAAGTGCGCGCCACCGGCTGTTTCGGTTTTTGCGAAAAAGGCCCTTTGGTGGTGATTCACCCGGAAAAAATATTTTATCAGCAGGTCAAAGTAAAAGACGTGCCGGAAATAATTTCCAAAACCGTCGCCCAGGGGGAAATCCTGGAAAAACTGCTCTATCGCGATCCGGACACAAAAGAAACGGTACTGAAAGAAGAAGATGTCCCCTTCTATAAGAAACAGAACCGTCTGGTCTTCGGCCAAAACGGCATGATTGACCCAACCCGGCTCGATGATTATCTGGCTATTGGCGGTTATTCCGCGCTGGCCAAAGCGCTTACGGAAATGACTCCGGAAGGTGTGATCAGCGAAGTAAAAAAAGCGGGCCTGCGCGGGCGGGGCGGCGGCGGGTTTCACGCCGGCGTCAAGTGGGAAGGATGCCGCAAGGCGCACGGCTCACCCAAATATGTTATCGGCAACGGCGACGAGGGTGATCCGGGCGCTTACATGGACCGCAGCCTGATGGAGGGCAACCCGCACAGCGTGATTGAAGGAATGATTATCGGCGCCTATGCAATAGGCGCGAACGAAGGTTATATTTATGTGCGCAACGAATATCCTCTGGCGGTTATGAACCTGTCCTTAGCCATCAGCAGCGCCAAGGAAGCAGGACTTTTGGGCAAAAAGATTCTGGGCACGGATTTTTCCTTTGATATCCATATCAATAAAGGCGGCGGCGCTTTTGTTTGCGGCGAGTCTTCCGCCTTATTCGCGTCGATTGAAGGCCGCGCGGGTGAGCCGCGCGCCAAATACATTCACGCGGTGGAGAAGGGACTCTGGGACAAGCCCACAGTGCTCAACAACGTGGAAACATGGGCGAACGTTCCCGTGATTATAAACAAGGGGGCCGACTGGTATGCCTCTATCGGCACGGAAGGTTCCAAAGGAACGAAAATTTTCTC
>DLNC01000034.1:31267-31668 GCA_002478265.1 Syntrophaceae bacterium UBA7520
CAGACCGGCGGCCCTTCCGGCGGCTGCATTCCGGAGAGCCTTTTGGATCTGCCCGTGGATTTTGACAAGCTTTATGAAGTCGGCTCCATGATGGGCTCCGGCGGCATGATCGTCATGGACGACAAATCCTGCATGGTGGACGTGGCAAAATATTTCCTGGCTTTCCTGCAGGAAGAATCCTGCGGCAAATGCGTGCCCTGCCGCGAAGGCGTGCGCCGCATGCGGGAAATTCTTGAAGACATCTGCGCGGGAAAAGGCAAAGAAGGCGACGTGGAGCTTTTGGAACATATTTCGACAGGCGTCGCGGACGGTTCGCTTTGCGCGCTGGGTGGCTCCGCCCCTAACCCGGTTTTGAGCACGATTAAATATTTCCGCGAGGAATATGAAGCGCACATCAAAAA
>DLNC01000032.1 GCA_002478265.1 Syntrophaceae bacterium UBA7520
AAATATTTTTTCATAGATGACAAAGAGATTGCTTCACTGCGTTCGCAATGACCAGTGACACAATCTTCCTAAAATCTCTTCTAACCCCTCTTTACCAAAGAGGGGGATTTTTCCATCTTTAAAAATATTTGTTTTTGCGAGGCGGGCGCAGGACGCAGAAGCAATCTCTTTTTTACGCTGGATTTTTTCACTTCGTTCGCAATGACAAGGAAACTAGATTCTCATGTCGGCCCCGGCATTCGCCGGGCTGCGCTGCCAATCTTAATATCCAATAAGATGTGGCAGCTAGCCTTTAATACACGATACCGATTTTAGCCTGGCAACTTTTTTGGCAATGCCCGCGTCGTGCACTACCTGTACGACGTCCTGCAGGTTTTTATACGCCTCCGGCATTTCTTCTTTCAACGTTCCTTTGCTGCCCGCCATCACCAAAACGCCTTTATCCGCCAGTTCTTTGGCAATAGAGCGCCCCTGGCTCGCTTTGGTGGCCTGCGTGCGGCTCATCACGCGCCCCGCGCCGTGGCAGGCCGAACCAAAAGTTTCTTCAATCGCTTTTTCCTGCCCCGCCAAAACAAAAGAGCCTGTGCCCATATCGCCGGGAATCAAAACCGGCTGCCCGGCGCTTTTATAGCTAGCGGGAAGCGCCTCATGTCCCGCGGGATAAGAACGCGTCGCGCCTTTACGGTGCACGCACAATTTTTTGGTTTTTCCGTCGATAACAAATGATTCTATCTTGGCAATATTGTGACAGACGTCATAAACGAGCCGCATCCCCAAATCGCGCGGCGATATTCGCAATGTTTTTTCAAAAATTTCGCGCGTCAGGTGCATTAAAATCTGCCTGTTGGCCCAAGCGTAATTTGCGGCTGCCGCCATCGCCGCCAAATAATTTTGTCCGCGCGGTGATTTTATGTAGGCGCAAGCAAGCTGACGATCCGGCAAATCAATTCCCGTTTCCGCCGCGTGTTTCACCATTAAAGCCAGATAATCATCGCAGACCTGATAGCCAAGGCCGCGCGAGCCGCTATGAATCATCACGGCAATTTGCCCTTTTTGCAGGCCGAAAACTGCGGCGGCTTTTTCATCAAAAATTTCCTGCACGATTTCTATTTCCAGAAAGTGATTGCCCGAACCGAGCGTGCCCAACTGCTCGCGGCCGCGCTCGAGTGCGCGTGCCGATACCTGCTCTGGATCCGCGCCTTGAATTGTACCATGGTCTTCCGTTGCCTCCAAATCCTGGGGCAAGCCGAAACCCTTTTTCACCGCCCAGGCGGAGCCTTCTTCCAAAACTTTTTTTTGGTCTGTGCCGGATAATTTGATAAAACCTTTCGAGCCGACACCGGAGGGAATGCCGTGATACAGCGCGGTGGTAAGATTATCGAGCTTGTCTTTGATATCGCCCAGTGTCAGGTTTGTGGCCATCAGGCGGCAGCCACAGTTAATATCGTAGCCCACGCCACCGGGTGAAATTATTCCTTCCTCCAGGTCAAACGCCGCCACGCCGCCGATGGGAAAACCGTAACCCCAGTGCACATCCGGCATCGCCAGCGAATATTTAACAATGCCCGGCAGGCAGGCGACATTGACCACCTGCCGGGCGCTTTCATCATTTTGCAGGAGCGTGAAAATTTTATCGTTGGCGTAAATGACTCCCGGCACGCGCATCTTGCCCTCCCGCGGGATGAGCACGCGGTTGGCGTCAATTCTTTCCATCCTGATTTCAGACATCAAAAATCACCCGGGCGCGCCAACCCTGCTCGCGTTTTTCAATTTTCAGCGTGTGGTAAGTGACGGCCTTGATTTCCATTTTCAACTGATGTTTTTTCGTGTCATAGGGCTCGCCTAGCAGGCGCGCGGACATTTTTTCTTCGTTCATTTCCAGTAACTCGCAGGTTTTACAAAGCCAGGATTTTCCGTGAAAAAGATAAAGCGCTTCGCGCAAAAGGTTCATCAGCATATCGTCCTCGTCCACGCCGCTGGCGATAATCTTTTTTTCGTCCCGCATCGCAACGCTTTCGTTATCGACGATTAAATCAAACATCGCCTCGACGGTCGCGGCGAGCGCCTCTTCCTTTGTGTCGCCCCACGCCTCAATGCCGATATCGGCGGTGTGATCAAGCAGCGTGTATTTTTTCATGTATCAACTATAATGAATTTAAATTTCAAAAACAAGCGCCGACGGATGTCGAAAAAAAGCCCCTGAACATAGAGAAGCTCAGGGGCTAAATCAGGTTTTGCCTTATGATTATTTTTATTTATTCTTCATCTTCAGCACCGTTTTCGTCATCGGCTCCATCTGATGTGGTAGGCGCGACGCCGACCAGTTTTTCTTTTTCCTCCAAATCAATCAGCTTGACGCCCTGCGCCACGCGGTGATTCACGGGCAGGTCCTCAACCTTCAGCCGGATGACCTTGCCGCCGTCGCTGATGAGCATAATCTGTTCTTCCCGGGTTACCTGCAGGACGCCGGAAACGTTGCCTGTCTTGGGCACGATTTTTAAATTAAGCGTGCCTTTGCCGCCGCGGCTCTGCAGGCGGTATTCCTTAATCGGCGTGCACTTGCCGAATCCCTTTTCGGAAACGGTCAGAATGTATGTGTCTTTCTCTGGAATTTCCACGCCGACCACGACATCGTCCTTGCCCAGGCTGATGCCCCGCACGCCTTTGGCCGTGCGTCCCATGTCGCGCACGTCTTTTTCCTTGAAACGGATGGCCAGGCCGCGGCGCGTGGCCAGGAAAATATCCTGTTTGCCCGTGGTCATTTTGACATCAACCAGTTCATCGCCTTTATCCAGCGACATGGCGATGATGCCGCCCGAACGCGGATTGGCATAGGCGGAAAGTTCCGTTTTTTTGATAGTACCTTTTTTGGTGACCATGACCACATATTTATCGTCGTCAAACTCGCGTACCGGCAGAGTGGCGCTGACGCGTTCCCCCTGACCCATGTTAATCATGTTGACTATCGCCTTACCCTTGGCGGCGCGCCCCGCCTGCGGAATCTGATAAACTTTCAACCAGTGGACGCGTCCCGTGTTGGTGAAAATCAGCAGGTAATGATGCGTGGAGGCGACAAATATTTTTTCGACAAAATCCTCTTCCTTGGTGCCCATGCCCACCTTGCCGCGGCCGCCGCGCCGCTGGCTGCGATACAGGCTTACCGGATTGCGCTTGATGTAGCCCGCGTGCGTGATCGTCACCATCATTTCCTCTTCGACAATTAGATCCTCGATGTCGATATCGCCGATGCTGGCGACAATTTCCGTACGGCGCTCATCGCCGTAACGCTCCCTGATTTCGTTGAGCTCGTCGATTATAACCTGCAGCACTTTCTGCGGATCCGCCAGAATGCCTTCGAGCTTGGCCATCAACGCTTTTACTTCTTTGTATTCATCATCAATTTTGGTGCGTTCCAGTCCGGTCAGGCGCTGCAATCTCATATCCAGGATGGCCTTGGCCTGAATTTCGGAAAGTTTGAATTTAGCGCAGAGCTTTTCTGAGGCTTCCTGCGGGGTCTTGGCCGCCTTAATCAGCGCGACAATGGCGTCGATATTCTTGAGCGCGATAATCAGGCCTTCCAAAATATGCGCTCGTTCCTTGGCGCGCGCCAGGTCGAATTCGGTGCGCCGCACGACGACTTCGCGGCGGAAGACGATGAATTTTTCGATGATCTGCTTGAGATTCAATACCTGCGGCCGGCCGTCGGTGATCGCCAGCATGATGATGCCGAAAGACGATTCCATCGGCGTCAGCTTGAAAAGCTGATTCAGAATGACCGTGGAGTTTTCTTCTCTCTTTAAATCTATGACGATGCGTATGCCTTCGCGGTCCGATTCGTCGCGCAGGTCGCTGATGCCTTCGATTTTTTTATCGCGCACCAGCTCCGAAATCTTTTCAATCAGCGCCGCTTTGTTCACCTGATAGGGCAGTTCCGTTATGACGATTGTTTCCCTGTCGTTACGGGCGCTTTTCTCGATAACGGCGCGCGCGCGCATTTTTATAATGCCCCGCCCTGTTTTATAGGCGGAAATAATTCCCTCGCGGCCGTTGATGAATCCCGCCGTGGGAAAATCAGGCCCCGGAATGTGCTTCATCAGCTTTTCGACGGTGATCTCCGGATTCTTGATGCAAGCGATGGTGCCGTTGACGATTTCCGTGATGTTGTGCGGCGGAATGTTGGTAGCCATGCCCACCGCGATGCCGGATGAGCCGTTAAGCAGCAAAAGCGGAATACGCGCCGCCAAAAGCGACGGCTCCTGCAGAGATTCATCATAGTTGGGCACGAAATCGACGGTTTCTTTTTCCAGATCGGCCAGCACTTCTTCCGCGATGCGCGCCAGCCTTACTTCGGTATAACGCATGGCCGCGGGCGGATCGCCGTCGATGGACCCGAAGTTACCCTGGCCGTCCACCAAGGGATAGCGCATGGAAAAATCCTGCGCCATGCGCACGATCGTGTCATAAACCGCCACGTCGCCGTGCGGATGGTATTTACCGATGATATCGCCGACGATGCGGGCGGATTTCTTATAGGGCTTGTTGTAGCGGTTGCCCATTTCATACATGGAGAATAAAGCGCGGCGATGCACCGGCTTTAAGCCGTCGCGCACATCGGGAATGGCCCGGCCGATGATGACGCTCATGGCGTAATCCATGTATGATTTTTTCATCTCATCTTCTATGTTCACCAGTGTAGGTTTTTTTTGGATTTCTTTTTCCATTTTAGCTTGTCCTCTCTGGAAATATGCGGTCGTGTAATATTTTCAGCAAAATCAGTTTTCGTCGTCGGATTAAATGTCCAAATTGGAAACATCCAGTGCGTTTTTATAGATAAATTCTCGGCGCGGCTCCACCTGGTCGCCCATCAACGTGGTGAAAATTTCATCCGCCAGCACAGCATCATCCACGGTAACCTTGAGCAGCGTTCTTTTTTCCGGGTTCATCGTCGTCTCCCAGAGCTGTTCGGGGTTCATTTCACCCAAGCCTTTGTAGCGCTGCACGCCGATGCCTTTCTTCCCGGCATTCAAAATGTGTTCGACCAGCGCCTTGGTGCTCTCCAGGATGACCGGGTTTTTCGGATCTTCCGCAATGTCCCGATAGGGCGGCTCGCCCAGAATGGAAACCTGCTCCAAAAGCGCGCGGATTTCCGCGAATTGCGGAGAGCGGAATGTTTCCACATCCATGGTCGTGGTCACCGTATGGCCGTTTTTCTTGAGATCAAAAATTATTTCGTAGACGCCCTCGTCCTTGTCCTGCGTGAGCTTAAAGCCGGTAATGTTGCCGTTGAGGGCTTTCATGGTTCTTTGGGCGATGGCCTGGAGATTTTTATCGCTTTTAAAAGAGCTCTCTTTGAGCGCGGGATCGCCGGCCAGCACGCGCAGGACAAAGCGGTCGCGTTTTTCCTTTTCAAAACGGTCCAGCAGATCCTCGATGCGCATAATCTTTTTAATCAGGCTCAAGAGTTTATTGCCGGTGGCGGGAAAACGGCTGCCGTCTCCCATGGTTAAATTGACTTTCGCCACGCCGTTTTCCAGAATGTAGTTTCTCATCTTCTCTTCGTTTTGTATGTAGAGCTCTGTTTTTTTATCCACCACCTTGAATAACGGCGGCTGCGCGATATACAAATATCCCCGCTCGATCAGTTCGCGCATCTGGCGGAAAAAGAACGTCAGAAGAAGCGTGCGGATGTGCGAGCCGTCCACGTCGGCATCGGTCATGATAATCACCTTATGATAGCGCAGCTTGCTGACATCATAATCGTCCGTGCCGATGCCCGTGCCCAACGCCGTCACAATCAGCTTGATTTCCTCGTTTTGCAGCATTTTATCAAAACGGGCTTTTTCCACGTTCAACACCTTGCCGCGCAGGGGCAATATGGCCTGGTTTTTTCTGTCGCGGCCCTGCTTGGCCGAGCCGCCCGCCGAATCTCCCTCCACCAGGTAAATTTCGCTCAGTGCCGGGTCTTTTTCCTGACAGTCCGCAAGCTTTCCGGGTAACGCGCCCACTTCCAGGGCGCTTTTGCGCCGGGTTAACTCACGGGCGCGGCGTGCCGCCTCTCGGGCGCGCGCCGCTTCCAGACATTTATTGAGAATCTGCTTGGCGATGGACGGATTTTCCTCCAGGAAACTGCCGATTTTTTCGTAGACAATTCCTTCCACCAGGCCGCGCACCTCGCTGTTGCCCAATTTTGTTTTGGTCTGTCCTTCAAACTGCGGATTCTGGACTTTGACGCTGATGACGCAGGCCAGGCCCTCGCGCAGATCCTCGCCGCGCAGCGATTCTTTGCCGTCCTTAATCAGTTTGCTGCTCGTCGCGTAGTTATTGAACACGCGCGTCAGGGCGGAGCGGAAACCTATCAGGTGCGTGCCGCCTTCCGTGGTATTGATGCTGTTGGCGAAGGTGAAAATGTTTTCCAGATAAGTTTCGTTATACTGCAGGGCCACTTCCACGAAGCAGTCTTCCTTTTCGCCGGAGACGTAAATAGGATGTTTGTGTAAAACTTTTTTGTTGCGGTTAATATACTCGACAAAGGAAACAATGCCGCCCTTGTAGAAAAATTCATTTTTCTTGTCCGTGCGTTCGTCAATCAGTGTAATTTTTACACCGGAATTTAAAAATGCCAACTCTCGCAAGCGGTTGGAAATAATATCAAAACTAAATTCCGTATCTTCAAATATTTTATCATCCGGCAGAAAAGTAACTTTCGTGCCGTGCCCCTTTGTTTTTCCCACCACTTCCAGCGGCTTTTCCGGCACGCCGTATTTATATGTCTGACGATAAACATGGCCGTCGCGGCGCACTTCCAGCTCGCATTTCTTGGAAAGCGCGTTCACAACCGACACGCCCACGCCGTGCAAACCTCCAGAAACTTTGTAGGCATCGTGTGAAAACTTGCCGCCGGCATGCAGCTTGGTCATCACAACTTCCGCGGCGGATACTTTTTCGGTCTTATGCATGCCCACGGGAATGCCGCGGCCGTTATCGTCCACCACAACACTATTATCCACTCTGATTTTTACGGTAATGGTGTCACAGTATCCGGCCGAAGCTTCATCGATGCTGTTATCCACCACTTCATATACCAGATGATGCAACCCATCCTTTCCGGTGGAACCAATATACATGGCCGGCCTTTTACGGACGGCCTCCAATCCTTCGAGAACCTTAATACTGTCGGCATCATATTTATGAGGCATAAAATTTTCTCAACTCCCTTAATGAACTTCTAAATTTTCAAAGGCATCACAATGCAGATATAATCATCGCCTTGTGTCTGTTTAATTACCGAGGGCTTAATACCCAGACCAACTTCCATTAATATTTTATCCTGATTAATCACCGATATCGCATCGATTAAATAATTAACGTTAAAACCAACATCCACGTCTTCTCCCGAGTAGGTGATGTCTATTTCTTCCGTCGCTTCTCCCACGTCCAGATTTGTGGAATTGAGCGTCAGTTTTCCTTCGGAAAAAGCAAGAATCACCCCGCCGTATCTTTCCGAAGAAACAACATTCATTCTTCTTAAAGCGTGTAAAAAAGATTCCTTGTCCAGGGTGATATTAATTCCCTTTTCTATCGGTATCACCCTTTTATAATCCGGATAGTCAGCGTCCACCAGGCTGACTTTTAAAATCGTGTTTTCCGTTTTCACGATAAACATGTTTTTATTCAATCCGATTTTTACACTTTCTTCTTCATCAACTATTTTTTTAATTTCCATCAATCCCTTGCGGGGAATAATAATCCCCTTGCCGGTAGCCAATAGCGGCTCTTTAAAAACGCTTTTAGCCATTGCCAGGCGATGTCCGTCCGTGGCGACCATGCGTAATAAATTATCGGCGCCGTCCGTAATACATTCCATCAACACGCCATTGAGATTTTTTCTCATTTCATCTAGCGCCATGGCAAAAGACGTCTTATTGATTAAATCTTTTATTATCGCTCCCTGAACATTATAAAATTGAATATTACGGTCATCGGAAACATCAGGAAAATCTTCCGCCGGCAGCCCGGGTATTTTATACATTGCCCGCTGACATGTTATTTTCACCACGCTGTTGGAACAAACCAAATTAATTGTCTCTCCCTGAATTTCGCGCACCATTTCATAAAGTTTCTTGGCGGAAATGGTTATCTCGCCGCTTTCCTTTATTTCCGCATCATAATCGGATAATAAACTAATTTCCCGATCGGTGGCGATGATCTTAAGTTTGTTTTTTTCCGCCTTTAAAAGTAGATTGTTTAAGATGGGTAAGGTGGTCTTTTTCTCAACAATACCTAGAGTTTTCTGAATACCATCTAAAAAGATGTTTCTGTTTATATTGAGTTGCATAAGAATCCTCCCCTTTATTTTAAATTATCTTTTCTTATATATATAAAATAGTAATAGTAATAACGCTTGTTGATATGTGGAAAATAACCATTTATCTAATATTTTTAAAAATTTATAAAATAACTTCATGTTGATAAACCTATAGATAACAAATTAAGCTTTGTTTATTAAAATATTTTCCATATCCTGAATCAATGCTTTCAACTTGGCGTCTACTTCTATTTTACCGGCGATTTTGTTGGTTGCGTAAATAACAGTGGAATGGTCACGGTCCCCAATTTTATGCCCAATATCCGGAAATGAAGCGTGCGTCAGTTTGCGCGCCAGATACATGGCTATTTGCCGGGCAAATACCAGATTTTTATTTTTATTATGCGCTTTGATATCGGAAATTTTCACGTTTAACTTGGCGGCAACCGTTTTAAGAATTTCCTCGATGCTGATTTCCTGGTTGCCGTTGCGCTTTACCAGGTTTTTCAGAACTTCTTTAACCAGATCAAGGTCTATGTCCCTGCCGGTCAAGGAGGAATAAGCGCTGATACGGACGAGAAATCCTTCCAGTTCGCGGATATTGGATTCCACGTGCGAAGCGATGTAATGGGCGACAGCCGTAGGCAGATTAATTTGTATTTCCTGCATCTTTTTTTCAATGATGGCGATTTTTGTTTCTATTTCCGGCGGTTGAATATCGGCGATTAAGCCCCATTCAAAACGCGAGCGGAGCCGCCCCTCCAGATTGGGGATATCTTTGGGAAATTTGTCGCTGGTGACGACGATTTGCTTGCCGGAGTCATGCAGCGTGTTAAAGGTATGGAAAAACTCTTCCTGCGTCCTTTCCTTGCCGGCCAGAAAATGAATGTCGTCCATCAAGAGACAGCTGATATTGCGGTATTTTTCGCGAAATTTGGGCATGCGGTCGTAACGAATGGAGTTGATCATTTCATTCATGAATTCTTCGGCGGACACATACATGACATTTAATTCCGGATGCGCCGCCGCCGTCAGAAGACCGGTCGCGTTGAGCAAATGAGTTTTACCCAGCCCCGAGCCGCCGTAAATGAAAAGGGGATTGTAATTTTTCGCCGGTTGCTTGGCGACGGCGATGGAGGCGGCGTGAGCGAACTGATTGCAGGGGCCGACAACGAATCTTTCGAAAGTATAGTTGCTGTTCAGGGATAAATTATTTTTGCCTTTCATCGCGGCGATGGCGCTGGCTGTTGTTTTAGGCTGAACGGGATTGACGGGTGCTTTGTCCGCCGCCGGGCCATGATTTTTTTCCAGAATAAAATCTACCTCCACATCCAGGCCGACAACCTTTTGCAGGGACTGCTTTATGGTGGATAAATAATTGTCCATGAGCCAGTCCCGAAAGAATTTATTAGGCACGCTCAATTGAACGCACTGGTCTTCCATCGCGGATATTTTGATAGGTTTAATCCAGGTGTCAAAATTCTGCTTGCTGAGCTTTTCCTGAATAATTTTAGTAGTTTTTTCCCAAATAGATTCCACTTAATCGCCTTTTATCCACAGCTTTATAAACAGTTGTTAACAGGATTACCTTTTAATCTAACTCGTCTAGAATGCGGCCGGATAACCGGTTTAATTCGTCCATGGAAGTGTATCGGACTTCAATGGTGCCTTTTTTCGGAGATCCTTTGATTTCCACCTTCGTCTGAAGCTTCTTGCTTATCGCTTTTTCCAGGTCACTTAAGAAACGGTCTTTAGCTACCCGTTTTTTATCGGCGGGCGCTTTCTTCAGTTTTTGAATCAGGCGCTCTGTTTCCCGGACGTTAAGATCTCTTTTAATAATCGCATCCAGAGCGGAAAGTTGTTCCTCTGTGGAAGAACAGGCCAGAAGACAGCGCGCGTGCCCGGCGGTTATCTTTTTTTCCGTCAGCGCCGCCTTGATTTTTGTCGGCAGCTTCAAAAGGCGCATGGTATTGGCGACGGTCGAGCGGTCTTTACCCACGCGCGTGGATATTTCTTCCTGGGACAAAGAAAATTTTTCCGTTAATGTGACATACGCCGCCGCTTCTTCCAGAGGGTTCAATTCCTCGCGCTGAATATTTTCAATCAGGGACATTTCCGCCGCTTCCCGGTCCGTTGCTTCGCGCACGACGATCGGCACGTCCTTCAGTCCCGCGGCCTGCGCCGCGCGCCAGCGCCGCTCTCCGGCGATAATTTCATAACCTTTGCCCGAACGGCGCACGACAATCGGCTGAATAATGCCGCTGGTTTTTATGGAAGCGACCAGTTTTTTCTGCTCCTCGTCGTTGAAAGTCTTGCGCGGCTGATAACGGTTGGGATGCAACTCTTCAATCCCGCAGGTATGCGCTGATGCTTTTTTATCCAGATCGTTGAGCAGATCCGGAAAAATGGCCCCCAGTCCTTTGCCGAGAGCGTTTTTTTGCGCCATGTTTTAGAGCCCCCCTTTAATAATTTCCTGCGCCAGTTCCATGTAAGCCACGGCGCCGCGAGATTTTATATCGTAAAGAATAATCGGCAAGCCGTGACTCGGGCTTTCCGAAAGCCGCACATTGCGCGGGATGATTGTTTTGAATACTTTTTCTCCAAAATGGCTTTTTACGTCTTCCGTGACGCGGTGCGAAAGCAAATTACGCGGGTCAAACATCGTCAGTAATATTCCTCCCAGCGCCAGATCGGGATTCAGCTTTGCTTTGACCAGCCGCACGGTGTTGAGCAGATATCCCAATCCCTCCATGGCGAAATATTCGCACTGCAGCGGCACAATCAGGAAATCCGCCGCCACCAGAGCGTTGACCGTCATAAAGCCCAGCGAAGGCGGGCAATCGATAATAATAAAATCATAAGGCCTGGTCAGCGCTTTGAGCAAATGGCGCAAACGTTTTTCTCTATCCTCAATATGGATAAATTCCACTTCCACCCCGATTAAATCCTGATTGGAGGTGATGATGTCCAAATGCGGTATATTCGTCGGCTGAATTACATCTTCCAGTTGGGCCTGGCCGATCATCGCGTGATAGAGGTTGTTGCCGTTATCACTGATCCCCATGCCGCTGGTAGCGTTGCCTTGGGAATCGCCGTCAATGAGCAATGTTTTTTTTTCCGCCGCCGCCAAGGAAGAAGCCAGATTAATCGCCGTAGTGGTTTTGCCCACGCCGCCTTTTTGATTGGCTATGCATATAATTTTACTCATTATTTGGCTTAATATCTTCCTGAGATATCGTCGGGAAAAACTGGGGTAACACCTACCATAAAACAACCCTTTTTAGAAGGTTTTTTTACCCTTTTTGAGCTTTTTTCCCACAATAATTATGCTCTTTCTACCCTGGGGATAAATATCAATATTATGCTGAAATAATTCAAAAAAATCAACCACTGTTGCGTTTTTGCCACAGTGGATAACTTCATTTTCCACATCTTCGCCTTTCAGCGCGATAAATTTGCCTTCCGGCGACAAAAAAGGAGCGCTCAGCAGGGCTAAATCCTGGAGATGAAAAACGGCGCGCGAGACAACGTAATCGTAATATTCATGCCTTTTTTCATCCTGGGCCGCTTTTTGGACGCGCTCATGAATAACCTGCGTGCCTGCCAGATTCAGCTGCCTGATGATATGTTTTAAAAAAGATGTTTTTTTGCGGTTGCTTTCCAGTAGATGCACCTCCAGCTCCGGCATGGCGATTTTGAGAGGGATGCCGGGAAAGCCGCCGCCGGAGCCGATATCCAAAAGCCGCGCGTCGGGCCGGTCAATAAAGCGCGTCACGGAAAGCGAATCCAGAAAATGACGGCCCGTGATATCCAGCGCCGATTTTTTGGAGATAAGATTAATCTTTGCGTTCCAAGACAACAGCTCCTTATGATAAAGAGTAAATTGGTTCAGCTGCGCGTCGCTAAGCGTCACGCCTGCAAGCTGCGCTTGTTGTTGAAACAAATATTTGTCCATAAAATAGTGAATAGCAAAAAGAGTAGAACTCGGCAAATAAATTAAACGCGCCGACCGGAGATGTAGGGCAGCGAGCGACGAAAAGGAGGCATATAGAAGATGAACGAGACAGCGAAGCTGAGCAATATCAGTATCGTGCTGCAAAAGCCTAAATACGCGGGCAATATAGGCGCAGTTGCGCGAGCGGCCAAGAATATGGGTATCAATAAAATAATCGTTATCAGCCAGGATAAATATGAACAGGAAGAGGTGAAAACTCGTTCCACGCATCTGGCGGTGGATGTTGTGGAAAAAATAAAATATGCGGACGATATCAAAGCCGCGCTGGGGCGATTCAATTATATTGTCGGCACCACGGCCAGAAAAGGCGCGGCGCGCGGGCCTTTTTTGACGCCGCGTCAAATGGCGGAGAAAATTATCTCGTTATCCCAGAATAATAAAATCGCGCTGCTTTTCGGCCCCGAAGACAAGGGCTTGAGCAATGACGAATTGCGCTTTTGCCACGCCGCGGTCACCATCCCGACGGCGCGGGCGTTTCGCTCGCTCAATCTTTCCCACGCGGTGATGGTTCTTTGCTATGAAATATTTATTGCTTCGCTGGAGCGGATGGTGGAAACACCGCCCAAGCTCGCGCGCGCAGAAGAGCTGGAAGGAATGTATGAACAACTAAAAACGCTCTTGGCAAAAGTCGGCTTTTTAAATCCACAGAATCCCGATTACTGGATGATGCACCTGAGAAAATTTTTCAGCCGCACTACGCTTTTGGCGCGCGACGTGAAAATAATCAGAGGCGTCTGCCGGCAAATAGACTGGTATACAAGCCAGAAAAAAACTTGACTTTAGGGGCCTGTTCTCATAGGGATTGCCCATGCTGGTCGGCTGGCGACCGCAGTTATCTTTTTTATAATAAATACGCTAAAATAGCGGAGGGTGCACCATGCAAAAAATATTTTCCTTTACAGGCGCGAAAAAAATAATTTTCGGCTGCGGCGCGCTGCGACAGCTGGCTGATCAGGTCAAAGAGTTGAGCGCGAAAAATCCCCTGGTAGTTATCGATAAAAACCTGTCCGCCGTGTTCCGGGAAAAAGTGGAAGGCATTCTCGCGCCCGCGGGCGTCAATTTCAGCATCTACGACAAAGTGGAGGCGGAACCGCCCATTGAACTGGCCGACGAAGGCGCGTCGCTGGCGTTAAAAAACAAAAATGACGCGGTTATCGGTATCGGCGGTGGCAGCGCCATGGATGTGGCAAAAGCCATTGCCGTGATCGCGGCCAATAACGCCAAAGCGACGGATTTTTTGGGATTGGGAAAGGTGCCCAAACCCGGTTTGCCCAAAATCATGATTCCCACCACCGCCGGAACCGGCAGCGAGGTTACCTTTACGGCGGTTTTTATCCGCAAGGATTTGAAAAAGAAAGAAGGGATGAACAGCGTGCATCTTTATCCGGAACTGGCGCTTTTGGATCCGGAGCTCACGTTGAGTTTGCCGCCGGCGCCCACCGCCCAGACGGGGCTGGACGCTTTATGTCACGCGATTGAATCTTACACGTCGATAAACTCATCGCCCATGAGCGAACTTGTTTCTCTGCAGGCGATTGCCTTGATCGCCCAGAATCTGCGCGCCTGCGTGCACGACGGAAAAAATTTGGCTGCGCGCGAAAAAATGCTACTGGGCAGTCTTTACGCGGGGCTCGGATTGGCCAATGCGGGAGTGACCGCGGTGCATTCGCTTTCTTACCCACTGGGCGGAAAATACGGCATCGGGCACGGCCTGGCTAACACGATGATGTTGATGGCGGTGATGAATTTCAATCTGCCCGGCGCGCTGGAAAAGTTCGCGGATATCGCCGAGGCAATGGATGAAAATACGGATGGGCTGCCCGCGCGCGAGGCCGCTTATCTGGCCCTTGACGCTGTGGAGGCGCTGATTGAAGATTGCGGCATTCACGCGTCACTGGCGGATTTCGGCATTACGGAAAAAGATTTTCCGGATCTCGCCGATGTGGCTCTCACCGTGGCGCGGCCACTGGAAAACAATCCGCGTAAAGTGACCAGGGACGACGCCATCGCGATGTACGCGCAGGCATTATAAAAACAAGAAAAATTTATTTAGCGGTGCTTAGGAGGATAAAATGGCGGGTGCGGAATTAATCGGTCAGGAAGAAATAAAAGAGGTGGTGGAAATTTTGGAAACAGGCGTGCTGATGCGCTATGGCTTTGACGCTCAGCGTAAGGGCATGTTCAAGGTTCGTGAGTTTGAAGAAGCCTTCGCCAAATATTGCGGTACCAGTTACGCGTTGGGCGTTACTTCCGGTTCCGCCGCGCTGAAAGTCGCGCTCACCGCGTTAGATGTCGGCCCCGGCGACGATGTTTTGGTTCCCGCTTTTACTTTTCTGGCCACTTACGAGGCGGTGATGGAAGTGGGCGCGGTGCCCATTATGGTGGATATTGACGACACGCTCAATCTGGATCCACTGGAAATCGCGAAGAAAAAAACTCCCTATACCAAAGCCGTTATCCCCGTGCATATGTGCGGTTCGGCCGCCCATATCGATAAAATACTTGAAGAAGCGAAGAAGCACAAACTCTTGGTGCTGGAAGACAACGCGCAGGGTTGCGGCGCGAGCTTTAAGGGAAAGAAACTGGGATCTTTCGGCGATATGGGCTGTTTCAGTTTTGATTACGTCAAGACCGTAACCACCGGCGAAGGCGGCATGATTATTTCCAACAATAAGGATTTATATCACCGCGCTGAATGGTATCACGACCATGGCCACGACCATAACCCGAAAGTCAGCCGCGCGCTGGAAGGAAGAACCATTCTGGGATTCAACTACCGCATGAATGAACTTCAGGGCGCTTTAGGCCTGGCGCAGTTGCGGAAACTTGATTACATTTGTTCCGAACAGAGGAAAAACAAAAAAGCCATTAAAGACGCGCTCGGTCAGGTGCCGGGCGTGAAATTCCGCAAGCTTCCGGATCCGGAAGGCGATTCCGCCACGTTTTTGGCGTTTAATCTGCCGGAAGAAGCACAGGCGTTGAAATTTCAGAAACTTTTAGCCGCGGAAGGTGTGGATACGGTCTGCTACAAAAATAATCTCTGGCATTACGTGCCTAACTGGGAACATTTCTTAGCGCGCTCTACGGCGATTTCCAAAAAGTATCCGTTTACCGATCCGTCGTATAAAGGGAAAATCGAATATTCGCGCGCCAGCATTCCTTATGCCGAAGATATTTTGGGGCGCACCTTGGTTATACAAATCATGGTTAAGATGGGGCAGGAAAGGCTAGATTCAATAAGACAGGCTATCGAAAAAGCCGCTAAAAAAATGTAGGCTATTTTTGCTACAGGAACCGAAGAAAGCCGCGCCGATTAAAAGCGCGGCTTTTTATTTGTTTACAGCAATATTTGTCTTGGGTATAATTCAAAAAAACCATGAAACCGAAACTGGTGATAGTAAACGACAAAATGCAGAAAAGGTACCGTTATTATCTGACGGAGCCCAGCGGGAAAAATTTTGCCCCTGAATTCAAACCGCAGTTGACGCCCAAGCAGATGCTGGAGGCAGGCGTTTTTGGCGGCAAATACATGACGGATTGCCGCAAGGAATTCCCCACGTCATGGTTCGCCAATGCCAAGCTCAATTCTTTAAAGCACGATCCCAAGCTCAACTGTTTTGGTGTGAACGCCTCGAAGCCATTGTCCTACTGGAGGCAGAAAGGATGGATTTATCACGAAGACCCGCGCGGCTGGTTTCAGTGGTACTGTCGCTATTATATGGGCAGGCGCTGCCCGGATGACGCGCGCCAGATCAAAAGATGGAAAGCCATGCAGCGGCACGTCAAGCAGCTCAAAAAAAATTGCCCGGCGGGGGATCTCAACTGCCGGCGCCGCCAGCGCCAGGCGCTCCTGCACTGGGCCTACGACAGCAGAAAGATGTGACCTTATTATGGCAAAAGGCGCTTTACTGTTTATTAAATTAATTTTCAGGCCGTTGCGGCCCGCTGCGCTTTCTCCATCTGCTTTCTTCTGGTCACCGTGAGAACAAGCAGGATATTGGTCAGAATCAGCAAGGTGAGATGGTTATATTTTTCCATCATTGCCAGAGGTGAAAAAAATATTTTTTCGGCTGTCTCCAGTGTTTCTTCTTCAATAAGCGGCTCCGGAATTTGACGCGCGCGCCGCTGATGAAAGATTACCGCTCGTGTTTCCGCTGTATCCATCTGAAAAGATGGAGCGAAAAAACGTTTCCAAACAGAGTGATCGTTAAAGGAAACACCCCAAGCGTTAGACTGTCCCGTTAAGGCGAACACGCAGAGCGCACAAATTAAAAAGAAAATCTTTTTCATACCTAATCTCCCTAGATGCCTTATTATGCGCCTTTTACTTTGCGGAGTCCAGCAGCGTGTTTCGATAGTAACCATGGCGAATAAAGATGTTGCGGTCAATCCATGTGGTCAAAAGACAGCAAGGCCGGCTGTTTGCCCAAAAGCACCATGCCGAAATGCTCATATTTTTCACCGGTTTTGGGATGAAGATCATGCCAGCGGGCGAGGAATTCCCTTTCCCGCAGCCAGGTGCGCCGGATGGACGCCGGATCTTCGAAAAGCAGCATATCCTTGTTGACGCCGATAATAATCGCGTAGTGCCCCTGATTCCATTCGCGCCGCCAGTCGTCAATGGTCATGTGCCGATCCGCCCAGGCCTGCAACAAAACGATGACCGGCGTTCCTTCATCAACGTACTGTTTTACCTGCTTGAGCGACCAGTTGGTTCCGGACTTCACGACGTAACCGTGCTGTTTGGCCACCCGGATCATTTCTTCAGGCGGCGTGCCGTCTGGAGTGGTGCCCAGTTCGTTGATGAGGTCATTATCATCGGCCTCTTCGCCGTAATAATGCATGACCGTTTGTAGAGCCTTGGGACCGCAATCGTAATTGAATGATTGCTTGCCGATATGCAGATTGATGATTTTCATTTTGCGTGATTCGTCCAGAGACTGCAGCGTTTGCGCCAGCGCTTCGGCAAAGGCGCGTCTGAGCCGGTTAATTTGCGCGACGTTCGGCGTGCCGTCGTCATTTTTATACAAGCGCTCGTTTGTTTCCTGAATGAACGCGGGCGCGCGCGTGCCGACGCGCTTGAGCGAATTGACCGAATGCGCGGCGCAGATATGTCCGTGCACTTTCACAAAATCAGAGGCGTTAACGGTGATCAGCACGTCCGGCAGGCGGCTGCGCAATTCCTCGGCGTATGTTTCCACGATGACATTCGGGCAGTAATACAGAGGGCTTTCGTCGCGGGGTGAATGTTGAAAATTCATGATCTCAATTTGATTTTCGGCAACACCACGGGCGGTTACGGTGGCGTGACCGTCAAAGAGCAGTCCGGCGCCGGCGGAGATGATTTCTTCTATGCCGCGGTGGAAAGGTTTAAGATATTTTTCCGCCAGGGAGGCGCGCATAGCCAGGGAGGGCTCAAAACCTGTCCGATAGATGGGCCGGCCGTGGATGTCTACCAGCGGGACGCTTTCCTCAATTTCTGCCGGATCACGATTGGCTTCCAGCAAGATACTGCAATAAGGAAAGACAATCTGCCGGTTGCCCAGAATATCGCGGAAATCGTACAGCCATTGCGTGTACCAGTCGATATTCCTGAGCAAAGCGGAAAAATCGTCGGAAAGATCTTCCGGAGAAATTTCCGGTGGAATGGCAACCCCGCTGTGCGGCACAACAACTAAAATATCGGAGCCCGTCATAATACGTGACCATAATAATTAAGGAAAAGTTTGATCAGTACCAACTACCGCTTATTTTCCATATTCTACGCCTTCTGGCCAGGATTGAAAATCGAAAAAATGAAGAAGGAAGAATGATAAAATATTAGTATTATCAGCATTTTAAATGTGAATAACGGCAATGTGATAAATGTTTCATGACCGGCGTTGTTATCCAAAATCGCCCATAAACAGGGCAGGAAAGATATTAAGAGATTTCAGAGATAAAAAAACCGGGGAACATCCGTGGACGCTCCCCGGTAAAAGTGAAAGAATTTATTACTTCTTGCCCATGGCGTTTTTGATCGCGCCGACAATCGCCAAAAGCGCCGCGCCTCCCGCGCCGCCACCCACCACATCGCCGGCTACCGCCGTCGCGTCCATGCCGCCGCTGCCGGTAAGAATGCCCAAAATGGCCAAAAGCTGCGCGCCGCCGACGCCGCCGATAAGCCCGGTAATCGTGTCACCCAGCTTGCCTAATGATAAATTTTTTACCGCCGCGCCCAGGGCGTTGCCGCCCGCGGCGCCACTGATTAACTGAATGATGATCGGAAGCCATGTTTCCATTAAAGATACCTCCTCTTCATGATAAAAAAACGTTGATTAACGGCGTTTGCCTCGTTTTGCTGCAAACCTGCGAATAATATTTCTTGCTTTCTCCTAATTATTTTTTCTTTTTCTTTTTTGCTGCCGCTATTTCGGCCTTGCTTTTGCGTTTCATGTCCATGGAATGCGCGCGTTTGTATGTCTGGATATCGACAAAGCGCCCTTTGGCATCGCGCACGGCGTATAATTTTGTTCCCGCGACGCTGTAGTGGGTGGTCCTTTTTCTTTTCGTAGCCATGTTATCCTCCTTTTAAATAAATTTTATTGTAAACGCGCCGCGTCTTTAAGCAGAAACATCCAAGACGAGACAATGCGCTGACGCCATAATCAAAAAAACAAGCTTATTACTTTTTGGGAAAGATACTGAATTTGCTTCCACTCGGCGGAAAACAGTGAAAAAAAGGCAAAACAAACAAACACAGCAAATTAAGAAAATATTCATAATTGCCCTTTGTTTTTTTGAAAATATAGAAGAATTAATATTGTCTGTCAAGCAGAGAAACAGTGGCATGGGTGCAATATTTCACGGGCAATTTGGCACCCGCGGCATTGCCCAGTATGACGAAGCTTGACAGTCGCTGCCCAGACCCATATATTAATGATCCATATGTATCATCTAGAATAATTCACGGTGTTAAATTTATGGAAAACATCCTTTTGCTGTTGTTTATCGTGTTGTTTAGCGGCAGGCTTGCTGTGCGTTTTGTCCTGGAGCAGATAAACAACAGATATTTACGCGAACATGGCAAAGATATTCCCGCGGGCTTTGAGCAAATTATAGATCAGCAAACACTGGCCAGGATGATGGATTATTCTGTTGAACACTCCCGCCTGGGCGCAAAGGAAAGCATCGTGGATGATTGCCTGACGCTGGTTGTAATCTTTATTTTGCTCCCGGTGCTGGTCAACGCCATTGTGGGCCTCAATGTTCATTTGATCTGGCAGGCGCTGATTTTTTTCGGTATTTTTGCCGTGCTGGGCGGTATTATCGGCTTGCCCTTTGATATTTATGAAAATTTTGTCTTGGAAAAAAAATACGGGTTTTCCACCATGACCTGGCGCATCTGGATAACCGACCTGATAAAGACCGCGATTATTTCCGCGATTATGCTGTTTATCATTGTCGGCGCGCTGATGACTTTTATTTTATATTTCAAAAAGAGCTGGTGGTTCTGGGGCTGGTTATTTTTTACTGGTTTTCAGATTCTGCTCATCTGGCTTTATCCGGTGGTGATCGCGCCTCTTTTTAATAAATATGAACCAGTTAAGGATGAAATGCTCAAGGATAAAATTACCGCAATGATGGAAAAGGCCGGCCTGAAAACGAAAGGGATATTCCAGGTCGACGAAGGAAAACGCTCCCGGCATACTAACGCTTATTTTACCGGCATCGGCAAGACGAAGAGAATTGTTTTATTTGATACGCTGCTCGCCTCTCACTCCCATGAAGAAATACTGGCGGTCCTGGCGCATGAAATCGGCCATTGGAAAAAAAGGCACATAGCCAAAAAACTCATATTTATGATTACCGGTTCTCTGGCGCTTCTTTACGGCGTGTATCTGGCGGTAAACTGGTCGCCGCTGTATGACGCTTTCCGTTTAAAACAAACGCCCGTTTACGCGGGACTCTTTCTGATTTCATTATATTTGGGCACGGCAGGATTCTTCTTGGGGCCTATTGCCGCGGCAATTTCCCGGCGGTATGAAAAAGAGGCGGATTTTATGGCCTGGCAGCTTACCGGAACCGCCGCGCCGATGGTTGACGCTCTCAGGCGATTAGCCAAAGACAATCTGGCCAATCTGCATCCGCATCCGTTTTATGCGAGGTTTTATTATTCGCACCCGCCGCTGGTGCAACGTATTGAATATTTAAAATCCTTGGATGACGAAAAAATGAAAAAGCAGCAGGAGTGAGCTTGATGCCTATTTATGAGTTTTATTGCAAGCGCTGCAACACAATCTATAATTTCTTTACGCCGAAGGTGAACACAAATAAAATACCTTCATGCCCGAAGTGTAAGCGGACACGTCTCGTCCGCCAAATTTCGCTTTTTTCCACGCTCTCCGCAGCTGATAAAACCGATGAAGACAATCCTTTGGCTGGGCTCGACGCGGAAAAAGTGGAAAAAGAGCTGGCTAAAGCGGCGGCGGCGGCGGAAAACATGAATGGTGAAGATCCGCGCGCGGCGGCGCAACTGATGCGTAAATTCAGCGAATCAACAGGAATGAAAATGGGAGACGTTTTTTATGAAGCGCTGCGGCGCATTGAAAAAGGAGAAGATCCGGAAAAGGTCGAAGAGGAAATGGGCGACGCGTTAATGCAAGAAGCTCCACTTGCCGGGAAGCTGCCGGGAAAAAGCAAAGCAAAGCAAAAACCCAACGTTGATGAAAAATTATACGAACTATGATGAGGACGTATTATAAAGATGTACAATAAATTTATGGCAATCTTGAGACGATGTGATATGAAAAACTGACTTAACCGAAAAGAGCGATTTAATGGACACATCAAAAGTAGGCTTCGAATTTCCTGCTTATACTTTAGTCGTCGACAAGACGAAAATCGCGGAATTTGCCGCCGCGGTTTCCCTAAAAGATAATCTCAGCGCGATTAATCCGATTTACTATGATGAAAACGCGGCCCATAAAGCCGGTTACCGGACAATTCCGGCGCCGCCGACTTTTATGACCAGTTTCTTTTTCTGGACGGGCGACGGGCTGGCGGAAATTGTCAACGCCCTGGGCATGGACATCAGCAAAGTGCTGCACAGCGAGGAAGAATATGAATATCTGGGGCAGATTTACGCCGGCGATAGTATTACCCGTAAAATGAAAGTTGTTGAAATATACGAAAGAGGAAAAAAGGAGCGCGCGGGAATGTTTGTTACCGTCGCGGTGCTCGAGACGGTAGTGACAAATCAGCGTGGCGAGACGGTAGGGAAAGTGCGTTCGTTGATGATGGAAAGGTAAAAAATTCATGACGCTGTCCTGGTCGGATTTAAAAATTGGAGATACCTTGCCGCCTTACACCGCGGGGCCTTTGACCAGAACGCATTTTGTCCGTTACGCGGGCGCTTCCGGTGATTTTAATCCACTGCACCACGATGAAACTTTCGCGCGGGCCATCGGTCTGGATAACGTTATCGCGCACGGCATGCTGATCATGGGTATCGCGGGCGAGGCCGTCAGCACCTGGATAGACGTTAAACATTTGAAAAAATTATCCGCAAGATTTTTGAGCATGACCGCGCCTGTCGATTGGGACGATCCGGAAAACACGACAAAGCGCGCGACCATCGTTATCACCGCAAAAATTGTTAAAATATATGAAGAAGAAAGAGTCAAGATGATCAAAGCCGATATCGTTGCCAAAGATCTGCAAGGCAGCAGAAAGCTAGACGGTTATTTCCTGGCCGCCTTTCCCTGACCAATCAATTTATTCATGGCAGAGTTATCCGGAGGTTTCACGAAACGTAATTTATGAAAGCCCGTATTATTGTTATTGATGATGACGCGGTCGCCGCGGAATTTTTGCGGGAAACGCTGCAGCGCGACGGCTATGAAGTGATGGCATGCACTTCAGCCGGGCAGGCGCTTCGCGAAGATTTGTCAAAATATGATTTGCTCATGTCGGACATCCGCATGCCCGAAATGGACGGGCTGCAGGTGCTGGCGGAAGTACAAAAAAAGTGCCCGACACTGCCCGTGATTCTTATGACCGCTTATGGCTCTCTGGATACAACCATGGAGGCGATCAGACAGGGGGCATGGGATTATATCAGCAAGCCTTTTTCGCCGGAAGATTGCCGGGCGATTGTCAAAAAAGTTCTGGAAGTCAGGAAACTGCGTGAAATGCGCCTGAAAGTAAACGCACAAGCCATTAACGAGCCGAAGCTGATCGGCTCTTCCGCGATGATGGTCGAATTTTACAAACAGATTGCCAGGGTAGCCGACGCTCCGGCCAGTGTGCTGATTGAAGGAGAAAGCGGCACGGGAAAAGAGCTGACCGCCAAATCTCTGCACAGCATGTCCGCCCGCCGGGAAAAACCTTTTGTTGTCGTGCACTGCGGGGCGATTCCGGATAATCTTCTCGAATCGGAATTGTTCGGCTATGAAAAAGGATCTTTTACCGGCGCCGATCGTCAGCATATCGGGTTACTGGAATCGGCGCAGGGCGGCACGATATTTCTTGATGAAATCACCGAAATGTCCACGGCCCTGCAGGGTAAATTTTTGCGCTTTATGCAGGATGGCGAAGTGAGGAGAATCGGCGGTCTCGATGTGCGCCGCGTTTCGGTAAGAGTTGTCGCGGCGGCGAATAAAAATATCGATGAAGAAGTCGCCAAAGGTCTTTTCCGGCTGGATTTGTTGCACAGATTTGTCGTGCGTCTGCGGATTCCCTCTCTGCGCGAGCACAAGGAAGACATCCCCCTGCTGATAGAGTCTTTACTGAAAAAAATCGGTTATCCGCATGTTCGTATTTCCGAGGCGGCGATGGAGATGTTCATGGACTATGCATGGCCGGGAAATGTCCGGGAGTTGGAAAATGTCCTGCAACAGACCCTTCTTTTGTCTCCTTTCGCCGTTATACTGCCGGACAATCTCCCGGCGCATTTTCGGCATGTAAAGGACAAAGGTAAGGATGTTCTTTTGGCCGATATTTCGCCTCTGGAGGCCGCCGAAAGAGAAAAAATTCTGCAGGTATTGCAGCAGACAAGATGGAACCAGACCAGAGCGGCACAAATTCTGGATATTGACCGCAAAACATTACGCGCAAAAATTCGCCGCTACGCGCTGGTTAAGGAAAAAAGTGCCTGAAAACGCGCCGGACAGAGGAATTATCTTTGCGCTTTTTTGCTCATGTCTTGGAAACGCTTTCTTGCTTAGCTATCGGCAAATGTAAAATAACAGAAGTGCCGCGACCAGGAGAGCTATTAATTTCTATTTTCCCGTTGTGTATTTTGACTATATCGCTGACGATGGCCAGGCCCAAACCGCGCAGGGAGCCGTCGCGCTTGGTGCTGAAAAACGGTTCGATAGCCTTTTGAGTAAATTCCGGCGACATTCCCCTCCCGCTGTCCGCGACGGATATTGATACGAAACCGTTATGTTCAGATAGTTTGCCGGCGATGTCTATATCTCCCCCCTGTTCCATTGCTTCCAGCGAATTTTGAACAATGTTCAGCAAGGCAGTCTGGATGCGATAGCGGTCGGCATACACAAAAGCGTTATCTGTTATCTGCGCACGCAGAGCAACGTTTTTATTTTGCAACAGCGGTTCAACAAGCGGCAACGTTTCATTAAAAAGTTGTTGCAGCGAAAGCAGCTCGAAATGAGGTTCGGGCAGGCGCGTTGCCTTACGCACATTTTGAATAACGTCATCCAGCCGCTGCGTCTGTTGCACAATCAACTCCAGCTTACGGGTGACATCCGCGGAAAGCTCTTTTTCTTCGAGCAAAAGTTTCGCCAGGCCGCCAATAGAGTGAATTGGCGTACCCAGATCATGGGCGAGATTCGCGGTTAGGTGTCCCAGGGCGGTAAGCTGCTTTAAGTCGTCCAGCTGCTTTTGCAGATGAACAACCTTGCCGGTTTCCTCCCGCACGCGGTTTTCCAGATGTTTGGTGAGTTCCAGATTTTTTATCATTACATGGTGAATCTCGTCGGCCATGATATTAAAATGTTCGGCCAGCGTGCCGAATTCGTCGGCGCGTTTTATCGGAATACGGTTAATGTATTGCCCCCGGCGGAATTCATCAATGCTATGCGTGATTCTTTGCAAAGGAGTTCCAATAATCCAGCGATAACTTACAAGAAAAAGAGAAAGAATAACAAAGATAAGCCCGATGGAACTGATAATCAATACTTTTTTGGCCCGGTTCATGAAGTCAAAATTAGCTTTGGTAAATCCTATGATACCAACGACAAAACGAGAGCCTTCCTTTTCTCCTGCCGCGGGATAAAGTAGGCCCAACGCCGGGCCGGCCTCGGTCGTTAACTTTGTATAGCGGAATGTCCCTTTCTTGTGAGCCGCGGAAATAATGCTTTCCGGCCAATCATATTGAATTCTACTGGCGCCGGCGACATAATCAACGCCTTTTTTATCGGTGTCAAAAATATCGATTCTGGCCAGACGGATGTCTGTTTGCAGATGGTCCTTCAGCGCGGCATCAAGAGCCGCAAGGTCTTCCGTTTCCGGAAAAAACTGATAAAGCGTGGTTACTGTTTCCGCCACGCCCATCAATCGCTGAACCTGCTGCTCGATAAGAATTTTATCGAGCGCCTTCAGCTGAATCCATCCCCAGATGGACATGGTCAAGGCGAGGCCAATTACCGTGACCAGAATCAGCCTGTTGCGCACGGAAAAAAACGCCGTTGATGGTTTGATTATACCCAGCAATTTTTTCATCGCGGCGTGAAATATAACAGAAATATTTTGAATAAACCAGAAATCAAAAAAAAGGGGCGGATTTGTTTCCGCCCCTTTTTTTTGCGCTAGCCGGAAATGAATTACTTGGCAGCAGGTTTTGCCGGGGTGGCAGGCGTAGCAGGAGTTGCCGCTTTCTCGGCTTCACCCTTCGCCTTGTCTTTGGCATCTTTTACATCAGCCTTGGCGCCTTCTTTAGCTGCTTTCGCATCAGCTTTAACTTCAGCCTTTGCGGCCTTCACATCAGCTTTAACCTCGGTTTTCGCCGCTTTGGCATCGGTCTTGACATCCTTTGCCACATCGGCGGCCATCACGGCTGTGCTGAAAGCGAAAACCAACGCCACAACAAATAACATTAAACGTTTCATCTTAAATCCTCCTTTAAAAAATGTTTAATTTAAAAAAACCCTTAATTTTACCAAGGGGTCAACACGCATCATTTTTTTCAGTGAGCAGGTTTTGCCAGAGGCTGCTTTGCTGAAATATTGTTTCCTGTCTTGGTCACGCGCACGGCAATCAATTTGTCGTTTTTTATTACGTAGGCGACCAAAACAAAATCGCCGACGGAAATATTCTTCACCTGCTTATCCAGGACAAAGGTCATGCTTTGGGTGGTATTTCTGGCGCTGCGCTCGACGGTTATGGCGTTATCCGCAATCGCCAGGACCTTTCCCGCCGCGTTCATTTTTGCCGCTTTTATCGTTTCCGGTTTGCCGTATTCTTGTTTGGCGTCGCGGGGCATAGGTGTTTTTTCGGCGGCCAAAACAGCAAAGCCGCAAATGAACGCGGCGGCACTTACAGCACAGATGAGTTTTCTCATAAAAAAACCTTGCTGCGCCTTCCTCATCGGCACCAAAAGCAACTTACATGCCAACGCGAAGAGCAGGAAAAAAACATTTATCTTCAGGGATTCAAAGAAGATTTTACCGTTGAGAAAAAGATGTACAGCAAGAAACTGAGCAGAAATTCCCCAGTAGTGGAGAAAAACTGTGCGGACAGAAATTTTAACTTAAGGATTTTTTCTTCAAAAACCGATAAGCGCGGCAGTGAAGATAAAAAAATAAAGTATGCGGGCCGCCAATGCGCAGCAAGATACGCGCGACCTGTCGTACATCTTTTTGCCGGAATACTTTTTCGTCGGAAAGATAAATGCTCAAAAGACCGCGGATGATCAGGCGGTGAAATGCTTGCTGTGGCAGAGCGGAAACGCTTTGCATGGCTTTGACGTAAAACGTGGAAAGCCTTTTGGTCAAAACGAGCTCGTTGGAGTAAAAAGAGCAGAAGTTCAGATCCTGGCCCAGACGGTCTTCTTCCTGATCAATCAAATAATCCAGCAGAATATGCAACCCCTGTACCCAGGGGAAATAGGATTTTTTGATATCCGGTAAATTGCCGCCGTTCGTTCGCGGATTAAAAAGCGAGGCAACCAGGCAGAAAATTCCCAGGGTGGAACCGGCGCAGGCGGCAAATTCATACCAGGTCATTTTTTCCGGCAAAGCATCTTTTTTTGTGGCAAACCATTTTTGTAAAAGTCCGACACGGTTTTCCCTGGCCACGTGTTTAAAAACTTGCAAGTCGCTGTATAGGCCGGCAAGTTCATGAAGATGGAGTGCGGCGGACGGATAGCGCGGCAAATTACGCAGAGTATCCTGACAGGTAGTCACCAGCGCCTTGAGATAACCTCCGTCATTTTGTTCGTTGCGGAAGCGGTAATAGGAGGAAAGCCTTGCGTCCGGAGTAAGCGCGTGCAGCATGGACTCATGCAGAGCCCGGAAATCGTCCGGATCAAGCGAAGTGCTGCGATCGCATAAATTATCCAGATAATCGCTGATGGTTTGATAAGCGACAATAAATTTTACCGCCTCCTGGTAATTTGTTCCCGCTAAAAGTCCATAAACGGCGCCGCCTTCACAGTGAAAAGTTTTTGTCCGGATGCTGGCAAGCGCCTGGTTACGCAGCTCGTCATCGGGAATCACGGCGGCAAATTTTCTCCAGCCGTCGAGATAACGATGCACCACCGGGCGGATCTGCAGAATCATTCGCGTGGTCAAGGTCAGCAAATTTGCGGGAACGGACAAAACATTAACCTCCGGAAAAAGTTTGTCAAGAAATAGCATAAGCTTGCCCAGATGACAAGAAAGGCAAGCCATACGTTATTGACGGGAGAAAATATTTCATGTAGGCCGAGTTTATGATTGAGCAAAAAACGGATGCTGATATTATTGTCGTGGGCGGCGGCGCCGCCGGTCTGATGGCGGCGGGACGCGCAGCACAGGAGGGCGCGCGTGTGTTGTTGCTGGAAAAGACCGATTCCCTGGGGAAAAAAATTATGGTTAGCGGCAAGACGCGCTGTAATCTCACCAATGACGCAGATTTAAAAAAATTTATCGGCATGTACGGCTCCCATGGCCGCTTCCTGTATGGCGCGTTTCACAGGTTTTTCCGACCGGAGCTTTTGGCTTTTTTGGCCAGGTATGGACTGCAAACCAAAACGGAACGCGGCGGGAGAATTTTTCCCGCGACCGATGATGCTCGCGATGTTGTGCGCGTTTTTCAACAATATCTCGCCGCCAACAAAGTCAAGATAGTTTATCATGCAGCGGTAACAGCAATTGATTATAGCGAAAATAAATTTACACTAAAAACGGCAAAACGTGAATATGTTTCGCGCGGTTTGATTCTGGCCACAGGCGGCTCTTCCTGGCCGGATACCGGTTCCACCGGCGACGGATACAAGCTGGCTCGACAATTGGGACACACGGTTACAAAATTACGCCCGGCGCTGGTGCCGCTTGTCGTGCGCGAGCAGAGCCTTGCCCAGTCCATGCAGGGGGTAAGCCTGCGCAATGTGCGCGCGGCGGCATTTTGCTGCCGGGCTGAAGAGGTTGAGATGAAAATGATGCCGCAGGCAAATTACGGACGCGGTGAGGCGAAAAAAGCCAGGGGAGCGCTGATCGAGAGCCGTTTCGGAGAGATGATTTTTACGCATTTCGGCCTGGGCGGACCGATTATTCTGTTGATGAGCCTGGCGGTGGCCGAGGCATTGGAAGAGGGGCCGGTGTCAGTGCTGATTGATTTGAAACCGGCGGTAACTGCCGATGCGCTGAACAAGCGACTGCAAAAAGATCTCAACGCGCACGGTAAGAAAAAAATCACCGGCATCATGAAAGAATATTTGCCGGCTAAAATGATCAAACCGGCAATTGCGCGGGCGGGAATTGACGAAGAAACGCCGGCGCATCAGATTTCCGCTCGGCAACGCGAAAATATTGTCGCCACGCTCAAATGTCTGCGTTTTAATATTCAGGGATCATTGCCGCTGGAAAACGCGATTGTCACCGCGGGAGGGGTGGCGCTTGAGGAAATCGACCCGCGCACGATGGCATCAAAAAAAATTCCCGGTCTTTATTTTTGCGGCGAGGTCATGGATATTGACGCGGACACGGGTGGCTATAATCTGCAGGCGGCTTTTTCCACCGGCTATGTGGCGGGCGAGAGCGCCGCAAAATATTTTCTTTCCGGGGCGCTATAGTCTATTATTTTAAAGTATCCTTGCTTTTTTCGATAAGAAGAAACCATGCCATAAAGTCAAAAGGCAATCTGTCATACGGCCTAACACCTCGCTGATGTAATTTTTCGTAATAGGGCAGTTGATACGTTGGCACTACCCGAACTTTTTCTATGGCGACAAGACGGATGTTTTTATCAAACAGCGAGAAAACTTCCTGTAACTCCGGATAAATCATTTCGGTATTGGTCAAATCCTTTATAAATTCATGCGGCATATATGCTTTGAGCCAGTTCGCGCAGCAGCGGAACCTGGTTTTTCAGCGGCAGGCCGCAGACGGCGCGATGGTGGACGACACGCGGCTCGTTTTTGTGTATTGACCAGTTGATGGAGCAGTTGCGGCATTATCCATGGTAATTTTTTTGCTCATTTTTTTCAGTTTAAGAACGAGCGTCTGTATCAGACGCTTTTTTTGCTGGTGATGTTTCTTTAACCAGCATACTGGCGATAAAAGCGCCCATAAGAAAAAGAACGCCGATTTTAAACGCGGATGAATAAGCCGCCGCGCTGTAACGATCACCCACGGCGCCGAAATGATCAAGGTAAAGCCCCATGAGCGGCTGTCCTAGCGCCGCCCCGGCAAAGGGAAAAATATTGATGAGGCCGGTCGCCGTGCCCGCGATTTCCAGCGGAAAATATTCCTTGATGGAACTGTAACCCACGACCACCGCGCCGGAGATGCAGAAACTGTAGGAGAAGCACCACAAATACAACAGAGGCTTGTTGAAATCGGAGGTAAAAAAAGCCAAAAGCGCAAAGAGGCATAAAGCGATGAATTGATTGGTCGCCAGAATTTTTTTTCGTGATGGGAAAACGTGATCGGTAAGCCAACTTATCGTGGGCGCGCCGATCATGAGGCCCAGCGCCATCATCGATAAAATCCCACCGGCTTGAGTTTTGGACATGCCGTAAACATGCATCAAAAAAGGTCCGCCCCAGAGACCGGTGAAACTAAGAGATACTACCGCACCAAGAAAAAAAACCATCGCCCACGGCCAAAAGCGAGGTTCTTTAACCACCAGAAGCATGCCGCGCCACATGGGAATTTTTTTCACGGCAGCGTTCGCGGGCGGCTGATTGTTTAAAATATTAAAACCCATTTCCTGGGGGGTGTCACGCACCATCAGCCAGATGGTAAGGGCAATGAGTAAAGTGAGCGCGCCGATGACCATCATGGAACCGCGCCAGCCGATAGACGCGCTCAAATAGGCCAGAGGCGTGGCTGCGGTATAACCGCCGAAACCACCCAGGGCCATCAGAAAGCCGGTCATGCGCACGTATTTTTCGGGCTCGAACCAGTTGGTAAGAATTTTCATCGTCGGCACGAACACCATGGCTACGCCCAGGCCGACAACGATGCGCGCGATAATGGCGGCGCTCACGCTGTGCGCGCAGGCGAGGGCGAAGGCGCCGGCAGCGGCAAAAATAAAAAAGAAAGTGATGGAGCGCCGCGGCCCCCAGGAATCGGCCAAAAGCCCCGCGGGAATTTGCATCAGCGCGTAGGGATAAAAATAGGCGGAAGCAAGAATTCCCATAAGCGCGCCGCTGGTTTCCAAATCACGCATCATGTCCACAGCGACAACAGCCGGAGCCAGGCGATGAAAAAAAACCAGTACGTAGGCGGCGCCTAAAATAGCGAAGATGAAGTAACGATATCGAAAGCCCATATTTATTCTTTAACACGAAAAAGACGTCGATATATTTTTTTATGCAAAATAATTACGCAGGCTCTTAACATAATGTCGGCATAATTTCATGAATAAATAAAACGGTGCGCGCTTTTTCTCCGGCGCAACTAAAAAGCAGCAAGATGCCGCTTGTAAATTTTTTCACCGTGTGGTAGTGACTTGCAGTCAAACGATAATGCGGCGGTTATCTAAGCATTTAAAATAATTAAAAAATCACAGAAAATGATCATGACGGAAAAAAATCGGCTTGGCGGGAGGGAGTAACTTGAACATCATCTTGAATGCCATGGCGCAAGGCAGAAAGACGCTGACGGAAGCGGAGGCAAAAGAAATTTTAAAACATTACGGTGTTCCGGTGGTGAAAGAAAAATCCGCCGCGACCCCGGCCGACGCTCAGGCAATAGCGGAGAAGTTCGGATATCCTGTAGTGCTTAAAGGTTTGGGCGCGCGCCTGACGCATAAGACAGAACAAGGTCTGGTTAAACTCAATTTAAAAAATAAAGATGAAGTAAAAGAAGCGGCACTTGTGATTCAGCAAGCGGCGGGCGATGATCTGGAAGGTTTCCTGGTGCAACCGATGCTCGCGGGCAAAAGGGAATTCGTCGCTGGTCTTTTTCATGACAATCAGTTTGGCCCCACCGTGATGTTTGGTTTGGGCGGAATATTTACCGAGGCCATTGAGGATGTCGTTTTCGCGCTGGCGCCGCTGGATAAAAAAGACGCGCGCAAAATGATCGGACAAATAAAAGCGCAAAAGCTTCTGGGTGAGTTTCGAGGAGAGAAAGCGCCGGACACGGAAGCGCTGATGAAAACACTTATGGCCGTCTCGAAGATAGGAATGGAAATACCGCAAATCCGGGAAATTGATATCAACCCGCTGCTGGTGACAAAAGACGGCGAAATCGCGGCAGTGGACGCGCTGATTGTGCTGGGCGATATCCCCCAGCAGAAAAAATTCCCTGTGCCCATCGCCCCTAAGGCGATGGGAAAATTATTTTATCCCAAATCCATTGCCTTTGTCGGCGCGTCCGCCGGGATCAGCAAATGGGGTCAGTTAATGTTTTCCAATGTGCTCGCGGGCAATTATCAGGGAAAAGTTTTTCTGGTGAACCCCAAAGGCGGGGAAATTATCGGACGCCATGTTTATAAATCGGTGACAGACATTGAAGAACCGGTTGACCTGGCGGTTGTCACAGTTCCGGCGGAAAAAGTTCTGGCGCTGATTCCGGAATTCAAGGCAAAAAAAATTAAAAATGTCCTGCTGATTTCTTCCGGCTTTGCCGAAGTCGGCCCGGAAGGAAAACGCCTGGAAGAAGAATTGGTACGTCTGGCCAGAGAGGCGGGAATTATTATTTTGGGACCAAACACCATGGGGATATCCAATCCCCATATCTCGCTTTACTGCACGGGAACGCATGTGCGCCCAAAGCCCGGCGATACCATGCTGGTTACGCAGTCCGGCAATTTAGGAACGCAGCTTCTGGCTTTTGCTGAAAAAGAAGGCATCGGCATCCGTGCCTTTGCCGGTTCAGGCAACGAAGCAATGATAACGATAGAAGACGCGATGGAAGGTTTCGAGGTTGACGACCTGACGAAGACGGTTGTTCTATACATCGAAAGCATCAAGAACGGCCGCCGCTTTTATGAAGCGGCCAAACGCGTGGGAAAAAAGAAACCGGTTATTGCCCTGAAAGGCGGGCGCACCGCGGCGGGAGCGGAGGCCGCGGCCAGCCACACCGGCGCAATGGCTTCCAACGTGAAAGTATTCAAAGCTGTCTGCAAACAGGCGGGAATTATTCTGGTGGATCAGCCGATGGATTTGCTGGATCTTTCCGCGGCCTTTTCTTCACTGCCTCTGCCTAAGGGTAAAAAAGTGGGCATCATGACGCTGGGCGGCGGCTGGGGCGTGGTGGCATCGGATTTATGCATGGAAAACGGATTGGAAGTTCCGCATTTATCAGACGAAGTGATTGCCCGGATTAATAAACTTTTGCCGGAATTCTGGAATCACGCCAATCCGGTCGATCTGGTCGGCGAGATGAACACCGATATTCACATGACTATTCTCGAAGAGCTGCTGCAGTGGGATGGTTGCGATGCGGTCATTCACATGGGCATCATCGGCCGCCGTATCATGATTCAGTCTGTCCTGGAATCAACGGTGAAGCTGGAACCTCACTTGTATCAGGAAAACTTTGTCGAGGGCTCCATCATGTTTCTGGATGAATTTGAAAAGCGATTTGTCGAGCGCACTGTGCATCTGATGGAAAAATATGAAAAGCCGGTGGCAGGTGTGTATCTGCTCAATGATAATAAAACGCACACGATCACAGAAGTGCCGGGATGCAGATACAAAGGCGTCAACTTCATCACACCGGAGCGCACGGTCAAAGCGCTGGCGCAGATGTATCAATACACGCAGTGGCTCAAAGGTTAAAGGCCGCGGGCAATCACCGCCGAAAGTTTCAACCGAAAATTTTTTGTGCTGCTTTGACTGATCCCGCCCGGGCAGTGTCATCTGCTTCGGTCCGTACAAAAACCAGGCGGGGAAGATGAAGCTCACAAGGCTTTTAAAATAAACGCGCAACGAACGTTGCCAGTCTGCCATAAAGTCCCAAGCGCTTATTTTAGCGTAACCGTTTACGGTCCTGTCTTTCCAGGGGTATTGTTTCACGTGAAACATCAGCGCTCCTTAATGATCGGGGTGAACGGCAAAACAAAAACCTTCCTACGCGTTAACCTCGTCAATATATTTCCGCGACGCTATATTCTCCGCGTCTTTGGGATAGAAGAGGGGAGATTTGGTATTAAAAGCGAGATAGTGATGTAAGTGTAGGCGATAATTTCTGCGCGCCAATCAAGAAAGCGCGGCCATGCCATCTTTCCCAGCCCTTTCTTTTGGCCCGCAGATGGGCGTGATCAGCGAGTGTGAAAAAAGCGAGCTGATGCTTGCCGGCCAGTGTGAGGATTTTGCCCAGCGGCGTGTATCCGTCAAAGGAGAAAGATGAGAGCAGATGAATAACGCCGCCTGCTTAGGCAAAAAGTTTCAGGCATGTTTATCAAATTATCCGAAAGATTTTGAAATAAAAAAAGGCAGGTCATCGGGCCTGCCTTTTGAGAGTAATGTTTTTATCTTTATTCTATACTCAGCGTGACAAAGAAGCTGGCGTTGCCGCGTCGGATGAGCAGCATGACGCTTTTCTTCTGCGCCGCTTTGGCGATTTCCTGATTGTACTCTTTCATGGAGCTTACTTTAATTCTGTTGACCTGCACAATGATATCCTGCGGCTGAATGCCTACTTCATCGGCAGGAGAGCCGGGTTCAACACCGGCGACCATCACGCCGGCATTTTGCGGAACGCCGAGCTGCCGGGCCATCTCCGGAGTAATATCCCGCGCGGCAATACCAAAATGCCCGGCCGTGCCTTTTGTCGGCGCTGTTGCTTCCGCCGTGTCTTTTCGTTCAGCCACCACTACCCGGAATGTCATTTCGCGCCCGTCACGCAGCACTTTAATGGCCGCTCTTTCTCCTACCTGCATTCCGGCGATGGTCAAAAGCAGTGTGTGCGTGTCTTTAATTTCTTTGCCGTTGATTTCGATGATAATGTCACCAACTTTAATTCCCGCCTTGTCCGCCGGATCGTCTTTGAACACGTCGGAAACCAATGCCCCGGTGCGGTCTTTAAGGTTCATATTTTTGGCGATATCTTCGGTAATATCCTGCACGGAAATTCCCAGCCAGCCGCGGGTGACGCGGCCTTTTGATTTCAGATCGGATAAAATTGACTTGGCCATGTTGATGGGAATGGCAAAACCGATGCCCTGTCCCTGCGCTACGATGGCCGTGTTGATGCCGATTACCTTTCCTTCCATATTGAAAAGAGGGCCACCGCTGTTGCCGGGATTAATCGAAGCGTCAGTTTGAATGAAGTTATCATAAGGGCCGGCGCCGATGACACGGCCTTTGGCGCTTACAATGCCCGCGGTTACGGTCGCTTCCAGGCCGAAAGGATTGCCGATCGCGATTACCCATTCACCGACTCTTACCTGATCAGAATCGCCGATTTCCACCACCGGCAGGCTGTTGCGCGGTTTTATTTTGATCAAAGCGATATCTGTTTTGGGATCGGTGCCCACCACTTTTGCTTCATATTCACGGTTATCGGAGACCTTGACAACTATTTTATCCGCTTTTTCCACCACATGATTGTTGGTGAAAATGTAGCCGTCGTTGCTGATGATGAAACCGGAGCCCAAGCTGCGCTGTTTGAATTCGCGCTGAGGGATGTCGCCGAAAAAGCGGTCGAAAAAGTCATCGCCAAAAGGCCCGCCGCCAAAAGGAGAACGTCCGAAGGGAGAAGCAAAACCTTTGGTTGTTTTCGTGGTGCTGATATTCACCACCGCGGGTTTGACGCGCTCGGCCAAATCCGAAAAAGAGAGAGGTACTTTAGCGGTATCGCCGGAAGCGAATGGCGAACTGGCTGCGGCCTGCGGAATGTCGGGAAGGGGCGAAGAGATAAAAGACGAGCGCAAAACTTCAATCAGAGAAACGATAAAAAAGGCGATTAAAAACGCCAGTAAAAACATGAAAAAGGTTTTGCGGTTTTGGTTTTTCATAAAGTCCTCCGATTATGTGGCGCCGTGTTAAGGGCAGCTGTTGAATTTTTTTGGCTAAATATAACGATTGACTCTTTTTTGTCAACGGAAATCGGGCCGTGATGGTTTGAAGTCCCGGCAATCATGTGTTAATATCAGGCATACCGGTTACAGAAAGACGCCGATGAGTATTCCCGAAAAAATAGGCAATTACATATCCGGGCGGATACAGGCATTGGCACGGATGATTTTTTTTGCCGTAAAGGTTTTCCGCCGCGTTATGACGCCCGCCACCTACAACAGCGCCACGCGCACGGTATTGATCAATCAGATTTATTTCACTTCCGTGCAGATTCTGCCGGTCTTTCTTCTTGTTTCGGCTGTTGTCGGCTCTCTTTTTATCGGCGTTGTGTTTCAGGCATTGAAGAACTTGGGGTTGGTTTCGCTTTTGGGCAATGTGCTGATGGGACTGATTGTCACGGAACTTTCGCCTTTTTTCACGGTGCTTTTGATTACGTTGCGTTCGGGCGCCGCCATCAACGCGGAAATAGCCGCGATGCAGGTAAACCGGGAAATAAAAGCCCTGGAAGTGTTCCGCATTGATATCATCGATTACCTTTTGGCGCCACGGGTGGTCAACGGCATTATTTCTGTTGTGCTTTTGAGCTTTCTTTTTTCGATTGTCCTGATGACCAGCGGCATTTTGTTTTCGCGGGTTATTTTCGGCATCAGCACGGATGTCTACGTCAATATCCTGTTAAACTCGACAAATTTTTCTGATATAGTTGTGGCGCTCTTAAAATGCGCCGCGTTTGGTTTTTTCATTACGCTGATACCAATTTATTCCGGACTGCAGGCAACGCATGAACTAACAAGTATTCCTATTGTCGTTTCCCGCGGGATGGTAAGGGTTTTCGCGGCGATTCTTGTTATTGAGGTGCTGTCATTACTGATAAGATTGCTGTGACATTATTTGCGGGCGAGGAAGCGCTGGATAAAGCGATGCGCAAATTCATGCGCGCACGTCCGCGCCACGCCGCGCCGGTGAGCCATGACTTCCCGCTCATTTCCAATCTGGAGGCCTGGCTCAATATCGCCCTGATTAAACAATATCATGAAAATATGCCGGTGGAGGCGTCCCGAAACATGGTTCTCGGTTTATTGCGGAATCTGGGGCTGGAAAAAATCGCTGAGAAACGCAATCCGGCGCTAGGTGAGGAGGAACGGTTTTACGTGATGCTTTTGCGCGCCGCAATGGTGGAAAGGGCGGCCATTGTGATTGACCGGCCTTTTAAAATGCTGCCGCAGTTGAAAAATTTCCACGCGGTATTGATGGCGCTCAAAACAATAGATGGTTTATACGCGAGCTGCGATATTTATGACTATGATTGGATGAAAGATAAATACGGTGCGCTATGCCGATAAGTCGCGAATATAAAGTAGGCGTTTTTGTCATTGGCACGGCAGCGACCATCCTGCTGGCGCTGCTTTTTTTGGCCGCGCAGAAAGGTTTTTTCCAAACCAGCCATACCTATACTCTTTCGTGCCGCACGGGCGACGGCCTGGCGGTGGGCATGCCGGTGGTGTTTTCCGGTTTTGATATCGGCCGCGTGCATTCGCTGGAGCTCGATGACAAAGGAGCGGTGCTGATTAAAATCAGAGTTCCCGATAAGCATGCCAAGTGGATCAGGCAGGACAGCTTTTTTGTGCTCTACCGGCCTTTGATCGGCGCGGCGCGCATCGTCGTCAACACGGATCATCTGGAGAGCCCGCCGCTTGCGGAAGATAAAATCGCCGAAGTGTATGTGGTCAATGACATCAACGACGCCATTGAAAAGATCCAACCGCTTCTGGAAACGATTGAGCGCCTCAGCCGCCGCATCGACAGCATGGCGGCAAAAACCGACGAGCAGGTTTTCGGCCGGGAAGGCACGTTGCCGCAGCTTAATAAAATCCTCAAGGACGCCGCGGGTAAACTAGAAAAATTGGAAACAACCGTCGATAACTTAAACAAGATCAGCAAAGACGCGGCGGAAGGCACGCAGGACCTGGGCGCGCTGCGCGCCGATATTGATGAAGTGGCGCAGACGCTCAACAAAGTATCCCGAGACATCGACGCCCTGCTTTACAAACAGAAAAAGCCGGAGATTAAACTGCCATGAGAAAAACCCTGTTGACCTTCACCCTGATTTTTATCTGCGCCTGCGCGACAACGACCACACAGGTTCCCGAATGGAAAGAGACAGCTTTTCGCGACATTGAAAATTATAAAAAAAGTTTTCTTACCGGCAAACAAAACGCCGCCGATGTCCAGTTCAACCGCGCCCGGGAAGCCATCGCTTCCGGCAATAATCTGAATCTGCTGGCCAAACTTTATCTGACCAAATACGCGCTGCAGAGAGCCGCGCTGGAAGATTTTAACGACGGCGAATTTCTGCGCATCAACCGCCTCCATCCGGTCAGTGCGAATCTTGCCTACTATAATTTTCTTATGGGTTCCGTTAACGCGAAGGACGCCAATTTTCTTCCTGACCAGTACGCTGGTCTTATTAAACCGCTGCGCAACAAAGATGCCGCCAAAGGCCTGGAGGAACTTTTAGCGATTGACGATCCGCTTTCGCGTTTGATTGCCTGCGGTGTCTGGGTAAAGCACGCGCCGTATGACGATTATATTCTGAAGCTGGGCGTCAACACGGCCGCGGAACAAGGCTGGAAGAAACCTCTTTGGGCTTACCTCAACGCGCTGCAAAAATATTATTTCCAGACGGGCGAAACCGCCAAAGCCAACGAAGCCAAAGAGTGGCTGGAGTTATTAAAAAGGTAAAGCGGGCACAGCACTGCAGACTGTAAATATTTAATATCATTAATAGTATTCAGGTTAATCTGTGAGCGATAATTTTCTGCCCGGACCTGTTTTTGTTCATAACGAAAAAGAAAGATAGCTGGCTTTTTGTCGTCTTGATTCTGCTGCTTAAGTTTATGCGCAGGAGAGAAAAGTTTAATATCATTGAGACGGATGAATAATGGAGCCAAAAAGCATACCGCAAGGGCGCCTTTATAAAGACCTCGCTTTTTTGTTCGCGCTTGTCACGCCGCGTGAAGATTACGCCGAGGAAGCGGCGCAGTGGCTCGCGATACTGCGCGAAAAGCTTGGCCCCGGGAAACACAAAATTCTGGAGCTGGGCGTCGGCGCGGGGCATAATCTATCTTATATGTCCGGCGAATTCGAGGCGATGGCAGTGGATTCATCACCCGAAATGCTGAAGCTGTGTAAGAAAATAAATCCTGGCGTCGTTCTGCACCAGGGCGATATGCGCGATATCCGTTTGGGGCGCAAGTTTGACGCCGTCCTGATTCATGATACCATTGTTTATATGCTTTCCGAAGATGATCTCGCGCGCGCGTTTGCCGCCGCCGCGGCGCATCTGGAGGCGGGCGGAATTTTCATTACCGGTCCCGATTATTACCGTGATACTTTTTCCGGCCCGCGCGTGGAGTATTTCACCCGTTCTGATAGCGCGCGTGAGCTGACTTATATTGAATACGTCTACGACCCGGATCCCTCCGACACCACCATGGAAATTATTTTTACCTTTTTTATCCGTGAAAAAGGGCAACTGCGCATTGAACATGACCGGCACATAACCGGCTTGTTTCCGAGGGCTTCCTGGATTAAACTCATGGAAAAAGCGGGCTTCGCGGTTGAGCCAAAAATAATTACATCCGCAGGCGTGCCTCACGAGTTGCTGGTGGGCACATTAAGGGGAAACTAAAAGATAATCCTACAATCCGGGGTTTAATCGGGAAATATGATACAATAAGGAAGAGGAATTTATAGTTATGGAAATGCACTTTGATATAACAATGGCCGGCAATAAAAAGGTGGACGCGCGCTTCCGCGGGTTTACCGTGCATACCGATCAGCCCGTAAGCGACGGCGGGGACAATACCGCGCCTGCGGCTTTTGAGCTCTTTCTGGCTTCCATCGGCGCGTGCGCCGGGTTTTTTATTGTTTCATTTTGCCAGTCACGCAATATTCCCACGGACAACATTAAAATCAATCAGACCGCGTTCCGCAACGATAAAACGCACATGGTGGAAAAAGTCGCGCTGAATATTCAACTGCCGCCGGATTTCCCGGAAAAATACAAAAAGGCGCTGATCAAAACCGCGGATTCATGCACGGTCAAAAAACACCTTATTAACCCGCCGCAGATTGAAATATCCGCAAGATGATTGAAAGATAAAAATAAACAAGAAAGGAGGCAACAATGAAACTCAAAACAAAAGATGGAGGATGGAATCCCTACTTTGCCGGCGCGCTGGTCGGTATTCTGGCTATCGCTTCGGTTTACGCCACGACAATGCTCATGGGCAAAACCAACTACATCGGCGCGTCCACTACTTTTGTCCGCGCCGTCGGTTTTGTGGAACAGGTTTTCGCTTCAGAGCGCGTGGCACAAAACGCCTATTTCGCCGCCACCAAAATCAAGGTGGACTGGCAGTTCATGCTCGTGATCGGAATTTTCCTGGGCGCGCTTGTTTCTTCTCTGACCGATAAGAGCTTCAAGTTGGAAAAAGTGCCGCCTATCTGGCAGGAGCGTTTCGGCTCGTCGGTGACCAAAAGAGCCGTGGGCGCGTTCTTGGGCGGCATTGTCGCGATGATCGGCGCGCGCCTGGCGGACGGCTGCCCCAGCGGCCACGGGTTGAGCGGCGTTATGCAGTTATCGGTGAGCTCCTTTGTGGCTCTGGGATTGTTTTTTGTTTCCGGCGTCGTGGTTGCCGCGCTGGTTTATAAAAGGAGGGCGTCATGAGTATCGATCAAATTCTGGGTTTGATAACCGGTATCGTTTTCGGATTCCTGCTGCAAAAAGGCAGGGTAATCCGCTTTGAAAAGCAGGTGGGCGCGCTTTTAATAAAAGACATGACCATATTCAAATTCATGCTCTCGGCAATCATGGTCGGCATGGTGGGTATATATATTCTATTTGATATGGGGATAATAACGCTGAGCCATAAACCAATGAACGTCGGCGCGGTGGTGATTGGCGGGATTTTGTTTGGTTTCGGCTGGGCGGTGATGGGATTTTGCCCCGGCACGTCTTCGGCTGCCTTGGGTGAAGGCCGCGTGCACGCTGTGTTTGCCATTTTAGGAATGCTGGTCGGCGCGGCAATCTTTGCCGAGCTTTATCCGTTTTTGAGCTCTACCGTCATGGCATGGAAAGACTTCGGCAAGATCGGCCTGCAAGACGCCATCGGCATTACGCACTGGGTGATAATACCAATCTTCTGGGCGGCAGTGATTGGACTGTTCTTCCTGTTCGAGAAAAAGGGGTTGTAATAAATTTGTTTTTGATTCCAATCCACCGGTTAATGCCGGTGGATTGGAAGTTGTTCTTTATATCATCTCTAATTTTACAAGGGCTTTTAACTCTTTGTAAAAAAGTTACTATTACATATTTTAGATATACTTGTAATAAATAGCATAATGCTTTAATGATAGCAATTGAGGCAACTTAGTATGAGCGAACTCTATCGTCAATTTCATTTTCGATATTGCAATAACGGTCACCTGATTTATTCAGGTAGCGGACCTGTGACACAAAACAATTGTAATAAGTGTGGTCAGCCATTATTATCTAATTGTGGAAACTGTAATGCGCAGATACCCAGTACTTTTCGTTCAATGGTTTATCTAACTAATAGTCAACCAATACATTTCCCTAGGCGGCCCGATTTCTGCGTATCTTGTGGTCAAGCATACCCGTGGGCGTCTCTAGAGGAGCTACATAATGATAGGAAGGACTTTTGGGATATAATTCATCCTTCGGTTGAAAAAGCAGCAAGAAAACGACTCGAAAATGGACATTATTCCGATGCTGTTGAGGCTGCTATGAAAGCACTTATCGTCACTGTCAAAACAATTTATCGTGAAAAAGCAAATGAAGAGTTGGACGGTGTAGCATTAATGAGAAAAGCTTTCTCGCCACAGCGTCCAACCATTATTTTAGAAAACCAAGATTCTCAAATTGGTAGAGACATTCAGCAAGGCTATATGGATTTATTTGCAGGCGCGATAGCTGGTATCAGAAACCCTAAAGCACATGATGTAATTGAGATTGATGAAAAAAGAGCAATTCATCACCTGTTTTTAGCAAGCCTACTTTTTTACAAACTTGATGAAAGACCGAAGTAACTTAAATAAATTTCTTTGTAATATTCAAGACAATAAATGAACCTGGATTGCCGGGCAAGTGAACCCGGCAATGACAGACTTGCTTGAAATTATAAATAATCCTTAAACACCGCGCCCGTCGATGCCGACGTAACCATCTTCGCATAGCGCGCCAGATAGCCGGTGGTAGTTGCCGGTTTTTTTATCTTCAGCGATTTTTGGCGTTTTTCCAGTTCCTTTTCATTCACTTTCAGCGTCAGAGTTTTTTCCGGAATATTGATGGAGATGATATCTCCTTCTTTCACCAGCGCGATCGGGCCGCCTTCCGCCGCTTCGGGCGAGATATGGCCGATAGCCGCGCCCTGTGTGCCGCCGCTGAAACGCCCGTCGGTCAAAAGCGCAACGGTTTTATCCAGGCCCATGCCGACGATGGCTGAGGTGGGCGAAAGCATTTCGCGCATGCCCGGGCCGCCTTTCGGGCCTTCGTAGCGGATAACAACGATATCGCCCGGTTTGATTTTTTTGCCGAGGATTGCTTTGATCGCGTCGTCTTCGCAATCAAAAACTCTGGCGCGCCCTTCATTTACCTGCATGCCCGGTGATACGGCGGACTGTTTCACTACCGCTCCGTCCGGCGCGAGGTTGCCGCGCAAAATGGCGATGCCGCCCTGCGGCGAATAAGGATTATTCAAAGGCCGGATAACATCTTCATTTAAGACGCAGGCGGTTTTCAGATTTTCCTCCACCTTTTTGCCAGTTGCGGTCAGTGCTTTTTTATCAATCACGCCCAGCGGGCTGATTGCCTTCATCACGGCCTGAATGCCGCCTGCCGCGTCCAGATCTTCGATATGATGATATCCCGCGGGGCTGAGTTTGCAGAGGTTCGGCGTTTTTTCGCTGATCTGATTGAAAAGATTCAAATCAAGTTTGATGCCTGCTTCATGCGCGATCGCGGGAATATGCAAAACAGTGTTCGTGGAGCAGCCCAGCGCCATATCCACGGCAATGGCGTTTTTAAAAGCGGCAAGCGTGGCGATATCGCGCGGCCTGATATTCTTTTTGAAAAGCTCCATCACTTTCATTCCCGCGTGTTTGGCCAAGCGGCGGCGCGCGGCGTGGACAGCAAGCACAGTCCCGTTTCCGGGCAGGCCAAGCCCCAATGCCTCGGTCACGCAGTTCATGGAATTGGCCGTGTACATGCCTGAGCAGGAACCGCACCCCGGGCAGGCGCAGTCTTCAATTTTCTTTAACTGGTTGAGCGACATTTTTTTTGCTTTGACCGCGCCCACGCCTTCAAAAACGCTGATGAGGTCGTAGGTGCCGCCTTCCATTTTTCCCGCCAGCATCGGCCCGCCGCTGATGAAAATGCACGGGATGTTGAGGCGCAGCGCCGCCATCAGCATGCCGGGAATAATTTTGTCGCAATTGGTGACAAAAACAAGCGCGTCAAACGGATGCGCTGTGGCCATGATTTCAATAGAGTCGGCGATGAGTTCGCGGCTGGCCAGTGAATATTTCATGCCCGCGTGCCCCATAGCGATGCCGTCGCAGACGCCGATTACCGGAAATTCAACCGGCGTGCCGCCGGCCATGCGGATGCCCGCTTTCACATCCTGCGTGATAATATCCAGATGGATATGTCCTGGGATGATTTCATTGGCGGAATTTACCACGCCCACCAATGGACGCGCGATTTCCTCGTCCGTGTAGCCCATAGCTTTAAAGAGCGAACGGTGCGGCGCTCTTTCCAATCCTTTTTTCATCAGGTCGCTTCTCATAAATCATTCCTCTTGAATAAATTAGTCGTCTTTGCGAGGGAGAGCAACGACCGAAGCAATCTCATAATTGGTAATGGGCGAGAATGCGTCGGGCTTTGCCCTCGCAATAACATTGATTATTTTTTTCTTTTCTCCGGCCTTAACGCGCGGACGGCCGCGCCCGCCTGCCACATTTCCGATTCGCGCATTTCTTTGAGTTCCGCGTCCAGTTTCTGGCGGTAGTCTTTGGCGCTGTTGGCTTTCAAGACGATTTTTGTTTCCTTGCCCTTGGCCACCGATTTATAGAGCTTTTTAAATACCGGCTCAACCGCCTTGCGAAATTCATGGCGCCAATCCAGCGCGCCGCGCTGCGCGGTAGTGCTGCAGTTGGCGTACATCCAGTCCATGCCATTTTCACCCACCAGGCGAATCAGGCTCTGCGTCAGCTCCTCGACTGTTTCGTTGAACGCTTCACTCGGCGTATGTCCGTGTTTGCGTAGTTCATTGTACTGCGCTTCCATAATGCCCGCGAGCGCGCCCATCAGCACCCCGCGTTCTCCGGTCAGATCGCTGTAAACTTCCATCTGAAATGTTGTCGGAAATAAAAATCCCGAGCCGATCGCGATGCCCAGCGCCAACGTTCTGTCTTTGGCGCGTCCCGTGGCGTCCTGGTGCACGGCGAAACTGCTGTTGATGCCGCTGCCATCAAGGAAATTACGGCGCACACTGGTTCCGGAACCTTTCGGCGCGACCATGATTACATCAACGAAATCAGGCGGCACAACGCCGGTCTGATCGCTGTAGACGATGGAAAAGCCATGTGAAAAATAAAGAGCGTCGCCTTTTTTCAAGTTTGCTTTGACTTTCGGCCACAACATCATCTGCGCCGCGTCGGATACCAGATACTGGATGATGGTGCCGCGTTTCACCGCCTCTTCAATGGAAAAAAGCGTTTTGCCCGGAACCCAGCCATCGGCCACGGCTTTATCCCAGTAGGATTTGTCCTCTATTGCCTGGCCGATAATGACATTAATGCCGTTGTCTTTCATGTTCATGGCCTGCGCCGGCCCCTGCACGCCGTAACCCAAAACCGCCACGACTTCGTCTTTTAAAATTTCCCGCGCTTTAGAAAGCGGAAATTCCTCGGATGTGATAACGTCTTCCGTCACGCCGCCAAAATTAATTTTTGCCATAATAAATCCCCCTGTTTTTCAGATATATTTATTTTTTAGTTTTTTAATTCCAAAGCGACCAGCCCCGTTCTGGTGATATCCGCGATGCCCAGAGGCTCGAGCCTGGCCATAGCTAAATCAAGCTGTGCTTTATCGCCGGTAATTTCCAGAATTACATAATTGTCGTTGGAGACTATTACCTTCCATTGATTATCGTCAACAGCTTTTTTGATCTGGTCTTTTTTGTCCGGCGTCAGATTCAGCCGCACCAGCGCCATTTCGCGGTGAACCGATTCGACGTTGGTTAGATCCTCCACCGAAATTACATCGACTAGCCGCTGGAGCTGATTTTCGATGCGCGAAATCGTCGCCTGGTTGCCGATGCTGGTCATGACGATTTTGGATATTTCATACTGCGTGGTCGTGTTAACGCTGAGACTTTCAATGTTGTAACCTTTGCCGCCCAGCGTTCCCGCGATTCTTGCCAAGACGTCCGGTTTGTTGTAAACAAGTATCGAAATGATGTGTTCCTTTTTTTCCATTTCCCCCCAACCTTTCTATTTTTAAATTTAGTTAATCATTTCTCTTGTGCCCAGATCCATGTCGGCCAACGATTCGCCCGGCCGCACCATGGGATAGACGCACTCCTCGCGGGAGACGCGAAAGTCCATCAGCACCGGTTTGTCAATGGCGAAGGCTTTGCGCAGCGCTTCCTCCACCTCGCCCGGTTTGGTGATGCGCATGCCCACCACGCCGAAGGCCTCGGCCAACTTCACGAAATCAGGAGCATAGGTCATATCGGTGTGCGAGTAGCGTTTCTCATAGAAGAGTTCCTGCCACTGACGCACCATGCCCAGAAAACCGTTGTTCAAGAGCACAACTTTGACGGCGATGTTATACTGCGCCGCGGTGGCGAGTTCCTGAATATTCATTTGGATGCTGCCGTCACCGGCGATATCGACAACCTGCTTGCCGGGCAGGGCGCACTTGACGCCGATGGCCGCGGGCAGGCCGTAGCCCATAGTTCCCAATCCGCCGGAAGTGATAAAAGTATTGGGTTTATCAAATTTGAAAAACTGCGCCGTCCACATCTGATTCTGGCCTACTTCCGTGGTCACAATCACATCGCCGTTGGTTACTTTATGCAGCGTCTCGATAACATACTGTGGCTTGATGATCTCGCCGTTCTGGCAATAGGTAAGAGGAACTTTCTCCTTCCAGAGAGCGATTTCGCCAAGCCATTCCTGGCGCGCCTCTTGTGCCGGAATATATTTGTGCTCGGCCAAAAACTGCAGCAAGTCTTTTAGCGTGGCTTTGGTTTCTCCGATAATGGGCAATTCCACCACGACGTTCCGGTTGATGGATGAAGGATCGATGTCGATCTGCACAATCTGCGCGTTCGGAGCGAAAGTTTCAATGGTGCCGGTGACGCGGTCGTCAAAGCGCACGCCCACGGCAATCAATAAATCGCAGTGACTTACCGCCATGTTCGCATGATAGGTGCCGTGCATGCCCAGCATTCCCAGCCATAAAGGGTCGGTTCCCGGAAAAGAACCCAGTCCCATCAGCGTGCCGGTGACGGGAATCTTATATTTGCGCGCCAGCTCGCTTAACTCGCCCGCCGCTCTCCCCAAAATGACGCCGCCGCCCGTCATCAAAAGAGGCCTTTTGGCGTGGTTGAGCATTTCAAAAACCTGCGCTAATTTTTTGGGCACCGGCTTATGCGCGACATCGTAATTTCTGATTTTGATATCTGCGGGAGCAAATTCCGTTTCCGCGGCCATGACGTTTTTGGGCAGATCAACCAGCACCGGCCCGGGACGGCCGGAGCGCGCGATGTGAAAAGCTTCCTTGATGGTTGCCGCCAGCTCCTCCACGCTGCGCACCAAGAAATTATGCTTGGTGCAGGGGCGCGTGATGCCGGTGATGTCCGATTCCTGAAAGGCGTCGTTGCCGATTAATGTTGTGGGAACCTGCCCGGTGAAAACAACAATGGGAATAGAATCCATATTGGCGGTGGCGATTCCCGTGACGGTGTTGGTGGCGCCGGGGCCCGAAGTGACTAGGCACACGCCGACGCGGCCGGTGGCGCGGGCGTAGCCGTCGGCGGCGTGCACCGCGCCCTGTTCATGGCGCACGAGAATATGCTTAATTTTGCTTTTGTAGAGCTGGTCGTAAATATCCAGCACGGCCCCGCCGGGATAGCCGAAGATTAAATCCACCTTTTCTTCTTCCAGCATTTTCAAAAGTATCTGCGAACCCTTTAATTTCATTCAGTTACCTCAAAAAATAAGTCATATTGAATTAAAAAAGCCGCTTGTTTCAGGTGAAAAAAGCGGCTTTTGCCTTAAACAACAAAGCCGCGGTTTTCAGGGGCCCGCGGCTTTGTATCTTTTATGTTAGTTCCTAAAGATACACGAACCGGCAGACCCCTTGCGTACTACTACGACCAGTACGCCGGTAATGATGTTAATAATCAGATTGCCGATCAGTTTTTCTTTAAGAATCATATGTTCAACTCAAAATTCTCTTTCGGATGGCTCACTTATTAGCGAAAAGAAAAATATTTGTCAAGCCCCATTTATATCTGGACGGTTCTAAAGGAAGCTCTCTATTTTTTTTTACTTTTTAGTGTCTGAGCCTCTTTTTTGATAATGATTATCTCTCCCGGATTAAGCGAATTATATATAAGATTCATTATTTCCGGATACTGCTCTTCAAAGCCCTTGGCCATGACAGTAAAAATAGGTTCATAGCTATATAATTTACCAGGAGTGGGATATGGCGTATTATAAGGAGCACGCACGACATAAGGGAACTGAAATTTTTTAACATCTATTTTTTTTACCCACATTAATTCACGTGTTGCTATCTCCTTCGCTTCGATAATTACCTTGCCGGTTATTTCAGCATTGCCTGTCTGCATTATCGGTGATTTTCCAATCCAGATGCTTTCCGGTTGGGCCGTTTCGTCTTTTAAGGAAACGATCAACTCGATATTTGCAATCAGGATAAAATCAATTTTCATTTTTTCCGGGTACGGTATTAAATTATAATTTTCAAAAGGTCCTCGAACAGCGAAGCCTTTGACCTCAAGGATTTTTTGGAGATCCCGTTGTACAGCATCGTGCAGATTGGCGAACTGCTTGGATGAGAACCACATTAAGTTGTTGCTGGTTGTATAGGTTGGTTTTAATACGGTAAAAATTACGTTAACCGACGAGACTCTATTATGTTGTGGCACATTGTAGATGAAATTAGCCGTGTATTGGTTTTCTTCTTGCGCAACAGTCATAGTTGCCGTTAAAATATTTATTGTAAAAAAGAGGACTAAAAAAAATAATTTTTTACGCATCTACGTTTCCCCGAGTGCATGTTTACTAATTTTTTGCAGATGGAATCGCATTAACGAAATAAATCTTCCTTCTGACCTGGTAAATCACCGGATCTTTCACTGGGCCTAGTGCCTTCCAGGAAACATTCATAAATTGTTGACGCCCCGGTATCGGTAGTGAGCTGCCCCGTGTTCGCGTCCACGCGCATGAAAGTAATGCCTTCCGGCGTGGGAAACGCTTCGACCGGCGCGCCCTTGAGCACTTTTTCCATGAAATAAAGCCAGATTGGCGCCGCGGCTCTGCCGCCCACTTCCGCTTTGCCCAGAGATATTTCCTGATCGAAACCGACCCAAACGCCGGTGATCAGCGATGGCGTAAAACCGATAAACCAGGCGTCGCGGTAATCATTGGTCGTGCCGGTTTTGGCGGCGACCGGACGGCCGATGCTTTTTACCCTGCGGCCGGTGCCTGTTTCCACGACGTCACGCATGATGTATTGCGTCATGAAGGCGATGCGCGGGTCGATAACCTGTTCGGCTTCAGGCTTGTTTTCCTCAAAAACGTTGCCGGTGCGATCCACAATTTTCTTGATGAAGTAAGGCTTCACTTTTTTTCCGCCGTTGGCCAGAACGCCGTATGCTCTCACCATCTCTTGCAGTGTGACGCCGGAGGAACCGAGCGCCATGGATAAAGTCTTGGTAATCGGAGATTCGATGCCCATGTTGGCGGCGTAGGAAGCTGCGTATTCGGGCGTGATTTCCTGCAGAATTTTCACCGTGACGACGTTGCGCGACTGTACCAGCGCCGTGCGCATGGTAATCGGGCCAAGAAACTTTTCGTCGAAGTTACGCGGCCGCCACAGTCCGTCTTCCGCCGTCGGGTCTTCGATGACGATCGGCGAGTCGACAAAAATCGACGACGGATTGAATCCCTTGTCAAAAGCCGCCGTGTAAATCAGGGGTTTAAAGGCCGAACCGGGCTGCCGGCGCGATTGCGTCGCGCGGTTAAATTCGCTTTTGCTGAAATCGCGTCCGCCCACCATGGCGCGGATCGCGCCGGTTTTCACATCCATGCAGAAGAGCGCTCCCTGCACCAGGCCGCGTTCGTATTTCTGCCGGTCTTCCAACTCCGACAAACCCGCTTCCACAGCGTCATTGGCTTCTTTCTGCGCCGCCAGGTTCAAAGTTGTGTAGATGGTGAGACCTTCCTTATATAAAACATCGCCGCCGTATTTTTCTTGTACGTAGCGTCGCACGTGTTCCACAAAATAGGCCGCAACCTTCTTCTGTTCTTTCATTTGCCTGAATTCCAGCGTCGCGTCGGCGGCTTTTTGCATTTCTTCCTGTGTAATATAACCGTCTTCCAGCATGCGGTTCAGCACGTAGAGCTGCCTTTGCTTGGAGCGCTCAAAATAAAGAAACGGCGAGTAAGTGCTGGGGGCCTTGGGGAGCCCCGCCAGAAGCGCGGCTTCAGGCAGCGTCAGCTCTTTGGCGCTTTTGCCGAAATAGGCCATGGATGCCGATTCTATGCCGTAAGTGCCGTGCCCCAGATAAATCTGGTTCAGATAAAGATTAAGAATTTCTTCTTTAGCCAGGTATTTGTCAATTTTGTAGGCGAGAATCGCCTCTTTGAGCTTGCGGATGTATTTTTTTTCGGGCGAAAGATACATCATCTTGGCTACCTGCTGAGTGATAGTGCTGCCGCCCTGAACAATTGTGCCCGCCTCGATATTTTTGAACATCGCGCGGAAGATGCTTTTTATATCGAATCCTTTATGCTGATAGAAACGCGAATCTTCAGAGGCGATAAAAGCCTGCTGCACCACTTTAGGCACATCTTTTATATCGACGATTTTTCTGTCTTCGAGAAAAAACTCGTCGATGAGTTCGTCATTGTCATCATAAACGCGCGAAGCGATGCTGGGACGGTAATCCTTAAGTGTTTCCACGGTGGGCAGGTCAATGGTCACTCCGTAATAAATTACCAGGCCCACAACACTAAATAAAATGATGGAAACAATAGAAATCGCGAAAAGCGAAAAAAGACGGGAGAGCTTTTTTACTTCTCCCTCTGTTTCGTGATAATATTTTAGACGTTTAAACGGCATATTCTCCCCAACTAATCCTTAGCGGAATTTTTATTTTTTTCTTTGCGGGCGAATCCGGCCACAAATATACTTACTACATACAAAAACATCAATGGTATTGCCATTAATATTTGGCTTAACGCGTCTGGTGACGGCGTCAAAACGGCGGCGGCGATAAATATGAATAAAATAGCGAATTTCCATTGTCGGGCCAGCGTCTTGGCGTTCACGACGCCCAACTTGGCCAGAAAGAAAATAAAGACGGGCAGTTCAAAAGAAACGCCGAATCCCAGCAAAAACATGACAAACAGCGACAGATACTCACGAAACGAAATCATCGCCTGTAGGTATTCGTTGTTGAAGCTGACAAAAAATTTAAAAGCGGGCGGCAGAACGATGTAATAACCGAAAAGGACGCCGCCGATAAAAAGCAGCGAGGAAAAAAACACAAACGGAATCACCAGTTTTTTTTCTCTGGGCAAAAGCCCCGGCGAGATAAATTTCCATATCTGATACAGGATGTAGGGGCTCGTCAAAAGCAGCGCGGCAAAAAAAGCCAGTTTCATGTAAACGAAAAAAGCTTCCGTAAGACCAATATAGACAAGATGGCTTTCCGCCGGCAATACTTCGGTAAGCGGCCTGGTGATGATATCAAAAACCAGATTTTTGAAGTAAAAGCAGATGCCGAAACCGACGCCCAGGGCGATGACAATGCGGAAAAGGCGCTTACGCAGCTCAATCAGATGCTCGGTCAGGGACATTTTATTTTCTTGTTCAATTTCCATAGCGAGAGTGTTTTACAGAAAGGCGATCAGGATTTCGGCTCTTTCCCGTCTTTGCCACTATCCGTAGCGGTTTCATAATTGTCAGATTTTTTGGCTAAAAGAGAATCCTTCAGGCCTTCGTCTTCCTTGACCTCATCTTCCTTGAGCGTCTGCTTGAAATCATCGGTAATATCATCAGCGGCGCGCTTGAGCTCGCCGAAACTTTTGCCCAGATTCTTAGCCAGTTCCGGCAGTTTTTTCGGGCCGACGATGAGCAGGGCGATTATCGCGATGATAATCAGTTCCTGAAAGCCGATATTAAACATTGACCAACCCCTGAAAAATTGAGCATTTAACCTATATGGCGAAGGCTATTTTTGTCAATGCTTTTTCGGTTCCGGTATTTTATCTGTTAGTAGCAAATAGAAAA
>DLNC01000003.1:0-22851 GCA_002478265.1 Syntrophaceae bacterium UBA7520
TGAAAGACCAGTAACCCTGCTCATCGGATACACCGCCCCAGACCATGCCCTCGTGCGGCCCTGTTGTCACCCTGGCGGTTAGCATGAATCCTCCGACCGGCATATAGCCCTGCATTACCCTTACCTGTGTCGTGTGTGTCTCATTTAGGTTGTGCTCGGCCTTGTTNNTATCGGCGGGCTTTGCGGTATCGTATATGGCTGCCACAATAATACATCGGAAGCAATAATTTGCCCCGCATCCACAGCTATAACGACAAACTGAATAATATCCGTGCCCAACCTTTCTCCCTTATAGTTGAAAGACCAGTAACCCTGCTCATCGGATGAGCCTCTCCAGGCCAGGCCTTCATGCGGCCCCGTTATTACCCAGGCCGTAAGCGGATAACCGCTTTCGGGAACATAACCGCGCATCACCCGGACATGTGTCGTGTGCGTCTCATTTAGGTTGTGCTCGGCCTTGTTTGGGGATATTTCTACGGTCGGCGGGATTTCGGCCGTGATTTGCTGAAAAAAAAACCGCGCGTTGTAATAAAGCAGGCCGTGGGCTTCAGTTGTGCGCTGACTGAGATTGCTGTTTTGGACGGCGTTCATAAACTGCGTAATGATATTCTGCGCGTCGGTCAGACGGTTTTCTTTGATTGCAGTTGCGCTCTGCGTGAGATAGTTATTTAGTTGCTGCGTCAGCGTAGCGTCTTTTAACCAACCTAAAGTGACGCACTGGGAGACATATTCCTGCAGCAGTTGATTGAATTGCAGAGGCGTAAAGGCCGGAGGAGCGGTTGGGCCGATGGTGGTGGAGACAAAGCTAAGGGTTTCTATTTTTTGGTTATTCTTAATAAATGCTTGATTGTCTTCTTCTTCATTGAGGAAAAAATCTACTGGTAAGTTCAATTCTGACCAATCCGGCCTAAAAACAACTTTGCGAATGCCAGGCAAACCGTAACTGATCATTTCTAGTTCTTCGCTGGTTTGACCAGGGTTGAGGAGGTACTGATATTCTGTAGAAAAATTGTATTTTGCACGCCAACTAATAACTGCGGCTTTGCCTAAAAGGCTCCACCGCTTATCTTCGAAACTGATGAAACTTTTCCATAAAGCTGTATTTTTCCAAGCAATTGGTAAAAAAAGTAATCCTATCCTTTGAAGAAGACCGTGGTCATCATGATCAGGTTCGGCATAACCTTCCGCCGAGATATACTCAGGTGAACTTCCATAATTAGGTATAGTTATATCAATCGCTATTTTGTGAATGCCTACTTTATTTTCCGCCGGATTAGTGACAGTATGATAGTAATGATAGATGCCGTTTTCATCAAGGACAACGCGCGCCTGGATTTTTACATTTTTGAGTGGCGGAGGAACGGTTTGCGCCCAAAGAGTGAATGTTACCAACAATAAAAACACTATTGCTAAAAAAAAGGGGGAAATCTTTTTATTCATATAAGCCTCCCGTAATAATTTTTTATAACTTAGTATTGTGTACTGCCACCAGTATATATCAGATGATTATAATCTATGGGATTCCTTGAATAAATAAGATTTAATTTATCAAGTAATCCATACTCTTCATAGAGCTTCTTCCATTTTTTATCTTCCGGTCCTGACGGCCGCCCTACACTAATCACACTAATGCCTAAAATATCGGCATTAACGCCTTTGCGGTGGGAAGAATGACCCATTCTCACTGTCCAGTCTGCTGAGACATCCAGAAGGCCGCCCTTGGGCAGGCTGATATCGTTGATGACCAGAGGCCGACCGAAAACTTCATACCACTTTTTAGCAAGCCTTATTAATTCAAAATTAAAGTCCCATTTGCCCCAATGGACTGTTGGATGTGCCGGCCAATTGTAAGGTTTATCNNTAACCATTAGACAGAATAAATGTTTTATTCTATTCATAAAAACCTCCTAATTAAGAAACTAATAGAAAATAATGATGTTAATTACTTGCCTGTGTAGTACAAATGATTATAATCTTTTTTCTTTTCTAAGCATTCGAGTTTTAACCTATGGAATAGTTTATATTTACGATAAAGCGCAAGCCATCTTTCATCGTCTGGCCTTTCCGGTCTCCCGATTTTTTTCGGCACACTGACGCCCAGAATATCGGCATCAATACCTTTGCGGTGGGAAGAATGGGGCGTTTTCCAATTAGGNNCCGGCAAGTGGTTGACTTTTACAAATGATATACACCATTTTCATCAAGGACAACACGTGCCTGGATTTTGACATTCTTTAGTGGCGGCGGAACTGTCTGTGCCCAAAGATGGTTATATATTCCCAGCAATAAAAATATCGTTACCAAGCAAGAGATATAAATTTTTCTATGCATATAAGCCTCCCTCCTACGATAATTTATTATAATTTAGTATTGTGTGCTTATATTAATACCACCTGTAAATCTAAGATGATTATAATCCCCTTCCTGATACATTAGACCTAACCTTTCAAGCAATTTATACTTTATGTAAATTTTTTCCCACTGTTTATCTGTTGGCCCTGTTGGTCGCCCGACACTAATCACACTGATACCCAAAATATCGGCTTCGATGCCCTTTCTATGGGATTTATGCGGTGTTTTCCAGGGCATCTCACAATCCAAAAGACCACCTTTTGGCAGGCTAATATCATTGATAACCAGTGGCCGACCAAGCACTTCATACCATTTTTTGGCAAGCCTTATTAATTCAAAATTAAAGTCCCATATGCCCCAGTGGACGGTCGGATGCATCGGCCAATTGTATGGCCGGTCATAGAGCATCCAATTGACCGGATCAATGTTGTCGGGAATATCCGTACATTTACTGCTCATGCCGCAGCGCACATAGCCGTCCGCCCAGTAGCCATATTCTCCTGTGGGCGGGAGCGGCTGGGGCAATTCCGAAAACCGCTGACAGGCGTATTTGCCGCCGCAGTGTTCCACATTTACATCCTGAAAAGTTGAACATTCCGTTGCCGATTCACACGGCGATACGAATCTCCAAAAGCTGTTCGGATCTTCATTTATTGCGGTAACTTTGAGTGTAATCTTTCCTGATATTTCACCGGAATGATAATAGAAATCATATATATAAGCGAGCTTCTTTTTTTCAATTCCGTTTTTGGTGTTGATTCCCAAGCATCAGTCAAACCGCCTAAAATGCGCACCGTCTCTGTGTTAATTTCGCTGTTATCCGGATCATTTTTCTGTAAGATCTCAGAACGTTTTTCTATATGATATCTATCAACATGACCACAGGGAGCATTGGCGCCGCCGGTGCAATTCTCCTCATCATGAGCTTTCGAAATTTTTACCTTAAAAGAGCACGGCACTTTTTCGCCGGTGTGTAGATTAACACACCATGTCCTTGTGCCAATTTTATAATTTTCAGGATATTTGCCGATTATTCTTGGTTCTATGCTTCTTGGCTCTGCGGTTTTTTGAGAAAATCCATCACATGGAAAGGCGAGAAGGGAAAGAATAAAGCAAATAAACAAGGCAAAATAGAAACACTGCTTCATACAAAACACCCCCTTAAAATCTGTTTTTCTGCAACTAAATTAACCAGCCACTAAAAAAACAACTTCCAAACTGCCAACCGCTAAAAAACTTTACTGCTTTTGTGAATCTCTGTAAGTCGATGTTCTAAGGTGAAACTATTTTTTGAATATCTTTAATGTGCTTGTGGTTTCCTCAATATATTAACAGAAAAATATGTCAAGGATTTTTTTCGGGGCATGAATCTTTAGCTGCCGGTTATAATATCCTTACATAAACGCTTGATTCATGCCCCAAAGAAGTAATTAATTTTATTTCTTTTTTATTTCTCCCAAGCCGATAAGCGGCACGCCGCCCGTGCCAACAACCTGCGGCAGTATTCCGTCCCATTTTTCGATGGCTTTGAGATTTGCTTCAATTCGACGCAATTCAATCAAATCAGCGGAAATATTTGCTCGCTGCAACCTCAGCGCCTCGGCTTCCGCCCGGGCGGCCGTTACTTTCTGATCCGCTTCTATTTTAACCCTTTCCAGGTCGCGACGCGCCTTCAGGGCAAGCTGCTCTGCTGTTTGTTTTGCTTCGATGGCTTCGGCGAACACTTTGGAAAAGCTGAACGCGACAATGGCAAAAGCATCCACCGCGATGTTGTAATCTTTTAATCTCTCGGTCAGCGACATTCTCATCGCCTCGCTGACCTGCGGCCTTTTGGTAATAAGTTCCTCGGCGGAATATCTTGCCGACACGGCTTTGACCACTTCAAGGATCGCGGGGTCAATAATGCGTTCTTTATAGAGCGCGCCGATAGTCTGGTAAACAATATTGGCCTTATCCGGAACAAGGTGATAATTAAGCGCGATGGAAGACGTGACATCCTGCAGATCGGCGGACGCCGCTACGGTGTCCGTAACCACCTTCTGCACCTTTACATCCATAATAACAATTTCCTGCACAATCGGCATGCGGAAATGCAGCCCCTCTCCCAAAACTTTTTCCTGCACGGCGCCGAAATTGAGCACCACTCCCCTTTGCCCTGGCCCCACCTGAACCCAGGGCTTGGCAAACAAAACAAACAAAAACACGATAGCCGCAATCAGTATGGGCGTCGGTATTTTTTTGACATTATCTTTCATGTTTCTCATGGTTCTTTCATCCATTTTTCATATCCTCTCTTTCTCTTTTTGATTATTTGATGCTCGCGGCAAGCGTACCGTCAAATGGCCTTCGGTGTCAAACAAAAACGGCCCCGCGGCCAATTTCCTCAAATTACCGGACATTTTTGCAATCCTGCTTGACAGGTGAAAACTTTTTTCTGTATATGTTTAAAAACTTTCCAGAAGGACCGGGGCATGGATCTGATCAATCCCGTATTATCCGCCATAAAAAATATCCGCATGCAGGATATACTCGATATCGCCATCATCGCCTTTATGATTTTCGCCTTTTTTACCTGGTTCAAAACCCGGGCTTCGCGCTTTGTATTACTGGGCATTATCCTCTTGGGGGCCGTCTACATCGCCGCCCGCTTTCTGCAGCTTTATCTAACCACGATTGTGCTGCAGTCTTTCTTCGCTATCGTGCTTTTCGTGCTGGTCGTCATCTTTCAGGAAGACCTGCGTTCGTTTTTTGAAAGACTGGCTCTGCTGGGGAATCTCCGGAAAAAAGCGCGCCCGCTTTCCGATCTGGAAAAAACTTCGGAAATAATCACTCATGCCGCGGTCGAACTGGCGAAAAAAAACATCGGCGCCTTAATTGTCCTGCAGGGCGATACCCATCTGGACCGTCACCTGAACGGCGGAACAAAACTGGATGGACTGGCCAGCGAGGCTCTGCTGGAGAGTATTTTTGATCCGCATTCGGACGGCCATGACGGAGCGGTTGTCATTAAAGGAGATCGGGTGACAATGTTCGGATGTCATCTTCCCTTGTCCACGAATACCGCAAAATACGGAAACATCGGACTGCGCCATACCGCGGCGCTGGGACTGGCGGAGCGCTCCGACGCGATGTGCGTTGTCGTCTCGGAAGAAACAGGAACAATATCGCTTGCCTATCAGGGACTGCTTACCAGGATAAATAACGCCGCGGCGCTGCATAAAGAATTGGAACGGTTCTACATGCGCAACGCTCCACGCAAGAAAAGCCATCCGGCCGTTGCCTGGTTCAAGGAAAACTCCAGGGAAAAAATTATCGCGCTGGTTCTGGCCTGCATCTTATGGTTTGCTTTCGGCTACCAGAGAGAAATAGTCAGGAGGAATTTTATCGTCCCGATAGAATATCGGAATGTTCCGTCGAGCTGGCGCATCGAAGAGCCGCGCCTGACCGAAGCAAAAGTGATCCTTCAGGGACCACAACAGGCTTTTTATTTGCTTGATGAACGTTCGCTGAAATTGTCTCTCGATTTGTCTTCCGTTTCCGCAACAAAGCAGGAATTTATCCTTTCGAAGGACATGGTCAACGCGCCCTCCAATCTCAGCGTGACGGAAATAAAACCCGCCAAGACCTACATTTACGCATCGCGCCTTATCGCCGGATCCTTTCCGGTTCAGGTTACCACGCAAAATGCTCTGCCGAAAAATCTCAGCCTGCAGAGGATAACCATATCTCCTTATAAAATCAGGGTGCTCTACGACTCCCGCCTTAATCCGGACAATATCAGACTGCAAACAGAACCGATAGATTTACAAAAAATAACAGCCACCGCGACGCTTGACGCAAAAGTTGCGCTGCCGGCTGGTGTTTATCTTCCCGATGGAAAACCGCCCGCCCTGCGGGTTATCATCAGGGTAAAAGAAAAATAGCGAACTCATCATTTCCAGCCTTGCCCGGCCGCTGGCAGTCACCGGTTCTGCGCCAAAACCAAAGTTATTGCATTAGTTTAAAAAATATGTTCAATTCCCAACTAGAAAACCATTTGAATTACAGGGAGGCCTTGAATATGGGAGTTTTTGCAGCAAGCGATATCGTGGAAGTCGCCATCAGAATTGAAGAAAACGGCGTAAACTTTTATAAATTTGCCGAGCAGATTGCCAAACAACAGGAAGCCAAGGAGCTCTTTGCGCACCTGGCGCAAGAGGAAGTGAAACACAAAAAAATTTTTGAAGAAATCTTCGCGAAAATTGAGAAGGACACACCGGTGGAAAGCTACAAAGGTGAATATAACGCCTATCTGCGCTCATACGTGGATAACAATATAATCTTCACCAAGGAAGCGATGGACAGGGAGCTTTCCAAAGTAACCGACACGGCGGCGGCTTTTGACTTTGCCATCCGCCGCGAATTGGATTCAATTTTGTATTATCACGAAATCAAAAAGCTGGTTCCCGCGGCGCAACACGGCACTATCGAACAGATTATCGATGAGGAAAGAAAACACTACTCTATTCTCTCCTCCATGAAGAAAAAAATGAGTTAGTCGTGGTTTATGACTGGGTTTTCCAGGCGTATTTTTTAAGTTTGTAACGAAGCATGCGTTCGGACATACCCAGAATTTCCGCCGCCTTGGACTGATTATCGGCGGCTTTTTCCATGGCTTCGGCAATCAGTTTTTTTTCCAATTCTTCCAGGGAATCCCTCAGATAACCGGGGGCCTTTTTGCTCGCGTCCACATAAGGCGATGACGGCTTAAAAGGAAGGTCAGCGGTAGTGATGTACTCGTCACGCGCGATCACCACCGCCCGTTCCATAATATTGACCAGTTCGCGAACGTTTCCGGGATAATTGTATTTCAGTAGCAGATCGCGCGCCTCAGCGGTCAGACCTTTAATGTTCCTTTTGTTTTCCTGCGCGTATTTCTGAATAAAATGATCGATTAATACCGGTAAATCTTCCTTTCTTTCCCGCAGGGGCGGCAGAGACATGGTGACAACCTTGAGCCGGTAGAAAAGGTCTTCACGAAAAGTTCCTTCTTTAACCTGCTCCTCCAAATCACGGTTGGTCGCGCTGATTACCCGCACATCTACGCTGATATCCTGATTGCTGCCCAAGCGCTGAAATTCACGCTCCTGTAAGAAGCGCAAAAGCTTAACCTGCACCGCCGGGGTCAGTTCGCCTATTTCATCAAGAAATAACGTGCCGCCATCCGCTTCTTCAAAACGGCCGATGCGCCTTGCTGTCGCGCCGGTGAACGCTCCTTTTTCATGACCGAACAATTCGCTCTCGAGTAAATTTTCGTGCAGCGCGACACAATTGACAATGATAATCGGTTTGTTCGACCGGGGACTGAGCTGGTGAATCAGCCGCGCCAAAAGCTCTTTGCCCGTGCCGCTTTCACCCTGAATCAAAACCGATGCCCTGCTGGCTGCCACACGCCCCGCCATGTTGATTATTTCCGCCATGCGCGGACTCTGATAAATAATTTTGTCGGCGGTAATTCCTTTTTTCCCCAGCTCTTCCCTTAGAAGTTCATTTTCCTTGATCAGCTGACGACGCTCCGCCACCCGGTTGACCAGAAGCAAAAGCTCATCGAGTTCCACCGGTTTGGTAATATAGTCCAACGCGCCCACCTTTATGGCTTCTACCGCCGTTTCAACCGTGCCGTAGGCGGTGATAATCACCACGTCTATTTCCGGGTTAATGCGCTTTATCTCCTTGAGCACTTCCAGTCCATCCATACCCGGCATTTTATAATCGAGCAACACCAGATCAAAGTGAGCGCTCATCACCGTCTTGATGGCTTTTTTGCCGTTTTCCGCTTCCGCCACATGATGATCTTCCGCGAGCAAAAAATCCCGCAGCATTTCGCGCTGAGACTGACCGTCCTCAACAATCAATATATTCAGTTTCTGCATGGCGCTACCCCTTATCCTTCAGCGGGCGGTCATTTAATCTTTCCCGCGGCAGAAGCACCTCAAAGGTCGTGCCTTCGCCCTTACGGCTGATTACGCGAATATCTCCGCCGTGGCCCCGGATAATCTCACTGGCCAGCGGTATGCCCAGCCCCACCCCTTTTTCCTTGGTCGTGTATTCAGGGTTGAATATTCTTTCGATTTCTTCCACAGTCATGCCGCAACCCGTGTCCGAAATTCTGACCACAATGAAATTTTTTCCTTCTTTATCCACCGTGATGAAAATTTTGCCCTGCGCAGGTATTGATTCCATGGCATTCTTAATCAGATTGAGAAACGCCTGCTGAATCTTGTTAATATCCACCGGTATGACCGCCGGCGACTGCTGCCATTTGGTTTCAATTGTAATGCCGCGCGACTGCGCCTCTTCGCTTATGAGACTGACTATCTTCTGCAGAATCTCCGTTACGGAAAAGTCGCGCAACTCCAGCCGGCGGCTCTTGGAAAAAGACAAAAATTCTTCAATGATGCCGTTGAGGCGCTTTATCTCGTCTTTAATAACACCGGATAAATTATGAAAGTCATCGGTTTTGTCCGGTGCGCTTGGTTCAAAATCCCTTTTCAGCCGCTGCGCGGCCATGCTGATCGCGTTTAACGGGTTGCGGATTTCATGAGCGACGCCCGCCGCCAACTGCCCCAGCGAAGACAGCCTTTCCGCTTTTTCCAGTCGCCGTTCCATTTCAATGATACCGGAAAAATGGCGGTTTTGATCGTAATAAAGAAGCCACATCGAAAGCAGGGCGATAATCGCGATAAAAATCATGAAAATAAAAATATTTTGCTTGCTTTCCGCGATGATTTTATCCATGGAACCGCGGTCAAGACCCATCCGCACTATACCCACCACCGATTTATCCAGAAATAGAGGAGCCGCCAGATCCAAAACTTTGCGCCCCCCAGCGTCTACTTTTCTGCTGGCTATTTTAATCTTGCCGGCGAGAATATCTTTGTAATTGAAATCAGTGCTTTTTAAATCGTGCGTCGGCCTGCCGACACTGCTGAGCAGTTTCTTCTGATCGTCGATAATCTGCACATAAAAAATACCGTGGCCTTCACCGATTTGCCGCATCCCTTTCTCCACAGCCACCTTCAGGCTCCAGTAAATCAAGCCTTCTTTATCCAGGTTTATAACGACCATGCCGCTGCCGTCTTTCCGGCGCAGGGCGACAAATCCGATTCCGTACTTCGCCCGGATTTTTTCCAATATCTCCAACGTACTTAAACGGCGCCCTTCCCAAAACAGCTCTCTGCGGTCAAGCAAATCCGTACGCAAAGGAGAGCTCTGATAAACTATATTGCCGTATCGATCCAAAACAGCCACGTACCATAAGTTGTTTTCCGCGGCAAAATGCTTTAGATAAGCGTCATCGACTTTATCCTTTCTCCATTGTTCATCGACTCTGCGTCCTAACTCCGTTATTGCCTCAATAACCCACCTTTTGGAATATGCCGCTTCTTCCCTGGTTACCGGGGCTGATCCGGATGGACTCTTTTCGGCAGGCGAAACAATACTTCTTAAGTTTTCTTCCGTTAACTTCTGCAAAACGCTTATCGTACCTAAGGCCTGATCCTCGAGAAAACCCACCAGGTTTGCCTCACTGCGGCGAATATCAAGCAAACCCATGATTAAGATCAAAGTGACCAAGATGGCGCTGACTATGCCCACCGCTAAGGGCTGCAGAAATTTATCTTTCTGACCAAGCCGGCCTTGCCTTTCCGCGACCAAGTCTTTTCTTCTAAAAAACCGCATTGTTATCCTAATTTTTTTATTTTGACGGCAATCTTAAGCTATTGACCGGAAAAGTCAACTTTTAATGCCGAAAAACTCGACATTTTTGTCGAAAACGAGCCTTCAAGATCAATAAACTTGCAAGATGTTGTATTAATTGTATATTTTGACAAAATACCTTTTTGTTTTCGACAATTCTTGCCGTGTATGCTGGTAAAAAAATTAACGCAAAAATGTAATCAAAAAAATATTTATACGTGATTTCGATAGCTTACGTTAAGAGATGCCGATTCGGCACGATACATGCTTAACATAAAGTAAATTGTTAATAATTGTCGACTAAAATAACGGGCATAACTAGCCGACAGCAGATTAACCTGAGGGCATTAAGCCTTCTCTCTTCACTCCTAGGGAGGCTCCAAAAGAGCCTCCCTTTCCTTTTGCGCAAAAACCAATAGATATTATCTGCCGCCACTTTTTTTTGCTCTTTCCCAAGCATCCATTCTCTTTTTTATTGTCTCTTCAAAACCCATGCCTTTGGGACGGTAAAATGATTTTTGGCTGATTTTTTCCGGCAGGTATTCCTGCGCGGTATAAGCGTCTTCATAATCATGCGCGTATTTATAATCTTTGCCGTAATCGAGTTCTTTCATTAATTGCGTGGGCGCGTTGCGTATATGCAAAGGTACAGGGAGGTATCCTGTCTGTTTTATCTCATCCTTCACCAACCCTAATCCGGCATAGAGCGCGTTGCTCTTCGGAGCGGTGGCCAGATAAACAGCCGCCTGCGCCAAAGCCAATTCTCCCTCCGGCAAGCCAATAAAGTGATAGGCCTGCTGCGCTGCCATGCAAACGACCAGCGCCTGCGGGTCGGCCATGCCCACATCTTCCGAGGCAAAGCGGATCATGCGGCGGGCGATATACAAAGGATCCTCACCGGCGGTAAGCATCCTGGCCAGCCAATACAGGGCGGCATCGGGATCGCTGCCGCGCAGACTTTTATGAAAAGCGGAAATTAGATTGTAATGTTCCTCTCCATTCTTGTCATATAACAGAGCCTTCTTCTGCAACGCTTCACGGACGAAATCCTGTGTGATGTTTCTTTTTTCCGCGGGAAGATTCTGCACCATTGAAACAACCGCCTCCAGATTATTCAAGGCGCTGCGTGCGTCTCCATCGGCAAGACGAACAAGATAGCGAATGGTCTTTTCATGCATCTTTACCGCATATTTTCCCAATCCTTTTTTCTCGTCGTTAAGGGCCCGCTCGACCATCGTCATAAGTTCTTCCTCGGAAAACGGCTTTAAAACCAATACCCGCGCGCGGGACAAAAGCGGGGCAATAACTTCAAAAGAAGGATTCTCCGTGGTCGCGCCGATTAACGTGATGAGGCCGCTTTCCACGTGCGGCAGAAAAGCGTCCTGCTGCGTTTTGTTGAAGCGGTGAATTTCGTCGACAAAGAGGATCAGCTTCCTGTTTTTTTCATCCTGCAGCTGCTTTGCCTCCTCGATGACCGTACGGATTTCTTTCACGCCGGAAAGCACCGCCGAGAAACTGACAAATTTCGATCTGGTCTCCGCGGCCAGAACCCTGGCCAGAGTCGTTTTTCCCGAACCGGGCGGACCCCAGAAAATCATGGAAAACAACCTATCTTCTTCCAGCGCTCGCCTCAGCAGGCATCCTTCGCCCGTCAGATGCGGCTGGCCGACATATTCAGAAAGCTTTTGCGGCCTCATTCTTTCCGCCAACGGCGCTTTTTCCCGGGCATCGCCGCCGGTATTCATACCGAATAAATCCATGGTTTTCATTTTTGCCTCTTGGCCTGTTCAATAAGCTCAACTAATGTCAAAACTTTCTCCTTTGGCTCCGCGCCGGCAAAACGGCTCCATTGAGCAGACGTTAACGCGCGCCTGAGAACATCTATTACGTCAAAAGCCGCATCCCAACAGGCAGCAATCCTCGCGCATGGCAAATCGCCTGCTTCCCGCAGGCAATAGGAAAAAGTCATTTCGTCACCCAGCTTCGGGCAACGGATCATTTTTTTATCATGCTCGGTCTTCATGAGGAAAAAGCTTGGCGAAAAAAAGAAAAGCCGTCAAGAACTTTGTTTTCCTGACGGCTTTTTGATGATTCACGGTCAATGCTTAAGGCTTCGGGAAATCCTTAATGGCTAAAAGAGCCTTTTGTATCTCTTCATCCGGCAGCTCATATGCCTGAAGTTTTCCGGACAGATAAGCGTCATACGCGGCCAGATCCACCAGGCCATGTCCGCTCCAGTTAAAGAGAATAACTTTTTCCTTGCCTTCTTCCTTGGCGCGCATAGCTTCGTCAACAACGGCCGCCAGCACATGATTTGTTTCCGGGGCCGGAATAAAACCTTCCGAACGCGCCCATTTAACACCGGCGTCAAAAGTCTTGAGCTGGTCATAAGCTCTGGCTTCGATAATTTTTTCCTTTACCAGATGACTGACGATCGGCGCCATGCCATGATAACGCAATCCGCCCGCATGAATCGGCGCGGGAATGTAATCATGTCCCAGCGTGTACATCGGCAAAAGCGGCGTTGATTTGGCCAGATCTCCGAAGTCATAAGCGAAGGGCCCCTTCGTCATGGTGGGGCAAGAAGAAGGCTCGGCGCCAACTACTTTCACTTTTTTACCGTTGATTTTATCACAGACAAAAGGCATGGCGACACCGGCAAAATTGCTGCCGCCACCGCAGCAACCCATGACTACGTCTGGATAAACCCCTATTTTTTTAAGCTGCTTCTGGGCTTCCAGGCCTATGATCGACTGGTAAAGGAGCACGTGATTGAGCACGCTGCCCAGCGCGTACTTGGTGTTGGGCGTGGTGACGGCGTCTTCAATAGCTTCACTGATGGCAATACCCAGGCTGCCGGGAGAATCAGGATGCTCGGCCAAAACATTGCGGCCGGCCTGCGTCAGATTGCTGGGAGAAGGTATGCATTCGGCGCCCCAGGTATTCATCATCAGCCGCCGATATGGCTTTTGTTCATAACTGATTTTCACCATGTATACCCGGCAGGGAAGTCCGAACATTTGACAGGCCATGGAAAGAGCGCTGCCCCACTGGCCAGCGCCGGTTTCGGTGGTGATGCGCTTTGTTCCGGCAACTTTATTGTAATAAGCCATCGGGATTGCCGCGTTGGGTTTGTGCGAACCGGCGGGACTCACACCTTCGTGCTTATAATAAATCTTCACCGGGCAATTCAGAAGCTTTTCGAAGTTGAGCGCGCGATACAGAGGAGAGGGGCGCCACAACAGATATTTTCGCAAAACTTCTTCGGGAATATCGATCCAGCGCTGGCTGGATGCTTCCTGTTCAATGATATTCATGGGAAAAATGGCCGACATATCATTGGGGGTAATCGGCTGTCCTGTCCCCGGATGCAGAGGCGGCCTCATCGGGGTGGGCATATCCGCGACGATATTATACCACTGCTTGGGTATCTCGCTATCATCTAACAATACTTTAACCTGATCCATATGTTCTCTCCTTCCAAAATTATTTGAAAAATGCTGCCAAAAAAAATGCCATGGATTATTTTCCCATGGCATTTGATTTTATTTTCCGGAGTCATGGGAAGGAACCTCCCCGCCCATACTCACTTTTTGTCCGAGCTTATGGGCAGATATTTTCTATCTGCCACCACCAGTTATTTAAATAATTTGCCGACATTGTTTTCTCAAATTATTCTTGATGGCAGATTTCGTAGCACAGCAAATAAATAATTGTCAAGACCAATTATTTAGCGGAAAAATGACCCTAAACATGATTGCGCAGCTTGAGCTCAAAAGGGTGCGGGTTTAAATATGTCTGAGCCTTAAGATAAGGCTCATTGTATTTGCGGACATAATGACCAATCAAAGAAACAGGAACAACAAGCGGCACATAACCCTTCTGGTATTTTTCAATTATATCCATGAGCTCCTTTTTTTCATCGGTGGAAAGCTGTTTTTTAAAATATCCCATCATGTGCTGCAGGACATTCGCGTGCTTTTTGGGCGTAGCTTTCGAAGACATGGCCTCCAGCAACAACTCTTGATACTTCGCGCGCATTTCCGGCACAGACATGCTTTTCTGCCCGGCAACAAGCTGTCCCATGAGCTGATAATATTTGGGGCTGTGCGCCAAAATCAAAAATTTTTGCGCGGCGTGAAAATCAACCAGGGCCTTTCTGCTTTTATTTTGCCGCAGAGATTCTCGCCACCTCTTGAGAACAAATATTCTTTCAATAAAATTTTCCCGCAATTCAGGATCGTGAAGCCGTCCTTCGTCTTCCGCCGGCAACAGCGGAAAACGCTCCATAAATATACGGGCGAAAATTCCGACGCCCTGTTTCACGGGCATCTTATTTTCATTGTAAATTTTCACCCTTTCCATGCCGCTCGAGGGGGAATCACTTTTAAAAATAAAGCCGCAGAGGTCTTCTTTTTCCAGTTCACGGACGCGCTTTTGCGCCCAGTTTACCATGCGCCTGGTCATGTCCACTCTGGTTCGGGTGGTCAGCAGACGCTCTTTGCCGGGTTCTCCTTCCAGATGCATGGATTCGCGGGGGATGCCCAGGCCGCACTCAACTTCCGGACACACGGCCAGATACTCCACATACTGTCCCAGCGTTTCTTTGAGGAACCTGTCCAGCTTATGCCCGCCGTCATACCGAACATTTTCGCCCAGCAGACAGGCGCTTATTCCCAGTTTGATTTTTTCCATTTTTAATTTCTCTTACAGGAAAATTTCTTTATCGCGGCGGTACCAATAATTGGGAAGTATGCGGTACATAAACCGCGAAAGAGGCCCGATGTATTCCTTGGTCCGTTTGTCATACTGACAGGCGTGAATGATCATATCTTTTATTTTGCTTTTTTGACCAGCTTCGTTAAAGAGCTTGTAAGCGCAGGTGAACAGCGGGCTATACATATTTTTCTTTTCCAGGTATTTATGCACATTTCTTATTGTATTGGGACCTTCCGGCATGCCGTCAATTCTCTCCAGGACACGCAAGTTTGTTTCAATAGGATTGCCTGAGTAAAGCTCGTAAAAATATCTGCCGTAGCGGTAATTCTTGCTGGCAATTGATGAGATGGTCACATACAAGTCGCCCACACCCGCCTGGCTGTGAAACGCCTGAAAATGCCCGCCGAGAATTCGGGAAAGCGAACGGATTTCCACGCCGGCGCGCGCGAAAAGCGTTCCCGGCATGGAACTGCCCAAATCCAGACAATCCGCCACGCCTTTGATGTTGGCGACGATATTTTTCAGCGCGCCGCACGCTTCCACTCCCACAATATCGAAATTATAATAGGTGTTCAGTTCCCGCCTGTTAAATTTCAGAAAATACTCCCTCACCATATTGGCGATTTTTTTCTTGCCGGCCACGGTAAGGCAAATCGGATTGCCCAGCGCCAGGTCAACGTCAAAAAAGGGGCCGCCGATACAGACGATTTCGTACTTATGTTTTATTTTGGATAAATTGTAATTGATCATCTGTGAAGGCGTAACGAGATCTTTGTGTATTTCGTCGGAGATCAGGCCTTTGATGGGAGAAATCAGACAGGTGTATCCGGCCTTCTTTTCGATCAGCGGCTTCATGTAATTGAGCAGTTCCGTCAGACGGTTCATCGTTACGGTGAGAATGATGAAATCATTGTTTTCGACGACATATTCTAGGTCATTGGTGGCGACAACGCTGGGCGACAACAACGGCACGTTCTCCATACCGCCCAGGCGATCGGCGAGATCCTTGGTGAGATGCAGCGGATTTAAATGATCTCTGTTAATCGCCTTGCAGACTTCCGCATCATGATAGTACATGGTAACACGTTTTTTATCGCGCCCGAGCTTGTAGGCAAAAGAAGTTCCGAGACGGCCGGGCCCGATGATGGCCACCTTGCTTATGTCGAAGTTGGAAATTAACATTAAATAAGCCTTTTATAAAATGATGTGCTATTATAAGAAATAATGGCATTCTGTCAAACGATAATAGCTCTTTTTTAATAAATAAATGAAGCAAATCGGACGCTTGTTTTATATTGCAATATCATCGGGGATTGTTTAAAAAAACGCTAAATTGAATGACTCCCTAGCAATAAATATTAGTGGCGGAAAAAAATTATAAACAACAACAAAAAGAAACATTGTATTTTATGCCTTAAAAACAAATAATAACTGATATTGACGTCTTTACTGCATTAAAACATATGAGTAAATTAAACGCGCAGCCGCAAGAAAAAATAACTTATTCCCCCGGCGGACATATTAAGGAAAAAAAATATCTGCTGGAAGGCAAGTTGCACGGGGAATATATTTCTTATTATAACAGCGGGCAGATTATGGCCCACCTGCACTTTGTACGCGGTAAAAAGCATGGCGACGCGGTTAATTACTACGCCAACGGCCAGATAAGAGAACAGGTGCGTTTTGAAAACGACAAAATGGAAGGACCCTACATTTGCTATTACGAAAATGGCCATGTCAGGGAAGAGGAAAACTACAAAGCCGGAAAACTGCACGGCCGCTACCGCCGCTATTATAAAACGGGCGAGCTAAAAGAAGAGGAAAATTTCAAAGACGGAAAATTTGACGGCGAATACATCAGCTTCTACAAAGGCGGCCAGATTAGAGAAAAAGGCTGTTTTTTGAATGACAAGCGACATGGAGAATATATTGCTTACCTGAAAAACGGCCAGATTAAAGAACAGGCAACCTATAAAAACGGCAATCTCGTGGGAAAATTTTATTGCGCTGCTGACGAAACCGGTGCGACGGAAGAGACGGAAAAGGAAAACGGCGAAAACGCCTGGGAAGAAAAGGATATCGCCGGCCTGCTTAAAGATCTGGCTAATTTTGACAAAAACAACAAATAAAATACGCTCAGGAGAAGGAAAAAATGATCGGTGAAATCCTTATCCCTGTCGATGGATCCGCCAACAGCTTCAAGGCGCTGGACTACGGAATTTATATCGCCAAAAAACTCGGCGCGGCGATAACCGGTCTTTATGTTCTGGATGCCAATCTGATTCAGGGACCCATGCTGACGGATATTTCCGGTTCCGTAGGCATGCCCCCTTACGACGGATTCTTTGAAGCAATCGAGACTTCCCTTAACGAAAAAGCTGATTTTATTTTAAAGGATTTTCAGCAGCGCTGCCGCCAGGCGGGACTCAACGCTCAGACAAAAAAAACCATCGGGAAAATAGGCCCGGCCATTATTGAGGAAGGCCAAGAAGCCGATTTGATCATCATGGCCAAAAAAGGCGAACATTTTCATCTCCGCGAAGGCGGATTGCTGGGCTCGGTAGCCGAAGCGGTTGTCCGAAATTCCGGCAAACCGGTCATGGTTACACCCGAAAATTACCTCGAAATAGAAAGCATGGCTGTCGCGTTTGACGGCAGCGAACCGGCAAAAAAAGCTCTTTGTTTTTCTCTGCGCCTCGCTGATAAAACCGCCTGGCCGTTAACGGCGATTATTATATCCGCGGACGAGAAAAAAACCGCCGCGCTTTCGGGCGAAGTGGAAAGCATGCTGGAAGACCAGACTATTGACGCCGATGTGATAATCATGCAGGGGAAAGAAGCGGAGGAAATAACAAAATACCTAAAAGAGGGCGCGGTAGAATTATTGGCGATGGGGGCGTTCGGCCATAACCGTCTGCGCGCGCTGCTCATGGGGAGCACAACCTCGCAGATTATTCGAAAAAGTCCGGTTCCCGTATTGCTGACACGCTGAGTTTTAATCAAAAATAATATTACAGGCCTTCTCTCTTTACCGCCTGCTGAAGAGAGTCCAGCAAATCATATCTTGTTAAATCATACTGTATCGGTGTGACAGTTACATAACCCGCGGCCAGTGCCTGAACATCAGTGTCCGCCTGATCCGCGCCTGATTTGTACTGCCCGGAAACCCAGTAGTAAGTGTTTTCTCTGGGATCCACGCGTTTTTCAAAAGATTCCATAACGTTTCCCCTGCCTTGCTTCACCACAACCACACCTTTTATTTCCTTCTCGGGCAGGCAGGGAACATTCACGTTGATGGCGCTGCCGCGCAGATAAGGGTTGCTCAAAATCAGCCAGGCCATTCTGCGGGCGATTTTTGCCGCGTACGTAAAATCCGCCTCTTTATGCGTATCAAGCGAAACCGCCAGGGAAGGAATGCCCATAATCGCCGCTTCGGTGGCGGCGGAAACAGTGCCGGAATAAATCACGTTGATCCCGGCATTTGAGCCGCGGTTGATGCCGGAAACGACTAAATCAACCGGCTCTTGCGCCAGCTCTTTCACTCCTATTTTTACGCAATCCGCCGGCGTGCCATATACAGCGTAACCCAAAAAATTATTGTTTTTCGTCGCGCGGCGCACCATGAGCGGACGAAAAATGGTTACCGCGTGTCCCACGGCGCTCTGCTCTATTTCCGGAGCGACAATCAGGCATCGCGCGTCACGGGAAAGTTCTTCATAAAGAGAACCCAATCCTTTGGCATAAATCCCGTCATCATTAGTCAGCAAAAACATTTTCAATATACCCTTTGGCGTTCAGCCTTTGTCATTTGTCATTTTTCTCTAATCTTTAGTCTTTGGCCTTCCTTATTTCACCTGTTCCAGTTTGCCGTTTTTTATTTTCAAAATAAAAGGTGTTTTTTGGGAGACGCGATCATAACCAAAAGAAGTCGTTCCCGTCGCGCCGTGATATGCATCCATGTTCACCAAAGAGGCAATTAACTGCTGTCTAGTACGGATATCTCTCTTTTCGATGGCACTGCAAACAATTCCCGCCGTGTCATAAGCGAGCGCTTCGATATTCTCCGGATCGCGGCCGTAGGCTGTGTAAAAAACATCCACAAAGTCATTCGCCTCCCGGTAGAAAGTATAGGGGAAAAAACTGTCGGCAAAAACCGCTCCTTCCAGGTATTCCGCGCCTCTTTTCAACAAATACGGCGAATTCCAAAGACTGGTGCCCATTAACTTAATATCCCGCACATCGTAAAAAGCAAGCTGGGAGCTGATCATCTGCACCCGGCGATAGGAGTCGGGAATAAAAAGAGCTTCAAAGTCCAGGGAGATTTTTTTCCTTGGCTCGGTTTTTTTCGTTGTTTTTCGGGCTAAAGATATTTGATAGCCGGTCAGCTTATTTATTTCTTCCGTAAAATCAGTTTTATTGACGCCGTAGGGCACCATTTTTTCCAGCCTTCCTCCCACGCGCGCCACTTCTTCGCGAAAAATTTTCATCATTTCTTCGCCGTATTCGTCCGCGGGATACAAAGCGGAAAAAATCGCGCTGTTCATATTATTCACCGCGTAAGAAACAATAGCCCGCACCTGCTGGGACGGGGTCAGGAAATGCTGGAATACATATTCGCTGGCCAGCGAAACTCCTTCACGTGAAGTGATCAAAATAAGCGGCACCTGCAATCTCTCCGCTTCACGCGCCGCATCCGGCGCTTCCGCCGCGCCGACCACGGCAATGATCGCGATGACATTCTCCTTTTCCGCCAGATATTCTATGGCCGCCTTTGTTTGCTGGGGTGTGCTGCGCGAATCCTGAGCGATGATTTTCCATGGAGATTTGTTTCTTGCCTCAAAAATCCCCGCCGCTAACAAAATCGCTTCCAAAGATTTGCCGCCCACTTCGGCGTGCGGCCCGGATAAAGGCAAAACACAACCGATGGAAAAACGGTTAATTTCACGGACAAATGGCGCGAAAAGAGGACGCTCACTATCCGGAGGTTTTCCCGGAGGAGTTACTTCTTCCGTCGCGGGCGCGCCCGGCTCCTTAACCACTACTTGCGGCCTGGCGCAACAGGCAAGGAAAAGCACAAGGAAAAGGATAATCACGCGGAAAATAATTCTGCGATTTTTCATTTTGCCTCCTTGATAATAGCCAGCATATATTCACGAATATCGCGGGCTAATTTGTGATTTTCCACCAGCAACGATATTTCATTATTATACTTAAGAGCTGACTGCGTCAGATTATGGCTGCCCAGAATAACCAGCCGTTGATCAATGACGATCAGCTTGGTATGAGTTGTCTTCTTCGGCGAATCCCCATAAACAAAAATTCCCTGATCTTCAAGAAGTTTTTTTGTTTGACGATTCTGCAACGTAAGCTCATCCGATTTTTTCCCGGTATCCTCCAGAATAACTTTTACCTTGACCCCTCTTTGGACCGCGCGGCCCAGATGCGCGAGAACGCGGTCGGGATAGCTTCGTTTATGTACGCCGGCCCGAAAAGAAAACATGGAAATAAATATCTCTTCGCGCGCCTCATCAATTGCCTTGAGCAACGCTGGGAAAAAATCCTTGTTTTTCAGCGCAATGACCGGACAAGACACGTCACTTCCCGTGCCCGCACTTTTCTCGCGCGCATCGGCGGAAGATAAAATAATAAAAAGCAGCAAAGCAGCAAGAAAAACTGACACGATTGTTTTTGGGGCAGAGCAGATATTTTTCATATTCATACTGGAGAGGTATTTTATATCATTTTATATTGGCGGTCGACAAAAAAAGCCCGAAACAGCCCAGGCTGTTTCGGGCTTTGTAACAATCAGAGATTACTTTACTTCTTCAAAATCGGCGTCGACAACGTCGTCATCCTTTTTGCCCGCCGCATCCCCCGCTGGGCCGTCCTGCCTGGCGCCTGCCCCCGCGGATGGTCCGCCCGGCCCACCGGCGGTTTTCGCATACATGGCTTCCGCCAGTTTATGAGAGGCGTTCATTAATTCATCCTGCGCTTTTTTGATTGCCTGCAGGTCATCGCCCTCCATCGCCTTCTTTGTTTTGTTTATCGCTTCTTCTATTTTGGTTTTCTCGGCGGCGTCTATTTTATCGCCGAATTCCTTGATATTTTTTTCCACGCTGTAAATCATGGAATCCGCCTGGTTTCTGGCTTCAATCAGTTCCTTGCGGCGTTTGTCTTCTTCCGCGTGCAATTCCGCTTCGCGCACCAGCTTCTGAATTTCTTCTTCGGAAAGTCCGCTGGAAGCGGTAATCTTGATGCTCTGCTCCTTGCCCGTACCCAGATCTTTCGCATTCACATGCACAATGCCATTAGCGTCAATGTCAAAAGTCACTTCAATCTGCGGTACGCCGCGCGGCGCGGGCGGTATGCCCACAAGTTCAAAACGACCCAGCGTTCTATTATCCGCGGCCATCTGTCGTTCTCCCTGCAGAACATGAATGCTCACCGCCGGCTGATTGTCCGCCGCCGTGGAAAAGATTTGGCTCTTCTTGGTGGGAATCGTCGTGTTCTTTTCGATGAGTCTGGTCATGACACCGCCCAGGGTTTCAATGCCGAGGGAAAGAGGCGTCACATCCAGCAACAGCACGTCTTTGACATCTCCGGCCAGAACGCCGCCCTGAATTGCCGCGCCAATAGCGACGACTTCATCCGGATTCACGCCTTTGTGCGGCTCTCTTCCGAAAAGCTCTTTCACTTTCTGCTGAACGCGGGGCATGCGTGTCATGCCGCCCACCAGAATAACTTCATCTATATCTCTGGCGGACAAATTAGCGTCCTTGAGCGCCGTCTGGCATGGGCCGACCACTTTCTCAATTAGGTCTTCCACCAGGGATTCCAGCTTGGCTCTGGTGAGTTTTATATTCATGTGCTTAGGGCCGGAAGCATCCGCGGTGATAAACGGCAGATTGATGTCCGTTTCCATCGTGGTGGAAAGTTCCATCTTTGCTTTTTCCGCCGCTTCTTTCAGGCGCTGCAGAGCCATCTTGTCGTTTCTTAAATCGATACCCTGGTCTTTTTTGAATTCAGCGACCAGATAATCCATCACGCGCTGGTCGAAATCTTCGCCGCCCAGATGCGTGTCGCCGTTGGTGGACTTGACTTCAAACACGCCGTCGCCCAGTTCCAAAATCGAGATATCGAACGTCCCGCCGCCCAGGTCGAACACGGCGATTTTTTCATCTTTCTTCTTGTCCAGGCCGTAGGCCAGCGCCGCCGCCGTCGGCTCATTGATGATGCGCAGCACGTTAAGACCGGCGATGCGGCCGGCGTCTTTGGTCGCCTGCCTCTGCGAATCGTTGAAATAAGCCGGAACCGTAATTACCGCGTCGGTTACTTTTTCGCCCAGATAATCTTCGGCCGTCTGTTTCATTTTGGTAAGGATCATCGCCGATATTTCGGCGGGCGAATAATTCTTTCCCCTTACCGTCACCTGCGCGTCGCCATTTGGGGCTTCCGTTATTTTATAAGGACTGATTTTAACGTCGTACTGTACTTCCTTTGAATTAAATTTTCTGCCGATGAGACGTTTCACGGCATAAACCGTATTTTCCGAATTAGTTACCGCCTGACGCTTGGCTACCTGCCCCACTAGCCGCTCTCCATTCTCCGTTATCGCCACAATGGATGGAGTTGTGCGGTTGCCTTCCTGGTTGGCAATAACAACCGGATCGCCTCCTTCCATAATCGCCACACAGGAATTAGTTGTCCCCAGATCAATTCCGATAATTTTTCCCATTTTATACCTCCTTATTCTCCATTTTCCGCATTTTTGCCGCTCGTATCATTTTCTTTATTTGTTTTTTTGCAGACGCACACCTGTGACGGCCGCAATAACCTGCCGTTGAGCAAATAACCCGTAGCTATTTCATTAATCACTTTATTTTCCTCGTGCTCGTCACTGTGCATATGCATCATTGCTTCATGAAAATTGGGGTCAAAATCAGCCCCCGCGCTTTCAATTTTTTCCACACCGTATTTTTTCAGGCAGCACAAAAGCTGTTCCTGAATCAATTTTATTCCTTCCTTGAAACTTTCCACCTCCGG